>JBDLVN010000001.1:0-16490 GCA_039804775.1 Actinomycetota bacterium
GTCGAACCCCGTCATAACCTCGGCGGCTTTGGCAGCTAAGGCTAAGTCGGCAGCCATAACGGTGACCACGTCGAGCGAGCGGCAAGCCGGCACAACCCCCTTGTTAGAGATGAGGCCGCGAGTGGGTTTGATGCCGATGAGGCCGTGAAAAGCTGCCGGCACTCGGCCTGAGCCCGCGGTGTCGGTGCCGAGCGCAAAGTCGACAATGCCCAGTGATGTTGCCACTGCCGAACCGCTGCTTGAGCCCCCCGATATTTTGCCTGGCAAGAACGCGTGGCGCACGGCACCATATGGGCTGCGCTGGCCGACCAGGCCGGTGGCGAACTGGTCAAGGTTGGTGGCGCCCAACGGCACGGCACCGGCCTCGCGAAGTCGTGCAACCGCGGTGGCGTCGTCACTGGCCACCTCACCAAAAGTTGGGCAGGCCGCTGTGGTTTGATAGCCCGCTAAGTCGACATTGCCTTTCACCGCAAAAAGTTTGCCAGCCAGCGGTAGGTCAATGCCCAGGGCGCCGTTGCCAATTGCAGCAGCAAGTGCAGCCACCTCAGCCAAAACTTCGGCTTTTGGCCGCAGGTGAATCCAGACCTCTGGGCGATCTGCAGCAGCGATGCGTGCATAGGCGGCTTCGACCTTGGCGGTTAGCGATGCAAGTGTGAGATCGGTCATGGGTTATTCCTTTTCGATAATCGCTAGCACGGTGCCAGGGCCAACCATGTCGCCGGGCTTTGACAAAATCTTTACGACGCGACCGGCGGCGGGGCTGACTAGGTTTGCCTCCATTTTCATGGCTTCAACCGACACCACGGTTTGACCAGCAACGACCAAATCACCGACGGCGACGCCTATGCGAAACACGTTGGCGTTGAACGGCGCTTCGATGCCTTCGAAACCTTCAGCGATTTCAACGAAACCTTGAGCGGCAGGCATTTCTGGTTCGGCTTCGACTCGGTCAAACTCGCCAGCAACTCGCCACGCTTCACGTTCGTCGGCAAAAGCCCCGCCCTGCAAGGCCCTAAAGGCTGCAATCGATTCGGCGTTGGCGTCGAGAAACGCCTGATAGTCGGCCATCGAGAATTCGCCGTCTTCGATCTGAATCGGTAAACGACCGGCTTTCATGTCGGCTCGCATCTCGAGCAGCTCAGCCTCGCCAACTAGATACCAAGAGATTCGGTCAAAAAAGCGCAACAGCCAAGGCACGCCCTGTTCATAGGGCCCGCGTTGGTGCAGGGTTGACCAAATCGGCACGGTGCGACCAACAAACTGATAGCCGCCGGGGCCCTCCATGCCATAAATGCACAAATAGGCGCCGCCAATGCCGACCGCATTTTGAGGTGTCCAGGTGCGAGCAGGGTTGTATTTTGTTGTGACCAAACGGTGTCTGGGGTCAAGCGGTGTGGCCACCGGTGCACCCAAATAGACGTCACCTAAACCCAGCACCATATATTCGGCTTCGAAAACTGTTTTGAAAACTTCATCAACCGATTCAAGACCATTAATCCGGCGGATGAATTCGATATTCCAAGGGCACCAAGGCGCATCATCACGCACCCCGTTCATGTAGCGTTCGATAGCTTCACGCGTCGAGGGGTCATCCCATGAGAGTGGCAGTCGAACCGAACGGCTTGGCACTTTGAGGTCTTGGGTGGCTGGCAGTTCGGCGTTGAGTTCAACGACGATTGTGAGCAGTTCGGTTTGCGAAATCAGTTGTGGTTCAAAGTGAATTTGCAGCGAACGAATGCCTGGCGTGAGGTCGATGATTGCCGGCAGCGAACCAGCGTCGCGCAACTTTTCAAGGCTGGTGGCCAGTGCGTGAATGCGCATGCGCGAGGCAAGGTCTAGCACCATTTCGCCAAATTCAACCAGCAGGTTGTCGTCGCCGCTTCGGCGCACTGTTAGCTCTGGTGAGGTTTCGCTGGCTGGTGTTGAGTGCAAAATGCCGCCGTCAACGACCGGTGCACGGTCGGCGATTGCCCACCAGTGTTGGTTTTCGCGCAACACGTTGGCCTGGGCGTCGGTGACCGGCACAAAGCGCACAGTGTCGCCTGGGCGCAACTGGCCGAGCATCCACAGGTGCCCAAGTGAAACGGTGGCTGGGCAGGTGAAACCGCCAAGGCTTGGGCCGTCGGGGCCAAGCAAAATCGGCAGGTCACCGGTGAAGTCGATCGCGCCCACCGCATAGGGTGTGTCGTGAATATTCGATGGATGAAGGCCAGCCTCGCCACCATCTGTTCGAGCCCACTCGGGTTTTGGCCCGACCAGTCGCACGCCGGTGCGTGCCGAGTTGAAGTGCACTTGATAGTCGGTGCCATAAAAGGTTTGCATGTCTTTTTCGGTGAAAAAGGTTGGTGCGGCGTGCGGGCCTTCGAGTGCTGCGATGTTCCAGTGGTTGGTTATGACCGGAATCAGCGAGCCGTGAATCACCTCAGGTTTGGCAACAATATTTTCGTGCAAGGCAATGATGTCGCCGGTTTTTAGCGCGCGACCTGCCGCACCGCCGATCTCGCCAAGGTCAAAAGTTGATGCCGAGCCCATCACAAGTGGCACGTCTAAACCGCCGGCAACAGCCAAATAGGTGCGCATGCCAACGCTTGGTGCGCCCACCTCAACCTCAGCACCCGCGGGCAATGCAATGGCCTGCCACTGGGGCACCTCGCGGCCGGCGACCTTAACTTTGGCAGGCGCACCGGTCACCGCAATGGTGGTTGCGGTGTGAAAGCGCAGGGTCGGCCCCTGCATGGTCATCTCAAGACCCGGCGCCCCTTCGGCGTTGCCAACGGCACGGTTAGCTAGGCGAAACGACAGTGAGTCCATCGGGCCTGACGGCGGGATTCCCACCGACCAAAAACCCGTGCGACCGGGCCAGTCTTGAATGGTGGTGAGCATGCCCGACTTGAGCACCTCAAAACGCGGGGCAACGTTGTGAATAGTGGCAAGCGTGGCTGTGCTGTGCTGTGCGTTTAACACCGGTTCGCTAACGGCTATTGACTTCAACATGCCCAAGTTGGTGGCAATGCCGTCGACGCGAGATTCGCCGAGGCTCTGGCGCAACTTAAGCCACGCAGCATCACGGTCGGCTGCGTGCACAATCACTTTGGCAAGCAGCGGGTCATAAAAAGTGCTCACCTCAGTGCCGGCCTCAAGCCAAGTGTCAACGCGCGCACCCTCGGCAAACTCAAGATTCGTGATTGTGCCCGAACTTGGCAGGTTGCCGAGGTCGGTGTTCTCGGCATAAACCCGGGCTTCAACAGCGGCGCCGTGCGCCACAAGTGCAGTCGCGAGCATCGAGGTGTCGCCTTGGGCGAGGCGAAGCATCCACGCAACTAAATCGATATTAAAGATGGCCTCGGTCACCGGGTGTTCAACCTGCAGGCGCGTGTTGACCTCTAAAAAGTAAGCCTCTTTGCGAGCTGGGTCATAAATATATTCGACTGTGCCAGCTGAACGATAGTTGACCGACGCGCAAAGCGAAACGGCTGCCTGAGCGATTTGGCGGCGCACCGCCTCGGGCAGGTTAGGCGCGGGGGCTTCTTCGACCACTTTTTGATTGCGGCGCTGCAGGCTGCAGTCACGGTCGCCGATGCTAACAACGTTGCCGGCACCGTCACCAAAAATCTGCACCTCAACGTGGCGCGCGCCAACCACGAGTCGTTCCAGAAAAACGCCCGACGACGAAAAACTTGCACCCGCCACGCGCTTCACGTTCTCGAAAGCGTTCGCCAGCTCGGCTGGGCTGTGGCAGGCCTGCATGCCGATGCCACCACCGCCAGCCGTTGCTTTGAGCATCACGGGGTATGAGATTTTTTCGGCCTCGGCAAGAGCTTCGGCAACGTCGGCGAGCAGGCCGGTGCCCGGCAACAGCGGCACATTGGCCGCAATCGCTGCCTCGCGCGCCGTGTGTTTAGCGCCAAAAACTGCTAGGTGCGACACGGCCGGCCCAACGAACTCAATGCCGTTCGCTTCACAGGCGGCAGCAAATTCGGTGTTTTCGCTCAAGAAACCATAGCCAGGGTGAATCGCGCCAGCGCCAGTCTTAAGCGCGGCTTGAATGATCAGGTCGTGGCGCAGGTAGCTTTCACCGGCCGGTGCCGGGCCCAAAAACACCGCCTCGTCGGCTAGGTGCACATGGGCTGCCCCGCGGTCGGCCTCGCTATAAACGGCAACAGTGCGCAGGCCCAGCTCTTTGGCCGAACGAATAATGCGCACAGCGATTTCGCCGCGGTTGGCAATCAACAGGGTGTGAAACTTTTGGGTGGTCATGATTGGCGTCTTTCGCTGGCAGCTTGGGTTGTTGGCGATTGAGGTGGGCGTTAGTCAGTGGTGATGATCATTTGGGCGCGGCTCGGGTTAAAGCCGTTGCACGGGTTGTTGATTTGCGGGCAGTTTGAAACCAAAACCAAAACATCGCGCTCGGCTCGCAGGGTTAGCGAAAGCCCCGGCGCTGAAATGCCGTCGACAATGCCAAGCGCGCCGTCGGGGTCAACCGGCACATTCATAAACCAGTTGATGTTTGACACAATGTTGCGCTTGCCCATGTCATGGTCGGCGGCGGCCAGCAAAAAGTTGTCGACGCAGGCGTGCTGCGAATAGGTGTGCAACCCATAGCGCAACGTGTTCGACTCTTTAGAACAAGCCCCGCCAAGGGTGTCGTGGCGGCCACACTGGTCTTCGATAATGGTCATTAGCTCGCCCGACTCGTTGTCGCGCAACACCGAACCGGTGGTCAAAAAGACACTTGACTGCTCTTGAATCGTGGCCTGCGCGCTATAGGCAAGCGATACATTGTGGGCGTCATAAACCAAAAAGTCGATTGCCTGATTGCCATCAACGTCGATGATCTTGAGCTGCGCCCCCGCAGGCACCACAGCTGACCAAGGCCCGCGTGGGGCAACGATTTCATCCAAGATAATTTTTGACATTAGGCACGGCCCTTAGCTGCTAGATAGTCGTTGGTGTTCACAAAGCCGCGTCGGCCTTCGGGGGTTGCCGACCACAGCGGGTCGGTTGGGCTGGTGGCGCAGTCTTGCCAGGCCACAACCTCAAGCTCGGTGTTCACGAACTCGGCGCGAGGGTCGAGCGGGTGGGCTGTGTTGGCGATCAACACGATGGCGGGCATTTCAAAACGCAGAGTCACCGAGGCACCTGCGCCAGCGCTGCCGGTGAACACAGCCGAGCCGGCTTCGTCAACGCGCAAACCTTTAAAGAACGAAACACTCGGCGGTACGTCGGTGCGGGTCAAACCGTTTTTAGCCGCCGCTAGGGTTAGCAGCTCGCGGCCGGCTGGGGTTGGGCCAAATGCTTCGCCACTGCCATAGCGCTTTTGGTTGCGCGCCTTGGTGCTGGTGCCATAAATGGTGTCGTGGTGAAGCGAGGTGTCGGCAACCAGGCTGGCTAAAACGCGACCCTGGTCGCTGAGCAACAGATAGCCTTTGCTGGCATAAACCTGCCACTGCACTTTCACGGTGTCGGCTACGTTTAGTCGTTCGAATGGTGCATCGGCGTTATAGATCACAATGTGCGCGCAGGCATCGCCGGCAATGTCGGTGAGTCGCAGGTTGGTGCCGCGGCTCACCACTTTTTGGCTATAGTTGCCGCCGGCAACCACCTCGGCCCAAGTTAGGTTGGCCGGGTCAACGCCGGTGGGCAGGTTTTCGAAACCGCTGGCTGGGCGCACTGGCGCAGCTGAAACCACGGTGCCTTCTTGCGCGCGGGCGTGGGCTTTGGCGCCTGCCGTTGTGCCGGTTGTTGTCGCTTCTGTCATTTGGCCGAACCACCTTTTCTGTCGCTTGATAGAAATACAACAGCATTCGAGTGACAAAGCGGTGACACCCTTGTTAAATGCTTGTTACAGACCAAGCCCGCGCCAGCGCAGTGCTAACTTAGTTTCGCTATGACAAACCTTCGCGGCCGCCCAAGAGCCTCAACAAAATCAGTCAGCGGCTTCGGCACGCAAGAAGACCTGTTGCGTTCGGCTGCCCAACTTTTTTGTGAGGTTGGCTATTCAAACACCAGCACTCGCGCGATTGCCGATGCTGCCGGTGTGCGCCAGGCCTCGATCTATCACTACTTTGCAACCAAACAAGACATGCTTTTGGTGTTACTGCTTCAGACCGTGGCCCCCACCCTAACGACAGCCGAGCGACTTTTGAGCACCCAAGCCCCTGCGGCCACCAAACTCTGGGCCCTCTGTTTTCGCGATGCCAAACTTTTGATGCAAAACGAGTTCAACTTGGGTTCGCTCTATCTGTTGCCCGAGCTAAACGATCCAGCCTTGGCTGATTTTCACGCCCAGCGCCAAAAACTGCGCGGCGCTTATCACTCGCTGGTTTCGCAAATCGAAGGGCAGCGGGTGGCTGAGGCTGGTCGGTCAACCGACTTGGTTTTGGCCCTCGTTGAGAGCGTGATTATTCAGCGCCGCGAAAACCGCGAGCTTGACGCGATTGATCTTGCGCCGCGCATTGCCGACGCTGCTCTGAGGGTTCTTGAGCTTTCGAGCGAGGCTATTTTATCTGCTCGCACTCAAGGCGTGCTGCTAGCTAACTAGCTGAATCACTAGCCTTAGCTGAGTCGTCTTTGCTGCGATAGCAAAATGGGCGGCCACCGTTTCTTGTCTTCTGAAACATTCACGACACATTGCAGCCCAAAAACATACATCTCTTATGCACCCAAAAATCGGCGGTCAAACGGCCGCTATCGAAGCGTTTTATTTAACAAAACTGTTGCATTAGCGAAAACTCAGCGGAACAAGCCAGTGGCTAAATGGGATTATCTATCGCTCGACCAAAAAGACGAGCGTGTGCCCTAACGCCCACAACGAAAGGCATTCTATGAGCATCACAACCGAACAGCCACAGCAAGATCTCGCTGGCTTTGGCTATAAACAAACCTTGCACCGCAAGGTAGGCCCTTTTGGGTCATTCGCCGCAGGCTTTTCATTCGTTTCGATTCTCACCACCGTCTTTCAGCTGTTCTTTATCGGCTTTGGCTTTGGTGGCGCAGCGTTCTTCTGGACCTGGCCCGTTGTGTTCGCAGGCCAACTTTTCGTTGCCCTCAACTTTTCTGAGCTCGCCGCCCGTTGGCCAATCTCGGGCGCAATCTTTCAGTGGTCGGGTCGTCTAGCCGGCTCAACTTTTGGTTGGTTCACCGGCTTCATCATGATTGTCGGTCAGGTTCTAACGGTGGCCACCGCAGCCATCGCCCTTCAGGCCG
This sequence comes from Actinomycetota bacterium, assembly GCA_039804775.1. Lineage (GTDB taxonomy): Bacteria > Actinomycetota > Actinomycetes > Actinomycetales > Microbacteriaceae > Rhodoluna. Next base: position 7,207 of record JBDLVN010000001.1, read on the forward strand.
TGTTGCCTCCGGTGTGGAGCGGCTTTCAGATTGTTGGTGGCGCTACCGCTGACTCAAGCCCGATCTCACAGACCGGTGCGCAAAACGCTGTTCTGCTTGGCATCTTTTTGCTCGTGATCACCACGGCTATCAACGCCATCGGCGTCAAGCTAATGTCGATCATCAACAGCACGGGCGTGGTGCTTGAAATCATCGGTGTTGCCGCATTGGTTTTTGCACTCTTCATTCACTCAAACCGCAGCGCCGACGTTGTTATGACAACCACCGGTGGCCCAGCAGGCGACAGCAACTACATTTGGGCTTGGTTAGCCTCAGGTTTGATGGCAGCCTATGTGATGGTTGGTTTCGACTCAGCCGGTGAGCTTAGCGAAGAAACCCACAACCCTCGCCGAACTGCGCCTCGCACCATCATTCGCGCACTTGTGGTCTCGGGTGTTGGCGGTGGCCTCTTGATTTTCGCGGCACTGCTCGCAGCCCCAAGCCTCACCGACGGCAACCTCGCAACACAGGGCCTGCCTTGGGTTATCACCGAGGTTCTAGGCCCGGTTGGCGGCCGAATCATGCTCGTTGATGTTGCCATTGCTGTTGCTGTGTGCACCCTAGCCATTCAGACCGCTGGCTCACGCATGGTGTTCTCTATGGCCCGCGAGCGTCGCCTGCCTTTCGACAAGTTCTTGAGCCACGTGTCACCTCGCACCGGCACCCCAATCAATGCTTCGATTGTGGTCGGTGTTGGTGCTGCGGTTGCTCTTTGGACCAACTGGGATCAACCTGCAGTGTTCTTGGCTCTCACCAGCATTTGCATCGGCCTGCTCTATTTGGCCTACTTGGGCGTAACAGTGCCACAGCTAATCGTGCGCATCAAAAACACCATCGCTGGCCGCAAGCTAACTGGGGTCGACGAAACCGGCAAGCCACTGTTCACCCTTGGTCGCTGGGGCATCTTGATCAACGCAGTGGCCGTGGTTTATCAGCTCATCGCAGTGATCAACCTGTTCTGGCCACGCAAAGAGGTTTATGACCTTGAAGGCCAAACCTGGTGGCTGCAATACAGCGCTGTGCTGTTCTTGGGCGCCACACTCGTGGTTGGCCTAGCCATTCACATTCGCAACACTCGCCGCCACGGTGCTCTAGTTTTGGCACCACACGCCGAGCTCGAAGCACCAACCGGCTCAATCGTGGCTGTCGCCTAACTCAAGCGAAACCAAAAAGGTTTACCTCTCTCGGTAAAAACACAAAGCGTCGGCCTAACCTCCTAGTTGGGCCGACGCTTTGAGTTTTAATTGGGGGCCAATGCATAAGCCGCCAATTTGGAGCCATTCAAAGGCAACGCTTGGCTATGTGCGCTTTGTGTTAGCAAAGCTCACAAATCAGCAGTGTGAACAACTGTCGGCGCGCTGGGCTAACCTGAGCGCATGGGGTATCAAAAACTTAAGTCATTCATCACGCAGACCATGCGCATGAGCCACGTCTATCAGCCCGTAGTAATTCGTGAGTTGCTGTTGGGCAAAGGCCAAGCTAGCAGCCACGACATCGCAACCAAGCTGGCCGCGATGGACCCAACTCAGATTGAATATTTTGAACAGATTCTTGGGCGATACCCCAAGACAACCTTGCGCAGTCACGGCATCGCTGAGCTTTCAAAGGGCACCTGGGCTCTGAACGACGCGAGCCACTTTAGCCCCGAGCAGGTTAAAGAACTCGTTGAACTTTGTGACGAAAAAATCTCAGATTACTTAGATGAAACCCAAGCCCGCGCGTTCGCTCACCGCACGCGCGGTTATGGAGCTGTGCCGGGGCACCTGCGATTCGAGGTTCTAAAGCGAGCCAGGCATCGCTGTGAACTTTGCGGAATCTCTGCCGATCTGAAAGCCCTCGAGGTCGACCACATCGTGCCAAAGTCTCGCGGTGGCAAAGACGAGCTCGCCAACTTTCAGGCCCTTTGCTTCACCTGCAATGCCCAAAAAGGAAACAAAGATAAAACCGACTTTCGCGAAGTTGAAGCGATCTATCAAAATCGCGACGAAACCTGCCCGTTCTGCCAGCCACAAGCCACCGGCGAGCGCAAGATTCTCGAGAGCAATCATTTGGCTTTCGTTCTCGCCGATGGGTTCCCCGTGACATTCGGTCACATGCTTATTCTGCCAAAGCGGCACGAGCCGAACTATTTCGAACTGACACAAGCTGAGCAAACAGCAATAGGCCAAATTGTCGACTCTATGCAAACCAGATTGAGGCTCGAAGACCCGAGCATTCTCGGCTTCAACGTGGGCATCAACGTTGGCGAGGTTGCCGGCCAGACGGTTTCGCATGCTCACGTGCACTTGATCCCGCGTCGAGTCGCTGACACAGATAATCCACGCGGCGGAGTGCGCAACCTATTGGGCCCGACAAGCTACTAGGCCCGGGTTGCTCTGCTTGAGCGCCAAGGCCCTAGCGAGCAAGCCCCACCGAGTTTTTCAGCCTTTAGGCGATATGATGTTCTTTGCGCGCAAGTGCCTCTAAAAACACGTCGACTTCTTTAGTTTCATTCTCGAGCTGGCGAACGTAATCTTGGGCTTCTTTGCCCTCGAGCATTTTTATGCTGAAGTTGGCCGGCTCAGCCTTTTGCTCGGTGAGACTTTCGTAAAGGTCAAACAACATGTGAGGCACCTCTTCGCGAGTGAGCGCTTGTGTAATGCTATTCAGCGCGGGAACGTCAACGACCCACATGTCATCTTCTTGAAAAGCAAATGCCTCAATCATTCTGTCTCTCAGCCTCTCTTATGCAACTCTTTATGATTCTGCGTGCGGTACCTATTTTTATGTCACGGTGCCTAGGAACAGACACCTGTATTTTTCCAAATTGCCAAATCTCGTGGTCGCCGCCTTGGCGCAGAAGATAGAAATGTAATCCATAACCTTTGGCGGTTTCTCGCAGCGTTCTGAGAAGTTCTTCTCTTTTCATAAACGCTATCTCAGCGTTCAAGAACCTATCAAGAGCCCACCTGGGTCAAAGGTGTAGGTAAAAGCAAGAACCTGCGCCTGTGCACAAACCTCGGTGTGAAATGCGCCACAACACCACCCAACCCAGGGCCTGAGCTCGGCGTATGAACCCTGCGCTTAAGCGTGAAAACCCTGCGCCTTCAGTCGCTCAAACATCGCAGGCGCCGTTAGGTTTTCGCCGAGCAGGTTGGGTTTGCCGGTGCCGTGGTAGTCGCTCGAACCGGTGAGCACGAGGTCGTGGGTGAACGCGAGTTGTTGCAGCCACTCAGACACGTGTGGCGCGACATCCCTGTGAAAAGCTTCGAAGCCACCTAAGCCCGCTTCGATGAGTGATTCAAAATGTGCGGTGGGCATAGGTTGGCCGGGTAGTGGGCCTTTGCCGCGAGCCATCGGGTGGGCGATGATGGGCACTCCCCCGGCGCCGCGAATTAGACGAATGGCTTCTTCAGGCGTGGGAACCCCACGGTTAGGCACATAGTATTTGCTACCGGGTTTGACGAAATCAAAGAACTCTGCGCGCTCATTGATCAACCCGCGAGCGATCATGGCGTCGGCCACAGCTGGACGGCCAGCAGTTTTGCCCCCGGCAAGTTGTTCTTCGACGTGGCTCCAGTCGAAGTCATAGTCGAAAGCCAGCAGGTCGGTGATTTCTTTGAGTCGAGTCACACGACTGCCTACCGAGGCCTCAAGCGTTGAGAGTAGCGCTTGGTTGTTTGGGTCTGGGTAATAAGCCAACATGTGCACCGAGAACTTTTCGAAGCTGCCGTCGGTTCGCTCGATTAGCGCGCGCGAAGTGACCTCGATGCCCGGCACAAACTCGAGCCCAAGCTCGGCGCAGGTTGCGGCGGCTTCGGCCCATCCGCTAGTAGTGTCATGGTCGGTTAGGGCAACCACATCAAGCCCAGCCTCAGCTGCCTCGCGCATCACTTGCTCGGGTGCTCCCCTGCCGTCTGAGCGGGTTGAGTGGGTGTGCAAATCGATGCGGGCAAGTGGCTTAGTCATTACTTTTATTTTGGCACGAATGCTCGCGCCGCCGAACCGCCGCCCCGCCATTGTGCGCAAAGCGCAAAACTCAGGCAGAATCGTTTTTATGAACAACGACGCTCAGAGACCTGCAACCGACAGCACCCACACCGCCGATAAAAAGGCTGAGCTTGAAGGTCGCAGCACCAACCGCTCGCGCACCCCGCACAGCGAAGAGTTTTTGGCATTCATTGGTAGCCAGTGGGCCGATGCGCCTGCAACGATCACCGCGCCAGAGTCTGCCTCTGTGATCAGTCAGGCGGCAGCCGCCGCGGCCACACGCCGTGCCAAAGTTGCTGAGCGATTCGCGGGTCAACTAGTTGTGATTCACGCAGGTGGTTTCAAACAGCGCAGCAACGACACCGACTATCGCTATCGCCCACACTCAGCATTTGCTCACCTCACCGGGTGGGGCACCGCAACCGTGCCAGAGTCTGTGCTTGTGATTGACGCTCGCGAGGCTGGCGTGCAAGGCGACCAGTCGCACCGAGATGCAAGCTGCACGCTATTTTTTCGCCCAACCGCAGGCCACGGCACCGACGAGTTTTTTGCTAACCCGAGCATTGGCGAGTTTTGGGTCGGCAACCGCCCGAACCTGCACGAAGTTAGTTCGCTGCTAAACATCAGCACCCGAGACCTTGCCGAGTTCGAAACTTTCATCGACTCAGCAACAGAGGTTATCGACCTCAGCTTTGAAGAGGTCGCCGAGTTCGTTAGCGAACTGCGTTTGGTTAAAGACGATTTTGAAGTCGGCGAGATGCGCAAAGCCGTTGCTGCTTCGGTCAAAGGTTTCGAAAACGTGGTGCGTGCACTGCCCGCCGCAACCGCAACCAGCAAGGGCGAACGCGTTGTCGAGACTGCTTTCTATAGCGCAGCACGCATTCACGGCAACGACCTCGGCTATGACACCATCGCAGCTTCGGGTGAGCACGCTTGCATTTTGCACTGGATTGTCAACGACGGCCCAACCCGTGCTGGCGACCTGATTTTGGTTGACGCTGGCGTTGAGGTCGATAGCCTTTACACCGCCGACATCACCCGCACCCTGCCGGTGAACGGCAAGTTCAGCCCGGCGCAGCGCGAGGTTTATGAAGCGGTGCTTGAGGCCGCCGACGCAGCTTTTGCTGCTGCCAAACCTGGTGTCAAGTTTCGCGAGATTCACGCAGCCGCAATGACCGTCATAGCCCGCCACACTGCAGCCTGGGGCCTTTTGCCGGTGAGCGCCGAAGAGTCACTTGAAACCGAGAAGCAGTTTCACCGCAGGTTTATGGTGCACGGCACGAGCCACCACTTGGGCATCGACGTGCACGACTGCGCGCAAGCGCGCCGCGAAATGTATCTCGACGCCGAACTTGAGCCTGGAATGGTTTTCACCATCGAGCCTGGGCTTTATTTTCACGCGAACGACCTCTTGGCTCCCGAGCGCTTTAGAGGCATCGGCGTGCGCATTGAAGACGACGTTTTGGTCACCGAGACTGGCGTCGAGAACCTCAGCGCAGCGCTACCACGCACCGTAGCCGAAATTGAAACGTGGATGCAGTCTCTGCAAGCAAACTAGCCTGCACAAGCAAGGTTTGGTTATGGGTTAAGCCTGAGGCTTGGCTGCCATCTCGCTGGCTTTGCCGCCCATACCGTTAGGCACGACCACCTGGTAACTAGCTGCGATGATTATCGAACCGCTGATGAACTGTCGGCGAGCGCCGCGCATTGACATGCGAATGACTCCCCAGATCATTCCGAGGCCAGCACCGAGCACCGCGGCTGCGATGACGTCGTTGGTGAAGGCACCGGCCGAGGTAGCCGAGGCGAAGATGATTCCGAGAAACAAGCCGAGCCATGCACCGTTGAGCGCGCCATTCATGGCAACTCGACCGTAGGTTAGGCGACCGCGCACGCGTTCGACCGATTTGAGGTCAGAGCCGACGATTGCGATGAGGTTGGCTGCAAAACCGCCAGCGACGATGTTGTCAACTAGCTGCACCGCTTCGAGATAGCTGGTGAACTCGCCGACCACGTCACCGGTTGGAACAACTGGCGAAAGGCCGCGGTTTAGAGCGCGGTTTGAGCCGCGGTTTGATTGGTTTTGCATGGCTCAAGTTTAGGCGGTTGCGGGTAGTCTTAAGCCTGTGAGTTCAAACCGTGTATTCGTCGCCAGATTGGCTGGCTGTGGCGTTTTTGACCCATCTGGTGACCGGGTGGGCAAGGTTATTGACGTGCTCATTTCATATCGCAGCAACGGCGCGCCTCGCGCCACGGGAATGCTGGTTGAAATCAGTGGTCGCCGCCGGGTTTTTGTGCCGATTGCACGTGTCACCTCGGTTAGCGCTGGCCAAGTTATTACCACCGGTTTGATTGACCTTCGTCGTTTCACTCAGCGTGGCCAAGAGGTTCGCGTGATTGCCGAAATGCTTGGCCGCAAGGTTAGTTTGCTTGACGGCAGCGGCTCGGCAACGATTGAAGATTTGGCCATCGAGCAGGGCAAGCGCCGCGATTGGATCGTCAGCGATTTGTTCTTGCGCCGCCCTAAGACCTCTGCCAGCCCTTTTGTGCGCGGGGCAACATTGTTTTCAGCTTGGGAGCAAGTCACCGAAGAGGCTAAAGACGCCGAAGGCCAGAGCGCTCAACAGCTAATTGCAACCTATAGTGACCTTCGCCCTGCCGACTTGGCAAGCGCGCTTCTCGACCTGCCAGATGAGCGCATGATTGAGGTGGCTGAAGAGCTCGACGACGAGCGCTTGGCTGATGTGCTCGAAGAGTTGCCCGAAGACGAGCAGATTGACATTATTGCTGAGCTCGACGACGAACGTGCCGCCGAGGTTCTCGACTTGATGGAACCTGACGACGCCGCTGACCTTATGGCCAACTTGCCTGAGGCTCGCACCGAGGCGATTCTTGAGTTGATGGACGAAGAAGAGGCCGACGACCTTCGCCGCCTGATGACCTACGACGAGTTCACCGCCGGTGGTTTGATGACGACCGAACCGATTATTTGTGCGGCTGATGCCACCGTTGCTGAGGCAATGGCTTTGATTCGTCGCGTCGAGGTTGCGCCGGCACTAGCGGCATCGGTCTTTGTTACCCTGCCACCTTTCGAAACTGTTACGGGCCGCTTCTTGGGCGTAGTTCATTTTCAACGGATGCTGCGCTACCCACCCCACGAACGCCTAGGCACACTGCTTGACACCGAGCTAGAGCCGGTTCACGCTGACACTCACATTTCGGTGTTGCACCGAACTTTGGCGAACTACAACCTGGTCTCACTGCCAGTAGTTGACGATGAGAATCACCTAATCGGGGTAGTGACCGTTGACGACGTGCTCGACCACCTGCTGCCTGATGACTGGCGCACCGAAGACGAAGTGCCGGTTGCAAAACCGTCAGCCAAGAAGTCTGCGGCCAAGCCAGCGGCTAAACCGGTCGCTAAACCGGCATCTAAACCGGTCGCTAAACAGGCAACCAAGGCAGCCCCTAAAGTTTCAAACAAAACGACTAGAAACGGAGGTTCTCGTGGCTAGAAACAACGACCGCCTCGACCGCCCGTTTAGCCGTCGCGACCGCTTTGTGCCAAAGATTGGCATCAACCAAGAGAAGTTCGGCCAAGCTAGCGAAACCTTTGCGCGCGCGATGGGCACCGGCGAGTTTTTGATTTGGATGACCGTGTTTGTGGCTATTTGGCTGCTGTGGAACACGTTGATGCCTGCTGGTTTTCAGTTTGACCCGCGTGAGCTGAACTTCACGCTGTTGACCATGATTTTGTCACTGCAGGCATCATATGCTGCACCTCTTATCTTGTTGGCCCAAAACCGCCAAGCCGACCGCGAGCGCGTTAAGACCGAGCAAGATCGCCAGCGCGCCGAGCGCAACCTTGCCGACACAGAGTACCTAGCCCGTGAAGTGGTGGCATTGCGTCAGGCGATTGAAGAGATCGCAACCAAAGACTTTGTGCGTGACGAAATGAAAGACCTGTTGCGCGATCTGCTCACCGAGCTTCGGGCAGAGGCTGGCACCGCGCCTGCCAAGCCGAGCAGCGCTCGCAGCCGTCGCATCGCAAATGACTAGCCCGCTAGAAACTGCGGTGCGCGCCGCACTCGACACCGTGATCGACCCAGAGCTGCGCCTGCCCCTGCCAGAGCTCGACATGATTGCCGGCCTTGAGATCGATGCCGACGGCAACGCAAAAGTTGACGTGAACTTGACTGTCGTGGGTTGCCCGGCATCGGCGCGAATTCAAAACGAAGTTCAGGCTGCGGTTAGTGGTGTTGCTGGCATTAACAACGTCAATGTGAGCCTTGGCGTGATGACCCCTGAGCAACGTGCCGTGTTAACCACAAAGCTTCGCGCCGGTCGAGCAGCGCGAACCAACCCATTTGACGAGAGCACACTGACCAAAATCTTCTTGATCGGCTCAGGCAAAGGTGGTGTTGGCAAGTCTTCGCTCACTGCAAACCTAGCGGCAGCGCTCGCCGACAAGGGTTTGCGAGTTGGCTTGATTGATGCTGACATTTTTGGCTTTTCGATTCCTGGTCAACTGGGCATCACCGATAAACCAACCCGCGTTGACGACCTGATTTTGCCGCCAGTTGCCTACGGCATCAAAGTGATTTCAATCGGAATGTTCGTCGAGGGCAATGCTCCGGTGGCTTGGCGCGGGCCCATGTTGCACCGCACCATCAACCAGTTTTTGACCGACGTGTTTTGGGGCGACCTTGACATTCTTTTGGTTGACCTACCGCCTGGCACCGGTGACGTTGCTATCAGCTTGGGTCAGCTCTTGCCAAGTGCTAAAACCGTTGTGGTCACAACCCCGCAACTTGCGGCCAGCGACGTGGCTGAACGCTCTGCAACGGTCGGCTTGCAAACCGGTCAGAGCGTCTTTGGTGTGATCGAAAACATGGCTTGGCTTGAACAATCTGACGGCACCAAGCTCGAAATTTTTGGCGCAGGTGGTGGGCAGTTGGTTGCCGACCGACTGAGCGCAGCCACCGGTCAGAACGTGCCGGTGCTCGGCCAAGTTGGCCTCAGCGTCGCGCTGCGTGAAGGTAGCGATAAGGGTGAGCCGGTTGTGCTCGCGCACCCAGGTGATGCCGCCTCGCAAACAATCTTGCAAATCGCCGAACTTTTAGCGCGCGACCCTCGCCAGTTGGCTGGTCGCAGGCTTAAACTTCAGGTATGACCGAAACCAGCATCAGCAGCCTAGTTGGCCACATCGAAGAACAAATCGGCGATGACAACACCGGCAAACCAAGGCAAGCCAGCACGGTTGACGTGCTCAACCC
>JBDLVN010000002.1:0-13874 GCA_039804775.1 Actinomycetota bacterium
AGTGATCGAGCTTTTAAGTTTTCGATTGGTCGGCGGGTTGCCGAAGCTATCAAGTAGGTGATGGTTCCCGCGGGAGTCTTGGCTAGAATCGGCGCTGTCAGAGGCCGATTATCGACAGGCAGCATGTTAATCATCGCTTGCGAAAGTTGAGTTGGCGTGTTCGCGCTAAAGAACTCATCTGGGTTCGTGATTGGTCTCTTGCCAAGCGAGGTGATCAAATATGTGTCGTGGTTCGGCCCAGCGATGATGTCAGAGACGCTGCTAAGGCTGGCAATGGTTGAGACTCCCTCGAGCGACAAACTGCCGGTTGATTTTCTAAACCACTTTGTGAAATCGGCGAGCGCTGAAACCTCGGGGTCAATCTCATAGTAGGTGCCAGCAACAATCACTCCAATGTGCCCGTTGCTGCGGTTGGTGAAGAGGCTACCGTCTTTTGCGATTGGCGCCCCCCATGGCAAATAGTCAAAAGTTGAAGCAGCTATTGGCGAAATTGCCGGCAATGCTATTGCTGCGCTGGCCGTTGAAACCGCGTCGAGAATTTCGTGACGCACGCCGTTTTGAATGAGGTAGGTGTCACCCTGGGTTCCTTGCACATAGGTGCTCACCGAACCGCCTGGTGCAAGCGCAGCGATTTGAGAGTTGGTGAGTTGCACAGCTTTGGTGCAATCTAGGCCTAAAGCTGCGACCTGATTGCAGTCGCTGAAGGTGAACTTTTTAGAGTCGTCAAAGAAGTAATACTGGCCGGTTGCCGAGCTAAAGACTCGGGTGAGGTCTTGGCCGAGTTTGAAACTGTCTAGATATGCCTGCGAGATGGTTCCTAGCGGACCAAGCGGCGCTAACGCGGTGAGCATAGCTGGGTCGGTGACCCGATAACGGGTGTCGTTGACGATCAAGAAGACATCAGATTTGTCGCTCTTGAGCAAGAAACCGCCGCCGATTGGGCTACCGAACCAGTCCCAAAAATACCGCCAAAAATTGCGGTTTCCATAGGCGCTACAACCGTCACCGAGTGAATACAGGTTTTTCAGTGCGGCCGAGTTAGGCGTGTAAGGCGTGTAGTAATAAAGGTTTGCTGTTGCTTGGTTCTGCAACTTGAAAGATTTGAAGCCGCAGGTTGCCGCTTGAGTTACGTTTCCGTTCTTGTCGAGAGTGGCGTAGCTCTTTGGGCTAAAGGGTCGCGAAATCGTGTTGCCAGGTTTGAGGTAGGTGTAGGAGCCTTTCGGGTTTCCATACCAGCGCATCTGACCGGCAGCGTGATAGACCTGATTAAATAAGCCCGTGTAGACATTGCCACAGATCGCCGGGTTGCTGTCGGGGCAGCCGTATCCCATCGCCGCTTTATACATGTAGGCAGTGGGGTTTGTGCTGCTGATGAGGCCTTGCTCTTTTTGAAGCATGACCAAAAGCACACGCGGATTAATTCCACAGGCACGCGCAACAACATAGATGACCTGTGCGGCTGTTTGCCCGGTGGCGGCTGGAATGGCCGCGCACCGCCCTGTCTCGGCTTTTTGTGCTGCAATGTCGGTCTTGTAGTAGCGCAGACAGGTTGGGCTGGTTTTAGCCGTGCAGCTAGGGACCTTTGATTCAAGAAAACGTTGGATCTCGTCAACTGTCATGGTGCCAAAGTCATAAAAAACGCTGTCGCTAATGATCAGGCCCGGGTCAAACCTCGAACCAGACAGGGCCGATGCGGGCTGAGAGCTGGCATCAATCGCGGTCAAGGCAGAGAAGACCACCAGCAGTGCTGACACTGCTGCAATAAGTCGCCTCAACCGCTGATTCATTAGGGAATGGTCACCGAAAAGTAGTTCGATTTGCCAACAGCTGTTGGCGAGTCGTAGCTCACTTGAACAGCGGCGGCGCCGCTGGGCAAACCAGTCAAGTCAAAAGTGAGAGCGAAGCACTGGGTGCTTGAGGCGTTGGCTTCTGCTCTAACCGAATCAGACTTCTTGATGACACCCGAAGCCTTGATTGTTGCCGTGCAAGTGCCTGAACTCTCGGTCACATTGTTCACCTGGGCGATCACCGTTATGTTGCCGGCTGTGGCATCAGCGCTGGCATCAACAATCTGCACCTCAGCATCAATTCGGCTGGTTGGCGTTGGGCTTGCCGACTCAGTTGGCGTCGGTGTTGGGGTAGCCGACTCAGTTGGAGTGGCGCTCTCAGTAGCTGACCTTGACGGAGTCGTGGTCGGCAGTTCGGTCGCACCCCAGTTCGGGTAGAACATCGAACAACCCGCAGTCGATAGCGCTGCCAATGAGACTAACGCGATTGTGAAAAGTCGTTTCACTATGCCCTCCTAATGGGTAACGAGCTAACTGAGCCTCTTAGCCGTGAAGCTTTGTTTTTATCTTCGCTTGAATTGCTGAGAAATCGGGGTAAATCACGTCGATACCATTGGCAGGAACCAACTCAAGCGTTCGCATTCCGTTGGCGTGACTTTTCAGCGCGAGGTTCACATAAGTTGCCAGCATGTCGCTTGAGATATCGGTGCGCACCATGCGCTTGCCCGCTTTGGCGATGGCTTGAAAATGCGTCAGCAGCGTCATGGGGTTAATCTGTTTGATGAGCGCATTTTCAACCTCACGTTGACGAGCCATTCGCGAATAGTCGCTGTTGCCATTTAGGCCGTGTCTCGAACGGGCATACCAAAGCGCTGTCGTGCCGTTCATGTGTTGAACGCCAGGCTCAATATATTTGCGCGCATCGCTGCCATCGTCGAGCTTGCCACCGACTGGCAGGCGAGCTTTGACATCGATTGTGACACCACCGAGCGCATTGATGAGGTCTTTGAAGCCAGCCATGTCAACCAATAAATAGTTGGTAATGGTTAGGCCGGTGACACCTTGAACAGCTTCTTTTAGAGCTTGCAAACCCGGCGAGATGCCAGTAACTCTGGCGCTTTGATAAAGATCTTGGTGGTTGGTCATTACATCGGTGTTGATGGCATTCAAAAGACACTCGTCGCCGCAGTTATAACCGTTTGGCCACAGCTGTGCCATTGGCGACCCATCACTAAATGGCACCCTTTGCAGGTTTCTCGGCAGGCCGATGTTGAGGGCATCGCCGGTAATGGCATCTAGACTCACCACAGAAATGCTGTCGGTTCGCATGCCATAGCGATCAGAGCCTGAGTCAGAACCGAGCAACAAAATATTGAATCGCCCGTCGCTAGGCGCGGTGATTCCGGTGTGCTTAAATACCGCGCCGATTAGTGATGCCTGCTCACGGGCCAAGCTCGACGCGCTGGCGAAACCGGTTGTCAAGAGACCCGCCACTAAAAGCACGCTCAAAGCTCGAGCAAGCCTCGCTCGACTCGGCAATCGACGCAGGCGCATCAAACCGAGAGTGTTCAAACCCAAGAGTGCATAAAGAATGCCGAAGCCCAAAAGCAGCCAGCTTGCAATGGTCACGGCGATTGGCGAAGTAACAGCAACCAACACTAAGTTCAAGTCGATTGCGGCAGCAGCAGCGAGAGCAAGAACGAGAACCCAGAGCACCGTGTTGGCGATCAGAGCGATGCGCGCCAGAGCGCGACTGCCGGCGACAAGTTGGGCTGAGCCGGGCAAGAGCAGGTTTAGCCAAAACAGCCAAGTGGCGCGGCGTTTCAGGTGAGCCGCCGAGGCATTTTGAATGTTGCGAAAAGGGCTGGTTCGTTGCATCACCGAAAGGTTCGAGCCGGTGTTCTGGCCCAGCGAACCAGAGGAGCTTAGAGTTGAGATTTTAACTTCTCATTCTTCTCGGCAACGGCTTCTGCCAAGCTAACCCGAAACTCGTCAAGTTTTATAGTCAATGCGTCATCGAAAGCTCCGATGATGCGAGCAGCCAGCAAACCAGCATTTCGCGCGCCGCCAATTGATACGGTTGCCACTGGAATTCCTGCAGGCATTTGAACGATCGACAAAAGCGAGTCCATGCCGTCGAGCTTGGCTAATGGCACTGGAACACCGATCACCGGCAGGGTTGTCACCGATGCCAGCATGCCTGGCAAATGGGCCGCCCCACCAGCACCAGCAATGATTACTTTGATTCCTCGCCCGGCAGCAGCCTTGCCCCACTCAATCATTCGCTCAGGGGTTCGGTGCGCAGAAAGCACCTCAACTTCAAAGCCGATGTTGAACTCTTTGAGGGCATTCGCTGCCTCGCACATTACCGGCCAGTCTGAGTCAGAGCCCATGACGACGCCGACCAATATCGCTTCTGACATGAGGCTCCTCAAAGTTTGGTTTTGCACCTCAATTTTAGGTCAGCGTCGGGCTAACTGCCCTGAACGCAACGCCCCTTTGAGTTATGGTTGCGAGCAACTAACGCTAAGTAAGCGCCAAAGTGAAACTAGCCCTTGAGCAAAATGCCGACAGCTTGCCAAACATCTGAGGCAATTGCGGTTTCACTTGAGCCAACCGCAGTGACGTGACCCATTTTGCGGCCTGCTCGCGCGCCTTTGCCATAGGTGTGAATTTTTACGCTCGGATGCTGCGCCATAGCCTTGCCGTAATGTTCAACGAAAGTGTTCTTATCGTCAACGCCCAAAAGATTCACCATGATCGCGTGCTCGGCAGTCAGTGAGGTGTCACCCAGTGGCAGGTCGAGAACAGCACGAAGGTGCTGTTCAAATTGGCTCGTCACTGAACCTTCGATGGTTAGGTGACCCGAGTTGTGCGGGCGCATGGCAAGCTCGTTGATCAGCAATCTGCCGTCGAGAGTTTGGAACATTTCAACAGCCAAAACTCCGGTCACGCCCAGACCTTCGGCAATGTGCGACGCGATCGCTTCAGCCAGTTCTAGCATCGCAGGGGTCGCTCCGGGGGCTGGCGCTAAAACTTCGGCGCAAACGCCATTGCTCTGAGTGGTTTGAACCAAAGGCCAGGCCTTGAAGTCGCCACTTGGGTTGCGGGCGCTAAGCTGAGCAACCTCGCGCACAAACTCAACTTTTTCTTCAACCAAAAGCTCGCCGCCAAAACTTGCCAAAGCTTCTGGCTTGAGCCAATCGGCTGCTTCGCCAGCGTCTCTAACAACTCGAACACCTTTGCCGTCATAGCCACCGATTGGGGTTTTGAGAATAGCTACTCCCCCGTGATTGGTGATGAATTCTTCGAGCTCGGTGGCAGATTTGATGGCCGCCCAGTCGGGCATCGGCAGGTTGAGTTCGCTTAAACGGCGACGCATATGAAGTTTGTTTTGAGCGAAAGCCAAAGCCTTTGAAGGCGGCTGCACGCTCACGCCCTTGGCTTCGAGCTTCTGCAAAATTTCTAGCGGAACGTGCTCGTGGTCAAATGTGATTACATCAACAGTTTTTGCAAAATCTTTGACAACGTCAAACTTCGTGTAGTCGCCCACAACCGTAGTGGCCAAGGCTGCCGAAGAACCTTCTGCTTCAGATAAAACTTTCAGGTCAATAGCAAGGTTGATTGCAGGCGCAGTCATCATGCGGGCCAACTGCCCAGCACCGATAACTCCAACTCGAAGCTTCTTTTGAATCGCCATTTCGCCTCACTAACCTCTAATCAAATCTTGCATCTCACGAACTAAATGTTTGCTCTTAGGCAAACCAGCGAGAACCAACGGTTGTTCCCCATAAAGAAAAACCGTGATGCGACCTCCTCGGCTGGCTTCAACCGCCGAGACCTGTCGCCAATCAATCTCTCGACGCTTCTGCCCAAACAACCCGTTGCGGGTGACCAACCCTGCGGTTGAAACTTCGACCGTTGTCAGAAGCTGGCGCACGATGGGCAGCATCCAAGCAAAAAATAGCAAGATGCCAGCCGCAATATTTAGCGCCAGTGATTGCCAAGATTCAAGCTCGCGATTTTCAAAATAGGTCAAAGACGCAACGGTTAACCCTAAAACAAATGTTGGCACGAACAACCGAGTGGCCCGAGGGCGCAATTTGGCCAAGCGAAGGTTGGGTTGAAAGTTCACAGACTAATTGTGCCGTTTAGCTGTGGCGCAAATGCACAATATCGCCAGCAGAGATCGGCACAAACTCGCCCGCGGCGGTTTCGATCACCAGCCGACCTTGGTTATCTATAGACCTGGCGGTGCCCCACAGCTCTTGGTCACCCGGCAATATGGCCCGCACTTGCTGACCCAAAGTGATGCAGCCACGAGACACCTGCGCCTGCAAACCGGCGAGCGCGGCATCGCCAGCATAAGCAGTGAAGTCGCTCAACAGATCTCGAAGCGCCAGCAGGTATCGGCTCAATACATCATCGAGGGTTTCACTGTCGATTGCGCCGCCCGCCTGAGCCTCCGCGGTTTCGTCGCCAATCAGCGCAAGTGAGGTGGCCGTTTCGACCGGCAGTTGTTCGCGAGTGAGAGTGAGGTTAAGGCCGGCTCCAACGACCACACCGCTTAAGTCTGGCAACAGTTCGCTCAGCACCCCGCTGATTTTTTGTTCACCAACCAACACATCGTTTGGCCACTTCACACCGATTGCCTGGGCTTTGACGAGAGCTTCGGCCGAGACAGGCTCATCACCTGGTGTTCCAGTTATGCCTGCCCGCCCTGAGGTTGTGCCCCAAGGGTCTAGCAGGCGATCTTTGACAGCCCGCGACATGGCGAGACCGGCGAGCAGCGGCAGCCATCCTAGATTTTCAATCGGCACTTCATTGCGACGCACTAAAACTGACACAAAAAGCGAGCTGCCCGACGGGGCCAGCCATTGCCTACCAGAGCGCCCGCGACCAGCATTTTGAAAGCCGGTGACATAAACCGAGAAATCTGGCCAGTTGGCAGCGCCCCCAGTCACGGCAGCCGAAAGCAGGTCAGAGTTGGTCGAACCCGTCTCGTTGATCCACACAAGTTTGGTTGCGATTGCTGCACTTTTTGGTAACTCCATGCTCAAAAGGTTAGCGAACCCGCCCGCCTTCGGTAGAGTTGTGGCAACCTGAAAATCACGGAGTGAACCTTGACGTCAGACCAGACACCGATGGATGAAGCCCTCTTCACCACAGCCGGCAAGCTTAAAGACTTAGAAAAGCGCTACCACGAGGCCGTTTATGCCAGTGGCGAAGCCGCCATCGCTAAGCAGCACGCTAAGGGCAAAAAGACTGCCCGCGAGCGCATCGAGATGCTGCTCGACCCAGGCTCGTTTGAAGAGCTTGACGAGTTTGTGCGTCACCGCTCAACCGCCTTCGGCATGGAGAAATCGCGACCTTATGGCGACTCAGTCGTGACCGGCGTTGGTACGATTCAAGGCCGTCAGGTTGCACTGTTTTCGCAAGACTTCACAATTTTTGGTGGCTCGCTCGGCGAGGCTGCCGGCAACAAGATCATCAAGGTAATGGACCTCGCAATTGCAACCGGTGTGCCGCTGATCGGCATGCTCGACTCGGGCGGCGCGCGCATTCAAGAGGGTGTCATTGCCCTCGGCAAATATGGAGAAATCTTCAAGCGCAACACTATGGCTTCAGGTGTGATTCCGCAGATCTCAATCATCATGGGCCCTGCCGCTGGTGGAGCGGTTTATTCGCCGGCTCTGACCGACTTTGTAATCATGGTTGACAAGACTTCAAACATGTTCGTGACCGGCCCAGACGTGATCAAGACCGTAACCGGCGAAGACGTAGGCATGGAGGAGCTTGGTGGCGCACTCACGCACAACAAGACTTCTGGCGTTGCCCACTATTTGGCCAGCGATGAAGAAGACGCGATTGACTACGCCCGCACGCTTTTGAGTTTCTTGCCAGAAAACAACTTGGCTGAATCACCTGCCTACGCAGCAGCAACCGAGCTTGAGGTGACCGAGGCTGACCGCGAGCTAAACGTCATTATTCCTGACTCACCAAACCAGCCTTATGACATGCGAACCATCATCGAAAGCATCGTTGACAACAACGACTTTCTTGAGGTTCAGCCACTGTTTGCTCCGAACATCTTGATTGGTTTCGCTCGAGTTGACGGCAGAAGCGTTGGCATCATCGCCAACCAGCCGCAACAAATGGCTGGCACGCTAAACATCGAAGCTGGCGAAAAAGCTGCCCGCTTTGTGCGTTTCTGCGATGCCTTCTCTATTCCGATCTTGACCCTGGTTGACGTTCCAGGCTATCTTCCTGGCACCGATCAGGAATGGGCTGGTGTGATTCGCCGCGGCGCTAAGTTGCTTTATGCCTATGCCGAAGCAACCGTGCCACTGGTCACCGTGATCACTCGCAAGGCTTATGGAGGCGCATACATCGTTATGGGCTCGAAGCAGCTCGGCGCTGACATCAACTTGGCTTGGCCAACAGCTGAGATCGCCGTTATGGGCGGTCAGGGTGCGGTCAACATTTTGTTTAGAGAGCGCATCAAACAGGCCGAAGCCGCCGGTGAAGACGTGAATCAGGTTCGCGCGCGCCTCGCAGCTGAATACACCTACAACGTTGCAAGCCCGTTCTTGGCTGCCGAACGCGGTGAGCTAGATGGAATCATCGAGCCAGCCGCCACACGCATTTCTGTGATCAAGGCTATGCGAGCACTGCGCACCAAGCGCGCCAATGTGCCACCCAAAAAGCACGGCAACATTCCGCTATAAACCGCTTTTCAAAAACCTTAAATCGAGGATTCCATGGCCGAAGAAACTCAGGCGTCTCAGCCTAGCTTTAGCGTGACTCGCGGCAACCCAACCCCAGAAGAGCTGGCAGTTGTGATTGCTGTGATTCAGGCTGCGGCTGGTTCGTCGCGCGCCGGTGCATCGGTTTCAGAACCGATGTCGAACTGGTCACGCAATGTCGGTTTGCTTCGTGTGCCAATCGCGCCAGGTCTAGGCCAATGGAATGCCGCTTATCGTCGAGGTCTCACTAGATAGTCGTTAGCTTTTTGTTAACCTTATAGACATTTTAGATTTTCGTTCTAATAGGTGCCAAAGGTTTGCGAGAATGGCACTATGAACCGTGTTCCCAGCAAAATCGACGCACTAGCCGAGCAATGGTATTCGAAGCTAGTCGAAATCAGTCCATCTCTGGCCACCTCTGTCGGTTCGCCTTTAGGTGCCGACAAACTCGATGACCAAAGCCCCGCAGCTGAAGCCCAAATGCACCAAGAGCGCAACAGTTTTTTGACACAGCTGCGCGCAGTCGAGCCGGCAGATGAAGTCGACCGCGTTACCAAACACGCGATGCTCAATGACCTTGAGTTGCAAAACGAAATGTTTGAAGCGCGCCTCAGCGAACGCGACCTAAATGTGATCGCTTCGCCGGCGCAGGGAATCCGCGATATTTTTGACTTGTCGCCGACCGACACCGAAGAGGACTGGCGCAACCTGGTTGGTCGCATGAACTCTGTGGGCGAGGCATTGGCCGGTTATGTTGAAAACTTGCGCTTGGGCATTGAGCATAAAAACACTCCGGCCCGCCGCCAAGTCAAAGAAGTTGCCAAACAGGTTCGGCAGCTCACCGGCTCAGACGGGTTCTTCATCGAATTTGCAAAACACGCAAAGGCTGCCGATTCTGAGTTACCGCAGTCGTTGCTTGAAGACCTTAGAAAAGCTGCCGAGGCCGCAACTCAAAGCTATGTTCTTTTTGGCAACTTTTTGACCGGCGAACTGCTTGATGCCTCCAACAAGCAAGATGCCGTCGGCTTAGACCACTATCAACTGACGAGCCGCCAATTTTTAGGTGCGGCCGTGGATTTTGACGAAACCTACGAGTGGGGCATCGAAGAACTTGCCCGCGTGACCGAAGAACAAGAACGAGTCGCTCAAAAAATTAAGCGTGGCGCAACCGTTGAAGAAGCGATTGCTCGACTCGACAACGATGACAAACGAAAACTTCACGGCTCAGACGCGCTTCAAGCGTGGATGCAGAACCTTTCTGACCGCGCCATCGAAGAGCTGGGCAAAACCCACTTTGAGATTGCACCCGAACTGCGCGACCTCGAGTGCATGATTGCGCCAACTCAAAGCGGCGGCATTTATTACACCGGACCAACCGACGACTTTTCGCGACCTGGTCGCATGTGGTGGTCAGTGCCGCCCGGCGTAACCACTTTTTCAACCTGGCGTGAAACCACAACGGTTTATCACGAGGGCGTTCCGGGCCATCACCTGCAGGTTGCTCAGGCCGTTTATAACAAAGATGAGCTCAACTCGTGGCGCCGCAACCTATGCTTCAGCTCAGACCACGCAGAGGGCTGGGCGCTATATGCCGAGCGTTTGATGCAAGACCTTGGTTTCTTAGACGACTTGGGCGACCAGCTCGGAATGCTCGATGGTCAAAGAATGCGAGCCGCTCGCGTTGTGCTCGACATCGGTGTTCACTTGGGCAAGCCTCGCCTTGACGGCACGGGCACCTGGGATCACGCCTATGCCCGCGAATTTATGGGCAAAAACGTTCACATGGCACCCGAGTTCATTGATTTTGAGGTTAACCGCTACTTTGGTTGGCCAGGTCAAGCTCCAAGCTACAAGATCGGTCAGCGAATCTGGGAACAACTTCGTGACTCGGCAGCCGCTCGTGATGGTGCGAACTTCAACATCAAAGAGTTTCACCGCAAAGCTCTGAACCTCGGCAGCCTGCCCCTAGATACACTTCGTATGGCTTTGGCTAACTAAAGCTCTGCGGGCTGAGTCTTTAGAGACCTAAAGGTCTTCGGGCAGCTTCAAGAATAGATCTGCAACATCTGCACCTGGCTGTGAAACAACGATTGTTACCAACCACTTTTCACCTTTGGGCGCGCGCACGGTTATCTTGCCTGAAGCTGTTGCGTTTATGACCTGAGCGATTTTGAAGCGCATTTTTTCGACAACTGCCGAGTCAATGCCCTCGAGTGAACCATCATCAAAGATCGTGACGTGCGCGCCACGCCGGCGTGCCTCGCGAGCAGCATCTCTAACCAGTGCATCGATGAGGTCGCGCCCAACAATTTCGTCACGAAGCTCAGCTTCTAACAACCGCGCTTCCTCTTTTTCGAAAGAACTAAGCTCGCCGTTTTGCACCACGATTTTGCGCAGCATAGGCAAGGTGCCCCTCAGCGCTTCTTGCACTCGGGTTTGCCTCACTGCACGGGCAGCAGACTTGGCGGCTGACTTGGCGGCGGTGCTGGCGGCTTCTTGAGCATAATCTTCAGCAGCTTTATCAGTGTTAGCCAAACCCACCGCAAGGCCAGTGCCTGCGGCTACCAGCAAAAAAGCGCCAATCAAGCCAGAGTCAACGATGAAATCTGGGCCGTGCCATATCAACACCTCTGACCAAAGCACAATCAGACCACACCACGCAATGATAATGTGCTGTCGAACTGCGGTTACAGTCATCAGTGTCGCTAGGCCGGCTACGTACCAGGTGGCGTATCCTCGCTGATCTAGGCCAAGTTGTGCCTGCATTAGAAGCGGCACAGACAGCACGGCGAAAAGGTTCGCCAAAGCCTGGCTTCGCGGCATTCGCACGCCGGCATACATCGTCACCGAAGGAATAAGAGCCAACACATAAAGCGCCAGTGCGATTTGCACCAACCGTGGCTCGTGATATGTGTTTTGCAGCAGCAAAATAGACCCGAGCAAAGGGTGATAGAGACCGAATCCTAGGGCGGTAACCGCGGCCACCCAGCGCTGCACCGCAATCATGCTTGGCTCCAAATCAAAATAATCTTGCAACCTTTATTTGGCAAAGTGTCAACTTTTGCCTTTCCCCCGACAGAATGCATGCGGTCACGAATTGACAGCTTGATTCCCAAGCGATCTTTCGAGACACGGCTAGCTCTAAAACCCTTGCCATTGTCTTGAACAACCACTTTGACCTCTTGGCCATCAACGCGCAAAATCACTTCGCGGGTAACCCCGCGCCCGGCGTGCTGCACCGAGTTTGCGAGCGCCTGAATGGTTGCCTCGCTAAAGGCAGCAGCCACTTCAGAAGGCACCTCAACATCTGTGGTGTCGCCCATATCAACCAAGATCGGCGCTGGAACATTTTCGGCTATTGACTTGAGTGACTCAAATAGGCTTTTGACAGTGATTGGGCTATCATCACCGAGTTGCGTCGAGCTAAAAGTCATGAGCTTATCGATAGCATTTTGAGACATTGCTGTTACCGACTTCGAATCGGTTTCGGTCTTCGCTTGTGACGCAACAATGAGGGTTGTTAACACCTGGTCGTGAACGAGTGCGTCAACTCGCGAACGTTCGCGTTCGATTGCGTCAATGCGAGCACTTTGGGCTGCAACTTGCGCGGCCTGCTGACCGGCAAGGTCTGCACGTTTTGCACTGTTTCTCAACAAAACCACGATGGCAGAGACCGAAGAACTGAATAGCAAGACATAGATTGCACCTAAAAGGCTGTCCCAATGCTGAAACTGACTGGCCGAAGTTGATTCGCGAATTACGACCCAAATAACTGGTGTAACCACGACATAGGCAATCGCCCAGCCAACAGGCAGGCTCAAGGTGGCTGCGATGCCGGCAACCCCTAGCGCTTCATAAACCCACGGTGTTGGCGGGTTCTCAGCCTGTTGAGTGCCAAAAATTTGCATCGGCCAGGTGCAAAGCGTGAAAAACACGATTACGGCAAAAATGCCGGCAGCCACCTTGCCGAACTGTGTGAACAATGAAAAGAGCACAAGGGCGAGCTCAGCTGTTAGCACCAGAGCGATAAAAACGGTGCTTGCCGTTGTGTTCAACGTTTTAGCCTGTGAAAGGTAAACCAAGAACATCTCAATGCCCGTGCCCAAGGTCGCAAGTGACAACACGCGCGCCGAAAGCGCGTCTATGCGTTTGCTAATAAAAGATTGTGTTAGCTCGAGGTCATCTGCCGTGAAAGCGTCAAAACCCAAACTTGACTGATTGCCGCTCAAAGCCTGCCCCCATCGATAATTCCATCTTCAAGTGCTCGGCGAACCCAGTCGGTTTTGTTTTCGATTGGGCGCCCGGCGCTTTCATATTTGCGTCGAACGCGCACGATGTGTTCTTTCACCGTGTGCTGACTGATTCCCAGATAATTCGCGACCTGTTTCTGAGCCAATCCAGAGGCATATAGCGATAGCACTTCACGTTCGCGAGCGCTCAAGTTCGCTTCTTTGAAATCTAAGTCGGCATCAATGGCAGCCGCGGTTTGGATGTTATCGATTGAGTTGCCCGCTGCGACTTCTGAAATCGCGTGAAACAGGTCATCCATGCTGTTAGATTTTGCGACCAGCCCGGCAGCCCCGGCACGAAGTGCGGCTCGCACCAAATTTTGTTTGTCTGCGATGCTGAAGATGATCACTGGAATTCCCTCGGCCACCACGGATGCCACGTTGCTGGCAACTGTTGAGCCATCGGCTAGCGACAGGTCGAGCACCGCGATGTCGCAGTTCTGCTTGGTCACTTTGCCAAGGAGCTCAGAAACCGTGCTCACCGAGAGGGTGACTTCGTGGCCAGACTCCTGCGCTGCGTGCAGAAACCCAAGTCTGATAGCTTCGTGGTCATCAACAATCGCGAGCCGCAGTTTTTCTGCCATCTGGTGATCATCCCTCCCATAAGCTCGACTAAATATTCAGTCTATTTGACCAAACTTACTATGGTCTCAACGTGGTGCGTGTGCGCAAAGAGGTCAAAAGCTCGAAGCGATGCAATCTTGTAACCACCAGCCAAAAGCTGTTTCAAGTCGCGAGCCAAAGCGACCGGGTCGCAGGCGACATAGACGATGTGCTTTGGGCCAATTGTCAGCAAGCGGTCGATCACCTTTGCACCAGCACCGGCACGCGGTGGGTCGAGCACAACGGTTGCGGTTGGCTTAGCACCAGCGCTGGCTTTTTCGTTCAAGAAGCGTTCAACCGGGGAGCAAACAGCCTTCGCGTTTGGTAGGTCGCTCAAGTTCAGAGTTGCGTCGTCAGTGGCCTGGCGAAAAGACTCAACCGAGGTGATGCGCAGGTCATTGCCGAAACGACCAGCCATTGTGCTGGCAAATAAACCAACCCCGCCATAG
>JBDLVN010000003.1:0-77860 GCA_039804775.1 Actinomycetota bacterium
TGGGGCCTAAAGAAGGGTGCTAAGTACACCTTCGTGGCTCACGCAGTTGCTTATGGAATCGGCACCAGCTTGCAATCAGCAAGAACAAAAGCAATCGTTCTTCGCTAAATAGAAAAACATCAGAACGGCCCCCGAGCAATCGGGGGCCGTTTTGTTTTATGCAGACCGGGTGACTTTTTAAAACGCGCCGGTTGAGTTGGGTGTGCCGAGACCCGTCGGTCCGTCGAAACCTTGGCCCGCGTTGCACCACACGGCAAACCTGCAGGCTTTCAAGGCGGCGGCTGTGCTGGCATTAGAACCTGCGGTCACGTCGTGAAGTTTGTCGGCGTGCATCATGGTGAATTCGCCCGCGTTCTGACCGAAATCATTCTTGAGGGCATACAGACCAGCGATTAGCGGTGACGAGGCGGAGGTGCCGCCGAACACATACCAACCGCCATCGAAATACACTGAGACGCCGGTCGCTGGGTCGGCAACTGCCGCAACGTCGGCAGTCATCTTGCCCGCACAACTTGAGTCGATGCCAAACTGCCAGCTCGGCATTGGGTTGAGTTTTGAACAGCCACTGCCCGAACCAGCCCAAGCTGTCTCATTTTGCCAGGCGCCATTTGGCGAGACAACTAGGCTGGTGCCACCTACGGCAACGACCCCTTCAAATGAGGCAGGTGATTCGACACCAAACCCAAAGTCACCACTGCTCGCTGTGACGGCAATGCCTTGTGCCGCCGCTGCGGAATATTGCCCGTAACGGTCGCCTGAAACATCGCTGCCGCCATAACTGTTGCTGATGGCGCGAACCCCTGCAAAACTAGCCGCTGTGGCAACAGCTGCCGAAAGGTCTTCAAAGCTTGCGGTGAAACCTTCGACTAACAACAGACTGCACTTTGGGCAAGCTGCCGAGGCTATCTCGAGGTCGAGCGCGGTTTCTTGGGCCCAGCCAGAGTCGGCAGTCACAGTGCCACGTGAAGGTTGCCCATTTTGGTTGAACTGAAAGAAGCAAGGGTTTTTGCCACTCGGCACTTTGAATTGTGCCGAACCAGCGCTGGAGCAGTCACTTAGTGGTGGCAGGCCAAAAGTCTTACGATATTCATCAACATCATCAAATGCGCTTGCCGAGTGAGTTGCGTCAACGATGGCAATCACGTCGCTTCGAGCGCCTAAAGCGCGAATGCCATAGGCCTTGCGCAAAGCCGTGGCACCGAACCCAGCATTGCCATTGACCTGCGCAGATGCTGCGCGCGAGCTCAAGCCAAAACCCACAGCACGACCACCGATCACGGTTTGCCTGCGCAGAGCGAAGCAGGAGGCCATGCCTCGTATCTTTGGCTTCGCACAGGTGGCCACATTGCGATAGCCGCGGGTTGTTTGATGCGGGGCTGCGACCGGCGACAGTGAGACCGGCGCCAGAGAGGCATGCGATGATGAGGCACGTGACGACGAGGCCTGCGACGGCGTGGCCACCGCGAGCGAACCTGTCACAAGTGCAACGAGGGCAATGGCGCCCAATATTTTGGGATGGGTGAGTTTCATGGAGCTCCTAGATCGGGTAACAAAACTTGGGTTGAACGAGCCCAAGGCTAGGCCGGAGGGTATCCGAGTTGAAAGCACCCGTGAGAACCCGTGCACAAATAGATAGACAGCCTGTTTGTTGAAACCCCAAACATGCGCAAAACTAGACGAGTGGTAAACATCAATGTGCAGGGCAAGAGATACCCGCGAACCGCGCCGTATTCGGTGGGTCGCGAGAAGATTCGCGAGTTCGCCCACGCGGTCAAATCAACCAACGACGTGAACTTCGACGTGTTCGCCGCGCAAACTGCGGGCTACACCGACGTTGTCGCGCCACCAACTTTTGCGGTAGTGGTTCAAGAGCGCAGCCTCGGCACCGTGCTCGCTGACCCTGAGGCAGACATCGACTTTAGTCGCGTGGTTCACGGCGACCAGCGCTTCGTTCATGTGCGCCCAATCGTGGCCGGCGACGAGCTAACCAGCGAACTGACAGTTGCCAGCGTCAAGACCCTCGGCGCGCACTCAATGGTGACTTTTGAAACCGAGATTTTCGACGCAGCCGACGCACTCGTCTGCACTGCGATTTCAACTTTGGTAGTTAGGGGCGACGAATAATGGCTACTCACGCACTGCCAAAACTTATTGAACTTGAGGTTGGCCAAGTCATTGGCACGACCGAGTTTCTGCTCACCCGCGACAGCCTCGTGCGATATGCCGGCGCCTCGGGCGACTTCAACCAGATTCACTACCGCGACGACGTTGCGGCTGCGGTGGGCTTGCCAGGCGTTCTCGCCCACGGAATGCTCACAATGGGCGCCGCCGTGCAGGTTGCCGTTGACTGGGTTGGCGATGCCGGCCGCGTGGTTGACTATCAGGTGCGCTTCACCAAGCCGGTCGTGGTTCACCCGACCGACGGAGCCGTGCTTGTCGTGACCGGCAAGATCGGCGCGATTGACGCCGAAGCTCACACCGTGCGAGTTGACCTCGAAGCTGTTTTTGAAGACGCCAAAGTTTTGGGCAAAGCCCAAGCGATCGTTCGTCTCTAAAGTTCAAAACCCAAATAACTAGGATGCCCGCAATCGACGCAACACCTCTTGCCAAACTCACCACCATGGGTGTTGGGGGCGCCCCTGAGAGCCTCACAGTTGCGACGACTCGCGAAGAGCTGATCGATGCAGCTCTTGAGCTATGGAGCACCGGTGATGACTGGTTGGTTCTTGGCGGCGGCAGCAACATCGTGGCTGCAGACGACCTAACTGGGCTCAACGTTATTCAGGTGGCGACTAAAGGTTTTGAAGTGCGCACCGAAACCAAAGGCATCGTGCTGCGAGTGCAGGCTGGTGAAAACTGGGACGCCCTGGTCGAGCAGGTAGTTGCCGAGGGTTGGGCTGGCCTTGAAGCACTGAGCGGCATTCCTGGCACCGTTGGTGCTGCGCCAATCCAAAATATCGGTGCATACGGTCGTGAGCTCGTTGACGTGCTACTTCGCCTCGAATTTCTCGACTATGAAACCGGTGAGATTGAGATTCTCGAAATTGACGAGCTTGGGTTCGGTTATCGTGACAGCATCTTCAAGAGTGGCGTTGCTGGTTCAACTGGCTCGTCACCCAAAACCGGCAAACTGGGAATCATCACCTGGGTTGAGCTGCTGGTGCAAAACCTTGGTGGTCTAAGCGAGCCAATCAACTCAACTCAGTTGGCTGCGGCGCTAGGGCTTGAGATGGGTGCTCAGGCCCGCGTCGGAGCGATTCGCGAGCAGGTGCTTGCCCTGCGTGCCAGCAAGGGCATGGTTTATAGCCACGAGGACCAAAATTCGCACTCGTGCGGCTCATTCTTTACAAACCCAATCGTCAGTGACAAGTTTGCACGAACCCTGCCGGCGCAGGCTCCGCGGTGGCAGACCCCCGAAGACGACGGACTAACCGTCAAGTTGAGCGCAGCTTGGCTTATTGAGCAGGCCGGCATCGGCAAGGGTTTTGCTCTGCCAGGTTCAGGCGCGGCCATAAGTCAAAAGCACACGCTTGCCATAACTAATCGTGGGGGAGCAACCGCGAAAGACGTCATCGAGCTAGCGAGCTTTGTGCAGCAGCGCGTGTCAAACACCTATGGCATCAACCTTGTGCCTGAGCCGAACCTAATCGGCTTCTAGCCAAAGAGTTTTTGCAGGCGAGCAATGCCCTCGAGCAGTGCTTCGTCGCCCAACGCATAACTCATGCGCACATAACCAGACGGGCCAAACGCTTCACCAGGCACGAGAGCAACTTCGGCGGCATCCAAGATGTAATCACACAACTCAAGTGAGGTGTTGATCATTTTGCCACCCCACTCACGGCCGAGCAGCGCACGCACGTCGCTATAGACATAGAACGCACCCTGCGGAGTCGGCGCAACCCAACCAGTAATCTTGTTGAGCTCAGCGACGGCCAGCTTGCGGCGGCGGTCGAAAGACTCGCGCATAGCCAGCACCTCATCTTGAGGGCCGGTTAGCGCAGCAATCGCTGCACGCTGCGAAATGTTCGAAACGTTCGAAGTTAGGTGGCTCTGCAGGTTGCCCGCAGCTTTGATGGCGTCGGCCGGGCCAACCATCCATCCGAGTCGCCAACCGGTCATCGCATAGCTCTTGGCGACACCATTAACGAGAATCGTTCTGTCGGCGAGCTCAGGCACAACCTCGGTGATCGAGTATGCCTTGATGCCGTCATAAACCAAGTTCTGATAAATCTCGTCGCTAATCACCCAGATGCCAGCCTCGAGAGCCCAGCGACCGATGGCTTCAACCTCTTCGCGCGAATAAACCGAACCGGTTGGGTTAGAAGGTGAGCAAAACAACAAAGCCTTGGTTTTAGGGGTTAGAGCTGCCTGAAGCTGGGCGACGGTTACTTTGTAATCTTGGTCAGCGCCTGCGAAAACCTCAACCGTCTTGCCTCCGGCCAGTGCGATGGCTTCAGGGTAGGTCGTCCAGAAAGGTGAAGGCAAAAGCACTTCATCACCCTCGTCAACGATCGTTGCAAAAGCTTGATAAACAGCCTGCTTGCCACCATTGGTGACAATAACCTGGGCGGCTGCTACAGGAGTGCCACTGTCGGCAAGCGTCTTCTGGGCAATGGCCTCGCGCAACTCAGGCAAACCAACAGCTGGCGTGTAGCGGTGATTCTTAGGGTCACGGGCGGCCAAAACCGCAGCCTCAACAATGTGGGCTGGGGTGGCAAAGTCAGGCTCACCGGCTGCATAGCTGATCACAGGTCGACCCTGAGCTTGCAAAGCTTTTGCTTTAGCATCTACTTTTAGGGTTGCCGACTCGGCAATGGCAGCAATTCTTTTTGAAATTCGCGATTCAGTCACGCCTTAAAGCCTACCCTTTGAGCCCTCGCCAAAGGTGGTTCAGAATCGAAACAGCTTTGCTTTTTTGCCCCAAAAGGCATAGGATTCTATGAGGTAGTTGACAACTGCTTGAAGCCTAGTCTGGCAAATTAATCACACTAAAGAATCCAATCTATAAGTGTGCCTTCGCCAGAACCAAACTCGGTAAAAATCTGTTGTTACTGCGCCCCTAGGGCGGTGGCTCAATTGGTAGAGCAGCGGTCTCCAAAACCGCAGGTTGCAGGTTCGAGTCCTGTCCGCCCTGCAAGCAGTACAAAGCTGAAAGAAGACAATCATGACTGACACCCCATATGAGGCATCAGAAGACCTAGTCGAAAAGGCAAAGGCCGACCGTTCGTCGCGTCGCAGCCTTGTTGGTCGCGTTCAATTGTTTTTCAAGCAGGTAGTGGCCGAACTCAAGAAGGTCACCCGCCCAACCAACCGCGAACTTTTGAACTACACCGGCGTTGTGCTCGGTTTCGTGACAGTTGTCATCACAGTCGTGTTCTTGCTCGACTTGGGATTCTTTCAACTGGTCTCTTGGTCATTCGGCGGTTAGTTTTCACTAACCGGCCAGACGGCATCCAAGAAATAAAGCTTTATCAACGATAGGAATACCAAGTGAGTGAACTAGACGACCTAGCAAAGGTTGAAGACACCGAGGCCGAGGCGTTAATCGCCGAAGCCGACGCTGACTTCGCAGACCTTGCCCTAGACGCAGCAGCCGAGCTTGAGCAAGACCTAGAGCTTGAAGACGCAATCGCCGAGGTGTCAGCTGACGCTGAAGAAACCGAAGCTGAGATTTCAGAAGGCGGCCCAGTTGCCTCAGAAGCAGCAGAGACTGAGGCGGCCGACGCCGAGGCAGTCGACCCTGAGGCTGAGCCTGACCCTTATCGCGAATTTCGCGCCGAGCTTCGTCGCCAGCCAGGCAAATGGTATGTCATTCACAGCTATGCCGGCTATGAGAAGCGCGTCAAGCAAAACATTGAGAACCGCAAGCTAACCATCGAGGGTGGCGATTTGGTTTACCAGATCGAAGTTCCAATGGAAGAAAGCGTTGAAATCAAGAACGGCCAGCGCAAGCTAGTTTCAAAGGTTCGCATTCCTGGTTACGTTTTGATTCGCATGGACCTCAACGAAGAATCATGGCAGCTAGTTCGTTACACCCCAGCTGTTACCGGCTTCGTTGGCAACTCACAGCTGCCAACCCCACTTCGCCCAGACGAAGCATTCAACATGCTTAAGCCAATCTATGTTCTGCCTGAAGAGCTAGAAGCCAAGGCTGGCAAGGGAATGGTTAACGTCAAGGGCAAGTCAAAGGCTGTTCCAATCAACGTTGACTACAAGGTTGGCGAGAGCATCATGATTAAAGACGGTTCGTTCGCAGGCCTGCCTGGAACAATTTCAGAGATCAAGCCAGAAAGCGGCAAGCTCACCGTTCTGGTTTCACTATTCGAGCGCGAAACCCCAGTAGAACTTGGCTTCGAGCAGGTGGGCGCGCTTTCATAAGCCGTCACCAACTTGAAGAATTAAAGAAACCATAAAAAAGGAAAAGACAAATGGCACCTGCAAAGAAGAAAAAGGTCACCGGCCTTATTAAGCTGCAGATCAAGGCTGGCGCTGCTAACCCGGCTCCACCGATTGGTCCTGCACTTGGTCAACACGGCGTAAACATCATGGAATTCTGCACAGCGTACAACAACGCAACTGCAGACCAGAAGGGCAACGTTGTTCCAGTAGAAATCACCGTCTATGAAGACCGTTCGTTCACCTTCATTCTGAAGACTCCACCAGCGGCTGAGCTAATCAAGAAGGCTGCTGGCGTTGCAAAGGGCTCAGCTACCCCTCACACCGTGAAGGTAGCAAAGCTAACCCGCGAACAGGTTCTGTCAATCGCTCAGGCGAAGTTGACCGACCTAAACGCTAACGATGTCGAGGCAGCTGCCAAGATCATCGCTGGCACCGCACGTTCAATGGGCATCACCGTAGAGGCCTAAAGAACAAAAAGCACCATCACAAGTGGGAGGGTCGCGCGATCCGAAGACCACACCTGTGACCTGGTCAGCAAACAGCTGGCCAACTATTCAATAGAAAAGGAACAACAGCATGGCAAAGCGCTCAAAGGCTTATCTAGCCGCAGCAGAAAAAATTCAGGTTGGCAAGCTTTACACCCCAGCCGAAGCCGTAACCCTCGTTCGCGAGACCGGCTCTTCAAAGTTTGACTCAACCATCGAGGTTGCTTTCAAGCTAGGTGTTGACCCTCGCAAGGCAGACCAGATGATTCGTGGCACCGTTTCGTTGCCTCACGGCACTGGTAAGACCGCTCGCGTTATCGTTTTCGCAACCGGTGCAGCTGCTGACGCAGCCCGCGAAGCAGGCGCTGACGAGGTTGGCGGCGACGAGCTAATCGAGAAGGTTGCAGCGGGTTGGGTTGACTTTGACTCAGCAGTTTCAACTCCAGAACTTATGGGCAAGGTGGGTCGCCTAGGTAAGGTTCTTGGCCCTCGCAACTTGATGCCAAACCCAAAGACTGGCACCGTTACCCCTGACGTAGCAAAAGCTGTTACTGATATCAAGGGCGGAAAGATCGACTTTCGCGTTGACAAGCAGGCTAACCTGCACCTCATCATTGGTAAGGCATCGTTCACCAAAGAGCAGCTTGGCGAGAACCTTGCAGTTGCGCTTGACGAAATCGTTCGTCTAAAGCCTTCGAGCTCAAAGGGTCGCTACCTAATCAAGGGTGCACTAGCAACCACTTTTGGTCCTGGTGTTCCACTAGACACCAACGTAACCAAAGTTGAGTTCTAGCCTCTAAAGCTTTCAAGCAGAAGGGGCCAAGCCGTGAAGGTTTGGCCCCTTCTGCCTTCTATCGTTAACTTCATATTTAGATTTCAAAACTAAGGTGAAAACCTGGGATGCTTGCTAAGCCCAGTTCATTCGCCTCTGACCGTTAGGTGGGATATTGTCACAACACGCGTTTGGCGCAGCAACACTGCTCGACACTAAAGACCCAATGGGCCTCAGAAGCTCAGCACCACTTTTAGACGCGTGGATTCGTGACATGGAGACCGACAGGTCACCATTCCAGATTCCTGGCCACAAGGGCCGCACCGACCTCACCGGTGCCATCGTTGACGGCGATATTCCAGTTTTGCCGGGCAACCACCCACACCGCATCTCGCCGAGCTTGATTCTTGAAGCCGAGCGCATGGCCGCCGATCTATGGGGCGCATCACTTTGCCGCTTTGGCGTGAATGGTTCGTCGGGTTCAAACCACGCGGCAGTCATGGCAGTTGCCGGGCACGGCGACAAAGTCATTGTCTCGCGAACCCTGCACAAGTCAGTCTTGGTCGGCTTGGTATATGCAGGAGCGATTCCAATCTGGGTGCGCCCAGAGATTGACCCGCTAACCGGGTTGCCGTCGCACCTACCGGTTGAGACCCTTGAGGCTGCATTGAAGGCCCACCCAGATGCCAAAGCTGTGCTCATCGGTGAACCTTCTTATGTTGGCACCATGTCAAACGTGCCTGCCCTCGCTCTGCTCACCCACAGCTACGGCATTCCGCTAGTGGTTGACGCTGCGTGGGCCGCACACTTTGGGTTTCACCCCGCGCTTCCCGCGCATCCACTCAGCCAAGGTGCCGACATCGTTGTCACCAGCGCGCACAAGACTTTGCCCAGCTATTCGCAGGCGTCATTTGTTTTAGTTCGCGACGAATATGTTGATCTAGCTCGCTTTAACAAAATGTTTGATGCAACAATCACCACCTCGATGTCAGGTCGCATTCTGGCGTCGATTGACGCAGCTCGCGCGTTGCTGGCGCGTCACGGCGAAGAACTGATTGACCCGATCATTCAGGCCACCGCTCGCGGTCGCGCGCGCCTGCTCGAACACGGCGTTGGTGTGATCGACGGCGACCACATTGACCCGCTAAAACTCGTGATTTTGTTGAGCACCGTCGGCGCAGACGGCAATCAGGTTGAGGCTGAACTATTGGCCGACAACATCGACCTTGAGATGGCGAATCGCGACATGATTATTCCGATGATCACGTTCGCCGACACCCCAGCACGCATCAACGACTTAGTTGACCGAATCATTGAATCGGTCGAACGCCACAAGGTTGAACTGCGACCGATTTCGATTTCGGCCAGTTTCTCGATTGAGCCAGAGGTTGTAGTCTCACCGCGCGAAGCGTTCTTCTCGGCAACCGAGACCGTGCCTTCAAGCGAAGCAGTCGGCAGAGTGTGTGCTGAGATGATTTGCCCCTACCCACCAGGTGTTCCGGTGCTCTCGACAGGTGAGCGCATCACCCAGGCGGCGCTCGATGCGTTATTTGCCGCCCGCGACAGCGGTGTGCGAATTGCGTTTGTGGCAGACCCTACTTTGGCGACAATCAAGGTTTTGCCACGGTAGGTTTTGCAGCGGCAGGTTTGGCCGCGCTAGTTTTTGCGCTTCGATGCTTTAAACAGTGTGGTGCTACCAACGATGAGCAATGCCAAACCTAGCCACCAAGAGTCTGAATAGATTTTGAGCAGTGCCAAGCCTTCAACAGCAAGGCCGAGCAAAATGGTGAAAGAGCCGATCCACCAAAATGGGTGCAACCCGGCAAGACGACCGACCTTTTTTAGAGGCAGTGGTTGCAGCTTAGAGCGGCAATAGTGACACAGCGTGGCCTCGCGCCGAACATACTCTGCGCAGGCAGGGCACTTGCGGTGAGTTGTCGAATGCTCGGGTGCTAATGGCAACGCGGCAACCACGATGCCCATAACTAAAGAAGTCGCAATCAGCGAGAGCCAAAAGAATGTGAACCAATCACGGTTCTTAGTCACGGCAGACCGCGCGACGAAGACAGCTGACAGTAGGTTGATGGTCAGCAAAGAAACTGCAGAGGGCAACCAGCTTTGAACCATGGCGAAAGGGTCGGTTTGCCCAGCAACGGTCACGTTCGAAATAGCTTCAAGCAACACAGTCGATACCCCCAAGTCAGATCTTTAAAGCAAGCCTAGCTCGACCTTAGTTTGCAGCCAAAACTGTGTTGAGGTCTTCAAGGGTTGGCGGCTCGCAACCAGCGCGCTCACAGGTGATTGATGCGGCAACACCAGCGACGTGCACAAACGTAGCCAAAGTGTCGTTGCTGAGGTTTGCTAAACGGTCAAACGGGTCGGCGCCAAGGGCATCGGCGTCATAAAGTTGGCCAAGCAGGTTTGCGCAGAAAGTGTCACCCGCGCCCACGGTGTCAACCACGTTGATCTTGCGTGAGGCAACATCGAACCGCACGCCGCCGTCACGATAAACCGAAACGCCCGACCCGCCACGAGTCACAAACACGATACGGCTAGTGCCAGCAACCCACTGTGCAGCAATCTGGTCGATGCGTGCGGGCGTTGCCGAGTCGTTGGCATCTAAGTCATACAGCCACTCAATGTCTTCATCTGAGGCTTTGATGATGTGTGAAATCTCGTTGACGCGCTCAACTCGAATGCGTTCGGTTTCGCGGTCAAAGCCAAGAGCTGGGCGCATGTTGATGTCGTGGCTGATGGTGACTGATTGTTGGTTGAAGTGTGAGCGAGCCCAGTCTTCAATCACTGCGTTGCCCGGCGCCATCGCCATTGTTAGGCAACCGAACTGAATAGCCTTGGCGTGCAGATTCTCAAGGTCGACATCTGTTGGCAACTCGGCTGGGGTCCAACCCCAGTCGGCGGTGCCATTCACATAGAAGGCATAACTTGGCACGCCTTGTGAATCGATTGAGACCACGGCCAAAGTCGTGAGCTCGGCAGCATCGATTGCGTGGTCAAGACCCACACCATTGGTCTGCAGACGTTCGCGAATAATTTTGCCGAAGCGGTCGCTGCTTAGGCGAGCCAAAAACTGTTGCGGCGTGCCTCGGCGCGCAAGGGCGATAGACACATTGGCGTTGGCACCACCAACGATTGCATTAAACGCACCCGCTTGGTAGCGGTTTTCAATTAGGTCAATGAGGGCTTCGCCAATCACCAAGATCATCGGGCACTACTCCTTATATTCGGGGTCAAGTTCTGGTCGCAAAATTAAGTTTGCCACTGACCCGCGTGCAATGAGTTCAGTAGGCAAAACAATTTTCTCAGTTGGCTGGCCAGGATCTTCGATCTCTGCCAGTAGTTTTTCAACTGCAATCTGACCGACCCGCTCAACTGGCCGACCGACCACCGTGATGCCGGGTGACATAGCGGCAAGCCACTGCGAATCATCAACAGTGACAAGTGAAAGGTCGCGACCTAAAACAAGCTGGCGGTTGCCTGCAACTTTTAGAACGGCTAAAGCCATGTCGTTGTTCGAAGTCATGATGATGGTGGGTGCCTTTGGCGCATCGAGCATCTTGGCAACTGCCGCCTCAGAGATGGCGGGGCTATCTTCGCAGAAGATCCAGGTTTGAGACTTCGGTTTTATGCCGGCTTCAATCGCCGCGTTCAAAAAACCATTGACACGTTCTTCAATCGAAGAGATTAGAACTGCAGGCCGTTCACTGCTCGCACCTTTCACTCCCGCCGATGCGATCAAGAAGCCGAAGCGTTTGTGCCCGAGAGAAACGGCATGGCGCACCGCTTCTTCGGTGCCTATAAAGTCGTCAGTTGTAACCGAGGTCATTCGAACACCTTCGAGGCGTCTGTCGATCAGAACCACGGGGGTGCCACCCAATCGCTTGGGTTCGAGGTGGTCATGCACCACGGCGGTTGACGGCACAACGATCATGCCATCAACACGCTTCTCGATGAGGGTCTCGACGGCTTTGCGTTCAGCTGCGATGTCTTCATCGGTGTTGGTTATCAACACTTGATAACCTCTGCCGCGCGCAGCGTCAACAATAGCCTTGGTGACGCGGTCAAAGAATGCGTTGGTGAAATCGGCAATGATCACAAGCCCGATGGTTTCAGTCTTTCCAACGCGCATCGCCCTGGCTAGCTCGTTAGAAACGTAACCGATTGAGTCTGCAACCTCTCGAACGTGGCGAGCGGTCTCGACATTTATTCGACCATAGCTACTCAGAGCACGCGAGGCAGTTGCACGTGAAACGCCGGCCTTTTCAGCGACGTCAACAATTGTTGGTCGTCCTTTTTTGGGCTGACTCATGCATCCTCGCTTTTGTCTGTTAGCTAATCGTAATTCAATGTGACGAAACCGTTATGCGAATAATTTGCTCAAATCACATTAAGTCTGCAACTATAGTATCAAGGTTTGCGAGAGCGTTCTCGCAAGTCTCACACAAAACCAGCTAAGCTACATGCAAAGCGCTCCAACCGGAACCCTCGCAATGAAGCAGAGCAACACACTAGGAGAAAAAATATGAAGCGTACACTTCGTTCACTAGCAGTCCTTGGAACGGTTGCGGCTTTGGCCCTAACCGCATCAGGTTGCGCACAGGGTGAGAAGCAACTCACCATTGCATTCGTAATGGGCGCCGAGAGCGACCCATTCTTTCAGGCAATGAAGGTCGGTGCTACCGAAGAGGCAGCAGCTCAGAACGTCAAGCTTGTTTGGCAGGGCGACCCATCACACTACGACGTAGCAACTCAGGTTCCTATCGTTGACAGCGTTATCTCAACCAAGCCTGACGGTCTTGTATTGATCCCTACCGACCCAGCCGGTCTTCAGGCATCATCAGACAAGGCAGTTGAAGCTGGCATCGTTGTTGCAAACGTTGACACCCACACCGAAGACACCAGCAAGGCTGTTATCTTCATCACTGGTGACAACGGCGACGGTGGCGCAAAGGCTGCTGACGCAATTGCAAACGCAATTGGTTACACCGATGGCGAGACCTACCAGGTTGTTGTTGGTCTAACCTCAGCAACTGCTACCACCAACGTTGGTCGTCTAGACGGCTTCAAGGCTCAGGTTGCAGCTTCATACCCTGGCATCGAAATCGTTGACGTTGCTTACTCACAGTCAAACCCACAGACTGCTGCTTCAAACGTAAGCAACTGGCTAACCAAGTTCCCTAACCTAAAGGGCATCTTCGCAATCGATGGCACCAACGCATCAGGCGCAGCTGCAGCTCTTCAGGCTAAGAACCTAGTTGGCAAGATTGCACTTGTTGGTTACGACGCTTACCCAGCAAACGTTGAGCTAATCAAGGCAGGCGTTTTCACTGCTCTTATCGCTCAGGACCCAGCTGAAGAAGCTCGCCAGGCAATTCGTGCAATCGTTGCGAAGATCCGCAACAACGAAGACCCAGCAAGCCACGACGTAGTTATTCCAAACGTAACTTTGGACGCTAACACTTCAGCTGCTGACCTAACCAAGTACACCTACGTAGCTAACTAATCGCTAGCAACACTCGATTAGATATCTAAAAGAAAGTAACAAATGACCGACAGCAAGCTCACAAGCCAGGGGGCCCCTAGCGGGTTCAACTGGAAGCCTCTAGCAACCAACCAAAGCACCATTCTTGTCGCCGTGATTCTGCTTCTAGCAGGCGTGTTCTCGGCAGGTAGCTATGGATCTTTCTGGGACGTCTCGGTGTTCAACAACATCTTGACTGACTGGGGCTTGATTGTGTTGCTTGCTGTCGGTCAAACCTTTGTTGTGATTAGCGGCGGAATCGACCTTTCGGTCGGTTCTACCGTTAGTCTCAGCGGTGTAGTAGCCGGTGTCGTAATGGTCAACTGGATGCACCTTGACTTGAATGTCAAAAACGAAGCCGCTATCGGCCCACTTCTTATCGCACTGTTGGTTTGCATCGCAACCGGTGTGGCAGTCGGCCTTCTAAACGCGTTCCTCGTGAACGTTGTTGGAATCGTGCCTTTCATCGCAACCCTAGCCACCCTCGGTGGCGGTGCGGGTCTAGCGATCATCTGGTCTGGAGGCATGCCTCTTCAGGGCCCAAACTTCTATGGCTTGGTCAACCCAATCAAATTTGGCGAAGTCAGCCTTAGCCCAATCTCTTTCGCCGTTCTAGTGGTTGCAATCATTGTGACCATTGCCGGCTTGTTCCTAGCCAAGGCCCGCTTTGGTCTTTACACCTACGCAATCGGCTCGAACTCATTTGCCGCTAAAGCTGCAGGCATCAACGTGAAGCGTCACCTCACCTGGGTTTATGTTGTGTCAGGTGCGCTGTCAGGCATCGCGGGCATGTATGCCTACACCCGTCTAGGTTCAGGTTCACCAAGCTCTGGTGCTGGTCTTGAACTTCAGGCGATTGCTGCCGTAGTTATCGGTGGCACCTCGCTAATGGGTGGTTCGGGCAAGATGCTCGGCACCATTCTTGGCGCATTCTTGCTCTATGAAGTTCAGTCGGGACTGCTCATGGTGGGTATGGACCCAAACTGGAAGCAGGTTATCGTGGCAATCATGATCGCTGGCGCAGTAGGTATTCAAGGTTTCAGCTTCGGCCAGAGGAGAAAATAAATGACCGGCGAACTAATTTATGAAGTAAAAAACGTTTCAAAGCGTTATGGCTCAGTGGTAGCACTTGATGGTGCGAGCCTGAAGCTACACGCTGGTGAGGTCATTGGCCTCGTTGGTGACAACGGTGCCGGCAAGTCAACTTTGGTGAAGGTGCTTTCGGGCGCCCACAAGCCAGACGGTGGTCAAATTTTCTTGGATGGCGTCGAACGCAGTTGGGAATCACCTCGTGACGCACTTGAGTCTGGCGTTGAGACGCTTTATCAAGATTCAGGTTTGGCACCTCACCTAACCGTTAGCGAAAACGTTTTTCTTGGCCGCGAAAAGTATGTGAAGGGTCTGTTTGGCTGGATGGGTTTCTTGGCTAAGAAGACCATGGCGGCTGAGGCTCAAGAAGACCTTGAGAAGGTCGGCATCGCTTTTCCTTCAGCTAACCGCCCAGTTTCACAGCTTTCTGGTGGTCAGCGTCAGGCTGTAGCTATTGGTCGTGCTGTTTCATGGGCACGCAAGGTAATCATTCTTGACGAGCCGACCAACCACCTTGGTGCTCGTCAGGCTGGCGAAGTTCTTCAGATCATTCGCGCTGCAAAGGCTAAGGGTCTAGGCGTTATCTTCATCTCACACACCTTGCCACACGTGCTTGAAGTAACCGACCGCATTGTGGTTTTGCGTTTGGGTCGAATCGTTAAAGATTCACCTACCAAGGACTACAACAACGACACGTTGCTTGGAACCATCACTGGCACCATTCAGACCATTAAGGTCGAAGGCGACTAAGCAAGCATCAAAGTTTCAAATTAGCTCCACCCTTTCATAGAAGCGACCCGAGGCGAAAGTCTCGGGTCGCTTTGTTTTAAACTTGAAACACGTCTTTGCTCAAAACCATGAGCCCAGCAGAAAGCAGCGACATGATTTTTCACGCAAAAGGGTTGTTGTTTGACAACGACGGTGTGCTGGTCGATTCGCACGGAGCTGCATCGGTGGCTTGGGCGCAGTGGGCAAAAGAGTATGCACCAGATTTCGACTGGGATGCCCCCGAAACCGCCGGAGTGCGCGCAATCGACAAGGTTCGTGAGCTCGTCGCGCCAGAATTCGTTGAAGTGGCCAATGATCGAATCAACGAGCTTGAGCAACTAAGCGCTGGTGAAACAATCGCTTTAGGCGGCGCCGTTGAGCTGACCAACAGTCTGCAGCCAGGCGAATGGACGGTTTGCACCAGCGCCAATGTGAACCTAGGTCGTGCGCGCCTCGAGGCAGCTGGCATCAAGATTCCGGCAGAGTTAGTTACCGGTGATGATGTAGAACGTGGCAAGCCACACCCCGACCCATACTTGCTGGGTGCCGAGCGTCTCGGCTTCGACCCGGCCGATTGTGTGGTTTTCGAAGATGCAGCCGCCGGTGCCGATGCAGCGATCGAAGCTGGTGTCGGTCTTGTCGTTGGTGTCTCGGCTTTAGCTCTAGAAACCGCCGCAGACATAGTGGTGCGTGACCTTAGCGGAATAACGTTCGTTGACGGTGTGTTGTCGATTCCAGACAAAAACCGTTTGCGATAGCAAACATCGAAATGAATGTGAGGCTCAAATGACCGATTCGAACTCAACCGCAGCTGTTACCTACTATGGCGCTGATTGGTGCGTTGACTGCCGCCGATCAAAGGCAGTGTTGAATGCATCGGGTGTTGCCTATGTTGAGCGTAATGTCGAAGAAAGTGCCGAACTTGCCGCCGAAGCTGAGGCGATTGCCGGCCGCAAGAACATCCCAGTGATTTTGTTTGCTGACGGTGAGTTCTTGGTTGAGCCGAGCGATGCCGACCTCAAGGCTGCACTAGCCTCACGTTCGCTTGTCTGATTTCTTTGGCCTGAATCTTTTGATCTGGCTTCTCTAGGCGGAGTCTAATCAGACTGAATGCACGCCACGAAAAACTGACTCTAGCTTTTTTGCCGGCACTCGACTAGACTCTAAAAGTTACGTAATCGTGACAACTAGTCGTTTGCAGCACGTCATTCATTTATCTGGCTACCGAAATGCCAGCTCTAAGACATGCCAGTCACTTCCTTTATTTGAGAGTTCGCCGTTTTGCGAACGTTTATCTCGTGTGTGGGTTTTGCGCAGTTCGACTAATCGGCGCGGCCAGCAGAGCTACTCCCTTTGCAGCCCACATAACTTAAAAATGAAGGAAAACAACTATGCCTAATTTTGGCAAGGATTCTTCGCGCGCTCCTAAGGGTGCTCCGCGATCAAATACATTCAAACCTCGCACGGGTGGCGCAGCTCGCCCGGCTCGAGATGGCGCGTCTTCTGACCGCCGCCCAGCATTCTTTGAAGACCGCGGGGTTCGCCCAGCTCGTGATGGCGATTCAGCTCCTCGCTCAGACCGCAGTGCCGGTGGCCGCGACTTTGGTGGCGAACGCCGCAGCTTTGGTGACCGCGACAACCGTGGTGCAGACCGTGGTGCAGAGCGTGGTGGCGAGCGTCGTTCATTCGGCGACCGCGACAACCGTGCCGGTGGCGAACGTGGCGGCTTTGCCGGCCGTGGCGACCGCGAAAACCGTGGTTTTGGCGCACCTCGTGGTGCTAGCCGTGACGACCGTGGCCCTCGTGAAGTGAGTGGTGGTCGTGAAGACCGCGGCCGCGACTGGGCTCCACGCGAGCGTTCAAACGAAGGCCGTAGCTTTGGCAGCCGTGACGACCGTGGTGCAAGCCGTGGCTATGCAGGCGCAGGTTCAGGCGACCGCGACAACCGTGGTGGCGAGCGTCGTTCATTCGGCGACCGTGACAACCGCGGTGGTGGCTATGCCGGTCGTGACGACCGTGGTGGCGAGCGCCGCAGCTTTGGTGACCGCGATAACCGTGCCGGTGGCGAGCGTCGTTCATTCGGCGACCGCGACAGCCGCCCAGCTTTTGGCGACCGCGACAACCGCGGTGCAGACCGTGGTGGCGAGCGTCGCTCATTCGGCGATCGTGACAACCGTGGCGGCGAGCGTCGCAGCTTTGGTGACCGCGACAATCGCGGTGGCTTTGGTGGCGAGCGTCGTTCATTCGGCGCTGACCGCGACGGCAACCGCCCAGACCGCGCTGAGCGTGACCGCAGCCGTGACTCTAGCTTTGCCGGTGCCCGCGAAGGCAACCCAAACAAGAAGGCCTTCTTTGAAGACACCGTTCTTGAAAAGCTTGAGAGCGCTGACCAGTCAGAAGTCTCAACCATCACTACTTTTGAAGAGATGAACCTTCACCCTCGTTTGCTCACCGCCCTTCAGGGCATGGGCGCCGAGACTCCGTTCCCAATTCAGCAGTCAACGATTCCGGCAGCCATCGAAGGCCGTCACGTTCTTGGCCGTGGCAAAACCGGTTCGGGCAAGACCATCGCCTTCTCGGTTCCTGTTATCTCAAAGCTTGTTGCAGCTGGTTCACAGCCTCGCAAGCCGGGCAAGCCACGTGCTCTTATCTTGGCTCCGACCCGCGAGTTGGCCGACCAGATTGACCGCACGGTTTCGGCTCTTAGTCGCGCCGTAGGTTTCTACACCTGCTGCATTTATGGTGGCGTGCCTCAGCGTCGTCAAGAGATCGCGCTTAGCCGCGGTGTTGACATCGTTGTTGCGACTCCTGGTCGTCTTGAAGACCTAATGGCTCAGAAGATCATCGACCTCAGCGAAGTTGAGACCATCGTCATTGACGAAGCCGACCACATGTGCGACCTTGGCTTCATCGAGGGTGTGCGCCGCATTATGCGTGCAACCGGCGACAGCCAGAAGCTTTTGTTCTCGGCAACGCTTGACCGCGAAGTTGACGCTCTTGTTAAAGAGTTCTTGCCAAACCCTTATGTTTATGAGGTTCCTAACGAGACTCAAGAGACTTCAACAATCGTTCACCGCGTTTTTCAGGTTGACCACGAAGACCGCAGTGCCGTGTTGCTTCGTCTAGTTCAGGGTGAAGGCAAGTCACTTATCTTCACTCGCACCAAGATGACTGCAGAGAGCCTAAGCGAAAGCTTGACTCAGGCTGGTGTTCCTTCAGCTCGCCTACACGGTGACCTAAACCAGAACCAGCGCACTCGCAACCTTGAGCGCTTCACCAAGGGCCACGTTCGCGTGCTAGTTGCAACTGACGTTGCAGCCCGAGGCATTCACGTTGACGATGTGCAGCTTGTGATTCAGCTTGATCCACCTGAGGAATACAAGACTTACCTACACCGCTCTGGTCGCACCGGTCGTGCCGGCAAGGAGGGCACCGTAATCACATTGATTCCGCGCAGCCGTCGTCGCCGTCTCGAAGATCTGTTGCGTCGCGCTGACCGCGATGGCATTTTCTCGGATGTTCGCCCATCGTCAGAGTTACTTGAGCAGCTCGCGGGCCCAATCGCTCCACCTCCGGTGGCCGACGTGCTCGACTTTGGCGGCGGCAATGGTGGTGGCGAACGTGGCGGTCGTGGCCGTGATGACCGTGGCCCACGTCGTGGCAACTTCGGTGGCAACGGCAAGGGTCGTTGGAACGACCGTCCGTCAGGTGGCGGAGGCCGTCGCAAGCCGCGCGACTAAAAGCTTTTCTCGAAACACCCTGTTGACTTCGGTCGGCAGGGTGTTTTCGTTTTGTTGGTTGGGTTGCGCAATGACCTCAGCGCAACTAAACTTAGAACTAGCCAAAGACCGCCGGTTTCGGTCGTGCTAAACAACAAGATTTCTTGAGTTTTAGTGCGCCGACGAAGGATCGCAATAGCGAAGGCCAGCGCAGGTGTATGAAGTAGCTCAATTAGGTTCTTTGAACTTTGTTTGATTTTTGCTCCGTGCGCGTGCGCCGGAGCTTTTTTTATTGTCCTGGGGCTACCGGCAACGAAAAAAACCAAGGAGTGACATGGCGAATAAGGAAGCCACAGTTGCTGAGCTAACTGAGAAGTTTTCAAGCTCATCTGCTGTATTGCTAACTGAATACCGCGGTCTCACCGTTGAGCAGCTCAAGAAATTGCGCCGCAACATCGCCGAGAACGCAACCTACTCCGTTGCAAAAAACACCCTGCTAACAATCGCTGCTAAGAACGCTGGAGTGACCGCATTTGACGGCCACCTATTTGGTCCTAGCGCTATCGTGTTTGTTCACGGCGACGTTGTTGCCGTAGCAAAAGCATTGCGTGACTTTGCAAAAGAGAACCCGCTATTGGTTGTAAAGAACGGTGTCTTCGAAGGCGCCCCACTTTCAGCCGACGACGTTAAGAAGCTCGCAGACCTCGAGACCCGTGAAGTGCTATTGGCTAAGGCCGCTGGCGTATTCAAGGCCTCGCTATTCGGCGCCGCCTATCTTTTCAACGCACCTCTTTCACAGGCCGTTCGCACCGTCGACGCCCTGCGCGAAAAGAAGAGCGCCTAACAAAAAAACCTAGCTTCACAAATCAACAAATCTTCAAACCTAATAACAAGGAGAAAATCAAATGGCTAAGCTAACCACCGCACAGCTAATCGACGCATTCAAGGAGCTAACTCTTATCGAGCTAAGCGACTTCGTTAAGGCTTTCGAGACCGAGTTCGACGTTACCGCTGCTGCACCTGTTGCAGTTGCTGCTGCCGCTGCTGCACCTGCAGAAGCTGCTGAAGAGAAGGACTCATTCGACGTCGTTCTTGAGGCTGCTGGCGACCAGAAGATTCAGGTCATCAAGGAAGTTCGCGCACTAACCTCACTAGGTCTTGGCGAAGCCAAGGCTGTTGTTGACAGCGCACCTTCAGTAGTTCTAGAAGGCGCAAGCAAGGATGCAGCTGAGAAGGCTAAGGCCGCTCTTGAGGCTGCAGGCGCAAAGGTTACCCTTAAGTAATCATTCGCAACAGATTGTCGAAAACCCGCTTGGCCGATTGGTCAGGCGGGTTTTCGCTTTAAGCTAGCTCTGTGAAGTATGTAGATAACGTTGTCGAGCTAATCGGCAACACCCCACTGGTTAAGCTCAACAAGGTAACTGAAGGCATCGCCTGCACCGTGTTGGCCAAAGTGGAATATTTCAATCCTGGTGGATCGATCAAAGACCGCATTGCCGCCAAGATGGTTGACGACGCCGAACGACGTGGTCTGCTAAAACCAGGTGGCACTATCGTTGAGCCCACCTCGGGCAACACCGGCATCGGGCTTGCTTTGATCGCCCAGCAGCGTGGTTATCGCTGCATCTTTGTTTTGCCTGACAAAGTTGCCGAAGACAAGCGCAGCACGCTCGTCGCCTATGGTGCAGAGATTGTTGTAACGCCAACCGCCGTGGCTCACGAAGACCCCGAGAGTTATTATTCGGTGAGTGACAGACTTGCTCGCGAGATTCCTGGCGCCTGGAAGCCCGACCAATACAGCAACGCTAACGGCCCGTTGAGTCACTATGAGGCAACTGGGCCCGAGATTTGGAATGACACTGATGGCAAGGTCACGCATGTTGTGATTGGTGTTGGCACCGGAGGTACCATTTCGGGCACGGGCCGATTCATCAAAGAAGTTAGCAACGGTCAAGTTCGGGTGATCGGTTGCGACCCTGAAGGTTCGGTATATTCAAACGGCACCGGCCGGCCATATCTGGTTGAAGGTGTTGGTCGAGGCGATGACTTTTTGCCAGAAGCTTTCGACGCTAGCGTAGTTGACGAAATCTTGCCGGTGCGAGACCGCGAATCTTTTGAAATGACAAGAAGATTGGCGCGCGAAGAAGGCCTCATGGTTGGCCCGAGCTGTGGCATGGCGGTGGTCGCGGCACTTCGAGTTGCCAAAGATCTGCCTGCCGACGCTGTTGTGGTTGTGATCTTGCCTGATGGTGGTCGCGGGTACCTTGCCAAAGTCTTCAGCGACAAGTGGATGCGCAGCTATGGATTCATGGCAGCCGAAGACGGCGACACCGTTGAGAAGATTGTTCGCAGCAAGAGCGGTGAGATTCCAGATTTGGTTCACGTTCACCCCTACAACACCGTTAAAGACGCACTCGATATTGCCAAAGAGTTTGACGTCAGCCTTTTGCCAGTCTTAGCGGCTGAGCCGCCGGTGCGCATCGGTGAAGTAACAGGCTCTGTCAGCCAAAAGGATTTGATTGACAAAGTATTCAAAGCCGAAGCGCAACTGAA
Source organism: Actinomycetota bacterium (assembly GCA_039804775.1). Lineage (GTDB taxonomy): Bacteria > Actinomycetota > Actinomycetes > Actinomycetales > Microbacteriaceae > Rhodoluna. Next base: position 21,325 of record JBDLVN010000003.1, read on the forward strand.
CGACCCAATCAGCAAGTTCATCGGGCCGAAGCCTGGAGTTGTTGGCATTGGTGACACAATTGAATCTGCCCGCAAGCTCTTAGAAAACGATGAATCACTTTTGGTGCTCGAAGATGGCGAACCGATTGGTGTCATCACCCGTCTAGACATTTTGAACTTTTTGAGCGAATAACTAAACTCGCCGCCCGATTGAAGAAAAGACCATGACTGAATTTGAAACCCGCGCCATTCACGTTGCCCAAGAACCAGACCAGCTAACTGGTTCGGTGATTCCGCCGGTTTATCTCACCTCAACTCATCGGCAAAACGCGGTTGGTGATTTGCCTAGCGGTTATGAATACAACCGCGCTGGCAACCCAACCCGAGATGCGCTGCAGGCATCCCTAGCAAATCTTGAAGGTGGCAGATTTGCCTTTAGTTTTGCAAGTGGTTTGGCCGCCGAAGACACTGTCATTCGCGCCATTTTGAAACCAGGCGACCACGTCGTTTTGGCCGATGACCTTTATGGTGGCACCTACCGACTCTTCAATCGCATTCACCGCGAATGGGGAATCGAACTTGATGTAGCAGACCTAAACGACGAGAGTGCACTGCGGGCAGCGATTCGCCCTGGCCAGACCAAACTGGTTTGGATCGAAACTCCAAGCAACCCGATGCTAACTGTGTTTGACATTAATCTGGCTTCGCGCACTGCCCACGAGCTGGGTGCCGTCACGGTAGTTGACAACACCTTCGCTACACCATATTTGCAACGCCCGCTTGAGCTAGGTGCTGACATTGTGGTTCACTCAACCACGAAATACCTCGGCGGCCACAGCGACATTTTGGGCGGTGCTGTGATTTTGAATGACGGCGAACTTGCCGAGAAAATCGGATTCTTGCAGTTTGCGGTTGGTGCGGTGTCTAGCGCTTTTGACAGCTGGCTAACCCATCGATCGCTAAAGACGCTGGCCGTGCGCATGGACCGCCACGTTGCAAATGCCCAAGCGGTCGCCGAGTTCTTGGCTGGGCACCAAGGTGTGGCCGAGGTTTATTACCCAGGGCTGCCGGCCCACCCTCAGCACGAACTTGCAAAGCGCCAGATGCGCGGCTTTGGCGGCATGGTTTCGTTGCGCTTTGCTGGCAACGCAAACGGCGAGACTGTGGGCACCCGCGAGGCGAAGCGCTTCGCCGAAGCTCTAAAACTATTCACGCTTGCTGAAAGCCTAGGTGGTGTTGAATCGCTGGTGAATCACCCAGCAGAAATGACTCACGCCTCAGCTGCCGGCACCCCAATCGAAGTCACAGGTGACATTGTGCGACTATCGGTTGGCATCGAGAACATTGCCGATCTAATAGCCGATCTAGGGCAGGCGCTCGAGCGTTAGTCGCCTCGCGAGGCAAGGCTGGAACGCGTCTGCCCGTTCAAATCGCTAGGCTAGCAACATGAGAATCTTGCTAATTGGTGCCGGGGGTGTTGGCGATGCAATCGTCAAAATCGCCGCTCGCCGTGACTTTTATGAACTTATCGTGGTCTCTGACTATGACCTGCGCCGCGCAGAGGCCAGCATCGAGTGGGTGCGTGCGCGCCACGGCGATGACGTCGCCGACCGCTTCATCGCGGCACAGGTTGATGCCGGCAATGCCGCCTCTATGGTCGAGCTGTGCCGCGAACACAACGTTGACTTCGTCGTCAACGCTGTTGAGCCGAAGTTTTTGCCAACCATCTTCTCGGCTGCTTTCACCGCTGGCGTGAACTACCTCGACATGGCCATGAGCCTGTCAGAGAAGCACGAGACTGACCCATATCACAAGCCAGGCATCAAGCTGGGCGATGCACAGTTTGCCTTGAACGAGCAGTGGCAGCGCTCGGGCAAGCTCGCTCTGGTTGGTTGCGGTGTTGAACCCGGCCTCAGCAACGTCTTTGCTCGCTATGCCGCTGACCATCTATTCAGCGAGATCTATGAACTCGGTGTGCGCGACGGTGCAAACCTTGCAGTGCTTGACGAGAGCGGCAAAGAAATCTTTGCTCCGTCATTCTCGATTTGGACGACAATCGAAGAGTGCCTCAACCCACCAGTGCTGTTTGAGCGCGGCAAGGGTTTCTTCACTACTCAGCCATTCAGTGAGCCTGAGATCTTCGAGTTTCCAGATGGCATCGGCCCAGTTGCCTGTGTGAACGTTGAGCACGAAGAAGTCACCATGCTGCCTCGCGTTATCGACGCTGGCCGAGTGAGCTTCAAATATGGTCTAGGTGATGAGTTCATCGACGTTCTCAAAACCCTGCACAAGCTGGGTCTTGACAGCACCCGCCCAACCCGAGTTCGCTCGGCACAAGGCCCGGTTGAGGTGGCACCGCGTGACCTAGTTGCAGCCGTGCTGCCCGACCCGGCAAAGATCGGCCCGAACATGACAGGCAAGACCTGCGCCGGTGTGCTCGTGACGGGCAAAGACAAAGAGGGCCGCGAACGTGCGACCTACCTATATCACGTGGCCGACAACGCCGAAACTATGGCTGAGTTTGAAACTCAGTGCGTGGTTTGGCAGACCGCGCTGAACCCATTGGTTGCGCTCGAGCTAATCGCAACAGGAGTTTGGCAGGGCGAGGGCGTGCTTGGCCCAGAGAACTTTGACGCCAAGCCATTCCTAGACCTTTTGGCTTCAAGCACGGGCTACAACAGCAGGTGGGTTGCTCAAGAGCGCCTGCCAGCCTCACCGCTTCGCCACCCATAACGGGTTCAGGCAAGCGTGGGCCTGAGCCCGCAAAACATAAAAATACCCGAGGCGCAAAGCCTCGGGTATTTTTGCATCCTCGTTTTTAGCGTCTGAAGAAGCTGAAACGCTGCTCTTCGTGGCGAACCCAAGCCGTTGCGTTGGCAGGCAAGTGGCCAGCCACGATTGGCGCGCTTGAGATCAAGATCTCGCCCTTCGGCAAACGCACTGGGGTGTCGCCGAAGTTGGTGATTGAGTCCCACGCGCCTTGACGTCTGAAGTGCATCACGTTGTGGTTGAAGTGGTGAACCCATCTGAACGACTCGTCTTTGATGAGCTTCTTGCGAAGCTTGAGTGCTTCGCGATAGAAGTTCAAGGTTGAGCCATGCTTGCCCTCTTGAACATCGGCTGCATAGTCGGCATACCAAGCCGGCTGAGGCAGGTGAGAACCACCAGGGCCGAAGCCAAACGAACTGCCGGTTGCTGACCACGGCAATGGAACGCGACAACCATCGCGGCTGCCAGCCTTGCCAGGGTTTCTAAACCACTGTGGGTCTTGCATCTGATCGCTTGGAATGTCAGCGTGCTCAGGCAGGCCAAGTTCTTCACCCTGATAAAGGTAGGTCGAACCGGGCAGCGCGAGAATCAAAAGTGTTGCAGCGCGGGCGCGCGCCAGACCAAGCTCGAGGTTTGGTTCTGGGTCGTGACCGCCAGATTGGTACCACTTCGCCCAGTCATAACCCTCTGGCAGACCAAAGCGGGTTGCGTGGCGAATCACATCGTGGTTTGAGAAAACCCAAGTAGTTGAAGACCCAGACTTGCTAGCAAGCTTGAGGTTGAAGTCGATGATGTCGTTGAACGCCCGACGATCCCAGCGAGCAGCTAGCAGGTCAAAGTTGAACGCCTGGCCCAAACCCTTTTCGCTGGCATAAGCCGGGCGACGGCTAGCCTCAACCCAAGCCTCAGCAACAGCTACGCGAGGTGGGTCGTAGGTGTTGAACAGCTCACGCCAGGTTGCATAGATTTCGTGAACCTCATCGCGGTCAAACAAACGGTCAGTGCCGTTTGGGGCAATGACGCTCATGTCATAAGACTCACGGGTCGGCAGTGGGTCACTTAGGTCTTTGACGAGTGCGTGGGCTACGTCGATTCTGAAGCCATCAACACCACGGTCAGACCAGAATTTCAGCGTCTTCAAAAAGTCGTCGCGCACTTCGGGGTTATCCCAGTTGAAATCTGGCTGCTCTTTGGCAAACAAGTGTAGGTACCACTGGCCAGGGGTGCCGTCTGGCTCTGTGACGCGAGTCCAAGCAGTCGGACCAAAGTGCGAGATCAGTTCTGACGGGCGAATCTCGCCGTTTTCACCGAGACCGTCTCTAAAAATGTAGCGGTCGCGCTCAGGGCTGCCCTTAGGCGCCTTGAGTGCCGCCTGAAACCATTCGTGCTGGTCTGATGAGTGGTTTGGAACAATGTCAACAAAGGCGCGAATGCCAGCGCTGTGAAGCACATCAATCATTTCGTCGAACTCAGCCAGCGTGCCAATCTTTGGGTCAACGTCACGATAGTCGGCAACGTCATAACCGCCATCGGCAAGTTCTGAAGGATAGAAAGGGCTGAGCCAGACGGCGTCGATGCCAAGTTCTTTTAGATATGGAACTTTGCTGATGATGCCCTTCAGGTCACCGATGCCGTCGCCGTTTTGGTCGGCGAAACTGCGAGGGTAGATCTGATAGACGACGGCTTGACGCCACCAGTCTTTAGGGCCGCGAAGAAAGGTATTTTCAGACATAGAGAACATTCTCGCACGCTAGTCAGTTCAGAATCACGTTTAGGTAACGGCGTTTGTTAAATGTTTGTGTCGCTAATTTTGAGTTTTAGAATCGATTTCTATGGATGCCTTGCTCATAAATGTCTATGTTTGTGCCGCTCTTTGCTTTGTGGTTTGGTTGGCTTCGGTTCTAACCGGTGACCACTCGATGGTTGACCGCATCTGGTCGATTATTCCGATTGTCTATGCGTGGATCTTCGCCGCCGGCGCAAACTTCGCAGACCTGCGCCTTGACGTTATGGCAGGTTTAGTTTCACTTTGGGGCGCTCGCCTAACCTTCAACTTTGCTCGCAAAGGTGGCTACGCCAAAGGCGGCGAGGATTACCGCTGGCCGGTGCTTCGGGCATCGATGAAGGGTTGGCAGTTTGCTATTTTCAACATCTTTTTCATCGTGATTTTTCAGAATGCGATTTTGCTTGCCATCACCACGCCTGCCTATGTGGTTCTTAAAAACCCAGGTGCGTTTAGCTTGGCTGATGCATCTCTAACTTTTGCATTCTTGTTCTTCTTGGCACTTGAGACCGTTGCCGACCAACAGCAGTGGAACTTTCACCAGCACAAAAAGGCTGAGCTCGCTGCCGGTCGCACTGTGAAGCCTGGCTTCTTGAGCGAAGGCCTGTTCTCGATCTCACGCCACCCAAACTTCTTTAGCGAGCAGGCTCAGTGGTGGGTCTTTGCCGGCTTTGCAATCTCAGCCAGTGGCGCCGTTGACTGGACCATCTTGGGTGCTGTCGTGCTCACCGGCCTGTTTCTTGGGTCAACTCGTTTCACCGAACAGATCACGATTTCGAAATACCCTGAGTATCGCGAATATCAGAAGCGAGTTAGCGCGCTTGTGCCTTGGTGGCCACGACGCGGTTAACAGTTTCAAGACCTGCGCAAACCAGCACACCTAGGGCAACCGGCGCAAGCCACTGTTCTGGTGTGAGCTGAGCGAAGCCAAAGAACGAGCCTATTGGTGGCATGACAAAGGTGACAACCATGAGTGCATACATTGCTAAGACAATGGCGAAGCTGGCTTTTGTGAATGGGCGGGCGAGTGCTGCCAACACCCACAAACCGGCAAGCGACATCAAAATCGTTGTCGATGTGCGCTCGGCTTCGATGCTGTAACCCAAATCGCGCAACCAAATATCGAGCGCGATAACCGCGCCGCCAATGATGAGGCCACCAGGCAAGCAGAAATAGAGCGCACGCTTGAGAAAGCCCGGCACATAACGCCGAGGGTTAGGCAAAAGCGCTAGGGCAAACGATGGTAGGCCAATAGTGAAGACATCCATCGCCGAGATTTGTCTTGGCAAAATCGGGTAGGCCCACAAAAACCCGCCGAACACCAAAGTGAGGGTCATCGCCCAAACCACCTTGGTCAAGAAGAGCCTCGAAACGCGTTCAATGTTGGCGATCACTCGGCGACCTTCGCTAACAACACCTGGCAGAGATGAGAACTTGCTGTCGAGCAGCACCAGGTTCGAAACCGCTTTGGTGGCCGCTGCCGCGCTGCCCATAGCAATGCCGAGGTCTGCTTTTTTGAGAGCCAGCGCGTCGTTGACACCATCACCGGTCATGGCAATCACGTGACCGCGACTTTGCATGGCGGCGACCATGTTTCGCTTCTGCTCAGGTGTGACGCGACCAAAGACAGTCTCGGTCTCAAGCAGGTTAGCCAGCTCGGTCAGGTTCTCTGGCAGATTGCGCGCGTCAAAGCCGCTGCCATCAAACTCAAGCCCTGCCTCACGAGCGACAGCTGCAACCGTGTTTGGGTTGTCGCCAGAAATAACCTTCACGGTCACACCCTGAGCTTTGAAATAACCCAGAGTCTCGGCAGCATCGACGCGCACCTGCTCACGAAAGGTAACAAGAGCAAGCGGCACGCGAGAGGTAGGCACATCTTGAGACGCACCCCCGGCGCTCGCCGCCAACACCAACGTGCGACGCCCAGTGTTTGCGAGGGCGCTGGCTGCCGCCAGAGCATCCGAGTGAATTTTTGCATCGAGAACCATCTCGGGCGCACCGAGGGTGAAAGTTTCGAGGGCACCAGCCGAGCCGGCAAAAGTGAAGCTGCTGAATTTGAGCTTTGAGGTGAACGCGGTTTCGGCAACTGACTTTAGATCGGCCGGTGCATCAAAGTGCCCGCGAAGGCAAAGGGTTGTTGCGTTGGCGTCGGGGTGCGCACCGAAGAAGCCGAGCACTTCGCGCCATGGGCGAAAGCTCGCTTCGGTTGCTGAGGCGCCGGCTGAGGCGGCTGGCAGCTCGGTTGCGTCGTCGAAGCGAATCTCGCCCTGGGTTAGCGTGCCGGTTTTGTCGAAACAGATGGTGTCAACGCGGGCCAGACCCTCAACGGCGGGTAGCTCTTGCACCAAAACTTTGCGACGCGAAAGCTTGAGTGCCGCAACGGCAAATGCGATGCTGGTGATTAGCACGAGACCCTGCGGCACCATGCCGACGATGCTGGCGATTGAAGCTACTAGCGCCTCGAGCCAACGGCCGCTGCTCAAAGCAAAGCCCCAACCACCGACCGCTTGAACCTGGCCGTTGATTGCGATTGCCATCATTGGCAGCAGCGCCCAAGAGATCCATTTGACGATGCGGGCGAGCGAGTTGCGCAACTCTGAGTTGACCAGCGAGAACCGTCTTGCCTCAAGCGTGATTTTGCTGGCGTAGGTTTCGGCACCAACGCGAATCACGCGTGCGGTGGCCGAGCCCTCCATCACACCCGAACCTGCCAACACCTCATCGCCTTCGAGCTTTTGCACTGGCTCTGATTCGCCAGTCAAAAGCGATTCGTCGATGTCTATGCCTTTTTGCTCAACCACGACTGCGTCAGCCAAAATCTGATCGCCGGCTCGCAACTCGAGTAGGTCGTCGAGCACGATCTGGTGCACCGCAATCTGCATCACCTCGCCGTTTCGTCGAACTCTCGCATCAGGCTGGTGCAGCAAGGCCAACCGATCAAGTGAGCGCTTTGCAATGAATTCTTGAATGATTCCGATGCTGATGTTGGTGACAACTGCAAAGCCAAAAAGGGCGTCTTTCCACTGGCCAACTAGAAGCAGAACGATAAATGCGCCGCCGACCACAGCATTGAAGAGCGTGAATAAGTTTGCGCGCAAGATGCTGGCAAAGCTTCGGCTCGAGTCTAGTTTTTGCGCGTTGGTCAAGCCGAGCTCGATGCGCTCAGCTACTTGGGCGCTGGTCAAACCTGTCACTGCGTGCTGCTGGGCATCTAGACTGCTTAGATTTTGCATAGATTTAGGCTAACGGGAATACACTTAGTCAATAGGGCATTTACTTAACTTGAAAGAAGGATAAAATGCCAGCAGTTACCGCCGACACACTCACCCTGCCACACCTAAGCCCGGCCCAAGGTCGCGCCCGCGCGGTCAAATCAGTAACCCGCGGCCCGCAGGCCTATGAGGGCGAGGGTTTTCCGGTCACCCGCGCCTTTGCCGGCGTTAGCTATGCCGACATCGACCCGTTCATTCACATGGACCAAATGGGTGAGGTTGAGTACCTCCCAATGGAGCCAAAAGGCACCCCGTGGCACCCGCACCGCGGCTTTGAAACTTTCACCTACATGATCGACGGCACTTTTCAGCACCAAGACAGTCACGGCGGTGGTGGCACGATTCAAGACGGCGCAACGCAATACATGACCGCCGGCGCTGGCGTTCTTCACATCGAGACTCCGCCAGAAGCCCTGGTTATGTCGGGCGGCATCTTTCACGGCATTCAGCTTTGGATCAACCTGCCGAGCGAAAAGAAGATGAGCCCACCTGCCTATCAGAGCCTTGAGGGTGGCGACGTCGAGCTCATTTCAAGCCAAGACGGCGGCGCGCTGATTCGCGTTCTAGCCGGCGCGATTGACGGCCACGTTGGCCCTGGCAAGTCGCAAACCCCTATGACTATTGCGCACATCACTTTGGCGCCGGGTGCTTCGGTCTCGGTTCCTTGGAACCCAATGTTCAACGCGCTGGCCTATGTGCTCGCGGGTCAAGGCGTGGTTGGCGAGTCGAGTGCTTTTGCCCCAGGTTCAAACCCCGCCCCTGTTAGCACCGGCAATCTTGCAGTGTTTGGTTCGGGCGATCGCATCACCATTACTGCGAACAAAACTCAAGATTCACGCCACAACGCCCTCGAGATTTTCTTGCTCGGTGGCAAGCCGATTCGCGAGCCGGTTGTGGCTTATGGCCCGTTTGTGATGAACACTAAAGAGCAGATTTATGAGGCAATGACCGACTATCAGCGGGGCAGTTTCGGTCAGATACCTGACAACGCCCTTATGCCTTTTCACGGCTAGCTCGCTGCTAAAACCTATTAAAGAGGATGCATGCTGCTCGAACCGAGGCTTGTCAAACTCTCAACCCGCACCGGGGTTGAGGTTAGGCGCACTCTGCCTAATGCCAAGCTGAGGCGCATCAGCGCTTGGGTGTTTGTTGACCACTTTGGCCCGACACCTCAGACCGATGGAATGGTCGTGGCGGCGCACCCTCACACCGGTTTGCAAACTATGACTTGGCTTTTTGAGGGTCGAGTTGAACACCGAGATTCAGTCGGCAGCGTGCAGGTGATTGAACCGGGGCAGCTCAACCTCATGACTGCTGGGCGAGGAATCTCTCACAGTGAGCTTTCGCAACAGGGGCCTTTGGCTATGCACGCGGCTCAGTTGTGGGTAGCCCTACCTGAGTTCGCACGCAACGTTGAGCCGAGCTTTCAGCACATCGCCTCGCTGCCCGCTTTGCCGCTGGCAGTGGCCGAGCACGCCGGAGCAACCAGCAACCAGAGCTCAAGCGCGACAGGCGCTCAGAGCTCTAGCGCAACTGGCACCCTTTTGGTTGGTGAACTTTTGGGTCAGCGCTCGCCGGCTCGGGTGCACACGCCCTTGGTTGCCGCTGAGTTAAACCTGCCGAGTGGTTCGGCTTTGACACTGCCGGTCGATGCAAATTTTGAGCACGGCATTCTGGTGGTCGGTGGTGAGGCGCTGGTTAATGGTGAACGGGTTGGGTCTGGCAACCTCGAGTTTGTGGCGGCAGGCAACGCCGAGCTGCGGCTCGAGTCGCTCGGGGCTGAGCCATTGCAATTGCTCTTGATCGGCGGGGCGCCGTTTGACGAGCCGATTGTTATGTGGTGGAACTTCATTGCTCGCACTCACGAAGAAATCGTGGCTGTTCGTGAAGCTTGGAACAACTTTGGCAATGCCGATGAAAGTGCCGGTGCCGAAGGCATCCTCTTTAATAGGTTTGAAGATGAGATTGGTGGTTGGATTCCCGCCCCCGAACTGCCTAACGTTATTCTGCGCGCGAGGCTTTAGCCGCTGAGTGATCGCCGCGCCAAGCTCGGCCCGCGACTATCGCTTATTTGCTAAAGAGGTTCGCCAGCTGGGTTAGAACCATGCCGAGGGCAGCCTGTTCGGTCAGTCTCTTTTTTGAGCTGCGCATGAGTTTGAAAATCTCGCTGATGACCTGTGCTGTAACAACGCCAATGAGTGCTGCCTGGATTCTCGCTTCGTTGCTGTCGCCTAGTCTGGCAAGTGCGATTTGTTCTAGCTCATAAGCCCAGCGGTCGCGGTTGTAGTTAGTTGCGCCTTCTGAAAGTCGCGCTGCAAGCACCTGAGGGCCTGGCACATAAACGGTCGCAATTTCTTGCATTTTGCCGTTTGAAGCGTCAACGCAGGCAATTAGTGCGTCAAACATTTTCTCTTCTGCAGGTCTGGCCATTAACTGGTTTTCGAAGGCTTCGAGGCTCTCTTCTGTGCCGGGGAACAGCAGAGCATATTTGTTCTGAAAATAGTTGAACAGCGTGCGACGGCTCATCTGGCATCGCTGCGCAATCTGAGCCATGGTTGCTGATTCAAACCCCACTTCTTCGAATAGACGCCAAGCTTCGACGATCACATCGTGATGCGAGGCTTTGTGAGGGCGGCCTGAAAGAACGGCGTTTGGCTCGTTTATCGTGCTCATTCTTTCACTTTACTTAAGACAGTTGCGTTATTGTTGCACGCGTGCAAAAATAGTTGTTGCACGCGTGCAAAAAGATTCCTCGTCGAGTTCCAAAAGAACTCAAAAGTTTTGAAAGATGGTCACAAAATGGCTGAACTGCTTTATCGTTTAGGAGCTTTTTCGGCTCGACGTGCTTGGGTTTTAGTAACCACCTGGGCTCTGCTGTTGCTGACCACAGTCACTCTGATGATCGCAGGCAACGCCAAGCTATCGACCGCGATGAGCATTGACGGAATCGCCTCACAGGTAGTCATCGACGAGCTCAAAGCATCGTTCCCGGCAGCCAGCCACGGTTCAGGCCAGGTTGTGTTTCGCAGCACCAGTGGCAAGGCATTTTCTGCGACGCAGGTAAAAGCCATCAGCAACGCGCTTCTCAAAATCGAAAAGATGCCAGATGTCGCCGGCAACCTAAACCCTTTCATCAGCCAGAACCAGATTGATCTTCAGCACTCGAGCCTTGCTGGTGCTCACAACCAAATTGCGACAAACCTAGATTCACTTGAAAAGGCTCAGACTACGCTCGACAAGGTTCACGCTCAGCTTGACGCGGCCACGCTCAAGAAGCGCCAAGACCTAATCAACACCGCACTATCGGCTCTAAGCCAACAGTCGGCTGACCTGGCAAACGGCCAGAAGATTCTGGCAGCTTCAAACAACTTCAGACTTGTTTCACGCGATGGCAAAACTGCACTTGCCACTATCTATTTTGACAAGCCACTCGATGAGGTCGAAAAGGCCAACATCACAGCTGTCGCTGACACACTCGGCAAGGCAAAGTTGCCACAGGTTCAGGTTGAGTTTTCGAAAGAGCTCGTTCAATCGCTTGACGGCATCTTGGGCACTGGCGAAATCGTCGGCATCGTAATCGCAGGCATTGTGCTCTTGCTAATGCTCGGCACATTCGTTGGCGCCGGTTTGCCGCTCTTGGCAGCGCTTCTTGGTGTTGGCGTTTCTGCAACCATCACGATGGCCTTGGCCTCGGTAATCTCGATGACTTCAACCACGCCAACCCTGGGCGTAATGCTCGGCCTAGCAGTTGGCATCGACTATTCGCTCTTCATCATCAACCGTCACCGTCGCCAGCTCAAGTCAGGCATGAAACTGCGTGACTCGATTGCGTTGGCAAACGGCACCTCAGGCAACGCGGTGCTTTTTGCTGGTCTAACCGTGGTCATCGCTCTGGTTGCACTCAACCTCACCGGCATCGGTTTCTTGGGCCAGATGGGCACTATGGGCGCCGTTGCTATCGTGGCATCGGTTGCCATCGCGCTAACCTTCACACCTGCAATGCTTAGCCTGATTGGCGAGAAGGTGCTCAGCAAACGCGAGCGCAAGGCGCTGGCCAACTTGCCTGAGCTTCACAGCCCCGAAGAACTGCACTCGCGTGACGAGGCTGACCGCAAAGCCAGCAAGCCGGTTTGGGCAACAACTCAGCCTTGGGCAGCTCTTGCAGTGTCAATCTTTGTTTTGATTACCTTGGCGTTGCCAGCAGCAACAATTCGACTCGGATTACCTGACGGCAGCTCAGAGCCCGTTGACAGCACCGCCTACAAGTCTTATTCGCTAATCACAACCGCTTTCGGTGAAGGCGCAAACGGTCAAATCGCAACCGTGGTTTCGGTGGCATCTAAGCCAACTCAGCCAGAAACTCTCAAGCTACAAGCCGGTGTCGTAACTGACATCATGACCTTGCATAACGTTTCAGCTGCGACTCCAGCTGCGGTTTCAAAAGACGGCAAGACCTTCTTGTTCCAAGTGGTTCCAACCCGAGGCCCAGCAAGCGCAGCAACCGAACAGCTTGTCAAAGACTTGCGTGCGTTGGCGCCAAGCATCCAAGAAAAATATCAGGCGAAACTTGGCGTAACCGGCCTCACCGCAACCAACATCGACGTGTCACAGAAGCTAAACGACGCTCTGCCACTTTATTTGGGCACCGTCATTTTGCTTTCACTGCTGCTGCTCATTTTGGTGTTCAGATCAATCGCGGTTCCGCTGATCGCAAGCGGCGGTTTCTTGCTCACCGTGTTTGCAACCCTCGGCTCTGTGGTTGCGGTTCACCAGTGGGGTTGGTTCGGGTTCTTGTTTGACATTCACCACCCAGGCCCAATCTTGAGCTTCTTGCCAACCATGCTCATCGGCATTTTGTTTGGCCTGGCCATGGACTATCAACTGTTCTTGGTCTCAGGAATGCGTGAGGCCTACGTTCACGGCAAGCCAGCTCGTGAGGCGATCGTGCAGGGTCTGAGACTCGGCCGCTCAGTGGTGGTAGCTGCTGCAATCATCATGATCACCGTCTTTGGCGGGTTCGCGTTCTCACACCTCAGCTCGATTCGCCCGATCGGCTTCGGCCTGGCAATCGGTGTGCTTCTTGACGCATTCTTGGTGCGCATGTTGCTAGTTCCAGCGCTGATGGCTCTGCTCGGCGACAAAGCCTGGTGGCTGCCAAAGTGGCTTGACCGTGTGATGCCAGATGTTGACGTTGAAGGCGCGAAGCTAGAACGCTCACACATTCATTAGGTTCTAGACTCGGCAGCTCGAAGCTGTTTGCTTATCACTAGTGCCAACAAAAACTCCCCGCCCAAGCAGCAGCTTGAACGGGGAGTTTTGTGTTTTACCTTGAATCGCTCTTGCGAACGGCTCGGGCTAAAACTTAGTGAGTGCTTGGCTCTTGCTCAACCTCGGTGCGGTCGCCCGACCAAAGGGTGTGAAAAGTGCCAGGTAGGTCGATGCGCTTGTAGGTGTGCGCGCCAAAGAAGTCACGCTGACCCTGAACCACAGCTGCTGGCAGGCGCGGTGAACGCAAGCCGTCGTAGTAGCTCAGTGACGAAGCGAAAGCTGGCACTGGAATGCCTGCAAGTGATGAGTGGGCTACCACCTGGCGCCATGAAGCAACCGAGTTGGCTACTGCCTGCTTGAAATATGGGTCGAAGATTAGCGACTCAAGGTTGGCGTTGGTCTTGTAAGCATCTGCGATGCGGTTCAAGAATTGCGCGCGAATGATGCAACCACCACGCCAGATCTTTGAAACTGCACCAAGGTCGATGTTCCAGTTATATTCCTTAGCACCGGCGCGAATCGCGTCGAAGCCCTGTGAATAGGCAACAAGCTTTGAAGCATAAAGTGCGCGGCGCACATCTTCGACAAATGCAGCCTTGTCGGTGATTGCCCACGTGGTCGCATCAGCTGGCAGGCCGTCAACGGCTGCGCGCTGGCTGGCCTGTGATGAAAGCGAGCGAGCGAACACGGCCTCGGCGATGCCTGAAACTGGGGTGCCAAGGTTCAGTGCGGTCTGAACTGTCCAGACACCAGTGCCCTTTGAGCCAGCCTGGTCAAGAATCACGTCAACTAGCGGCTTGCCGGTCTTTGCGTCAACCTGCTTTAGAACCTCAGCGGTGATTTCGATAAGGAACGACTCAAGGTCGCCCTTGTTCCACTCTTCAAAGATTGCTGCCACTTCAGCAGGGGTGTAGCCACCGGCTTGACGCAAAATGTCATAAGCCTCGGCGATTAGCTGCATGTCGGCATATTCGATGCCGTTGTGAATCATCTTGATGAAGTGGCCAGCGCCGTCGGTGCCGATGTGGGTGACACAGGGTTCACCTTCGGCGATTGCAGCGATTGATGCCAAGATTGGGCCGAGAGTTTTATAAGCTTCAGCGCTGCCGCCAGGCATGATGCTCGGGCCCTTTAGTGCGCCTTCTTCGCCACCTGAAATGCCTGCGCCAACAAAGTTGATGCCCTTGGCGCTCACATCTTTTTCGCGACGAATGGTGTCGGTGAACAAGGCGTTGCCACCGTCAACGATGATGTCGCCTGGCTCGAAACGCTCTGCCAGTTGAGAGATAACAGCATCTGTGCCCTTGCCAGCCTGAACCATGATGATCGCGGTGCGAGGTTTAGAAAGCGATGCTACGAATTCGTCGATAGTTTCACTAGCAATGAAACCAGCTTCTGGGTGCTCGCTCATTAGCAAGTTAGTTCGCTCAACTGAGCGGTTATAAATGGCAACTGTGTTGCCTTCGCGGCTGGCTAGGTTGCGTGCCAAGTTCGAGCCCATTACGGCCAAGCCGACTACGCCAATGTTTGCTTGCGTCATCAAATTCCTATGTTTTAGGTGGGGGTCTGTTACCCCTCAAGTTTACTCGCGATAGCGCGAACCCAAAGGGCAAAAGGTGCCCCAGATTGCAGGTTGGTTAGCTTTTTTGTCTCTCTTTGCAATAGCCTGAAGCCATGAAGATTCGCACTCAGAAAATCGTTGCCGTCGTTGCTGGTTTTGCGGCAATGCTCGGTTCGTTCAGCGTGGCCACCTCAGCTAGCGCTGACACCCCAGTCGAGTTGGTTTTTAGCCCTCAGGTTGGGGTTGCCGACGATGGTTCGTTCTATGTGGTTCCGGGTGAATGGTCTGGCGATGTCACCGACCTAACCACAACTTGGTTCTCGTGCCCAACCATGCAGCTAGGTGCCGTTGGCGATGCAGCAGAACTCACCCAGCAGATTGCTGACGCGGGTTGCGTTGAGGTTTCGACCGACAAGAGCCTGCTCGCAGATGCGTTTGATTTTGAAACGAGCTTTCCCCTGCTACTTCAGGTGGCCAACGGTTCAGTAGCTGCCTACCAGGGCACAACCATCGTGATGTATGACCGCGGTGGTGGCCCGATCGCCTACAACCAGCGAGGCACTTCAACCGTTTTGAGTCGCACGCTTCACTTCGCGGGCAACTCTGCAACATTGAACGCCAAGGCTCGCGCCGGTCTCTTCGGTCTCATATCAAAACTTGATAAAGCGTCTCACGTTGTTTTGACCGTTGATGCCTATGCAACCAAGGGTGGCAAAGCCGCCAAAAACTTCGCACTTGCTCGTGGTCGCGCCCGTCAGGTGATGTTCTTCTTCAAGCGCAAGGGCATCAATGCCACGGTGAAGATTCGCACTCACATTACTTCAGTCGCTGGCGCAGCTGGCCGCAAAGCAATCGTGAATCTAAGTTTCGTTCCAGGTCGCGCGATTATCTAACAAGCATTTCTAAAAGAGCGTGCCGCTTTTCTGGGCACGCTCTTTTTTTGCTCGGGTGTATGATTTTGCTGATTAGCAAACGAGCGTTGCAAGTCGCAAACCAGAAAGCGAAACTTTCAAAGTGGAATCCACTGACCCATCAGACGTAGTTATTCCAACCGAACACACCACAACACTTTTGCCTGAGGTTGATAATCGCAACCGCAGCTCGTTCACCAGGTGGTTTCTAAAGTCCGAAGGTCCTGAGTCAAAGCGCGTGCACAAAGGCCACAGTTGGTGGGCCGTAATGTGCCTCACCGGTGTTGACTATTTCTCAACACTTGGTTATCAGCCAGCGATTGCCGCGTTGGCTGCCGGTTTGCTCTCACCTATGGCGACCCTGATTTTGGTTGTTCTAACCCTGTTTGGTGCGTTGCCGGTTTATCGCAAAGTTGCCACTGGTAGCTATAAAGGTGAGGGATCAATTCACCTTCTTGAGAAGCTTTTGCCTTGGTGGCTCGGAAAACTCTTTGTTTTGGTGATGCTTGGCTTTGCCGCAACCGACTTCATGATCACAATCACTCTCTCAGCCGCTGACGCTTCTGCCCACATTGTTCAGAACCCGTTCGTGGCAGAAAACATGTCGGGTTCGAACCTGATCATCACAATTGGCTTGATTGCCATTTTGAGCATTGTGTTCTTGATTGGCTTCAAAGAAGCTATTGGTCTTGCCGTCGGTTTGGTCGGCGCTTATCTTTTGCTCAACGCGGTAGTCGTGGTCAATTCGATCATTGTGATTGCGCAGGGGCACAGCGTTTTCTCACTTGACTCTTGGTGGTCTGCTTTGAACCAACAGCATGGCAACCTGCTGCAAATGATTTTGATCTCGCTCGTGGTGTTCCCAAAATTGGCGCTTGGCCTCTCAGGTTTTGAAACCGGTGTTGCAGTTATGCCACAGATTCGCGGTTCAGAGAACGACCCGGTTGGCCCGCCAATCACACGCATCAAGGGCACACAGCGTCTGCTAACCACCGCTGCCGTGATCATGAGCGTTTTCTTGATATCGACGAGTTTCATTACAACGCTGCTGATTCCGCAAGAACTCTTTCACGAGGGTGGCGCTGCCTCTGGCCGTGCGTTAGCCTACTTGGCCCACGAAAACCTCGGAAACGTCTTTGGCTCGATTTATGACATCTCAACGATTTTGATTCTTTGGTTCGCCGGCGCTTCGGCACTCGCAGGTTTGCTTAACCTCGTGCCGCGCTATTTGCCCCGTTATGGAATGGCGCCGCAGTGGGCAGCTCTCAGCCGACCACTAATCGTGGTTTACACGGCAATTGCAATCGTTGTGACCATCATGTTCAACGCAAACGTTGACGCCCAGGCCGGCGCCTATGCAACAGGTGTTTTGGTTCTCATCACTTCAGCATCGTTCGCGGCAACACTGTTAGCTCGTCGAAAGCAAAAGTATGCCGCGATGGTCGGCTATGCAGTGGTCACTGCAGTGTTTATCTACACCACGATTCAAAACATTCTCGAGCGCCCAGACGGCGTTCGCATCGCAAGCGTGTTCATCGCAGCCATTATTCTCGTTTCAATCGTTTCTCGTGTGCGACGTTCATTTGAGCTTCGCGCACGCACAGTTCACTTCGACGAACAAGCGCACGCTTTCTTGGCTGAAGAGACCAGCGAGTTCGACATCGTTAGCCTCGTTGCCCACGAAAACAAAGGCGGCGGCGAAGAAGAATATCGCTCGAAGGCTCGTGACGAGCGAAAGTTCAATCACATTCCGTCGAACAGCTCGGTAATATTCTTAGAGATTGATGTCACAGACTCTTCAGACTTCTTAGAAGACATCAACGTAGTTGGCGAGACCAAGCACGGCTTCAGAGTTCTGAAGGTCAACAGCAGTTCGATTCCAAACGCACTGGCAGCAGTTGCACTTGCGATTCGCGATGAATATGGCATCGTGCCTGACATTTATTTTGAGTGGAACGACGGCAACCCAATCTCTAACATGCTCAAGTTCTTGGCAACCGGCGGTGGTGAGATCGCGGTGACCACTCGCGAAGTGCTTCGCCAAGCTGAGCCAAATGCTCGCAGCAGGCCGCGCATTCACGTTTCATAACGCCTGAAGGCCAGGTTCGCGCTAAATATGCGTGTGCCGCTTTCACGCTGTGCAAGTCGCGACTTCACGCTTTGCCTGCGCCGAGTTCAGTCGTTGACAGAGCTTCGTTCGCCCCTGCCCTGAGCGGTTTGCGGTAATCTCGACTTATGACAAATGTGAACCTTGCCGGAAAAACCGTTTTTGTTTCAGGCTCATCGCGCGGCATCGGCGCGGCCACAGTGCAGCTTTTTGCTGCGGCTGGCGCCAAAGTTGTAATCAACTATCGCGACAAAGCTGCCCGCGCTGAAAAGATCGCTGAGGCGATTCGCGCTGCTGGCGGCACCGCACTAACCGTGCAGGCCGACCTCACCGACTATGACTCGGTGAACGCTGCCCGTGACCTAATCAAGGCAGAGTTTGGTTCTCTCGACTTTTTGGTAATGAACGCTTCGGGTGGCATGGAGGCTGGCAAAGGCGAAGACTACGCTTTGCGCCTAAACCGTGACGCTCAGGTGAACCTGCTCGACACCATGACTAGCATTATGGGCGAGGGCGGTCGCGTGGTTTTCATCACAAGTCACCAGGCACACTTTGTGCACACTTTTGAGTCGCTGCCTGAATATATGCCAGTTGCTTTGAGCAAGCGCGCGGGTGAAGATGCTCTTCGCGAGCGCATTCCAGCGCTAGCCGAAAAGGGCATTGGCTTTGTTGTGGTTTCTGGCGACATGATTGTGGGCACGGCAACTGCTCTATTGCTTGACCGTTCAAACCCTGGTGCGATCGAAAGCCGCATTGCCGAGGTTGGCAAGCTTTATAGCGTTGAAGAGTTCGCCGAAGAAATCTTCAAGGCGGCAAACGCAGCCGTGCCAGCCGACAATACAGTTTTGGTTGGCGACACTTCAAAGATGATTTAGTTCGGGTTCGCAACTCGCGAACTGCGAACCTCACCACTTTTCGACCCGAGAGCCGGCATTAGCTGTGCAAATAAGTTACCCGCCTGACCTCCCCGTCAGTCAGCTTCACGACGAAATCGTTGAAGCGATTCGGGCTAACCAAGTTGTGATTGTTGCTGGTGCAACAGGCTCAGGCAAGACCACGCAGTTGCCCAAAATGTGTCTT
Source organism: Actinomycetota bacterium (assembly GCA_039804775.1). Classification (GTDB taxonomy): domain Bacteria; phylum Actinomycetota; class Actinomycetes; order Actinomycetales; family Microbacteriaceae; genus Rhodoluna. Next base: position 40,055 of record JBDLVN010000003.1, read on the forward strand.
GAGCTAGGCCAAAAGAGCATCGCTCACACTCAACCTCGACGCATTGCCGCGCGCGCAGTCGCTGAACGCATCAGTGAAGAGTTGGGTGTAGAGCTCGGCGGGCTCGTTGGTTATCAGGTGCGGTTCACCGATAAGGCGAGTGCCGAGACTCGCGTGAAAGTCATGACCGACGGCATCTTGTTGGCTGCTTTGCAAGGCGACCGCACGCTTAGCCAATATGACACCATCATCATCGACGAAGCACACGAGCGAAGTCTAAACATTGATTTTTTGCTGGGATACTTGAAGCAGCTGTTGCCAAAGCGCCCTGATCTCAAGGTGATTATCACCTCAGCAACAATTGACCCAGGCTCGTTCAGCCGCCACTTTGGTGACGCACCAATCATTGAGGTTTCGGGTCGAAGCTACCCGATTGAGGTGCGTTATCGCCCCGTTGCCAGCGAAAAATCAGATGATGCCGACCCAGATGTTGAAACCACTGCTGCTGACTATTTAGACGGTGTAACCCTGGCGCTTGCCGAGCTTGAAGAAGAAGCGGTTGGCGACACCTTGGTGTTTTTGTCGGGTGAGTCTGAGATTCGCGATGCTCAAGATGCCATCGAGGGCCACATCAAAGGTGGGCTTTTGGCGAAGGGCACCGAGGTTTTGCCGCTCTATGGTCGTTTGAGTGCAGCCGACCAGCACCGGGTGTTTGAAACCAGCAAGGTAGCTGGTCTGAAGCGACGCGTTATTTTGGCAACCAACGTTGCCGAGACCTCACTCACGATTCCCAACATCAAATATGTGATCGATGCCGGCACCGCGCGCATCTCAAGATACAGTCACCGCGCCAAAGTTCAGCGCTTGCCAATCGAAGCAATCTCGCAGGCCAGCGCTAACCAGCGAGCAGGTCGTGCCGGGCGCCTTGGCCCGGGCATTGTGATTCGTCTGTATAGCGAAGAAGATTTCGCCGGTCGCCCAGAATTCACCGACCCAGAGATTCTTCGCACCAACCTGGCTTCGGTGATTTTGCAAGCTGCCCAGTTGGGCCTTGGCGACCTACTCGAGTTCCCGTTCTTGCAACCACCCGACCCGCGCGCGGTGAAAGATGGCCTTGGTTTGCTCGCCGAGCTCGGCGCCATCAGCCACCACGACGCTGCCGGCATCAAGCTCTCGCAGGTTGGTCGCACCTTGGCGCGTTTGCCGATGGAACCTCGCTTTGCGCGCATGCTTGTCGAATCAAAAAACCACGGCCTCACTCGCGAGGTAATGATTATTGTTGCCGGCCTCACGATTCAAGACCCGCGCGAGCGACCACTTGAAAAACGCCCGCAGGCCGACCAAATGCACGCACGTTTCGCCGATCCATCCAGCGACTTTTTGAGTCTTCTCAACCTTTGGAACTATCTCGAAGACAAGCAACGCGAACTATCGTCGTCAGCTTTTAGGCGCCTCTGCCGCAGCGAATACCTCAACTTTTTGCGAGTGCGCGAGTGGCAAGATCTGATTCGCCAACTGCGCACCATGACCAAACCGCTCGGTCTGCACTTGAACGAGCCAAAGGTTGACCCCGATGGCATTCACAAGTCTTTGCTCGCCGGGTTGCTGAGCCAGATCGGCATCAAACAGGTCAGCGACAAAAAACCTTCGACTGTTCCTGCAAAAGGCAAAGCCGACGAGGTCACTAAGCCACGCACCAACGCTGAATACCTTGGCTCGAACCAAAAGAAGTTCGTGATATTCCCTGGTTCATCGCTTGCGAAAAAACCACCGGTTGCGTTGATGAGTTCTGAGTTGGTTGAAACCAGTCGCCTTTTTGCGAGGATGAACGCCGCTATCGACCCAGCCTGGGCCGAAAAGCTGGCGGGTGAACTTTGCAAGAGAACCTTTAGCGAACCGCATTGGGAGAAAACCCAAGGTGCGGTCGTCGCCTACGAGCGAGTGACTCTGTATGGTGTGCCGATTGTTACTAACCGCCGCATGCAGTTCTCGCGAATCAACGCAGAATATTCGCGCGAGCTTTTTATTCGCCACGCTTTGGTGATGGGCGAGTGGGATTCAAAGCAGGCCTTTGACCACACCAACCGCGCTCTGTTGAAAGAGCTCGAAGCGCTTGCTGACCGTGCTCGCAAACCTCAAATGGCTGCCGACGAAGAAGACGTCTTTAGGTTTTATGACGCTCGCGTTCCGGCTGATGTTTTTTCGACCCGCAGTTTTGAAGGCTGGTGGAAGGCCGCGAAGCACGCAACGCCAGACCTGCTCACGATGACCCGCGCCGATCTGCTCGGCGACCAAGAGAAGCAGGCCGATGAGGCGCAGCATCCGAGTGAAATTTCGGTGGCTGGCCAAGAGTTTCGCCTGCGCTATCGCTTCGACCCAGGTGCCACTGATGATGGTGTGACGGTGGATGTTCCGTTGGCGGTGTTATCGACTCTGACCCCAGATGGTTTTGATTGGCTTGTGCCTGGTTTGCGTGCTGAGTTGGTCACCGAGCTGATTCGCAGTTTGCCGAAGAACTTGCGTCGCAATGTGGTGCCGGCAGCCGATTGGGCGGCAAAGGCGCTCGCCGTTTTGCCTGACGAGCCAACCGGCAACCTCCAGGCAACCTTGGCCAAGACTTTGCAGCAGCTAAGCGGCACCAAGTTTGAGGTTGGCGACTTTGACGTTTCGAAGCTGACTACGGCGATGCGCATGACCTACCGCGTGGTTGATGCGCGCGGCAAGACTTTAGGAATGGCGACCGATTTGGCGTCACTGCAGGCGAGGTTCACCACCGATGCTCGGTCGGCGGTGGCTGCTGTGGTTGAGTCGGCTTCGGTTGCCACGGCTGCAGAAGCTGCGATTGAACGCAGTGCGATTATGCGTTGGGATTTTGCCGAACTTCAGAGTCGCCACGAAACCAAGCTTGGCAACAACGTGGTGCGTGCCTTTGCAGCTTTGGTTGCGCCGAAAGGTTCGCTGGGGCAGGCGGTTTCTGGTTCAGGAGCTAAAGGTTGGGCTGGCGTTTCACTGCAACTTTTTGCCACCGAAGCTGAGCAGCTATATCAACACTGGCGCGGGGTGGTTGCACTGGTTTGCGCCGAGATTGCCTCACCGGCAAAGTATGTCGAAGAGCATTTGACCAGCCAAGAAAAACTTGCGATTGCCAGTTTGCCCTACCCAAACTTCGCGGCGTTTATTGATGACCTTATTGCCGCAGTTGCCGAGCGAGCGGTTCGCGCCGAGAACCCATCTGGCTTGATTTTTAGTCAGGCACAGTTTGACCGAGTGCGTGCTGCCGCAGCCGCAAACCTGATCGACATTTGCTTCAACACCGCAGCTCTGGTGGCAAAGATCGCCGTGCTTGCGCGCGAAGCCAACAAGGCCATCAGCGAGTGCAAGACTTTCGAGCTGCTCTCGATTTTGACCGCAGAGAAAAACCACTTGGCTGAGTTGCTCGTGCCAAACTTTGTGAGCCGAACCGGTCTTGACCGCCTGCCACGCTTGGCAATCTATTTGCAGGCCGTGCGCGCCCGCATCGAGCGTCTTCAGGTTGACAGCACACGCGACCGGGTTGCAGCGGCCGACCTTGACCAAGCCTTAGCGCTCTATAACTTCGCAGGGGGTGTGCTGCCTTTGCCCGCCGACCTCAGCCAGTTGCCGGCCGCCTCAAAACCCGAGTTGCTCGAGCGCATCGTCACGGCGCGCTGGTTGCTCGAAGAACTGCGCGTCAGCTTGTTTGCGCAGCCGCTCGGCACCTCAGAAACCGTCTCGGTGCAACGCATCAAGAAGGCGCTGAGCTAGTTCGTTTGGCTGGCTGCCGTTTCGCTTGCGTGCCTATTAGCTTGCGCGCCGGAGGGCATCCACGTTCATTGAACGATCGATAAACCGGTTGCCGAAGCGGCCGCGTCGATGCCACCGGCGTTGGTTAGGTTGGTGAACCCGAGGCTGGTCATGGTGTCAAGAGCGATGCCCGCGCGGTGGCCTGATCGGCAATAGAGCACATAGGTGCCTGCTTTATCGAGAGCTGAAACCGCACCTGCAAAATCAGCACCGTCGACGTCAATGTTGATTGCGCCATCGAGGTGGCCTGCTGCGAATTCTTCGGGTGTGCGCACGTCGATAACCGATGTGACGTTTGCCATGTCGATCTTTTCTGGCGCTGCGCAGGCTGAAACGGCAAACAAAATTGTGATTGCGGCGAAGGCTGCGAATAGGGCCTTGGTGATTCTTTTAGTTGCATGTGACATGTGACTTGACCTTTCGTTTTGCATACCCCCTAGGGTATGCTATAAATAGGTTATCGAAAGTAGGCGCAAAATGAAAATCGAGTCAGCAGAGCTCAAGGCAGCCCGCGACCGTTTAGTGCGAGTGCAAGGTCAAATCGGGGGCATCGTCAAAATGATTGACGAAGGTCGCGACTGCACTGATCTATTGACCCAACTCGCCGCCGCCAACACTGCCCTAACCCGTGCCGGTTTCAGCATCGTCGCAATCGGCATGCAACACTGCGGCAGCGACCCAGAAGGCACCGAGAACCGCAAGGCTCTCGAAAAAGCCTTCATGTCACTGGCCTAAGGAATCTGCCCAATGAAAACGATAATCATCGGTGGCGTAGCCGCCGGAATGTCAGCCGCCACCCGCCTTCGCCGCCTGCACGAAACCGACGCAATCACCGTCTATGAAATGGGTGCGCACGTTAGCTATGCCAACTGCGGTCTGCCCTATTTTGTCAGTGGCGTTATTGCTGAACGCGACGACCTACTGCTGCAAACACCAGAATCGCTCTGGGCTCGCTTTCGCATCAACGTACAAGTTCGCCACCGAGTCATCAGCATCAATCGAGACGCCCAAACTGTCACCGTTGAAAATCTCGAAAACGGCGTTCAGTTCGAAGACTCTTATGACAATCTGGTGATCGCCACCGGCGCAACCCCAAATCGCAGCCCAATCAAAGGCATCGAACGTGCCTTGAGCCTGCGCGATGTTACCGATGTTGACGCGCTAAAAGCCCAAGTCAACTCAAACGGTGCAAAAACCGTGGCAGTCATCGGTGGCGGTTTCGTTGGCATCGAACTAGCCGAAAACCTGCACAAAGCCGGCTTTGCCGTCAGCGTCGTGCAACGAAGCGCAACCATTCTGGCGGGCTTTGACCCAGAAATGATCGAACCGCTTCAAGCCCGATTAGTTAGCGAAGGCATAAACCTTCACCTCGCCGCACGCGTGGTTGAAATAACTGCCCATTGCGTTTTGCTAGAAACTGGCGAGCAACTCGCTGCCGCCATCGTGATCGCGGCCGCAGGTGTCACCCCCGACAACCGTCTCGCGATCGCCGCCGGGCTCGAGCTTGGCCCAAGCGGAGGCCTCTGGGTTGACGCCCAACAGCGCACCAGCGACCCTCGAATCTTTGCCGCCGGCGATGCAGTCGAAAAAACCGCTGAACTAACCGGCGACCCAACTCTGATTCCGCTAGCCAACCTCGCAAACCGCCACGGCCGACTCATCGCCGACGCCATCGCAGGCACACCCACCAACGAACGCCCAAGCATCGGCACGATAATCATCGGCGCCTTTGGCATGGCAGCCGCGCAAACCGGGCTAAGCGAAAAAGCAGCAGTGCGCGCCGGCATCGACTTTGCGACCATTCACCTACACCCGAGTAGCCACGCCGGTTATTACCCTGGCGCCAAGCGAGTCTCGCTAAAAGTTGTGTTCGAGCGCCAAACCGGCCGACTGCTCGGCGCCCAGGCGACCGGCGAAGACGGCGTTGACAAACGCATCGACGTCATCGCAACAGCGATTTATGCCGGCCTCAAAATCGATGACCTAATGAACCTCGAACTCGCCTATGCTCCACAGTTTGGTTCGGCTAAAGATGCCGTCAACCAAGCCGGTTATGTTGGCAACAACGTGTTCGAAGGCCGCACCCCATCGTTGCAATGGCACGAACTGCCCGCGGCACTAGCCGCTGGAGCAACACTGATCGATGTTAGGACCGCAGGTGAGTTTGCTGCTGGCGAGATCGCTGGAGCAATCAATATTCCCGTCGATGCCCTGCGCGAGCGCCTAAACGAGCTCACCGGCAAAAACGTTGTGGTGCACTGCCAGGTCGGGCAACGCGGGCACACCGCGACGCAGATTTTGCGCGGGCACGGCATCGTAGTTAAAAATCTCGACGGGGGATACCTCACTTGGCGATCAGGCCAAGACTGCCTCGAGCGAATCAAATAAAACTCAAAAACAACAACAAGAAAGTGAAACAATATGTGCAGTGCAGTTAAATGCCGCAAGTGCGGCAAAACCACTTGGAGCGGCTGTGGTCAGCACGTTGACCAGGTAATGCGAGGCATTCCAAAGGCCGACCGTTGCCGAGGTCACGAAAACGACCCGAAAGAACCAGGCTTTTTCGCCAAGCTATTTGGCGCAACGAAATAACAAAAAACTAAAAGGAGAAACCCTATGTGTGCACCAGCAACATGCGAAAAGTGCGGCAAAGTCACATGGGCTGGTTGTGGCCAGCACATCGACGAAGCTCTAGCAGGCGTGCCAGCAGAGCAACTTTGCACCTGCGAGAACTAGTCTGACTCGGCACGCTGCCTAGGCGACACGGCCGAAACCTTTCTAAGCGAACACCCCCAAAAGTGGCTACATGTTGCTTGAGGGGGTTTTTGCTATTTTGATGGCATCAATCCACTGGAGTACATAGTGAGTGACGCCATGGCGCCTTAAGAAGCCACTATTTTCGATTAGTGTTCATAAGCTTTTTGAGCTTAACGATCACGATGGCGGGTAGGTGACTGGCCAAACAATGTTTGCGATCATGTTGGATGCCGTTAGCTAGACCTAACCTTTGGCTGACTAAGTGCTAATGTTATAACAAACCCTTCAACGACGAAAGGCTGGCATTGTCACACCAAGAATTCATCAAAAACCTTCGCCCCGACCGCAACCTTGGCATGGAGCTAGTGCGTGCGACTGAGGCCGCCGCGATTAGTGCCCGCCAATACATTGGCAAGGGTGATAAAAATATTGCTGATGGCGCGGCCGTTGACGCAATGCGAGCTTTTCTTGCGACCGTCGACATGCAAGGCGTGATCGTAATAGGCGAAGGCGAAAAAGATAATGCGCCCATGCTTTATAACGGCGAACAAGTGGGCAGTGGTGTTGGCCCCATGTGCGACATTGCCGTTGACCCGATTGATGGCACCAGTCTGACAGCAGCCGGCCGCCAAAATGCCCTAAGCATGATCGCGATTGCCGACCGGGGTTCGATGCTTGATGCCTCGACCGTTTTTTATATGAACAAACTTGTCGCTGGCCCAGAGGGTGTTGGTGTTCTTGATATTCGTTTGCCAATAGCCGAAAACATTCGCCTGCTGGCTAAAGCAAAAAACAAAGACGTCGGTGACATTGTCGTAGCAATTCTTGATCGCCCGCGCCACGCCGAGCTAATCGAGCAGGTTCGCGCCGCCGGCGCAGCCACCAGACTGATGCTCGACGGTGATGTTGCCGGGGGAATCCAAGCGGCCATGTATGGCTCGCGCATCGACATTTGCGCGGGTGTTGGAGGCAGCCCAGAAGGAATTGTCACCACGTGTGCAATTAAGGCGCTGGGTGGGTTTATTCAAGGCGTATTAGCGCCTAAAGATGAAGCCGAGACCGCTCGCGGCTTGGCGGCGGGGCTAAAAATGGACCACGTCTATGAGGCCGACGAGCTCGTCAGCAGCGGCAATACCCTTTTTGTTGCGACGGGTGTTACCGACGGTGGGTTATTGCAGGGTGTGCGCGTGAAGGGGCCGATTATTCGCACCGACAGCATCATCTTGCGCGGGCACAGTGGCACGATTCGCCGCATTCAAAGCGACTACAACTCAGAGCGCTGGGGCTAGCCCAAAGCGTCGGGTGCCAATGTAACGATTTGAACACGCCAAACATTTGCATGTTCAATGGCGGGTAATGTTACTATGTCATTACAAAGTCGTTTTGAGTTCAGAAAGAGCACCGATGTCACAGGTTTTCGACGTTATTACCATTGGGCGCGTTAGCGTTGACATCTATCCGCAGCAAATCGGCGTCGGGCTCGAAGATGTCACATCTTTTGGCAAGTTTCTTGGTGGCAGCGCCACCAACGTCGCTGTCGCTGCTGCCAAATATGGTGACAAGAGCGCTGTCATCACCCGCACCGGCAATGACCCATTTGGCAAGTTCATTCACAACGAGTTGGTGCGTCTGGGCGTTAGCGACGAATTCGTCTCTGGCGTTGCCGGTCTGCCAACCCCGGTTGTGTTCTGCGAGATTTTTCCGCCAGACGATTTTCCGCTTTATTTTTATCGCGAACCAAAGGCACCCGACCTTGAAATCAAGACCGAAGAACTCGACCTTGAAGCAATCAAGTCGGCCAAAATTTATTGGTCAACCGTTACTGGCCTAAGTCAAGAGCCAAGCCGCGAAGCACATTTTGCTGCCTTTGCAGCCCGCGCTCGCCGCACCCACACCATTCTTGACCTTGACTATCGCGCAATGTTTTGGAACACCCCGGCCGAAGCCAGCGAACAGGTTGCCAAAGCGCTAAGTCACGTGACCATAGCAGTCGGCAACAAAGAAGAGTGTCAGGTTGCGGTTGGCGAAACTGAGCCAATGCGCGCCGCCGACGCACTGCTTGAGCGCGGCGTTGAGCTTGCGATCGTCAAGCAGGGCCCTAAAGGAGTGCTCGCAAAAACCAAAGATGAGTTCATCGAGGTTCCGCCCTATTTTGTTGACGTAGTCAACGGGCTCGGTGCCGGTGACGCTTTTGGCGGGGCGCTGTGCCATGGTTTGCTGCAAGGCTGGGGCCTTGAGCAGATGCTGAAGTTTGCCAATGTGGCAGGTGCAATCGTGGCTGGTCGCCTCGAATGCTCAACTGCGATGCCAACTGTCGCAGAGGTCGAAGAGATTCTGAAGGGAATCAACTAATGATCAAGCTAGACTTTGAGGCCCTGCGCAACGCTCGTGCCGCAAACCCTCAGGCAGTCGCAGAGGCTCTTGCTAACCGCAATCGCCGCCCAATCATTCAGAGCGACGGCAAGCTATTCATTGTGGCTGCCGACCACCCAGCCCGCGGTGCACTTGGCATTCGCAAAGACGAAATGGCCATGGCTGACCGCTATGACCTGCTAACTCGCTTGGCAACCGCTCTTTCGCGCCCAGGCGTTGACGGTGTTCTTGGCACCCCAGATATCATCGACGACCTTGCCCTGCTTGGTTGCCTCGATAACAAGCTTGTGGTTGGTTCGATGAACCGTGGCGGGCTTCGTGGCGCCAGCTTTGAAATGGATGACCGCTACACAGCCTATGACGTTGAAGGCATCACTCGCGACGGTCTTGATTTTGCTAAGAACTTGATCCGCATCAACCTCGCCGATGCCGGCACTGCAAACACACTTGAGGCCAGCGCAGCCGCGGTTGATGAGTCGGTGGCCGCAAAACTGCCCATCATGCTCGAACCATTTATGAGCGAGTGGGTCAACGGTGGCATTAAGAATGACCTAAGCACAGACGCTGTGATCAAGTCGATTGCAATCGCTTCGGGCCTAGGCAACTCGAGCGCTTATTCATGGCTAAAGCTGCCGGTTGTCGAAGACATGGCCCGCGTTATGGCTTCAACCACAATGCCAACCCTTTTGTTGGGTGGTGACCCTGCCGAGGGCGAAGAAGAAAAGCTCTTTGCAGAATGGGGCAATGCGCTTGAGCTGCCAGGTGTTCGTGGCCTTGTTGTTGGCCGCAGTCTGCTCTACCCGGCCAAGGGCGACCTAGTGTCTGCGATTGATGCAGCCGCTGCCTTGGTGCACACGAACCTAAACTGATTTTAAAACTAAGAAACCTCGAGGAGACTCTCAAATGAACAACCTACCTGTTGTTGGCCACTGGATCGACGGCGCTTTGCGTGCAAGCAATTCGGGTCGCACCGCACCTGTTTTTGACCCTGCGCTGGGCGTGCAAACTAAGAGCGTTGCTCTTGCAAACCAAGCCGAAATTCTTGAAGCGATTGAGAGCGCAAGCAAGGCTTTCCCGGCCTGGCGCGACCTTTCGATTGCGCGTCGCCAAGCAATCATTTTTAAGTTTCGCGAACTGCTAAACACAAAAAAGCCTGAGCTGGCCGAAATCATTACAAGCGAACACGGCAAAGTTTTGTCTGACGCACTTGGCGAGATTACTCGTGGCCAAGAGGTTGTTGAGTTTGCCACCGGTATTCCTCACCTTCTTAAGGGTTTTTATAGCGAGAACGTCTCGACCGGCGTTGACGTCTATAGCACTCGCCAACCGCTTGGTGTAGTTGGCATCATTAGCCCGTTCAACTTTCCTGCCATGGTTCCTATGTGGTTTTTTCCGATTGCATTGGCCGCAGGCAACACTGTGATTTTGAAGCCGTCAGAGAAAGACCCTTCAGCTGCTATCTGGATGGCTGAACTTTTGAAAGAGGCCGGCCTGCCTGATGGCGTGTTTAACGTGCTCCAAGGCGACAAAGAATCGGTCGATGGCTTGCTAACCCACCCAGCGGTTCAGGCAATTTCGTTTGTTGGTTCAACCCCGATTGCTCAATATGTTTATGAGACCGGCTCTAAGCACGGCAAGCGCGTTCAGGCTCTTGGCGGTGCTAAGAACCACATGTTGGTCTTGCCAGATGCCGATCTTGAGTTGGTCGCTGACTCAGCTATTAACGCTGGCTTTGGCTCGGCTGGCGAGCGCTGCATGGCGATTTCGGTTGTTGTTGCCGTTGAGCCTGTCGCCGACGCCTTAATCGAAAAGATTGTTGCTCGCATGAACAAGCTTCGCACCGGCGATGGTCGTCGTGGCTGCGACATGGGTCCATTGGTCACAAAGCAACACCGCGACAAGGTGGCCTCATATATCGACATTGCAATCGAAGATGGCGCAACCGTTGTGGTCGATGGACGCAACGGCGAGTTTGATGGTGCCCCTGAGGGTTACTGGCTTGGCCCAACTTTGGTTGACAAAGTTTCGACCACCTCAAAGGTTTACACCGAAGAGATCTTTGGTCCAGTGCTCTCGATTGTTCGCGTTCAGAGTTATGACGAGGGTGTTGCCCTTATCAATGGCGGTGCTTTCGGTAACGGCACAGCGATCTTTACCAACGATGGTGGCGCAGCGCGTCGTTTTCAGAACGAAATCGAAGTTGGCATGATCGGCATCAACGTGCCGATTCCGGTGCCAGTTGCCTACTATTCATTCGGCGGATGGAAGAACTCGCTATTCGGCGACACCAAAGCTCACGGCGTTGAGGGTGTTCACTTCTTCACTCGTGGCAAGGCAATCACCAGTCGCTGGCTTGACCCAAGCCACGGTGGCATCAACTTGGGTTTTCCTCAGAACTAAGTTCTCTGCATACCCCGAATAGTGGCCGAAATGACCTGGTTTTATAAAAGCGGCGAGCTTGCTGCCGATAAATGGGATGTAGTTGTCGACGGCAACCTGCCGGGCTGGCAGCACACCGGTTTGAGAGTTGGCTCACTTGGAGAGGGTCGGATTTTTGAGCTTGAAGCTGACGACCGTGAGCGCATTTTGTTTGCACTTGACGGTGCAGGTTTCACGGTTGAATACAAGCTCGAGGGTGAGCGCGACTTTGTTTCGCAGTTTTTGAGCGGCCGAGAGAGCGTTTTTCACGGCCCAACCGACCTGCTCTATTTGCCCAGGGGAACTTCAATTCTTATCACCGGCGTTGGTCGGGTTGCAATTGGCGAGGCACCTGCCAACGAGCTAAAAGCCTCTAGGTTTATGGCGGCAGGCGAAGTGCCCGTGTTTGTTCGCGGCGCGGGGTCAAGCAGCCGCCAGGTGCACAACTTTGGTGTGCCTGAGGTGCTCGACGCAAGTCGATTTATCGTGGTTGAGGTGATTGTGCCTGCTGGCAACTGGAGCGGCGTGCCACCTCACAAGCACGACACTTTTGTGGCTGGCGTTGAGTCAAACCTTGAAGAAATTTATTATTTTGAGACAGCGGTTGCGCGCGGTTTAGAAGCCGGCGAGCCAAATGACCCTGTTGGTTATTTGCGTGCCTATGCTTCTGACGAGCGCCAGATTGACCTAAACGTTGAGGTTCGTTCGGGCGATGTCGGCTTGATTCCTTATGGCTGGCACGGTCCTGCAATGGCGGCGCCCGGCTATGACCTCTATTTTTTCAACGTAATGGCTGGGCCAGACCCAGATCGATCTTGGAACATCACCGATGACCCAAATCACTCGTGGATTCGCCAGACTTGGCACTCCCAAGATACAGACCCACGTCTGCCTTACACCGCATAACCCAAGCTTTAGCAACAACCACAAGGAGCAAAAATGGCAACCCGTCGCATGACCGTTAGTCAAGCAATCGTCGAGTTTCTCGCCCACCAATACACCGTTGATGGAGACGTTCGCGTTCGCACCATTGTTGGCACGTTTGGCATTTTTGGCCACGGCAACGTTGCCGGCATTGGCCAGGCTCTGAAACAGTTTGCCGACGAAGAGCCTGAGCTTATGCCTTATCACCAGGCCCGCAACGAGCAAGCCATGGTGCATGAGTCAATTGCTCACTCACGCATGACTCGCCGCCGCTCAACTTTTGCCTGTGCTGCCTCGGTTGGCCCAGGTGCAACCAATATGCTCACCGGCGCAGCCGTGGCAACCACCAACCGTTTGCCGGTCTTGCTTTTGCCAAGTGACACTTTTGCCAACCGCGCCACCGACCCGGTGCTGCAGCAGCTCGAGTTGCCACATGACGCAAGCATGAGTGTGAATGACGCTTTCAAGCCACTTTCACGTTTCTTTGACCGCGTGCACCGCCCAGAGCAGTTGTTCTCGGCACTACTCGGCGCGATGCGTGTTTTGACTGACCCGATTGAAACCGGTGCAGTCACCATTGCATTGCCAGAAGACGTGCAGGCTGAACTCATTGATGTGCCCGAAGAGTTCTTGGCTGACCGCGAGTGGCACATTCGTCGCCCGCGCCCCGACGCCGGCATAATCGCCGAAGTGGTCGCTGCGATCAAAAACGCTAAGCGCCCAATGATTGTTGCCGGTGGCGGCGTGATCTATTCAGATGCTCACGAGGTTTTGCAACAACTGGTTGAGGCCACCGGCATTCCGGTTGGCATGTCACAGGCTGGTGTTGGTTCGTTGACCTGGGATCACCCGCAGAACTTAGGCGCTGTTGGCGCAACCGGCACAACCGCAGCTAACCGCTTGGCAGCAGAGGCCGACCTAATCATTGGCATTGGTACCCGCTATAGCGACTTTACGACCTCGAGTCGCACCGCTTTTCAAAACAGCGACGTCAAGTTCATCAATATCAACATTGCATCGTTTGATGCCTTCAAGCACGGCAGTGCGATTCCGGTGGTCGCAGATGCCCGCGAGGCGTTAGCCGAGCTGCTCGTTGCGGCCCAGGGGCACAAAGTTGACGCTGCCTATTCAACCAAGATTGCAGCCGAAAAAGCAGCTTGGAACACCGCCGTTGACGCCTCGTTTGTTGACCAAAAGCTCGAACTGCCTGGCCAAGCCGAAATCATCGGTGCAGTGCAGCAGGCATCTGATCCTCGCGACGTCGTAATCTGTGCAGCAGGCTCTTTGCCTGGCGACCTTCACAAATTGTGGCGCGTGCGCGACTCGCTTGGTTATCACGTTGAATATGCTTTCTCGTGCATGGGTTATGAGATCGCAGCTGGCATTGGTGTTGCTCGTGCCGACAAAACACGTGACGCCATTGTTATGGTGGGCGATGGCTCATATTTGATGATGCACACCGAAATGGTTTCTGCTGTTGCCGAAGGCATTAAGTTCATCATCGTTTTGATTCAGAACCACGGATACGCCTCGATTGGTCACCTCAGTGAAGACGTGGGCTCGCAGCGCTATGGAACGCTGTATCGCTATCAAGATAAGACCGGCAACAATTTTGAAAAGGGCGAGATCTTGCCGATTGATTTGGCAACTAACGCCGAGTCGCTGGGCATGAACGTGATTCGTGTTGAGCAGACATCGAATGCAATTGTTGACTTGAGCGCTGCTGTTGCGGCGGCCAAGGCATTCAGCGGCCCAACGCTGATTCACATCAACAGCAACCCGTTGATTTATGCGCCAGATGGTGAAGGCTGGTGGGATGTTCCCGTTGCAGCCACCTCAACTCTTGGCAGCACCCAAAAAGCCCGTGCCGAATACGAAGAGGCACTCAAAAAACAAAAGCCACTGCTTGGTCGCGGTGCTGTTGAAAGGAACAACTAACCATGAGTACATCAAAAATTCGCGTCGGCACAGCCCCTGACTCTTGGGGTGTTTGGTTTCCGAACGACCCAAACCAAGTGCCATGGGAGCGCTTTTTAGACGAGGTTCAAGCTTCGGGTTATCACTGGATCGAGCTTGGTCCTTTTGGCTACCTACCAACCGACCCAAACCAGTTGGCCGATGTTTTGGCTGAACACGACCTAAAGCTTTCAGCGGGAACGGTTTTCACCGGTTTTCACAAAGATGACGACCAGTGGAAACGCGCTTGGGATCAAGCCCTTGACGTTGCTGGCCTAGTTTCTCAGCTTGGTGTTGAACACCTAGTTGTTATTCCCGACCTTTGGCGCAGCGATTCAACCGCAGCCGTGTTAGAGCCACGCACTTTGAGCGATGAGCAGTGGACCAAACTTGCGGCCGGCCATGACAAACTTGGCAAGGCCCTGTTTGAAGAATATGGCATTCACCAGCAGTTTCACTCACACGCTGACAGCCACATTGGTACCTATGCCGAGGTTGAGCGTTTCTTGCAAGAAACCAACCCAGAGTTCACCAACCTTTGCCTCGACACTGGGCACTTTGCATATTACCTAGGCGACAACGTCAAGCTAATGAACGCCTACCCAGATCGCATTGGTTATTTGCACCTCAAACAGGTTCACCCAGACATTCTTGCCGAGGCACTCAAGAACGACATGCCATTCGTTGAGGCAGTGGCCAAGGGTGTAATGACCGAACCAGGTTTCGAAGGTGTTCCTGACTTTGCTCCAATCATCGAAAAAGCTGCAGCAATCAACCCAGAAATGTTTGCAATCGTCGAACAAGACATGTATGGCTGCGACGTTGATTTTCCTGGCCCAATCGCCGACCGCACTCTCAAGCACATCATGAGCTGCACTCACGCAGCCCGCGTGCGCTAAACCCAAAAGCTATTAACCAAACATCCTCGATTTATAACAAAGAAAGAACATCATGTCAGAACTTAGAGTTGCCGTTGTCGGCGCTGGCCTTATGGGCGCAGACCACGTTATTCGCATTCAAGAGCGCATTATCGGCGCACACGTTTCAGCCATCGTTGAACCAGATGAGGGCCGCGCTAAGTCAGCCATGGCAACCGCGCCAAACGCCAAATGGTTTGCAAACGTTGAGGCAGCGATTGAGGCCAATGCGATGGATGCCGTGTTGATCGCCACCCCTGGTCAGTTTCACGAACCAGTTTTATTGCCAGCACTTGCCGCTGGCCTGCCGATTCTTTGCGAGAAGCCACTGACCCCAGACGCCGCATCGTCGCTGCGCATGGTCGAAGCTGAGGTTGCCACCGGCAAGCAGTTGGTTCAGATTGGTTTCATGCGACGCTTCGACGCTGGCTATGAGAACCTTCGCAGCCTAATCGCGGGCAAGAAGCAGGGCGAATTGCTGGGCTTGCACTGTGCACACCGCAACCCTGCTGTGCCAGACAGCTATCACAACGACATGTTGATTTTTGACTCGGTTGTGCACGAAATCGACGTTGTTCGTTTCTTGACCGACTCGCCAATCAAGTCGGTTCAGGTTCGTCACATGAAGCGCAACACGTTGAACCCAGAGAAGCTAAACGACCCAATCTTGGTTTTGCTTGAAACCGAAAGCGGTGTGCTTGCCAGCGTTGAAATGAACGTTTCGGTTCAGTTCGGCTATCAGGTTAAGACCGAGGCTGTGTTCGAAAAGGGCATCGCCGAAATCGGTCGCACTGCCGGCATGACCACTTTCTTTGATGGCCAGATTGCAACTGAAGAACACATGTCATTCAAGACTCGCTTCGCAGCGGCTTATGACACTCAGATTCAGCGCTGGGTCAACGCCACCAAGCAAGGCAAGATTGATGGCCCTTCGGCGTGGGATGGCTACCTTGCGGCAGCCGCAGTTGAAGCGGGTCTGACAGCTCTTCACAGTGGCGAGCGCGTTGCCACTGAATATGCCGCTAAGCCTGCGTTTTACGCCTAAATCGCAAATCAATTCGCAGTCTAGAGAACTCTTTAAGGACGATACCAATGGTAAAAATCGCTCTCGACCCAACACCTTTTCACCACACACACACGCTGTTGCAGTTTGCTGACGCGGCGGCGCGTGCGGGTTTTGAATGGTTGCAAGTCACCCCTCACCCCGACTTGATTCCTTTTTTTAACCACCCAAAGGCCGATGACGCATTGGTTGCCAAGTTCAAAAAGGCAAGCAAAGAAGCCGGCGTTGGTTTGGCATCAACACTGCCAGTGATTCGCTGGAGCAGCCCAGACCCAGATGCCCGTGAAGCAGCGGTGCGCTATTTCAAGCGTGTTTTGCAAATCACTGAACAACTAGAAATTCCTGTGATCGGCACCGAATTCTCGGGTCGCCCCGAGAAGGCCGAAGAGTCTGAGCGCGCTTTTTATCGTTCAATGGAGGAACTCTTGCCTTTGATTGAGCGCTCTGGCGTGAAGGTCTTTATCGACCCGCACCCAGATGACTTTGTCGAAAACGGTTTGGCTGCTTGGCGAGTAATTCGTGGCTTAAACAGCTCATCGGTTGGCATGGCCTATGTTGCCTCGCACACTTTTCACATGGGCAACCAGCCAGAGGCAATTCTTGAGGCTGCTGTTGGCCGCGTGGGCATCGTGCACATCAGTGACACCATGGATCACACCGCAAGCCACGGCCTGCGCTACATTACCAACCCGCCAGGCAACGCCGTGCGGGTTCACCAGCACCTGCGCGTCGGCGCTGGCGATGTTGACTTTGGCCGTCTCTTTTCGGCACTAAAGGCCAACGGTTTCTTAGACAACCCAAACAGCGTTATCTGCTCAAGCGTTTTTGCCGAGAATGAGACTAACCACGACACCGCGGTTTATCAGCTTGAGGCGATTAAAAAACTGATTGCGAACGCGAGCTAATGGAATATCGAAGCTTTGGCAACACCGATTGGAAAGTCAGCGAAATCGCATTTGGTGGCTGGCAAATTGGAGGCACCTGGGGCGATGTTGATGATGAAGAATCGATTTCGACTCTGCTTCACTCATATGAGTCTGGCATCAACTTTGTTGACACCGCCGAGCTTTATGGTTCTGGCAGAAGCGAAACCGTAATCGGTGAGTCGTTGCGGCGCTATAAGGGCAACAAGATTTATGTTGCCACCAAAGTTCAGCCGTTGCGTTGGCCAAACCCCGACGACGACGCACCACTGATGGGCGGTCGCTACCCCGAGTGGTACCTTCGCGAGAGTGTCGAGATTGCATTGTCACGCCTTGGCGTCGAGCGCCTAGACCTGCTTCAGCTGCACTGCTGGGCACCCGATTTGCTGCACTCGCTTGACTGGCTCGAAACTCTAAACGCGTTGCGTCTCGAAGGCAAAGTTGACCGAATCGGCGTTTCGATTCGCGACTATCGCCCCGACGAAGGCATCGACTTAGCCAAACTTGAGCTCGTGACCTCGGTGCAGGTTATTTTTAACATGTTCGAACAGCGCCCTGCTCTAGCCGGAGGGCTTTTTGACGCCTGTGCCATCTCTGGCACTGCGGGCATTGCCCGTGTTCCACTCGACTCGGGTTCGCTTTCTGGTGCCTGGACGCCAGAAACCTATGCGTCGTGGGAGGTCGGTTCTGTGCCTCATGAGCTCTTTAGAAACGAGCGTTTCGGTGAGACTCTTGCCAAGGCAGAGGCGCTCAAGAAAATCGTTGCGCCATATTATGGCTCGCTAGCCGAGGCCGCAATGCGCTATTCGTTGAGCTCACCGCAAGTTTCAACGGTGATTCCGGGCATGAGAAACCCTCGAAACGTTGACCGCAACATTGCCTATTCAGACGGCCAGCCTTTTGCGACAGAGCTGCTCGAAAAGATTCGCGAGTTCAACTGGCCAAGAAACTATTACAAATGATCGACTTTGCTTCGGTGCGCGCCGAACTGTTAGCCCCACACCAAATCGAATCACGTCTAGCCGAGCGCTCTGTGGTTTATGTGCCGGTCGGTTCGCTCGAATATCACCAAGAACACCTGCCTATCGGGCTTGATGCTCTCAACGCCCACGGGGTTTGCCTCGCCACGGCACTTGCTCACGGTGGCGTTGTTTTGCCGCCACTGTTTTATGGCACCGGCGGTGGCCACCTGAGTTACCCATGGACGATAATGTCAGAAGACTCAACGGCCATTCGATTCTTGATTGAGTTGACACTCAAAAAGTTAGAACATCAAGGTGTTGGCGTTGCTGTGATTTTCACCGGGCATTTTGCAGACGAACAACTCGATATGATTCACCAAATCGCTAGCGACTGGAATCTCTCTGGATCCAAACTTCGAGCCGTCTCGGCCTCGGTCAACATGCCACTGAGTGCCGAGTTGCCAGCGCCTGATCACGCGGGCATTTTCGAAACAACCCTGTTGGCAAACTTTTGGCCAGAAACCGTTCACCTCGAGAAGCTGCCCCCGGTCGAAACGAATCCGCGCAATGATTTAGACGATGACCAATATGGTTTGCACCGACACAATGCCGATAACCCGCTACGTGGCATTTTTGGCCCAGACCCGAGGGGCATCGACATGAGCAATCGACAAGACTTGTTGGCTGCCCTGGTTGAGCAGCTCAGCAAGCTTTCAAGCTAAACCTGCCACTAGCTAACATCCATAGCGCGGCGAACCCTTAGGGCTCTGGCCAGCCCTTTGGGGCGCAGCTAAAACTTGGGGCAACGGCGTCAGTTGACCGAATAGAACTTGATTGGCTGAAAAGAGAAACCGCGCACCAACTGCTTGGCCCAGCGCTGCGGAAAACCAACGATTCGAATCTCGTCGCCTTGCGCGATTAGCTCTTCGACAGCCACTTTTGCCATTAGTCGGGCCAATGGTGCGCCCATGCAAGCGTGGATGCCATCGCCAAACGATATGATTTTGCTCGCTTTGGTGAAATCGCGCGTTATGTCAAAAATATCTGGGTTTTCGAAGACTCGCTCGTCGCGGTTCGCTGAGCCCTGCAGCAGCATCACTCTTGAATCTGCAGGAATCGTAACCCCGGCAAATGTGACTTCAGCGGTGGTCTGTCGCGAAACATTTTGGCCAGGGGTTTCATAACGCAAAACCTCCTCGACAAACTGAGGAATCATCGACGGAGTTTCGCGCAAGAACTTGACCATATTCGGAAACTTGTCGAAAACATACATGATGTTTGTGAGCAGAGCTGACGGGGCATCGATCGATGCTGAATAAATCAAATGGGTGAGGCCCACGATTTCATCGGCATCAACTTTGCCTTTCTCGGAGGCGGCAACAACCTGCGTGATGACATCAGAACGGTTGATGTCATCGCCTGCCGAGATTTCGGCAAGACGCGCGTCAACAACCTCTTGAATGTACACCTCAGCTTCTTCATTTGAAACAGCGGCGTCTTCTGGCACACCGAGTTCGCCAACGCTGCGCTCCATTGAGCGAACCAAGTGCTCGAGCAAGAACGGAATGTCTTTTTTAGGCAGGCCGACTAGCGTGGTTGATGCGCTAAAGGCAAATGGCAACGCAAAGTCTGCAGCAAAGTCAGCGTTGTCTTTGGCTTTCATGTCACGAATCAGTTCGCGAGCAACCTCGCGCAGCCCATCCTCTTTTGCAAGAATCTCGCGCAGGGCAAAAACTCGGCGAACTGCCTGCCGAAGCGCTGTGTGTCGCGGTGGGTCTTGGGCAACAAGGTTGCCTTTGCCATAAGAGTCGTGGGTGCCGTCAATGTCATTGCCTTTTGAGCTGATCATTTGTTCGTGGTTTTTGAACGCTGCTTGAACGTCTTCGTAGCGCGACAAAACCCAAACGCCGAGACGAGGGCTGAAATAGACCGGCGCGCTGTCGCGAAGTTGACGATAAACGTCATATGGGTGGTCATAGTCGGCGAATGTTAGCGGGTCATAAAAAATGTTTGCGTCTGCCGGGGGAGCGATAATTTTTGAAGCGACTGTTGTTGTCTCGGTGTCTTCGTAGTTGCTCACCGATGGTCGAGACAGGGTTGCGCCTGAATATGGGCACACAGCGGGGGTGGAGCTTGTGTTGACGGGTTCTTGCGACATTGAAAGTACCTGATTTCTGGCTAGGTTGCTAAAATACTAGCACGTGCTAGTATTTTCTAAAACAACCTATCGAGTTTCATGAAGGGGCGCAAGGTGGCGGTTCAACTTCAACCAACAATCTGCATTGTTGGCAGCGGCCCATCGGGCTGTTACTTAGCCCAATTTCTTCTCAAGCAATGGCCAGAATCTCAAATAGTAATCGTCGATCGGCTTGACCACCCATATGGTCTAGCGCTTTATGGTGTAGCCCCAGATCATCACGGCACGCGGGCGGTAACGAAACAATTTGACAGGCTTTGGTTAAACCCAAACGTTAAGTTCGTTGGCAACATCGAGGTTGGGCGCGACTTAGAACTAGCCGAGTTGCAGGCAAACTTTGACATTGTGGTGCTGGCAACTGGCTTGCATCAAGACCGCAAGCTCTCGATAGTAGGCGGCTCATTGCCCGGCGTGGTTGGTGCCGGCAGAGTCACACGTCTCATAAATGCGCACCCGCACGAGCCTTTCGCAGACTTTGCCGTTGGGCAGTCACTTGTGATTGTTGGTCAAGGCAACGTGGCCATTGACATCGTCAGGCTAAGCCTCAGTGACCCAGCCAAGTTAAGCGAAATCGGTGTTCCTGCCTCGGTTATCGACGCCCTACGGGGCAAGGCCATTCAACACATCAGCGTTGTGGGTCGTTCTTCTTGCGAACTAGCAAAGTTTGATGCGGCGATGATTAAAGAACTTGCGCAGCTGTCGGGCGTTAGCTTTAGCGCCCACAATCTCGAAGAACCCGCCTCGCACGAATCAAAGTCGGCCAAGGTTGCTGCCGTTAGAGATTTGGTCGAATCGTCACCGGCAAACGCCACGGTGAGTGTCGATTTTTATTTTGGATGGCAGCCAAGCGAGATTTCTGGTGATAAGTCGGTTGAGGTCATTAGATTCACAAGTTTGACTCAGCCAAACGAGACTCTCGAGCTCAAAGCCGACACCGTCATCACAGCGATCGGTTTCGAAGAAAACGATGCAGCTTTGATTCGCAGAGCACAATTGGTCGACGCCCAATCAAACATCGAGGCTGGCGTTTTGTCGGCAGGTCTTTATTGCGTGGGTTGGTTCAGACGCGGGCCAACCGGAACGATTCCAGCCAACCGAGCCGATGCAAAAATGGTCAGCGAATCAATCTTGAGCGATTTCGAAAACTCAGAACGGCTCGGTGTCAAACTTGGTTTGCCCGCGGTCAAAAAACTTCAAGAAGAACTTAACAGTTAGGAACGTTCAATGAGCAAAGACACCGTTATCTTGTTTGGCACAGAATCTGGCAACGCCGAGTTTGCTGCCGAAGACATGGCAACCGCAATCGACCGTGACCGCAATGTCACAGTTATTGACATGACAGATTTTGACATGAACGATTTCAGCACCGACACGTTCTATGTTTTGATTTCTTCGACGCACGGCGAGGGCGAGGTGCCATCGGGTGCGCGCCCATTCATCGAAGCTTTGAACGCAGATCAGCCAGATCTGACTGGTGTTGAGTTTGCGGTGTTCGGCCTTGGCGACAGCACATATGAGCACTACAGCCGCGGCAGTGAAATCATCGAAGAGAAATTGCGTGCACTCGGCGCTAGTCGGGTTGGTGTTTATGGCCGCCACGATGCCTCTGATGGCTCATTGCCCAACGATGCTGCGGTTGAATGGGTGAAAGAACTCGTTTCAACCCTTTAGGAATCCAGCTTTGAAAAAAAACCGCGCCACTATGGCAGACGTTGCTAAAGTCGCGGGCGTTTCACGCCAGCTTGTCGGTTTTGTCTTTCAAGGCAAGTCTGGTTTCAGCCCTGAGGCAGCGGCGCGGGTTCACAAGGCGGCCCAGCAACTGGGATACCGTCCCAATTTGGCAGCTCAGTCGCTCAGGCGAGATTCAACAAAAATCATCGGGGTGGTCTTTGATCCTCGTGAGTCATCGCCACTTGAAATCATTCAGTCTCTTTATAAGGTCGCTGCGAATCTCGGGTACGAAGTTATCTTGAGTGCCATCGGTGATGACAGAGACGAAGATGAAGCCATTCATGAACTGATTGGCTATCGTTGCGAGGGCTTGATTTTGATTGCCAGCAGACTGGCCGAGGCGAAGTTGGTGGGCTTAGCGACTGAGATTCCGTTCATTTCAATCGGTCGTCAGCTGGACGTCTCGATTGCAGACTCTGTCAGCTCTGATGGAGCGATGGGGCTCGGGCTCGTGGTCGACCATCTTGCTGTTTTGGGGCACAGCGATATCGCCTACATAAATGCCACCACAATGCTTGACGCAGATTCTCGCCTTAAAGGGTTTGTTGACTCAGCAACCAGGCACAAACTTAACCACCGGATTATTGACGTGGCGAGTGATTACACCGAAGAAAGTGGGGCCGCAGCGGCACAGCTTTTGCTTGCCTCGGCGTCGCTGCCAACAGCGGTTGCTTGCTCAAACGATCAACAGGCTTTGGGGCTTATCAGTGCGTTGCGCGTTGCAGGAATCTCGGTGCCTGACCAAGTTTCTGTAGTCGGTTATGACGATAGTCGGGTGGCAAGGTTCAGCTTTATGTCGCTCACCACTGTGCACCAAGACGCTGTAGAGCTCGCTGAGATTGCGTTGAACAGACTGATTGAGCGCATTTCAAAGCCAACTCTGGCGGCACAGGCTTCGCTGACTTCGGTGTCTCTTGTGCAGCGAAAAAGCGTGGTTGCCAAATCGTTATGAAATGTTGTCGTTATGTCATAACAAAGTCTATTTCGCTGTGCTAACTTTCTAAATGAAACAACTATCCCCACCCGGGGAACAACATATCTAGAAGGGACACAAAGCAGTGATCAACATTTCTAAGAAGCACTTGCTGAGCGTTGCCGCAGCCGCTGGAATCGTCGCATTGGCGCTCACCGGTTGTTCAAGCTCATCAGGCACAACCACCAAGGGTCTAGCGAGCGGCTTCGGCAGCATCGCAACCGACCGCAGTGCAATCATCGTTACTTACTACAACCCAGCAAGCGACCCATTCTGGCACCAGATCTACCAGGGTGCACAGGACGCAGCCGAGTTGGGCAACCTAACTTTGACTCACCTAACCGCAGACAGCAAAGACGATGTTCTAATCAGCAACATCCAAACTGCTATCGCAAAGAACCCAAAGGTGCTTTTCATGCCTTTCAACTTGGGTGAAAAAGAAACCACCGTTGCTTGCCAGGCGCACGATGCAGGCATCACCGTTATTGCTTACAACGTTCCACCAGCTCCAGGCGCAGCTAACTGTGTTGCAGGATTCGTAGGTCAGGACTTCTATGCAGTTGGCCAGATCATCGGCAAGCAGCTTTTGGCTCAGGTTCCGCTAGCAGCCGGCGACAAAGTGTTCTTCCCAGCTGAGCACGCAGAGCAGCCATATGCACAACAGCGCGGCGGCGGCGTCAACGACTCACTAAAGGCAGCCGGAATCGAAGGTACATTCCTTTCAACCGGTGACGACGATGCAACTACCCTTTCAAACTTGACCGCATGGTTGACAGCGAACAAGGACGTAAAGGCAATCGTTCCACTTGGTGGCACCCCTCACCGCAATGTATACGCTGCGATGGAGGCTGCTGGTGTAACCGTTCCAGTTATCGGTTTTGACACTTCACAGCCTGTTATCGACGCAATCACCTCAGGTGCTGACCTAGGCACTGCTGACCAGCAGGGTTATGTTCAGGGCTTCCAGGCAGTAATGCAGGGTGTCTTGTCACTTGACTTCGGTCTGCTACCTGCAAACATCAACTCAGGTGGAACCGGTCTTGTAACCAAGGACAACGTTGCAAACCTATCTGACCCTAAGCTAAAGGGTGTTCGTTACTAGTCTCTAGTAGCCACAAAAGTGAAGGGGTCGGCTGCCAAAAAGCAGTCGGCCCCCTCTCTGCAATCCAAAGAAATAGTGAGATCAACTACGATCTCTTAAGACAGGAATACCAATGGCAAACAAGTCAACGACGGGGCTCGTAGCGTCGGCAGACACCCAGGCGATTCCAACGCTTGGGCGAGCTCCAAAGCCAACCACAATGGTTGGAAAATTTCTTGACAACCTACAATACGTTCGCGGTCGCGGCGCCCTAGAAATCGGTGCAGTATTCGTTGTCCTCCAGTTGATAATGATCGGCTATGCCCTCATTGCACCTGACAAGTTTCCTTATCTAACTCCTGCAAACCTTTCAGGTGTATTGAGCCAAGATATTCCCGTGCTGGGCATCTTGGGCATCGCTGTTGGTTTGCTAATGATTGCGGGCGAGTTCGACCTGTCACTCGGCTCAGCAATCGCATTTTGTGCGATCATGTTCATCAAGGTAACTAACCAGACTAACTGGGGCCTTGGTCTTGTTGCAGCACTTGCCTCTGGCGTAATCATCGCGTTCATCAATGGTCTTCTCGTGGTTTACACAAAGATTCCATCATTCATCGCAACACTGGGCCTGGGCTTCTTCTGGGCTGGTGCAAGCATCTACCTAAACGGCCCTGTTCCGTCGACCATGAGCATGTTCGCGGCCCCGGTTCAGCTGTTCGTCGGTGACTTTGGCTCGATTCGCGCCCAGGCTTTCTGGCTGGTCCTAGTTGCTGTCTTGGCATGGTTCTTACTTCACCGTCACCGTTTCGGCAACCACATCTATGCAGTCGGTGGCAATGTGAACGCAGCAAAAGCAATCTCGATCAACCCAAATCGCGTCAAGCTAATCACCTTCAGTATTTATGGCCTGCTAGTTGGTTTTGCATCGGTGCTAATCGCCGTTCGCACGCTTTCGATGCAGCCTAACTCGACCCAGGACTACACCTTGCTTGCCGTTGCTGCAGCCGTTGTCGGCGGCGTTTCGCTAAACGGTGGCCGTGGTTCGATTCTTGGAATGATCATCGGCGCTGCGCTTATCAAGTGCCTCAACGATGGTTTGATTTTGATTAATGCTGACGGCTACTACATTCAGTTGTTCGTTGGTCTAATGATTGTTCTCGCATCGGTTATCAACCGTCGCGTTGAAGGAAGTGCATCATGAGTTCTTTGCTACGTATCGCCAACATCACCAAGGTCTATGGCAACACCACCGTTCTTAACGATGTCTCGTTCGACATTAACAAGAACGAAGTTGTTGGTCTGCTGGGCGACAACGGTGCAGGCAAGTCAACCCTTGTCAAGATCATGTCTGGTGTCGTTCCATCGACAACCGGTCAGTACTTCTGGGAGGGCAACCTTGTTGCTAACGTGAACCGCACCGAGACTGAGCGTCTTGGCGTTGAGACAATCTTTCAAGACTCAGCCCTTGTGCCTCAAATGAGCATTACTCGCAACATCTTTATGGGTCGCGAAATCACGAACCCGCTGGGCTTGATGAAGCTAAAAGAGATGGATTCAATCGCCGAGCAGATTCTCGACAGCGTTGTTACCATCGAGGGCATTAAGTCACCGAAGCAGCTCGTGGCGTCGCTTTCGGGCGGCCAGGCTCAAGCGGTTGCTATCGCTCGAGCCGTTCACTTCAAGCGCAGCTTGTTGATTCTTGACGAACCAACATCTGCACTGGCGGTTCGTGCAACCGAGGCTTTGCTTGATTACCTCACCCAGCTAAAGGGCGAGGGCGTCAGCTCAGTTTTGGTCACTCACAACCTTCACCATGCATTCAAGGTCTGTGACCGACACATTGTCATGAACCACGGCCGCAAGATTTTAGACGTGCGCCGCGAAGACACCTCGGTCGAAGAACTGACGGCTGCGGTTGTTGGCGGCAATGAAGGCCTACGCAAGTTTCGTGCAGGCATCAAGGACTAGTGTCTCCTAGAGAAGTAACCCCGAGCCACACGGCTCGGGGTTACTTTTTTATTGCGATTCGAACAATAGTTTGTTAGTATGTCATTACAAACTAAATCTATACAGAAGGGTCAAAGCAATGCCTCTAGTGAGAATCGATTTGAACCGTGGTCGCACACGCCGCCAAGTGCAGGGCATTTGCGATGCTATTCATAACGCCATCGTTGAGGTCTTTGAGATTCCTGTTCGTGATCGCTTTCAAGTCGTGAGCCAACTCGATTATGGCTCAATCATCGCCGAGGACGCCGGGTTAGGTTTTGAGCGCAGCGAGGGTGTTGTCATGATTCAGATTTTCACTCAGCGTGGACGCTCTGACCAGCAAAAGCAGCACCTCTATGCGCGCATCGCCGCGAATCTAAATGGGGTAGGTGTGCTCGAGCAAGACATCTTCATTGGTTACCAAGAGAACGGCCCTAGCGACTGGTCCTTTGGTTTCGGTGTTGCACAGTACCTAACCGGCGAGCTAAAGGTTCCTACTTCTCAACCATCGTGAAGTCAAACGAATATAGGTCAGGACGATAGCAGTGGTGGCCATATTCAACCGCACGACCGCTGTTGTCATATGCGGTGCGGTCCATCGCCAACAAAGCCGAAGCCTTGTCAATCGACAAAAGCTCTGACTCTTCACGAGAAGCCTTGCGTGCGCCGATTTGCTGCTTGGCAACGCGAATGTTCACGCCGCGACCTCTCAGCATCTGATAAAGCCCATGTTGAGCGAGGTCTTCTTCGGCAATGTCGGCTAGGTCGGCTGGCAAATAGTTCTCGAGAATCGACATTGGCACGTTGTCGGCAAAACGCAACCGCTTTAAATAAAGAACTTTCGAGCCAACTTCGACGCCAAGTTTTTCAGCAAGGTTCTTGTCTGCTTTGGTGATTTCGTATTTCAAAATTTTGGTTGACGGCTTAAAGCCGCTGCGCACCAAGTCTTCGTGCAGCGACGTCAGTTCAACGCCGCGCGTCACCTGGCCGTGAACGACTTGAGTGCCGATGCCACGACGGCGAACCAAGAGCCCCTTGTCAACAAGGTCTTGAATCGCCCGACGAACAGTTGGGCGACTTAGACCCAAGCGCTCGCCAAATGCAATCTCGTTTTCAAGTCTTGCGCCGGCCGGCAGTGTGCCATCTTTGATTGCTTTTTCGACGCGTGTGGCGATCTGAAAATAGAGGGGAATCGGGCCGCTTCGCTCCAGGTCTATAAAAAGTGACATTGGCAGAATCTGCTCTTGCTGGCTCATGATGTTCCCTTGCTACCTATCAACATTGCGACTTTGACACCTTGTTATGACAATAGCACCAACAAACAGCGATGCACCCTTGAGTCTGAACGTTTCGGTTACAGCAGGTAACGGCGAGATAACTTTATTGAGGCTGGAGTCTTTTGTTCGTGCAAGTTTTAGCAGACCACGAATCGACGATAAAATGTCATAACATTAGAACAAATCTTTTTCAGTCAGGGAGAGTTACACAATGAAGTTTGGCGCTTACAACGCAGTTTTGCACAGCATGGACTTGCCCTCGGCGATTGACTATATAGCTTCGATTGGTCTTGAGGGCATCGAGTTAAACAGCGGAGGTTTTTTGCCACCCAGCCACATTCCCACTTTCGACGATGTTCTGGTCAGCGACGTGGCTCGTGATGACTTTCTAGGTCAATTCGAAGGCAAAGCAGTAAGCATTGCTGGTCTAAACTGCAACGGCAACCCGCTTCACCCAGACCCGAAAATTGGCAACAAGCACTCAAATGATGTGCGCAGGTCAATTCGTCTGGCAAACCGTTTAGGTCAAAACCGAGTCGTTACCATGAGCGGATTGCCTGCTGGTGAGGTCGGAGGTGTTCGCCCAAACTGGGTTGTCAACGCATGGAACTCGGCCGCCCTCGACGTTATCGACTATCAGTTTGAAATCGCAGCAAAGTTTTGGGCCGAAATCGACCGTGAGGCTCGCGATCTTGACGTCAAGGTTGCACTCGAACTGCACCCTCAAAATGTTGTGTTCAACCCTGCATCCATGCGTGAACTTATTGCACGTGCAGGCACAACTAACATCGGCGTCGAACTTGATGCATCGCACCTATTCTGGCAGCAGATGGACCCTATCGCTGTGGTTAAGGACTTAGGCCCACTAGTGTTGCACGCCGCTGCAAAAGACATTCGCATTAACCCCGAGGTGGCAATCAACGGCGTTCTCGATAACAGCTTTAGAAGACTGGGCCCCGATGAGCCCCGCACAAACCTAGGTGGCGACGAGTGGGCGAACGAATGGCCGAAGCCTTCTTCTTGGGACTTCGTTGCGGTCGGCAAAGGGCATCCAATTGATTATTGGGCAGATTTCATCGCCGCACTCAACGATGTTGACCCAAACATGATTTGCAACATCGAACACGAAGATGTTGAGTTTGGCGGGCTTGAAGGCCTTGAATTTGCGGCAAAGAACCTGTTAGAGGCCGCAAAAATTGCGGGAGTAAGGTAGCCGAGACCTCAAAGCTATTAGTTGGCTTTTTCGCCTGAGTAATAAGCGCCAATTTGATGTCTTGCGACGGTTAGCAGTTCAATGTCTTTTATGGCATCGTCCAATGAACGAATCGGTGAATCTGTCAGCCCCTGCGAAACGAAGTCAGCGAAGGCCGTCGCTTGATAGCAGAGACCATCGTGGCCTTGAATCTCGCTGCGGTCTGTCCAGCTGGCTACGACTCGAGGTTTGAACTCAGGAGCCAATAAGTTCAATGTTGTCGGAACAGGAAAAGGCGCCAAAACCTCAAGGGAGCCGGCAGTCCCGTCAACCCAGGCTGAGGTGCGGGTGTTCGCAAGCATTGAGCAGCTTGCGAGAGCTGTGATGCCATTTTGGTAACTGAGAAGCATGTTTAGCTCGACATCGACCCCGCGGTCGCTTAGCGAACCTGCCGAAGTAATTCCACTAGGGCTTGCGCCAGTGATCGAGCGAATAAAAGAGACAGGGTAAACCCCCATGTCGTGCGAAGCGCCACCGCCATCGGGCTCCCACATTCGAAGCGCCTTGGACTGATCTTGCCCCAAATCTGCCTGAACGTAACGAATTTTTCCTAACACTTTGTCGGCAATTAGCTCTCGAACAATATATGCCTGTGGCAAATAGAGGCTCCATAGTGCCTCCATGACCAAAACGTTGGCCAGTCGAGCGGCCTTCAAAATTGCCTGCGCATCTTCGTTTGTGCTGGCAATCGGCTTTTCAACGAGAACGTGCTTGCCAGCTTTAATGGCTGCTATGACGGGCTCTTTATGAGCATGTTGGCGTGTTGAGACATAGACAGCGTCAATTTCAGGGTCGGCAAAAAGTTCATCATAAGAACTAAAGACTTTTGCGATTGCATGCTTCTGTGCAAATGCCGAGGCACGGTTAAAGTCGCGTGATGCTACTGCGACGATTCGTTGGCCGGTGAATCGTTGCACCGATGACACGAATCGGTCTGCGATTTCTCCGGGGCCAATGATTCCCCAGCGCAGCGAGGCAACTTTGAAGGGTTCTGGCATTTGAGGAAGCCTTAGCGAACTTTGTAATGACATAACATCAACCCTAGTGTGCATGCCGGTCACAAGTTCTGCACCGCTCTGCATGAGTTCATTGCTTCACCCGTTGCAAGGCCATCACCGGTCGCTTCCTCGACCTAAGGCACGCCACCGCGCGAAAGGTGTTGGGCCACACGACCTCAATTTCCAAGATGCCATTTTGGAGGAGCCTAGGTTTCAAAACCTGACGCCACCAATCATTCGGCGAATCTAAGATGAAAACCCAAATCTGACTCGAGATCGCCAACAGTGTGGTCACTCCAGTGGCCAGAGCAAGTACATTTTTCAGAGGTGAGATTCGCAGATTTTTGCCGTTGGTCTTTTAGCCTCAATTGCACCCAAAACTTATCAGTCTTAGCTATTTATCGTTCATCGAGCGCCAAACCGCAACCACAGCGTTTGCATGACCATGACCCAGGCCGTGTTCGGCCTTGAGCCAGCTAACCTGCTCAAGGTGTTTTAGGGCCGCAACTTGATTCAGCTGCTCAAACCAAAACTCAATCGGCTGGCCATACTTCTTGATAATCGAGGGAAAGTAGCTCGCTGGGCCTTTGACCTTTTCTTCACTCATGCCAAAAGCCTAAATGCCCCAATCGGGCAATTCAATATAGAAACAGCGCGTTCAACTGCACTTTTTGATGCATCTGTTGCCTGCGAGTTGGGGCGACACTAGGGAACTGACAATGACCTAACCAAACGAAAGTCTATATATGGGGGCACAAATTAATCGAATGGAGAAAAACTGGGATACATCAATTCGTTGGCAATAGCATCGGCACCACTCACCCTTGAAGAGAAACTGAAATGGCATCGGGCTGGTTTTGCTCGCAAGGTTCCAGAAAACCTTTTGCCGGTTTGGATGCAAGCGATATGGCTTTTTGACATGGGTCTGCCCGAGACCACAGTGATCGAGCTGCCAGAAGGAACCACTTTTTGCGGTTCAAATCAGGCAACAATCGGCGATCTCATCACGGGTTTCAATCTTGAATATTTCACCCAAGCGTTTGCACACGAAGTGCCGGCTTCACCGTTCGATGTTGAGCTGACTAACGAACTGGCGCAGTAGCAGGCGCGTCTAGTGGTTTGGCTGTGCGGCTCAAGAATGCGCTGGCAATCAAGAAAGCCAACGGAATCGCAAAGGCAAAATAGAGCCCGGTGAATTTCGAAACGAAACCAAGCGCTGGCCCAGCCGTGCAGCTTGCAAGATAAACGACTGTGATAAACATGTTTACTCGCGCAACCGCCCTGGCTGGGTCATCGCTTAGGGCTGTGACCGCCATTGGTGCGCCAAGTGCGAGGCCGACTGCCCACAGCCCAATGCCAAGAAAAGGCATGTGAAGAAGTGGGTCGAGCATGAACACGGCAACACCGGCCGCATTGACTATTGATGACAGAAGCACAACGCGGGCACGGCCAAGCTTGTCGACAATGCCACCGCCCACAAAACGTAACAGAGTGATGATGATCCAGAATGCACCGAAGGCTGCAGCGGCGACAGCCGGCTCAAAGCCCGAGCTCGTCAGGGCAATCGGCATCCACGTGCCAAATGAGATCTCGCCAAGAATAAAAGTGAAACCGATGAGCGCTAGGGCAATTGTGTGTTTCTCACGCCAAACTGCGCGAGCCAGTTTTGCGTGAGCGCGACGTTCTTCAGCCGACTCTGGTGCTGGCTTGCTGTCAGGAAAATTGAAGGCAGCCCATATCGACGGCAACAGCGCCGCAACTGCGATTATTAGGTAGTTGGTTATCAGGTCAACTTTGCCTGCGATGAAAGCCGAGGCAATCCACGAGGCCAGCACCATTCCAGCACCGAAGGCGCCGTGAATGGCTGGCATGAGACTGCGAGGCGAAGCGCGGTTCACACCAGCACCTTCAAAGTTGCCAACAAAGTCAGAGATTGCCATTGGGGTGCCCATGACTAGCAATAGCAGACCCGAGAGAAGTACGTTCCCCTCAGTGACGGTGAATGCCAAAGCTGCCATGCCTGCAGCAGTGATTCCAAAGCCGGCAACCGTGAGAGTCTTTGAACCAAACCGACGAGTTAAGGGCGCTGCAAAAAAGACACCAATCAGGCCGCCGACGGGGTAGAGCATCACGAGCCATCCCATTGCTGGTTTATCGAGGTGTAACAATTCTTGAACTTCTGGGCCTCGGCTTTGCCAGGTTGAAAAAATAGCCGCACGAGTGAAAAAAATCACGGCTGTGGCAGCAAACCAGGTGCTTAGGCGAGGCGTCTTTGTCATCAGAAAAGGCTAACATGCTACTCAATTGGCGACTTTGCCCGACTTTCATGCCATTTGAGCTAGATTAAGCAAGAGGTGCACTTGGGCCTTTTCGCAAATAACAAAGGGGTTAATCAATGGCAAAAATCGAACGTTCAATCGACCAGCAAATCAATCGACTGAGAAACTACAACTTGGTTGCAGGCGGGGCCCACTTGCTACAGGCCATCGCTATGGTCGCCATCATCGTTTCTCTGAAAGCTCAAGCTGAGTTTTCTGTAACCGCAGATTACATGGCTGGCCCTCCGGGTTCACCAATCGCTCCAGAGCGAGTCGAACTTTTCAAAGTCAACATGGGTTATGGTCTCATTGGCTTCTTGCTGCTCAGTGCAATCTTTCACTTTTTGGTGGCTTCGCCGGCATTCTTCGGCCGCTATTCAAACGGTCTAAAAGCAAACCACAACTATTTCAGATGGACTGAATATTCACTCAGCTCATCAATCATGATTTTCTTGATTGCCCAGCTGGTCGGCATAACCGACTTCACCGCACTCAGCACAATCTTTGCTGTCAACGCAGCCATGATTTTATTCGGCGCATTGCAAGAGAAATATGAAGCACCTGGCACCAATAAGTTCTTGCCGTTCATCTTTGGTTCGATGGTTGGCATCGTGCCTTGGATCGGTGTTTTCGTTCTGACCATTCAGCCGGGCTCGACAAACAGCGCTCAGGTGCCAGGCTTCGTTGTCGGCATCATGGTGTCAATCTTTGTTTTGTTCAACACTTTTGCGCTAAACCAGTGGTTGCAATACAAGCAGATTGGCAAATGGCGCAGCTATTTGCAGGGCGAGCGTTCATACATCACCCTCAGCTTGGTTGCAAAGACCCTTCTTGCTTGGCAGGTATTCTCAGGCGTATTGGCTCCGTTGTTAGCCGGCACCAACTAGCCGATTTCTGCACAACCGAAGTATCGGTAGCAGAATCCCTTCGATTTAGCATTGAAATGTATCGCTAAATCGAAGGGATTCTTCATGTCTCAAAGCATCACCTCCGCAGTTGTTTACGCTCGTTTGAAATCCGGCCAAGAAGTCACCCCACCTTACTCAGCGACCCAGAAAAGGGTTGAACAAATAGCAATGATCATGGATGTTCAACATTCCATGGCACTCGAGGGGCAAGCGCTCGACCCTAACGATTTGCAGGGGTTCATTGATCAAGCGCTGTTGCGTTCGTATCTTGATTTGTAACTTTCTGTAGCCAAATGTCTAAAGATGATGCAGACTCTACGCTTCTCGAGGTCAACCAATATTTGGCTTTGATTCCAAGCTGGGTCACAAATCGGGTTGAGCTGAATGTTGCAGAATTTGCCGGCATTCTGAAATTTAGAAGGCAAGTTTCTTGGTCAAAAATGTCAAAGGTCGAGCTCCTTGACGATTTAGTGTTGCGAAACATTCATCGGGCCATGTTCGGCGACGTTTGGCTATGGGCGGGCGCATATCGCACAAGAGAACTCAATTTAGGGCTGCATTCATCAATCGTTTCGGTAGCAGTCAAAAATCTAATTGACGACAGTAAACACTGGTTCACTTCGACGAATGAGATCCAACTGATCGAAGATGCATGCCGACTGCATCATCGTTTGGTAGAGATTCATCCATTTCTGAACGGCAATGGCCGTCTTTCGCGAGAGTATACGAACCTCATTCTCAAGAGTTTGGCTATTCCAGCGTTTACTTGGGGAGTAAGTTTTGTTTCTAGTGGATTGGCTAGAAACGCCTACATAAAAGCCATCAAAGCAGCCGATGACGGTGACCTAGAACCACTCATGGATTTCGTCTATGAATAGTTGCTATCACCTAAGGCGGGGGCACTATGTCGGGTAGTCTGCTTTTATGAGCGACCTAAACGAGATTGGCGAGCGCGACGGTTGGCGTTGCTGGCTGTGCGATGCCCCTGTTGACCCTGATGCCTCAGTGAACTCTGACCTTGGCCCAAGCACTGACAGCTATGCTGCTTCAAAAGCCAAGAAGGGTGCAGCCACTGTTGAGCGTTTGGCTCACCGTCAGTGCAACACCATGAAGGGCAAAAACTCACCCGTTGTGCCTTGGGGCTCAGACATTTTTGTGGTTGACCCATCACCGATTTTTGAAGCCGTTGAGCGTTTAGCGCGCAAGGGCGGGCGAGAAGTTGTCGCTAGGTGCCCAGGTCAACGCGAAGCTGATGAGGCAAGCGAGTGGTTGCTCGACCGCTTGTCGCGCCTCGCGCCAGAAACCAGCTTTGCGGTTGACATCAAGCAGGGCGGCGGTCAGTTCATGCTCTCGCTGCGAGCTGACTAGCTAGAGCGTTTTAGGCGACGCCGCCGACAACGGCAAAGTCGCCGACCACGTCTGAACCCTTGCGCGCGAGCGCAACCACGAGCGAACCATAGCCGCCCCGCCATTCGCTGTGCACTCGGGTGTGCTCAAACTCGGGCACTTGAGTGACTGCAGAGAATCCGTTTGGTGCAAGCATGCAGTCGATTGAAACCCCGTTGACCGTGATTAAAACTTCGGTGGCGGCGGTCTCAAGCTCAACGTGAATTGTGACAAAGCCGTTTGACGGTGCGCTCGCCGAGGCGTGCAACCTAAGTGGCTTTTCGCTAGCGCTCGTGGCAACGCCATGGCGTGATTTCCAAACGCATGCGCCAAGCTCGGGAGTTCGCGGTGCAGCCATGCGACGGTTGCGAAAACTGTCGAAAGTTGAAGCAAGCGCGAGCAGGTTTGCATCGTCATAGGCGCGCCCCGCAAACGTTAGGCCCACCGGCATGCCAATGTCGGCCATCACGCCCATCGGTGTAGTGACTGTGGGAATACCGAGGTGACGCAACACCACGTTGCCGTTAGCCACCCAGGTTCCGTTGCGCCAGCCAAGCTCGGCTGAGGCTGGGTTGACGTCCATGTCGGCAGGGCCAACATCGCCAACCGCGGGGAACACCACGGCGTCGAAACCTTGGGCGGTCATCCACTTTTCTAAATATTCAACTCGTGCGGCTTCAAGGCCACGAATGCCCTCTTTGATGTCGGCAATCTGCTCGAGCGGGGTGATGCCTTCGGTGCGTGCGCGGGTGACATAGCTCTCGAGAAAAACGTCTTCGGGCGAATAGCGCGAAACGTGGTTTGCATATTGGTCAGGCAGGGCACCCTTTGGTTGGGGGAATATGCGCTCGCCGTGAATGCTTGCGAGATCTGATGGTTCGGGTTTGGCGCCGCCTGAGCTGGCCTCGGCGTTGGCTGTCAAAAAGTCGTTCCACGACCACATGCAAAGTTCGTTCAGCTCATGCTCGGCATAGCCTGGAGGCAAGAACCCTGCCACCACCAGGTTGCCATCGGCACCGGCTTTGTCTTCATAGCGGGTCACGACGTCAAAGTCGGTTTCAACGACAACGGCGCCCAGCGACTCGAGGTCTGCTCGAGCCGCGCGCCACAGTTCGATGATTGACTCGCGGGTTTCAATCGGGTCTGGCAACGGGGCAGCTGCAGCGTCGTCGCCCCCGTTGATATACATTCGTGGCACCGCAATGCGCTTGCCTTCAAGCGCGCGCAGGTTGGCAAGTGCGGGGTAGCTAGCTGGGCGAAGCTTTGAACTCGGCGGGGTGGCAACCCAAGGCTGCATGCGCCAGAAGTCTCCGCGGGGGTTGACATCGTCAGCGACGATTATTTCGAGAATGGCCAGCATATCGGCCATGGTTCTGGTGTGGGGCACGACGACATCCATCGTGGGCACCAGCGGCCAGTTGCCTCGAGTTGAGATCACGCCGCGCGAGGGTGTGTATGCGCAGAGGCCGTTGTTTGACGCTGGGGCTCGGCCAGAAGACCAGGTTTCTTCGCCCAACCCAAAGGCGCCAAAACTTGCTGCGGTGGCTGTGCCTGAACCATTTGATGAGCCCGAGCCGAAGGCTGCGGTCAAAAAGTCGGCGTTGTATGGGCTTTCGGCTCGACCATAGAAGCCTCGTTGCATTCCACCGTTTGCCATCGGCGGCATGTTGGTTAGGCCAATCAAAACTGCGCCAGCGGCCCTAAGCTGGGCGATGGTGAAGGCGTCGTCGGTCGCAACTAAATCTGCAAAGGCTGGCGAGCCGGCTGCAACGGTTAGGCCCTTGACCTTGTAGCTGTCTTTGGCCGTGTAGGGGATTCCATCTAGTGGCCCGAGTGCTTTGCCCCGAGCGCGACGTTCATCGCTGGCGCGGGCATCGGCAAAAACCTCTGGGTTGAGCACCACCACGGCGTTGAGTGTGATGCCATGGCGGTCAAAGAAGCCGATGCGGTTCAGATAGGCTGCCACGAGTTCAACACTCGTTACCTCGCCCGACTCGAGTGCGCGAGCTAGCTCATCGAGCGTTTTTTCAATGACGCTAAAGCCCCGAGCGCGAGTGCGAACTTCGGCGTTTTTCTCTGAACTCACGCCTAGCCAATCGCTGGCTGTTGCTGGGTGATGCAGTGAATGCCTCCGCCTCGAGCCAAGATCTCGCGAGCGTCAACAGTCACAACTTTGCGGCCTGGGTAGGCGGCGCTGAGCATTTCGGCTGCACGGGCGTCGGCGACTGGTTCGCCATAACCGCAGGCGATGATGCCGTCGTTGACGACTAGGTGGTTGACATAGTTCCAGTCAACAAAACCTTCTTCGTCTTCGAGGGTGTCTGGGCCTGGGAGGTCGATGATGTTCCACGAACGGCCGACCGCGTCGGTGGTGCCCGACAAGAACTCGCGAATGTCGCGGGTCACGGCAAAGTCTGGGTGGTCGGGGTTGGTCTGGCTGTGAACCAAAAGCGTGCCGGGCGAGCTAATCGCCGCAACCATGTCAACGTGGCCGCGGGTGCCAAAGTCTTCATAGTCGCGGGTCAGGCCGCGCGGTAGCCAAATCACTTTGGTTGCGCCGATGGTTCGAGCCAACTCAGCTTCGATGCGCGCTTTATCGGCGTGTGGGTTGCGACCAGGGTCGAGCTGCACGGTTTCGGTCACGAGCACGGTGCCTTCGCCGTCAACGTGAATGGCGCCACCTTCGTTCACAAGCATCGAGCTGACCAGTTCTGCACCGGTTTGCTCTACTACAAAACGACCGATCTCACGGTCTTTGTCCCATCGAGACCAGTGAGGTGCGCCCCATCCGTTGAAAATCCAGTCAACCCCGCCAAGCTCGCCGGTTTCGGTGTCGATGACAAACGACGGGCCAATGTCGCGCATCCAATAGTCATTTAGCGGGGCAACAAACAGTTCGATTTCACTGCTAAGCATTTTGCGGGCACGGTCAACCTCGGTTGGGTCAACAACCATGTTCACCGGCTGAAAAGGCAAAATGGCGTGGGCCACTGAGCTCCAAGCCACATAGGCTGCCTCAGCCTCTTCAACAGTTGCGCCCAAGGTGATGCCTGCGCGGGGAAAAGCCATCCACGTGCGCTCTTGTTTTGCAGTCTCAGATGGCATCAACCATTTTGGTTCGCTGGTCATGCGGCAGGCCTCGCTTCAATGTTTTTATAAGGTGCGGTGGTGCGCCAAAGCGTCAAATAGATCGCGGCCCCCAGAATCGGCGCAATGAACGACGAGAGATCGGCGCCGCTAAGAGCCTCAGAGATCGGGCCCATATATAGAGTGGTGTCTGCGGCCATGACGGCCACAGCGGTTGAAACCACCATGGCGATCATGCCCGGCCAATAAATGCCTGAGGTGTACCAAAACTTGCTGCCAGAATCGGTGCGACCAAGTTCGAGGCCGTCATAGCGACCCTTGCGCAGCCAGATGTCGAGACCATAAACCGTGATTAGTGGGCACATGATGGTCACGCCAAGCTCCAGCGCTGCGTTCAAAGTGTCGATGAAGCTTGGAGCGGCGAACAGCAACCAAGACGAAGCCGCAAAAGCTGCCGCGCCAGTGATGACCACTGTGAGCCAGCGTTTGGTTCGGGCGCTGAACTCTTGAAAATAGAG
>JBDLVN010000004.1:0-5018 GCA_039804775.1 Actinomycetota bacterium
TGAGGCGTTTCACCAGCGTCGATTCCGCCACCGGGAGTCAACCAGCGAGGTTCAAGACCAAGTTCAGGGTCGAAATGGGTTTTGATTAGAAAAATCTCGTTCTGATCGTTGACCAGCAAAATTCGCGCCGTTGGCCGATATTTCACGTGAACTTTTTCAGTCATTTCTTGCTCACCTTGATCTTGAACGCCTTCATTGAGGTTTGCATCAAAATGCCGATGCACATGGCAAAGATCAGTGTTCCTTCACGAATCTGACCTCCCATGAACCATCCCAACGTCATAACGCCGCCCTCAATGACGGTGCGAACCAGCCACAGTGGGTGTCCCAGTGCTTTTTGCGTACCAACGACCAGCCCATCGCGCGGGCCTGGGCCAAACCTGCTTGAGATGTACATTCCGGTGGCAAATGCCAGCAAAAGCATGCCCAACACGAACTTTGCAAGGTTTTCTGGGTAGGTGTCGAACTTTGGCAGAAACGGCATGAAGAGGTCAGCGAATGCACCGATTGACACCGCATTCAATACCGTGCCGATGCCTGGTTTTTGTCTCAAGGGAACCCACGCCAGAAGCACCAAAACACTAACGAGTGCGGTCGCCCAGCCAAAGCTCAAATGAAGTTGATTCGAAAGGCCCTGTGCAAAAACATCCCATGGCGAAATGCCAATCTTGGCATCAACCATCGCTCCAACGCCCAAACCATAGATTGCTAAACCCAAAACAAGTTGGGCAAATCTCACCAAGGCCTTCACGATTATTAGCCTATTCGCAAAGTTGCTCCCCTAGACTCGGTCTCGAAAACAGCCAATCAAAGGTGCACGCATGAACGACTACTCCCCTGCCCACAAACGGGTTGAAAACAGCTATTTCGCTGGGCCAAAGCCACGTGTGCTCGCGCACCGCGGGCTGAGTTTTGTCGGGTCTAAAACTTCGGTCGGTGGGGCTGCGATTGCGAGCATTGACGAGAATTCGATTCAAGCTTTTATTACTGCGCAAGATGCCGGCGCTCAGCTTATTGAGTCTGATTTGCAGGTCACCAAAGACGGTGTGGCCGTTCTGTTTCACGATGATGACCTACTGCGCGTTGCCGGAATCAAGCGCAAGGTTCGTGACCTAACGCTTGCCGAATTGCAGAAGGTAACACTCGAATTTGGTGCCCGCATACCTACCCTTCGAGAGGCGCTCATTGCGTTACCTGAGGCAAAGTTCAACCTCGATTTCAAAGTTGCTGGTGTGATCGAACCAGCCGTTCGCATCATTGAGGAGCTTGGCGCACACGAGCGCATTCTGATTGCCGGCTTCAGCGATGGGCGTCGTCAAAAGGCACTCAGCAAAGTAAGTCGCCCAATGGTTACCTCGGCTGGTTCTCTAACGGTGCTTCGCTTGTGGCTCGCTGCCAAGCTGGGTAATTCGCAGGCGGTTGCGAGACTCGCCGCTGAAATCAACGCCCTTCAGATTCCAACCCACTCTGGCAAATTGAACTTCATCTCACCCAAGTTCATCAGCGCCATGCATGCTGCAGGTCTAGAACTGCACTATTGGACAATCAATGACCCCGATCAGATGCTCGAACTGTTGCGCCTTGGAGCTGACGGTCTAGTCACAGATCGTGCAGATTTAGCAGTTGAAGTCGTAGATCGTTTTCGTCGATTTAACTGAAAAAGCTTTCTAAAAAGGGAACAAAAAGGCACATTCAGCTGTTGTTCCTACCGATCGCGAGTTCTGACTTTTATAAGTTTGCCCGGCTCGCCTGTGAAAGGAACCCAAATGGCTCAGCAATCAATGCGCGGAATGCGCCTTGGCTCACAAAGTTATGAGAGCGAAGTTGGCGTTGTCTTTAGCGCTCGCAACAAGCACAAGTTTGTTTGCCCAAAGAAGCACCTCACCGAGATGGTCTTTTCAGCCGACGCTGAGGTTCCTAACACCTGGACGTGCAAGCAGTGTTCGGCCGTTGCGATCTTGCAGGCCGATGGCGCTGACGTAATTTTTGAAGCGGCCGAAGAAAAGGTGGCTCGCAGCCACTGGGAGATGCTGCTTGAGCGTCGCACCCGCGAAGAGCTTGAAGAGATTCTCGAAGAGCGCTTGGTTGAGGTTCGCGAGCGTCGCTTGCGCGCCGAAGAGGCTGCCGCAGCTAAGCAAGCAGCAATCTAAAACTACTTTTTGAAACCTAAGCCCCATTTGGTAACTAACCAAAGGGCCTCAACAACGATGCTCGAGCTCATCTTTGATTCGCCATGAATGCGCTCAACAAAAGTGATCGGCACCTCAACAATTTTTGCGCCGGCACGCTTTGAGCGCCAGGCCATTTCAACCTGAAAACCATAGCCCCGAGCAGCAACGCCCGCTAGGTCAAGACTGTTCAAAAAAGATGTCTTGTATGCCCTAAAGCCGGCGGTCATATCGCGAATGCCACTGTGCAGCATGATGTTTGCATAGGTGTTACCAGAGCGAGAAATAAACTTGCGAGACAGTGGCCAGTTGACGACGCTGCCACCTTTCACCCAGCGAGAGCCAATGGCCAAATCTGCGGTTTGAGCGGCTTGCAGTAGCGCTGGCAAGTCTTCTGGGCGGTGGCTGCCATCGGCATCCATCTCGACCATGATTTCATAACCACGTTCGGTTCCCCAGGCAAAGCCAGCCAAATAAGCGGCTCCCAAGCCAGCTTTTTCAGTGCGGTGCATCACGTTAACACGAGCGTCACTGGCAGCGATTTGGTCAGCCAATGCACCTGTGCCGTCGGGGCTGCCGTCATCGGCTACAAGAATATTGACCTCTGGGGCGTGCTTCAAGATACCCGCAACAATGATCGGTAGGTTTTCGAGCTCGTTGTAGGTTGGAACAATAATCAGAGTTTTCAAATCTTGCTTTCTAACTTTTTTGCAGAGAAACGCCTGCGCGCCCCAAGAAGCAACGCTATCGCAAACATCAGCAAAGCGCCCAGATTGAAGGTTGCGGTCAATACTGGCCCAGACCAAAATGCAGGGGTTTGCGATGTTCGTAGCGGCACGGTTTGCACCATTACACCTGGCTCAAAGCTCGCAATCGAATCGATTACCGTTCCATCAGGCGAATAGATGGCCGAAACTCCAACCGTTGACGCGCTCACCAATGCCCGGCCAGTTTCGATGGCTCGCAACTTGGCATAAGCAGCCTGCTGGTACATCTCGGCACTGTGGCCAAAGTCAGAAGAGTTAGTTTGCACAATCAGCACCTGCGCGCCGTGGTTCATCAAACTGTGGCTAACCTCGCCGATGGCAATCTCAAAGCAAATCTCGATGCCAAGTTTCGCACCGTTTGAAATGAATAATCCGTCTTTGCTGCCCGCCGAGTAGCCGTGCGAAATCAGACCGATTAGATCAGGTGCAAGGGAATACCAAAAGTCGCGATCAGGCACATATTCGGCAAAAGGCACCGGTCGTTGCTTGTCATAGGTGCCCAGCAAAGTGCCATCTTTATCGAAATAAAGGCTGGTGTTATAAACGTTGTTCGAATCGTCGTACCGATAAGTGCCCAAAATCATCGGCAACTTGAACTTTTCAAGCACACCGCGAACCTTGGCAGCCGCGGCGCCTGAATAAAGTGGGCTCAAATCGGCGGCATTTTCAGGCCAAATAATCACCGATGGTTTAGGTGCTGCGCTCCCCCGCTTTGCCAACAAATCTGCCAAACCGTTGGTGGCTGCCACATGCTTGTCGAGAATGCCGCCAGGCACCACGTTGCTGAAAAGACCGGCATTGGCATTGCCCTGAACCGCGGCCAAAGTGTAGCTACCCGCCTCGGCATTCGTAGGCGGCAGCGTGGCCAACGGAATAGCAAAACAGAATGTGATGACTGCAAGGTTGATGGTGGCGGAGCGCATCCTCGTTTTAATCGACTGCAAGGTGTTTGAAAGGCGCAGAACGATCAGCAGCACAATGGCTGCGATGAAAGCCACGACGAAACTCAGCAGCTCAAAGCCACCCCAGAAAACCCATTTTGCTAGTGGTGACTCACTCTGGGTTTGCGAAAGAGTTGACCAAGGGAAACCACCATAGGGCACGTGGGTTGATGCCCATTCACGGGCGCTCCAAAACATCGCCAAGGTTGCCGCGGTTGCCAGCAGTCCAAAACGTTCGGCGAGTGGCCAAACCACAGCGGTCATTGCCATGCCAAGCGAAAAGATGATTGCCTCAAGCAATGACAGTGAAAGCCAAGGTGCAGGGCCGAGATAGATGCTCAGCCATGGCAGTTGCACGCAATAAAAAGCGAAACCACCAACCA
Organism: Actinomycetota bacterium; assembly: GCA_039804775.1. Taxonomy (GTDB): domain Bacteria; phylum Actinomycetota; class Actinomycetes; order Actinomycetales; family Microbacteriaceae; genus Rhodoluna. The sequence continues at coordinate 4,260 of JBDLVN010000004.1, forward strand.
TGCCTATGCCCAGTGCCGGCCAAAACCGCAGGTGGCGAATTGAGAACCAAAGCAAAGGCAACGCGAAAAAGATTATGAGCCACAGGCCGTCAGTTGGCCAAGCCAAACTCGCAAGACCGCCGCCGAGAATCGCCCACAACAGTCGCGCCGGCACACTGTAGATGCCAGGCAACTTTGTGAGCCTAAAGCTTTTGAAAACGTTAGCCATAGTACGAATACGCCACGATTCCGCGCTTAACTTTGTCAACCGCAGCCTTCGCGGTTGTTGAAACTGGCGCTTCAGCAACACTTGCAATCTGGTCGAGCAGGTCGATGATCTGCTTTGACCAACGAATGAAGTCGCCTGGCAGCAGGTCGGCCATGCCGAGCACGGTGTCGAGTCGAGCGCCAGTAGCCCAACGATAGATTGGCATTGCCAGGCTAAAGTCAAGTGGCGGGGTCTGTGGCAACTTATGCTCACGACTCATCATGTCAAGGTCATGCCAGAGGTCTTCAGTCTCTTCGGCAGCAGAGATGAAGAAACCTTTTGGAACCTGAGGTTGCATTTCACTGTCATCACGGCGAGCTTCATAAACCAGAGCAGCAGCCATGGCAGCAAAGCTGGCTGGGTCAAGCTTTGACCAAACACCGTGGCGAAGCGCCTCGGCAATCAACAGGTCGCGTTCGCCATAAATGCGGGCAAGTTTCGAGCCAAACTCAGTGATCTCAAGTTCATCGTCGGCATCGCGAGTCAGATATTCGAGGTCAACCAAAAGCGAA
>JBDLVN010000005.1:0-5426 GCA_039804775.1 Actinomycetota bacterium
CGCGCATCAGCAACCAGCAGGTCTTCTTGTCTTCCCTGGTTCGCAAGATCAAGAGCCAAGGCGTTTTGAGCAACCCAGTTTATCTCTACACACTGGCAACCGCCGCCGGTCGCAACATGACCCTAAGCAGCACCATGTCAGACCCAAACACTCTAATTGCCTTAGCGAGCTCACTCAAAGACGTGTCGCTCGACAAAATGGTTTTCATGCAACTGCCGTCAGTCAGCGGTCTGCCAGCGCCAAACCAAGGTCGAGTGAAACCAAACGACGAACTCGCGGCTCTCATTTATGACAAGCTGCAAAACGACAAACCAATCGTTTTAGGCAAGGCAAATGGTGGTCAGGGTGCGGTCGTGCAACCAACCGCGACGCCAACGGCAACACCCGGCGCAAGCTCAACCCCAACCCCTCAGCCAACAGGTTCAGCAACTCCAACCCCGTCGGCAACCGCCTTGCCAGACAGCGTTATCGGCTCAACAGCTGGCGACAAAACCTGCTCAAACTAGTCGAAACCGCAAATGCAGAAAACTGGGGTTTGAGCGTTCACCCAAATGCACTAAACTAGACACGCTCGAGGAGACGTCGCATAGCCCGGTCGAGTGCGCCTCACTGCTAATGAGGTAAGGATCTAAAGTCCTTCGGAGGTTCAAATCCTCTCGTCTCCGCTCACAGCCAAAACCCCCAACAGTTGTTGGGGGTTTTGTTGTTTCGGGAGTGCACACGCATGGCGCAGACATGCGAGCACGAGACCGCTGAATGACTGTTGATTGTCGCAAGGTTCGGGAGCCCGAAGGCGCGTTGCTGCAATCGCTTGGTCGCGATTGCTCATCGCCCCGCGCTCGGGCCTCGCTCTCGGCTCCGCCAGTAAGTTTGGCCAAGCACCAGACATGCCAAAACCCCCAACAGTGTTGGGGGTTTTGTTGTTCGCGGCGCCGCGTATGCACTCCCGCAACTAATGTGACACCGGCTTTGGTTAGTAGATCAGCCCCGGTTGACTTTGCGCACCTGCGCCGGAATCGTAAAGAGGTCAATAAATAAACCCACCCCGAGCAGACCAAACGTTAATAACCAGAGGAATCCTCGAAAGATCTTGCCCATATAAAAGTGCTGAACACCGCACACCCCGATGAGTGAGAACAACATGAGGGCATAGGCAATACCGGCTTCTTTGCGTGCAAGGGCCATTAGTTTTCACTCTCTTCAGAAGACCAGGTGAGCGGTGGCTCACCCAAGATTTTGCGTGTGGCGGCGCTAACAACCCACGTCACACTTTTTTTGCCGGGGTTCTTGATTCGCGCCAGTGAGGTGATCGAGGCGATGAGTGCAAACTTTGCCCCAGCGGTAGCACCGAGACCCGCAACCGCAGTGGCCATTTTGCCGATAGGGCCTAGTCGTTTGCTGGTGGCTGCGGCGATGGCGATTGCGGCGCCGCCATATTTGACAACGTTTTTCGTGACATCGTGATCGGCGATGGCAACAGCGTCAATCAGTTTTTGGGCAGCCTCTGGCGATTCGACTTTGTCACCGTGAATTTCGAATGCACTAAAAATAAAGATTGCTGCAGCCGAGACAAACTCACCTGTGCCACCCTCGGCGGTCTTCTCAGCAGACTTCAGGTCTTCTTCTAATAAGTCGAGAATCTCAGCCGGTGTTGCGTCGGGGTGGGCTTTTCTAAGACGCTCAAGATTTTTTCGGGCAACTTTTTTCGACGCGTCCTTTGCTTTTTCAAGCGATGCTCGGGTCTTTTCGTCGAGAGTGTGTTTCGCCGAGATAGCCCCAGCGGCGACAGCACTTGAACTGTCTTTCAACGCCTCAAACCCAACCTTGCCAGCCTTTGCGGCTGCGCTTGCTGCAGTTGCACCGCCATCTTTCAGCTTCTCAAAGCCGATGCCGCCTGCCCTGGCTGCTTCAACGCGTGCTGAGTCGATCTTTGCTTTGATTGCGTCGCTAAGCGAGCGCTTCGGTTCTTGCCCCATGGGCATCAGTGTATTGCAGGGCGCAGACACTTCTAGTTCAAAGAACCTAGATCGGCGCTAGAGCTAGTCGCGGGGCTTGAGCGGCCCGCGCACCAACTTGTGCTGTGCTGCTTGCGCAACCGGTCGAATCGTGATCATGTCGAGATTGACGTGGCCGGGCAACTCAATCGCGTGAACGATTGCTTCGGCAATGTCTTCGGCCACGAGTGGGTTCTCGACCCCCGCATAAACTGCCTCGACTTTGCTGGCGTCGCCACCAAATCGGTTGAGAGCGAATTCGTCAGTTTTGACCATGCCGGGTGCGATCTCAAGAACACGAATCGGTTCGCCAGCAAGTTCGAGGCGCAATGTGCCAACAACGCCGTGGGCGGCAAACTTAGCAGCGTTGTAACCACCGCCACCCTCATAAGAGATAAAGCCTGCGGTCGAAGTCACGGTCATTATGTCGGCGTGCCCATCGGCACGAGCGGCAGAGCGCAACAGCGGCAACAATGCCGAAGTCACTCGTTGCAAACCGAGCACGTTGACGTCAAACATCTTGAGCCAGTCGGCTGGGTCGCTTTCTTCGACCGATGCCGCGCCAAACGCACCGCCAGCATTATTAACCAGCGCATGAACTGGCCCGCTGGCAGCCATATAGTCGCGCAGCGAATCAACTTGCGACTGCACAGTAACGTCAGCCACAAAAACCTCAATGCCAGCCTCGACAGCCAAGCTGGCTAAGCGATCTGCGCGGCGGGCGACGCCCACAACCTGCCATCCGTGTTTTGCAAACAAGCGGGCTGTAGCCTGGCCAATGCCAGAACTTGCCCCGGTAACCACAACGCGTCGACTATTCATAACAACAGCCTAAATCGGGTATTGCGTTCGAGTCGCCCTGTGCAAAAGAAACGCGATCAAAATGACCACCACAGCGCCGATTATGAGTGTGGGCAAGACTAGGGTCCACGAGTCTTTGGCCAAATAAATCACGATGGGATTCGCCCCGGCTGGCGGGTGGGTCACCCTAGTTAGGCGCATCGCCGCGATGACCACACCGACTGTTATTGCGAGTGACCATGTGTTGTGGGGCAAAAGCCAAAGCAACAAGTAGCTGACCACGGCTGAAAGCACGTGCCCCCCGAGAACATTCATTGGTTGCGAAAAAGGCGAGGCGTGAGCGGCAAACAACAAAACGCAGGTGCCACCGAACGGAGCCCAAAGCAGGGGCAGATTGCTGAGGTCAGTGATGAGAACCAAAACACCGATAGCAACAGCACCACCTACGAGCGACAAAACCAACTCGCGCCAAGAAGCTCGCGGTTGTTTGAAATGCAAGAAGCGACGCACGTGATTCCTCACATTAGGTAGTGAATTTCAAATATAAGCCTTCGCTAAACTAAAACAGCCCTGTCTGAGCAAGCGAAAGGTCGTCATGATCAACACTGAAAAGTACCTAAAGTTCACCAAGGTCGATTCGGTTGCCCTGACAGATCGTGGCTTGATTGGCCAGCTTCACGGCGAAAGTTTGCGCGTTGATGTTGTAGCCACCGACTTGGTGCGCGTCAAGATTAGCCGCGGCGGGGTTTTCGATGAGGCCCCGAGTCATGCGCTTGCCCCAGATGCAGCGGCGACAAACGCACTGCCAGAACATCTGGTGCCTTTTGAGTTCAAGCTCGACGACGCCGAAGCAACAATCACAACCACCGACTTGCGCGTCATTGTTGGCCTAGACCCATTTTTTGTCGATGTATTTCGCACCGACGGTTCGCCTGTTGTCGAGACCGCCCGCGACGTCGACGGCCAGATTCGCGCATTTGAAACTTTGAACGATGCCTTCGCGATCTATCGCAAGATTGGCGCCAGCGATGCGATTTATGGTCTCGGCGAAAAAGCCGGTCGACAGAATCGTCGCGGCCGCAACTTCACCCTTTGGAACACCGACGTTCTAAGCCCAGACGCTTCTGGAGAGTTCACCCAGGGTCTAGCCAAGAGCGACCCTCGCAGTGACAACACGAGCAGCGAATTTGACCCCTTCTATATCTCGATTCCGTTCTTTTATGCACAGAATGACTCAACCTCGGCGGTTATGGGTTCATTTGTCGATAACCCTTACCGCGGCTACTACGACTTCACTGGCCACAGCGAATATCAAATTCACTTCGACGGTGGGCAATACACCGAATACATTTTCGGTGGGCCGTCGATGGCGGGAATCCTCGAAAAATACACCGAGCTGACGGGGCGCACCGAGCTGCCACCGATGTGGGCTCTGGGCTATCACCAGTGCCGTTGGCACAAATACACCCAGGCCGAGGTGCTCGAGCTGGCCGCTAAGCACCGCGAACTTGATGTTCCACTTGACACTTTGTGGCTCGACATTGACTACATGAATGGCTACCGCGTCTTCACCTGGAACGACGAGCTGTTCCCCGACCCAAGCTCGATGCTTGCCGAACTAGCCGCCGACAAGTTGGGCGTCATCACCATCATTGACCCAGGCGTCAAGCACGACCCAGGCTATGCCGTTTATGACGACGGTGTTGCAAAAGATGTCTTCGCGCGCACTGCTGGTGGCGGCAACTACATCGGGCAGGTCTGGCCCGGTGACACGTTGTTCCCTGACTTCACCAAACCTGAAACGCGAAAGTGGTGGGGCGCACTTAACGCCGAGCATGTGCGAAGTGGCCTTGCTGGCATTTGGAACGACATGAACGAACCTGCCACCGGCAACATCAAGTCGGGTGCAATGCGCTTCACCGACGGCAAGTTCGAGCACGAAAAGTTTCACAACCAATATGCGACGCTCATGGCAATGGGCACAGTCGATGGACTCAAAGCTGTCATGCCAGCACTTCGCACCTTCGTTCTTTCGCGCGCTGGTTCACCAGGCATTCAGCGCTATGCAGCCAACTGGATGGGCGACAACTTCTCGCGCTGGGATCACCTCTGGGTGAGCGTTCCTATGGGCGCTGGTCTTGGTCTCTCGGGTCAGTCATTCGTAGGTGCAGACATTGGCGGTTTTGCCGAAGACACCAACCCTGAACTCTTCGCCCGTTGGATTCAATATGGCGCACTAACACCGTTTGCTCGCAACCACAGCGTTATCAATACCGTTGACCAATATGCCTGGTCGTTCGGCGAAGAGGTGCTCGACATCGCGCGCGAGGCTCTCAAGCTTCGTTATCGCCTGCTGCCATATATTTATAGCGCTTTCGTCAAGCACAACCTCACTGGCGAACCGATTCAACGCCCGCTGATTTTCGATTACCAAACCGACCCAAACGTGCGAGACCTCGACACCGAATACCTTTTCGGTCGCGACCTACTTGTTGCGCCAGTTCTTGAGGCGGGTCTCGAAGCTCGCGAGGTTTATCTGCCGGCAGGCGAGTGGTTCGACTTCTATAGCGACGAACGCATTAGCGCAGGCAACGGCGGCGACGGCGTTGGCGAGACGATTACGGTCGAGTT
>JBDLVN010000006.1:0-27723 GCA_039804775.1 Actinomycetota bacterium
ATTTCATTGCTCTCGAGCAACTGAGCGTGGGTGCCCAAACCAGCAACCTTGCCGTCTTGGCAAACCACAATTTGGTCGGCGTGCTTGATGCTCGCAACGCGTTGACCGACAATCACCTTTGTGATGTTAGGCAACTCGCGCGCCAACGCCTGCCTCAGCTTGGCATCGGTGGTGAGGTCGAGCGCAGAAAACGAATCGTCAAAAATCAAAAGCTCAGGCTGCTTCACTAGTGCACGAGCAATGGCCAAGCGCTGGCGTTGGCCACCCGAGAAGTTGGTGCCACCCTGCACAACAGGGGCTTCTAAACCTTCGGGCAGCGCTTCAATGAAATCTTTCGCTTGAGCAATCTCGAGCGCGCGCCACAGCTCATCATCGGTCGCCTCCTCGCGACCATAGCGAAGGGTTTGCGCAACGGTGCCGCTAAACAAATATGCCTTCTGAGGCACAAGGCCTATTTTGCTCCAGAGTTCTTCTGGGTCGAAGGCGCGCAGTTCAACGTCGTCAATCAAAACCCGACCCTCGGTTGGGTCAACCAAACGCGCGATCAAGTTGACCAAGGTTGTCTTGCCTGAACCAGTTGAGCCAATGATGGCCGTCGTCGAGGCCGCCTTGATATGAAAAGTCATGCCTGACAAGACTGCCTTCTCGGCGCCTGGGTAGGCAAAGGTCACGTTGTCGAAGGTGACCATGCCCGTGTTCTCGTTGCTTTTTATCGGGTTGAGTGTTGAAACCACGCCAGGCTCGGTCTTCATAACTTCTGTGACACGGTCGGCACAAACGGCCGCACGCGGAATCATCATGGCCATAAACATGCTCATCATCACAGCCATCAAAATCTGCATCAGATATTGCAAGAAGGCCATCACTGTGCCGATTTGCAACTGACCAGCGTCAACCCGATAGGCGCCGAGCCAAAGCACCGCGATGCTCGACATGTTCAAAACGATCATTACCGTTGGAAACATGAAGGCCATCAGACGACCAGACTTCAACGCGGTCTCTGTGACGTTCACGTTCGCTTCTTCAAACCGAGCGGTTTCGGTTCGCTCGCGAACAAAGGCGCGCACAACTCGCACACCGGTGAGCTGCTCGCGAAGAACCAAGTTAATCGCATCGATGCGCTCTTGCATCAACCTAAAGAGTGGAATCATGCGGGCAAGCAAGAACCCGATGACTACCAACAGCACCGGAACACTAACAGCCATGATGATTGACATGCTGAGGTCAAGCCCAAGAGCGGCAACGACGCCGCCCACCGCAAGAATCGGCGCAGACAGCAACATCGTGCTGCCCATGAGAACCAGCATCTGAATCTGCAAAACGTCGTTGGTTGATCTAGTGATCAGCGAGGGCGCTCCAAAGGTTGCCACGTCGCGCTCAGAGAAACGCCCCACCTGAGCAAAGACTTCACCGCGAATCTCACGACCAACTGTCATGGCCAACTTCGAACCGAAATATGTTGCAAGAATGGCACCGGCAACCTGCCCGAGTGAAATCAAAAGCATCAGCGCCCCGGTGCTCAAAATGTAACCGGTGTCACCCTTTGCTACACCCTTGTTGATGATGTCGGCATTGAGGCTTGGCAGAGCCAATGAGGCCATTGACTGTGCGACTTGAAAGACCATCACTGCAAATAGCAGCGCCAAGTGAGGCTTTAAATATTGGATCAGAATGCGCCAAAGGTTCATTGCTATAGTCTGCCACTGTTTGAATGTTCGAGCGCGTTGCGCTCTGTCGATTGGGCCGTGTGCTGGCTGAAGCTAACTGAGAGCAAAATAACGGCCTCGTAACGTTTCGGTTTCGCGCGAACTATCTTCAGTAGTTTTTCAGTTGTTACAAATGTTTTGCCCAGCCTCACTTTGAATCAAACTGCACGACTGCTTAAAAATGCATCAAAGCCGTTGCAATGCCGCACCGGCTAACTTAGTTTGAAAGGCACCACAAAACCATGGAAACAATGGACCACTAAACGTACTCAGCTGTTTATAACATGCTGTCTCTCGGAATCGCCAGCATGCTTTTCACAGGCATTTTTCTCTGGGTCGCCCGTGACCGCGTAATCGCAAAGTACCGCCTAGCAGTCATGGTTTCAGCAACCGTGACCTCAATCGCTGCCTACCACTACTTCAGAATGTTCGACTCGTTCAAGGAATATGAGACCATGACGACCGACCAGGCGTTCGCGCACTACAACGTTGGCTACCGCTATGTTGACTGGTTCCTAACCGTTCCACTGCTACTGGTTGAACTCGTTGCAGTTCTAGGCCTAGCTCGCGCAGTTCAGAGTTCATTGCTAAAGCGCCTCGTGCCAGCTACGGCACTGATGATTACTCTAGGCTTCCCTGGCGACACCAAGTCAGACTTCTTGAACCTTCAGCCATCAATTTGGGGTCTGCTCTCAACCATTCCGTTCCTTTACATCTTGTATGTATTGTTCATCGAGATTTCGAAGAGCCTCAAAGACCAGTCACCAGCAGTTCGCAAGATTCTTTCTGGCGCACGTTTGCTGTTAATCGCCTCATGGGGCGTTTACCCAATCACCTTCATCTTGGCAATGAACTCAGTGGGCGCACCTTCTGCAGCCGACGTTGCTTCGCGTGAAATTGGTTACAGCATCGCCGACATCGTTGCAAAGTGCATCTTCGGTCTTATGATCTTCACCGTTGCACGCATCAAGTCAGCTGAAGAAAGCAAAGAGTTCGCAGCAGCTGAAGGTCACTAACCTTTAGCTTCACAAAAGAGTGGGTTTCGTTTCGGCGAGGCCCACTTTTTGTTTTGCTGGCCACTCTCGTTTTGCTGGCCACGTTTGGCTTGAGTGGCACCGAGGCTTCAAGAACAGAAATGCAAGAGAATAAACTTCAACAGACTTGTGTTGAAAACAGCAGACGCAACACTCCTTCAGAGCAACACCTCAGAGTAAACGCCCAAAGAAAGCGCGACCATGACTAAAGTTCTTCTAACCGGTTCTAGCGGTTACATCGGCAAGCACATCACCCTGCAGCTTCTTGAGGCTGGGTTTGAGGTTCGCGCTTCGGTTCGCAACAGCGCCAAGGCAGAAGAGGTTCGCGTTGCAATGACCGCACACTTGCCAAAAAGCTTCGACCTTGAAAGCAAGCTAACTTTTGTTGAGCTAGACCTTGAGAGTGATGCGGGTTGGAGCGACGCAATTAAGGGCGTCGATGTTCTGTTGCACACCGCATCGCCGTTCCCCCTAGCCTCACCTAAAGACGAGAACGACCTGATTCGCCCAGCCGTTGAGGGCACACTGCGCGCGCTAAAGGCAGCGCATGGCGGCGGTGTGAAGCGTGTGGTTTTGACCTCTTCGGTCGCAGCCATCTATGGCAACGACCTACCGGCCGGCAAAACCGAGTTCGATGAAACCATATGGTCAGACGTGAGCCACGTTGTTGGCAGCGTTCCCTACACCAAGTCAAAAACCCTCGCCGAGCAGGCTGCCTGGAACTACATCACCACCGAGGCGCCTGAGATTGAGTTGACCACCATCAACCCTGTGCTCGTTGCCGGCGCCCCGCTCGATAAACACTTTGGTTCTTCGGTCTCGGTTGTCGAGCGCGCGCTAAGCGGCAAAGACCCGATGCTGCCAGACATTTCATTCTCGATCGTTGACGTTAAAGACGTTGCAGCCATGCACGTGAAGGCAATCGACTTGGATGCCACCAAGGGCGAGCGCTTTATTGCTGCGGCAGGCGCGAGAAATTTCGTGCAGATCAACACCTCCCTCAAAGAGGCATACCCTGCGCGCAAAATCTCAACACTTCAAGCCCCAAGTTTTGTGATTCGCTTCTTGGCCCTCTTTGACGCTGAAGTTAAAGCGGTTTTGCCAACCCTTGGCAAGCACATCGGCGTGAACTCGTCGAAGGCACAGCAGGTGCTTGGCATCGACTTCATTTCGCCTGAAAAGTCACTTGTTGAAACCGCTGCCTACCTCATAGACAACGGCTTCAGCAAGTAGAGCCTGAGCCAAGCCGGCGCACCCGAGTGGCGCACCCGACCGCGCAAACCTTAGTCGGCGAGCCTTAGTTGGCGAAGGCCTCGATTGGCGGGCAGCTGCAGACGAGGTTGCGGTCGCCAAAAGCCGAGTCGATGCGTCTAACGGGTGGCCAGTACTTGCCTTTCATCTGGCCGCGAACTGGGAACACCGCTAGTTCGCGCGAGTAAGGGTGAATCCATTCTTCGACCAGGGTTTGGCTGGTGTGTGGAGCGTTAGACAGTGGGTTGTCGCCCGCTGGCCAGACCCCTGCACCGACCTGCTCAGCTTCGGCGAAGATGGCAAGCATTGCTGAAATGAAACGCTCAAGCTCTTCGAACGGTTCTGACTCGGTCGGCTCAATCATTAGGGTGCCAACCACCGGAAAACTCATGGTTGGCGCGTGAAAGCCATAGTCAATCAGGCGCTTTGCGATGTCATCAACGGTGACGCCAAACCGATCTTTTAGAACTCGGGTGTCGATGATGCACTCGTGGGCGACTAGGCCTTGGTTGCCGGTGTATAGCAGCGGGTAGGCATGCGCGAGCTTGCGGGCAACATAGTTTGCCGACAAAACCGCGTTTGCGGTTGCGCTGCGCAAACCGTCGCCGCCCATCATGGCAATGTATGCCCAACTTATGATCAAGATGCTGGCGCTGCCAAACGGCGCGGCCGAAACTGGGCCATAAGAGCCTTGGTCAATCGGCGACATGGTGTGACCTGGCAAGAACGGAGCGAGGTGCGAGCGAGCAACAACTGGGCCAACGCCTGGGCCGCCACCGCCGTGCGGAATAGCAAATGTTTTGTGAAGGTTCAAGTGCGAAACGTCGCCACCAAACTCGCCAAACTTTGAGAAACCAACCATCGCGTTGGTGTTAGCGCCGTCGATATAAACCTGACCACCGGCAGCGTGAACCGCCTCACAGATTTCGCCAACGGTTTCTTCATAAACACCGAAGGTCGAAGGGTAGGTGATCATCAGCGCAGCAAGTTCGTCGCCGGCGGCGGCAATCTTGGCTCGCAGGTCATCAACGTCAACCGCACCGTCAGGCTTGGTGTCAACGACAACTACCGACATTCCGGCAAGCACAGCCGAGGCTGCGTTGGTGCCGTGAGCGCTCGACGGAATCAAACAGATCTTTCGCTGTGAGTCTCCGTGGCTTAGGTGGTATCCGCGAATTGCTAGAAGCCCAGCTAGCTCGCCTTGACTGCCTGCGTTTGGCTGCAGCGAAATGGCGTCATAGCCGGTGATGTGGGTGAGCCAGCCTGAAAGTTCTTCGATTAGCTCGAGGTATCCGGCAGCATCTTCAGCAGGTGCAAACGGATGCAGCCCTCCGAATTCAGGCCAAGTTACCGCGGCCATTTCAGTTGTGGCGTTGAGTTTCATGGTGCAAGAGCCGAGCGGAATCATGCCCTTGTCGAGGGCAAAGTCGTAGTCAGAAAGCTTCTTCATGTAACGAAGCATTGCGGTCTCTGAGTGATAAGTGTTGAAGACCTGGTGGGTGAGGTAGGCGCTCTTGCGGTCGAGGCCACCCAAGCGGTTCGCTGCAGCGGCAGCGGCGCTTGAGCCATCGTTGGCTGCGGCCAGTGCGCTGGTGTCAGCGCCGAAAAGGGTTGCGATGGTCGCAAGGTCGGCCCACTCAGAAGTTTCGTCAACGGCGATCGAGATTACCGAGTCGCTAACCACGTGCAACGTGATGTTGTGCTTGCGCGCGGCCGCAAAGATGGCCTTTGCGTCAACCGAGCCCACGCGAATGGTGTCAAAAAAGGCGCTGCTTTCAAGCTTTAGCCCAGCCGATTCAACAACGCGAGCTAAAGAAGCTGCCTTGTTGTGCACCTCAGTTGCGATTGCCTTGAGGCCATCTGGGCCGTGATAGACGGCATACATGCTCGCCATTACCGCAAGCAAAACTTGAGCGGTGCAAATGTTTGAAGTGGCACGTTCACGACGAATGTGCTGCTCGCGAGTTTGCAAGGTTAGGCGATAAGCCTGGTTGCCATCAGCATCAACCGAAACGCCAACTAGGCGACCCGGCATGGTGCGTTCAAGGTTTTCGCGCACGGCGAGGTAACCCGCGTGCGGGCCACCATAACCCATCGGCACGCCGAAGCGCTGGGTTGTGCCCACCACAACGTCAGCGCCAACTTCACCTGGTGCTTCAAGCAGAGTCAAGGCGAGTAGGTCAGCGGCAGCAATGGCCAGCCCCCCGCGCTCGTGAACCGCGGCGAAGATGCTGCCGAGAGAATTCACTCGACCAGATGCGCCCGGGTATTGCACCAGTGCACCAAAGCAATCTTCGGCAATCGCGGCCCCACCTTGGCTGGCATCAAAATATTTGATGTCAATAGAGAGCGGCTCGGCACGGTGTTCGAGCAAGGCTTTGGTCTGAGGCAAAGTGTCGGTGTCAACCAAGAAAACGTTCGACGCAGAGTCACTGCCACGACGGGCAATTAGCATGGCCTCGGCGGCGGCAGTTGATTCGTCGAGCATCGAAGCGTTTGCAGTCTTCATGCCGGTTAGGTCGTTGACCATGGTTTGAAAATTGATCAGAGCTTCGAGGCGACCCTGACTGATCTCTGGCTGATAAGGAGTGTAGGCGGTGTACCAGCTAGGGTTTTCGGTGATGTTGCGCAAAATCACGCCAGGTGTGTGAGTGCCGTAATAGCCCAAACCAATGTATGACTTGGTCACACGGTTCTTGCCCGCAATCTTGCGCAACTTGGCCAAAGCCTCGGTTTCTGAAACTGCCTCCGGCAGCGCATCAGAACCTTTGAACGCGATCGACTCAGGAATCGCAGCGTTCATCAGCGCTTCGAGCGAGTCAAACCCGAGCGTTTCAAGCATGCGCTTTTGCTCTGTAGCGTTAGCGCCAACGTGTCGGTTTTCAAAGGTTCTAAAAGACAACTGACTAGTCCTCTCGGGTTAGTGCGTCATATTCGGCAGCGGTCAACAAATCGGCAGGTAGTTCAGCAAACTTCACTTTGATTAGCCAGCCGTCGCCAAAGGCATCAGAGTTAATTAATTCAGGCGCACCGGCCACGGCTGAGTTGACCTCAACGACCTCGCCGGTGATTGGTGAATAAAGCTCTGAAACCGACTTGGTCGATTCGACCTCGCCGAAGATTTTTAGGTAGGTCGTTGCCGCGCCAACTTTAGGCAGGTCAACAAAAACGACCTCGCCAAGGGCATCGGCTGCGAACTTGGTGATGCCGACAGTTGCGATGTCGCCCTCGACCAAAACCCACTCGTGTTCTTTGGTGTATGAAAGGTTGGTTGGGTTAGCCATGGTTTTCTCCTTAGATGGTGTTACTTTGAGCGCTTATAAAAAGGTGCAGCTGAAACTGTGAACTCGAGGCGGGTGCCGCGCACGTCAACCTCAAGTTTTGTGCCGACCTCGGCGGCAACCGAAGTGTCAATATAACCCATTGCCACTGGGTAGCCCAGAGTTGGTGAAAGTGCACCAGAGGTTATTACGCCAATGGCGCGGTCTGAACCTGGCTCGAAAATTTCGTAGCCTTGGCGCGCGGCTCGCTTGCCTTCGCCCACGAGGCTAATGAGGCGTCGAGCGATAGGTGCGCTGGCGATTTTTTCGAGTGAAGCTTTGCCCACGAAATCTTCGGCGCGGTCGAGGCGCACGACTTTGGCAAAGCCGGCCTCGAACGGGTTGTGCTCACGGTCGAGCTCGTGGCCATAAAGTGGCATGCCAGCTTCAAGCCTTAGTGTGTCGCGGCAAGCCAGGCCACAAGGTGTGATGTCGCTGCCGCCGGTTGCGAGCAAAACTTGCCAGATTTGGCGCGCTGATGCTGCTGGAGCAAAAACTTCAAAGCCGTCTTCACCGGTGTAGCCGGTGCGGCCGATTAAAACTTCAACCCCGTCAACCCGAGCAGACAAGATCGAATAGTACTTTGCTTCTGTCAGAGGCTGGTCGCACACCTGCTGCAAAATGCTAGCCGACTTTGGGCCTTGAATGGCAATAAGAGCCCAGTCGTCTGATTCGTCGGTTACCGCGGCACCGGCAAAGTTCGCAGCTCGCGACTGAAGCTCGGCAGCCACAACCTCACGGTTGCCGGCGTTGGCGACCACTAGATATTCACTCTCGGCGAGACGATAAACGATTAGGTCGTCAATCACACCACCGTCGGCCGCACAGATCAAAGAATATTTTGCCTTAGTCACGGCGATGGCAGAGCTTGGGTTGACGAGTGCATAGTCGAGAAACTCGGCTGCCTGAGAACCTGAAACTCTGATTTCAGCCATGTGGCTAATGTCAAAAAGACCTGCTGAGGTTCTCACGGCATGGTGCTCGGCAAGTTCGTTGCCATAACGCACGGGCATTTGCCAGCCACCAAAATCTGTGAAACTCGCGCCTAATGCTTCGTGCTCAGGTTGCAACGGTGTTGTCTTCATGAATCCTTCTCTTATTTTGCAGGTGCAGTTTCGAAACATTTATGCCAAGAAGCCTCTGAGTAGCGAGGCGCTGCCTTCAAGGTGAGCTCGCATCGCCGCACTGGCTTTTTCAGCCTGCCCGGTCAAAATCGCCATGACGATTTCTTCGTGCTGCTGGTTTGAGTGGGTGATGTTTGGTTGCAATAGCGGAATCTCGTCGAGCAACTCGTTGACCTTCATTCGCGACTGTGCAACCTGGTTGACCAAACTGCTCGAGCGGCTCAACTCACCGATCAAAAGGTGAAAACGTGAGTCAAGGCGTCGATAATCTTCGATGCTCGAATTTTTAGTGTCGAGGTAGGCCTGCCAGAGATTGTCGCGCGCCTCGCGGTTGAGCTCGGTCGAGGCGGCTTCATAAGCAGCGCCCGACTCGAGGACGACGCGAAACATTAGGGTGTCACGAATCTCTTCGGCGCTAAGTTGAGCTCGTTTGATGAGCTCGCCGTCGCGGCCAATTCTCACGGCGCCAGTTGGAACCTCATCGGCAATGAAAGTGCCACCATAGCGACCGCGCCGAATCACCAAATAGCCAGCTTCAGCCAAAGATGAAGTAGCGTCGCGAACTGTGTCTCGCGAAACGTCGAGCATCAATGCAAGCTCGCGCTCAGGCGGCAGTTGTTCGCCGGGGTGCATAAGCCCCAAACGAATCGTCTGCAAAATGCGCTCGACGGTTTCTTCATAGGCGTTGCCGCCTCTGATTTTGGTTAGCAGAAGCGAGCCTCTGGCCACCGTGTTGGCTGGCTCAGAGGTCGTTTCAGCTAGGTTCGCGAAGTCGTTCATAGAGTGGGTTGAGTCGAATTACATTGGGGTGACGTAGGCGCCAGAGATGCCGCCGTCAACCAAGAAGGTTGAACCTGTGATGAAAGATGAGTCGTCGCTTGCCAAGAATGCAACTGCTGCTGCCATTTCTTCTGGCTTGCCGAAACGCCCTACCGGAATGTGCACTAGGCGACGCTGTGCACGCTCTGGGTCTTTTGCGAAAAGCTCTTGAAGCAAAGGTGTGTTCACTGGGCCAGGGCAAAGGGCGTTAACGCGAATGCCTTGACGTGCAAACTGCACTCCTAGCTCGCGGCTCATTGCCAACACGCCACCTTTTGATGCGGTGTATGAAATCTGGCTGGTTGCCGAGCCCAAAACTGCTACGAATGAGGCGGTGTTGATGATCGAGCCTGACTGCTGCTTGACCATGTAACGCAGTGCGGCGCGGCAGCAGAGGTAAACGCTCTTGAGGTTTACGTCTTGCACCTTCTGCCAGGCAGGCAGCTCGGTGGTTTCGATTGAGTCGTCATCTGGTGGCGAGATGCCCGCGTTGTTGAACGCGATGTCAACGCTGCCATAGAGCTTGAATGCGGTGTCAAACAGGTTGTTCACTTGAGCTTCGTCAGCCACGTTGACCTGAACAAATGAGCCGCCAACGAGGTCGGCTGCAGCCTGGCCAGTTGTTGGGTCCATGTCGCCAATCACGACTTTGGCACCTTCAGCCGCGAAGCGCTTTGCGGTTGCTAGACCAATGCCGCTGGCGCCACCGGTGATTACAGCCACTTTGCCAACGAGGCGCTGGGTTAGGTCGATCTTTTCGATTGACATTTTGGTTCCTTTCGATTTTTGTTTCGTCTTGTGGGCCTTAGTCGGCCGCAATAAATACGTTCTTTTCTTCGGTGAAGTGCAGCGGTGCGTCTGGGCCTAGTTCGCGACCCAAACCTGATTGTTTGAAGCCGCCGAACGGGGTATTAAATCGCACGGATGAGTGCGAATTGACGCTCAGGTTTCCGCTTTCAACACCGCGTGCTACGCGAATTGCGCGGCCAACGTCGCGGGTCCAGATTGAGCCTGACAAACCAAACTCGGTGTTGTTGGCGATCTCTAGCGCTTCAGCTTCGTCGTCGAATGGGTGAACAGTCACTACTGGGCCAAAAATTTCTTCGGTCATGCAAACGTCGTCGAGGCCGGTTGCCATGACTACGGTTGGTGCGATCCAGAAGCCAGGGCCCGTCGGGGCTTGGCCTCTAAAGGCAATGTTTGCGTCGTCGATGTAGCCGTTGACCGACTCGTAGTGTGCCTTCGAAATCATTGGGCCCATCTCGGTTGACTCAAGGGTTGGGTCGCCAACTGCATAGGCTTTTACGGCAGGTTCAAGGTGCTGCATGAACTTGTCGAGAGCACTGCGCTGAACCAAGATGCGGCTGCGAGCGCAGCAGTCTTGACCAGCGTTTTCGAACACCGATGATGGCGCGCTAGCCGCAGCTTTTTCGATGTCGGCGTCAGCAAAAACAATGTTTGCGCTCTTGCCACCGAGCTCTAGTGTGACTCGCTTGATTTGGTCGGCTGCCCCGCGCATGATCTGCTTGCCAACTTCTGTCGAGCCGGTGAACACAACTTTGCGCACATCTTTGTTGGTGATAAAACGGTTGCCCACCACGCTGCCGCGACCTGGCAAAACTTGAAATAGACCTTCTGGCAGCCCTGACTCAAGTGCGATCTCGCCGAGGCGAATAGAGGTTAGTGGGGTCCATTCGGCTGGCTTCAAAACCACCGCGTTGCCTGCGGCGAGCGCTGGAGCAAAACCCCATGAGGCAATGGTCATCGGAAAATTCCACGGCGTGATGATGCCAACGACACCTAGCGGTTCGTTAAAGGTGATGTCGATGCCACCGGCAACAGGAATCTGCTTGCCAAGAAGACGCTCTGGCGCTGCCGAATAATATTCGAGCACGTTGCGCACGTGGTTGGCCTCCCACCGAGCCTGCCCTACCGGGTGGCCTGAGTTGCGAACCTCAAGCTGGGCTAGTTGCTCGATGTTTGCGTCAACCCCTGCCGCAAAGTCGCGCAAGATTTTCGCACGGTCGGCCGGGTTTAGCGCAGCCCACTTCTTTTGGGCAACCTTCGCCCGAGCAATAGCTGCGTCGGTGTCTTCAGCGGTGAGGTGCTCAATGACCTCCATGGCTTCTTCGGTTGCCGGGTTAATAAGTGTGTAGCTCATCGTTTGCTCCTATGTTCAGGGGTGGCCGAATGCTCAGACGTAGCCGAACGCTCTGCGGCAGCCGAAACCAGCGCCTCAAAAATGCGGTTGTCTTCAGGGGTGTGCTCTGGGTGCCACTGAACAGCAAGGCCGAAACCATAGTCTTCAAGCTCAACGGCTTCAACCACGTTGTCTTCGCTTCGAGCAACAACCTTGAGGCCTTTGCCAACCTGATCGATGGCTTGGTGGTGATACAGCGCACCAGAAACCTTGGCATCGCCGCCAAGGGCTGAGCTGAGTAGCGAGCCGGCATCCACGTTGATATCGGCGATTGTGAACTGCGCGTTGCCGAGCTGATATTTATTGCTGCCGACAACGTCAGGCA
Organism: Actinomycetota bacterium; assembly: GCA_039804775.1. GTDB lineage: Bacteria > Actinomycetota > Actinomycetes > Actinomycetales > Microbacteriaceae > Rhodoluna. Next base: position 11,780 of record JBDLVN010000006.1, read on the forward strand.
GATGTTGAATGAGGGTTCCGCCCTGGTGCACGTTCAAGACCTGTTGGCCTCGGCAAATGCCCAAGAATGGCAAACCCGCTTCGATTGCGGCTGAATACAGTGCAAGCTCAAACGCGTCGCGAGTTTTGTCAGGCACGTCGGTGAACTCGCCCGCAGCTTGCCCATATAGAGATGAGTCAACATCGCGACCACCGCAAACAATCAAACCGTCAAGCCCGGCAACGATCGCCCGAGCGTCTTCGGCAGTCACGTCTTGTGGCGGCAACAAGATTGCTGTGCCACCGGCGCGGTTGACCGAGTCAAAGTATTCGGCGGGCAAGAACGAAGCCTCGACGTTCCAAACGCCGGTTTGTGCCTGCTGGCGATATGTTGTTAGGCCAATGAGAGGTTTTTTAGAGGCGCTCAAAACCACGCACTCGTTCCCAGTCGGTGATTGCTCGATCATAGGCAGCGATTTCAACTCGAGCACTGTGAACGTAGTGCTTCACAACTTCTTCACCGAAGGCCGCTTTGGCTATGGCTGAGTTTTCAAACAGGTCAGCTGCTTCGCGCAGGGTGGCCGGCACGTGTGGTTTGTCTGCGGTGTAGGCGTTGCCCGAAGTCATCTCTTCGAGTTCGAGCTCGTTTTCGATTCCATAGATTCCAGCGGCAATCAAACCGGCAACTGCCATGTATTGGTTAACGTCGCCGCCAGGCACGCGGTGTTCAACGCGCATTCCGTGGCCGTGACCAACAACGCGCAAGCTGAGCGTGCGGTTATCTAGACCCCAGGCAACTGCGGTTGGCGCAAAACTGCCTTCGACATAACGCTTATATGAGTTGATATTTGGCGCAAACAAAAGCGTGAACTCGCGCATCGCGGCAATCTGGCCGGCCAAGAAGTGCTTGAACATCTTTGACATGCCGTTTGGGTCCGACTTGTCGGCAAACACTGCGCCGCCAGCCATGTCACGAAGTGAGATGTGAATGTGGCAAGAGTTGCCTTCACGTTCGTTGAACTTTGCCATGAATGTGATCGCCTGTTGGTGCTTGTCGGCGATCATCTTGGCGCCACTCTTATAGATCGAGTGGTTGTCGCAGGTTTGAAGCGCGCGGTCATAGCGAAAAGCAATTTCTTGCTGACCAAAGTTGCACTCGCCTTTGACCCCTTCGCAATACATGCCGGCGGCATCCATCGAGTTTCTGATGTCGCGAAGCAGTGGCTCGACGCGGGTCGATGCCAAAAGGTCATAGTCAACGTTGTAGTCGGTGCTGGCTTTTAGGTTGTCATAGCCTTTGGCCCAAGCTCCACGATATGTCTCATCGAAGAGGATGAACTCTAGTTCGGTGCCAACGAATGGTTCGAGGCCCATTTTGGCGAGGCGTTCGATTTGTGCGTTTAGAACTGAGCGGGGAGCAATCGCAACCGGCTCGTGGGTTGTCGTGGTGATGTCGGCGATGACCATCACGCTGCCCGGCAGCCAAGGAACCATGCGCAGGGTTGACATGTCTGGAATCATGGCCATGTCGTTATAGCCTTTGTCCCACGAAGCAAAAGAGTAGCCGTCGATGGTGTTGTTTTCGACGTCAACGGTCAGCAAATAGTTGCAGCACTCAGCGCCGTGATCCATGATGTCTTCGATAAAAAGTCTTGCGGCTACGCGCTTGCCGACTAGGCGGCCCTGAACGTCGGTGAATGCAACAACTACGGTGTCGATTTCGCCTGAGGCTACTAGCGACTTAAGTTGGTCTGCCGTGATTAAACCTTTATTACTTGTCATTGTGATTCCTCCACCTTGAGGTCGGTTTCTCAACCTTTAGAAAACACCACGCGAAGGGGGTTTGTCAACTTTGCCGATGTGTAGCCTTTGTTCGAAACACAATCGTCACAGAAGTCGCAAAAATGTTGCAAAAACGTAATCTAAAGATTCAAAAAACAACCATTTGGAGGTCTAAGCTCTCAAGCACCACCCCGTTACTACATCACGCACGGGCCAAAGATGACCCAGCAGAAAAGGAATAAGGGCAACATGTCAGATGACAAACTAAAGGTTTCAGGTGTTACCTACAACACCCAAGAAAAAGACTATTTTAAGAAGCGCGAACTCAAACGCAGCGCTGGCATCTGGGGCCTTTGGGGTCTAGCAGTTGCCGCAGTTATTTCTGGTGACTTCTCTGGTTGGAACTTTGGTGTTGCATCTGGCGGCTTCGGTGGCCTTCTAATCGCATTCGCCATTTTGGTTGTCATGTATTACGGCATGATGTTTGCCATTGGTGAGATGGCAGCGGCTATGCCTCACTCGGGCGGCGCTTATTCATTCGGACGCAAGGCGATGGGCCCGTGGGGTGGCTTTATTACCGGCCTTGCAGAGACAATCGAATATGTTGCAACCACCGCAGTCATCGTTTATTTCTCGGCAGGCTATGCCGACGCAGTGACATCTGAGCTGCTCAACTTCTCGATGCCAACCTGGGTCTGGTGGATCGTCCTTTATGCCGCATTCATTCTGTTGAACTCAGCTGGCTCTCACATCTCTTTCAAATTCTCGATCTGGGTTTCATTCATCTCAATCGCAATCTTGCTGGTTTTCGCAATCGTCGTATTCACCTCTGGCAAGTTCAACTGGGATTCTCTCTGGAACATCGCTCCTGACGCTGGCCAGACCAGCTTCTTGCCTCACGGCATCATGGGAATTCTCTATGCGATTCCATTTGGCGTTTGGTTGTTCCTTGGCATCGAAGAGTTACCTCTTGCAGCTGAAGAAGCCCACGACCCATCAACTCACATTCCAAAGGCTGGCTTCTGGGCTCGCGGCACCCTCATTGTCACCGGCGTTTTGGTGATGTTTGCAAACACTGGCATCATCGGTGCTGAAGCTACCGGTGCAGCTGGCGAGCCGCTTCTTGACGGCTTTCGTGCCGTTGTTGGCGACGGATGGGCCGCTGTTCTGAGCATCTTCGCGTTGATCGGTTTGTTGGCTTCGCTTCAGGGCATCATGTTTGCCTATGGCCGCAACATGTACTCACTGTCACGCGCGGGCTACTACCCTAAGGTGCTTTCACTGACCGGCAAGAGCAAGACCCCTTGGGTCGCAATGGTTGTTGGTGCAGTAATCGGTTACATCGCACTTGTTGTTATTGACCAGGCTGGTGGTGCTGGCTCAACCGCTGGTGCGATCGTTCTGAACATCGCTGTTTGGGGCGCCATGTTGGCCTACCTAATGCAGATGATTGCATTTGTCATTCTTCGCAGAAAGTTTCCTAACCTTGACCGCCCATTCAAGTCACCTTGGGGTGTCACAGGCGCAACCATCGCGGGAATCATCGCGTTCTTGGCATTCATCGGCTTCTTGTTGAACCCAACCTTCTTGCCTGCAATCTATGCAATCATCGTGGTCTATGTCGTGATGTTGGCAATCTTTGCAGTCTGGGGTCGCCACCGCCTAGTGCTCTCACCAGAAGAGAACTATGCAGTGACAGGCAAGCACGAATAAAAACTCGCTTTAGCGGTTTGGCTGGTGTCGTTCGCGATGCCGGCCAAACTTTTTTAACTACAGGTTCTATAAAACCTTTGACAGAAACTCTCTGGTTCGAGGCTGCTGAGGGTTAGCCAAAACATCTCGCGGGCTACCTGATTCGATGATTTCGCCGGCGTCCATAAAAATAAGTGAGTCGCCAACTTCGCGGGCAAAGCCGATTTCGTGGGTGACCACAATCATGGTCATTCCCGAATCAGCCAGGTCGCGCATTACGTCAAGCACCTCGCCAACCAGCTCTGGGTCAAGCGCAGACGTCGGCTCGTCAAACAGCATCAACTTTGGCTTCATGGCAAGCGCGCGGGCAATCGCAACGCGCTGCTGCTGCCCGCCCGATAGTTCAGCGGGGTAACTATCTAACTTGGCCGTTAGGCCTACTCGGGCAATCAGCTCCTTAGCTTCTTCAATCGCCTGCGCCCGTGCAACTTTGCCAACCGTTATTGGCGCTTGAATCACATTTTCAAGAACCGTAAGATGCGCAAAGAGGTTAAAGCTCTGAAAAACCATGCCGATCTCTCGGCGCTGTTTGGCCGCGTCGCGAGGATGCAGCTCATAGAGGGTGTCGCCCGACTGGCGGTATCCGATCAGATTTGAATCAATATAAATGCGCCCGGCATCGATGGTTTCAAGGTGATTCAAGCACCGCAACAAAGTTGACTTGCCAGAACCCGACGGGCCAATGACACACAGAACCTCGCCGCGCCCCACCTCGAGGCTGACGCCGCGAAGCACCTGGTTTGAGCCAAACTTTTTGAAAACCGACTCGACCTTGACCACCGTGTCGTTCATTAGCGCACCTGGCTTCGAGTTGAGTTTCGGCCGCGGCCAAAGTTGCGGCCGGCGCCAAAGTTGCGACCGGAACCAAAGTTGCGACCGGCGCTGAAGCTGCGGCCGGCGCCAAAGCGTTGCCCCTTGTCGAATCGCCTCTCTAAAAAGTGCTGGGCAATCATTAGCAGTGTGGTGATGGCGAGGTACCAAATGCTGGCCACGATTAGCAGCGGAATCGGGTTGAAGGTTTCGGCTGCGATGTCATGGGTGCGGGCATAAAGGTCAAAGCTATAGGGCACAGCCGTCACGAGTGACGTGGTTTTTAGCATCGAGATGAGCTCGTTGCCGGTCGGCGGAATAATCACCTTCATTGCCTGAGGCAAAATGATGTTCCAAATGGTCTGCCACCAAGAAAAGCCCAGCGCTTTGGCTGCTTCTTCTTGACCCCGGTCAACCGAAAGCAAACCGGCCCGCACAATCTCGGCCATGTAGGCAGCTTCGTTCAAAGCCAAACCCACAATCGCCAAGGTGAACGCGTTGAGTGCCGCCTTGGTCTGCCACGAGAAAATCGGCTCGGCAAAAGGCAAGCCGATGCTCATGTTTTGATAGATGACGGCGATCAGACCCCAAAAAACCAACTGCACATAAACCGGTGTGCCCCTGAAAACCCACAGATAAAACCAGGCAATCGTTCGCAAAACTCCGTTGGATGAAAGCCTCATGATTGCAAGCAACGCGCCAAGAACTATTGCGATGATCATCGAAAAAACCGTCAACTGCACGGTGTTGATCATCGCTTCGAGCACGCGGTGATCAAAAAGATATTTGCCCACCGATGGCCAGTCATAAGCTGGGCGATAGGCGGCGTCAACGGCAACAACGAGTGCAAGCAGAATCAGCGCTGCGGCCAGAATTGCCCGAACCGGGTGGCGAAGTTTCTTTGCCTTGATTGCATAAAAAACAGCAACAGAAGGCCCCTGTTCAGAGGCCTCCTGTTTGAAGTTTGAGTTCTGCGTCAAGAATTAACCGTTTGCACCCGCGTTGATTGTCGCCGTGGTGACAGCGCCACTCTCAACACCGTATTTCTTCAAGATGGCAAGGTAGGTGCCGTCGTCAATGAGCGACTGCAGAGCCTTTTGAATAGCCGGGGTCACCTCAGAGTTTTTGGCAATCGGCAAGCCATATGGTGCAACTTCAAAGCTCTCGCCAGCTGCCTGCAATTTGCCGTTGCTTGCCTTGATGGCAGCGAATGCGATTGGTGAGTCAGTTGAGGTGGCATCAGCTTGACCGAGTGCCACAGAGTTTGTCGCGCCTTCTTGGCCGTCAAACTTTAGAACTTCGATAGCCGGTTTGCCTGCGGCAACGCAAGCGTCTGACTTGGCTGGAATCTCGTCGGTGTCTTGGTAGCTCGTTGCATAAACGGCAACTTTTAGGCCACAGGCGTTGTTTGGGTCAACTGTCTTGCCAGCTGCGCTGATCCACTGAATGCCAGCGTTGTAATAGTTGATGAAGTCAACCTGTTGCTCACGCTCGGCGTTGTCGGTGAATGAATATTCACCGAAGTCATAGCTGCCGGCAAGAACACTAGGAATGATCTTGTCAAAATCTGCAACCTCAAGCTGAGCGGTCAAACCAAGCTTGGCAGCTATCGCCTGAGCAACTTCGATGCCCCAGCCAGCAGGGTTGCCAGCGTCATCGGCGTATTCATTCGGGGCATAGTCATTGCCTGCGCCAATAACAAGGGTGCCGCGCTCTTTGATGGCAGCTGGCAACAGGTCAACGGCCACCTGGTCAATAGTGATGCCAGAAGTGTTGGTTGGGGTGGCAGTGCCGCCACCCAAGCTACAGCCGGTTAGAGCAAGGGTCGCAGCTGCTAGTGCAGCCGTCAAAGCAAGTTTGCGGTTAGACACGATGAAACCTTTCAGATTTTCTTCGTCTAAGTCTTCACGCAATTTTCCGATTTTCAAAAACCGCGCGAAACATTTCGTCACGCACATTTTGCTATTTTCACACCCCAGATGGCATTCTTATTGAAGCTCAGGCCAAACGGTTTGCGCCAGAAAGGTTTCGCCATGACGCAACTAATCGATGGCGGGCTTTCAACCGAACTTGAAAACCTCGGCGCGGTCTTTGACGGGCCACTCTGGACGGCCCACGCCCTTCTCAAAGAGCCCGCGTTAATCATCGAGGCGCACCGCAACTTTGTTGCGGCGGGTGCAAAAGTGATTATTACCTCGAGCTATCAGATATCACGCAGCGGTTTTGAAGCTGCAGGCCTTGAACCCTCAGCCGCTGACGACGCACTTCGAGCGGCGGTTTTGGCAGCCCGCGAGGCTGTTAAAGGCACCAAAGCCAAAGTTGCCGCAAGCATCGGGCCATATGGAGCGACCTTGCATGACGGTTCAGAATATCGAGGCAACTATGGTGTCACCGAAGATGCTCTATATGACTTTCACCGCCAACGCATTCAAATATTGCAAGCAGCTCAGCCAGACATCTTGCTCGCAGAAACGATTCCAGACCTCACCGAAGCTAAGGCCCTTGCTCGAGCATTAGAAGACTCAAGCCTGCCGGTGTGGGTGTCTTTCACGACTCGGGATGCCGAACACCTCTGGTCTGGCGAAAAAATCGCCGACGCTATCGACGCAATCAGTCAGATTTCGGCTCTTGAAGTCATTGGGTTCAACTGTGTGAATCCAGATCTGGTTTTTGACCTCGTCACACTCGCCAAGTCGGTCAGCTCGGCCGCAATCGCGGTGTATCCAAACCGCGGTGGTGGCTGGGATGCAAAACTCGGTCAGTGGCACAACGACCTGCCAAACGACCTAGCAAGTTATTGGCCAAGCTGGTCAACGCTCGATTTGGCCTATGTTGGCGGTTGCTGCGGCGTTGACTCAGCCGAGGTTCGTGAGCTCGGGCAGCTTCTAGCTAGTTAGGGTGGCGGTAGCCGGAGGGCATCCCCGTGATTAAATTTCGCCTCGCTCAAGCCCGTTCAAGACTTCGGCCGCGCGCTCGCGCAGTTCGGGCAAATCAGAGAGTCGGTTGAGGCCCATCAACTGCTGGCCCATCCGGTGATTTTTGGCGAAGGCTTCGCGGTGGCGGTCGAGAAAATCCCAATACAAAGTCGTGAAAGGGCAAGCATTTGAGCCGACCCGAAGCTTCGGGTCATAGGCGCAACCCTTGCAATATTGAGTCATTCGGTTGATGTATGCGCCACCGGCAGCATATGGTTTGGTCATAAGGCGACCCCCGTCGGCGTGCACTCCCATGCCAATCACGTTGGGAACCATCACCCACTGGCTGGCATCGATAAAGTTTTCGCGCATCCAATCGAGAAACTCTTGAGGGTTCACGCCGGTGATCAGTGCGAGGTTGCTCAAGATCATGAGGCGAGGAATGTGATGCACCCACGCACGTTTCTCGACGTCAGCAACAACCGACGAAACGCAGTTCATGCGCGACTTGCTTGAATCTGTGAAGACGGGGAGCAGCTTGCGTTGCGCCCCAAGCCCGTTGCCCTGTTCGTAACCCTCCCCCAAGAACCAATACATTCCGTTGATATACTCGCGCCAGCCGATGATTTGGCGAACGAAGGCTTCAACTGATTGAATCGGGGCGTCACCTTGGTCATAGGCAGCGACGGCCGCGTCAACAACTTCGCGCGCGTGAAGCAAGCCCACATTTAGATATGGGCTAAGCAACGAGTGGTGCAGCGACCAGTCGTCGTTAGTCGAGGCATCTTCGAGCGGGCCAAAACCTGCCAAGTTGTGTTCAACGAAATGCTCAAGGGCTCGCAGTGCACCCTCGCGGGTTGTAGCCCATAGGTCGGTGGGCCAAGTGCCTTCGGCCGTCTGACCCAGCTCGCCAGCAACCCGACCTATCTCGGCCGCAACCTCGAGGTCAATCTCGTCGCGCTCGTGAGTCAAGCGCGGCGACCAAACGTACTTCTTCGGCGGCGGCAGGCGGTTGTCTTCGTCGAAGTTCCATCGACCTTCAAAGGGTTTGTCGCCATCGACGAGCAAGCCAAGTCGCACGCGTTGGAGGCGATAGAAATTCTCCATCACGAAAGACTTTTGCCGCTCAGCCCAGCTGGCAAAAAGCGCCCGTGGGGTCAAAAAGAAATCGGTCTCAACAGTTTTTATGCCGAGGTCTTTGAACTGCTTTGCCTGGCCAAACGAGGCCGGTTGGGCTGCGATGGTTTCGAGCCGGCCATGTTTTGCCCACACCGAGTTGAGCCCCTCGGGTGTCGTCACTGCCCGAACATACTCAACTTCAAAACCACGCTCGCGCGCGGCCTTGGCAAAGTGGCGGGCACTTGAAACCATGAAGAACAAGCGCTCAGGGTGCCAGTTGCGGCCGGTGAGCATGCGTTGCGATTCGACCAAAACCAGGAGGTCAGTTTGCGGGTTGGCCGCTGCCATGGCGCCGTGGTCGAAACTCAATTGGTCAAATGGCACGACGATGATGCGTTCAAAAAAACCGGCAATCAACATAGCTAAACCCTCAACCGAATCATTGCCCTAACAGTCGCAGCTAATTGAATCAACGGTGTTGGTTAGTGGGTCAACGGCGCGCAGAATGCGGCCATTAGTGCCTTCAACCGAGTAGCCCTCACGAGCCCAATATTCAAAGCCGCCAATCATTTCTTTCACTTGAAAACCGAGGCGCGCAAAGTGCAAACCGGCTCGCTGTGCTCCGTTGCAACCTGGCCCCCAGCAATAAACCACGACTGGCATGTCTAAAGGAATCTCTTTAGGAGCGCGCTCCAAGATTTCACTCTGGTGCATGTGGGCGGCACCAACTGCGTGACCCTGATTCCACGCAGCGTCACCGCGCACATCTAAGAATGCAAATCGGGCGTCATTCTCAAGGTCTTTGTGAACATCAGACGGGTCAGTCTCGAAGGCCAAACGGCTTTCGAAGTGCGCGATTAACTGATCTTGAGTCGGCTTCGAGTCGGTCATGAATCAAGCCTAGCCAATGGCCGTTTGAAAGCTACCTAAACTTATGGCATGAGCTATCTGCTGAGCCTGCACACTTCAACCCGCCAAGAAAAGTCATTTTCAAACCTACTTTTGGCCGAGTTCGAAAACAGTTTTCACTCTCAACATGAGGGCCTCGAGACCATCAGCCGTTTCACGGGTGACATCGCCCACTTAGATTTTGACGCGCAAGAAGCGGGGCGCATCGCCGTTGAAAAACACGACGAAAGACTCAGTCAGGCGTTTGCTCTCGCGAACCAACTCACCGACGAATTAGTTGGCGCGAGCGCACTGGTGATTGCGACCCCAATGTATAACTGGGGGCCGCCAAGCTCACTGAAAGCGTGGATAGACCGCATCGTCAACGTGCGCACTTTTTATCAAAAAACCACCGACATTTCTGACCTGCCGGTAAGCGTGATCATCTCGAGTGGCGGCCTTTATAGCGAGGGTGAAAACGCCAAACACGACTTTCTAAGGCCCCTGCTGGTCGAGGTTTTCTCGCGCATCGGAATGAACGATTTGCAGTTCATAAACTGCGACCCAGCCGGGCCAATCGAGTATGGACGCATTGACAGGGACTCGCCCGAAAGTGGGTTCTCAAAGGCCCGTGCTCAGATTGCCGCCGCGGCAGCTCGCACGCGCTGAGTCGCGGGTTCGCGCCCGAAAGTTGAACGCCGCTTCAGACCTGAGCAACTAGCACTCTACGACGTTTACCGCGAGGCCGCCCATTGAGGTTTCTTTGTATTTCGTTGACATGTCAAGGCCGGTTTGGCGCATGGTTTCAATAACAACGTCTAGCGAGATTTTGTGTTGACCGCTGCCGTTTAACGCCAAGCGCACAGCTGCAACCGCGGTGCCAGCAGCAATCGCGTTGCGCTCAATGCAAGGCAATTGAACGAATCCTCCAACGGGGTCGCAGGTTAGACCAAGGTTGTGCTCCATGGCGATTTCGGCTGCGTTCTCAACCTGCCGTGGTGAGGCTCCGAGCACCTGCGCCAAAGCACCTGCCGCCATCGAGCATGCCGAACCAACTTCGCCCTGGCAACCTGCCTCAGCGCCAGAAATGCTGGCGTTGCGTTTATAGAGCCCACCAATGGTTGCTGCGGTGATCAGATAGTCTCGGGCAAGTTTTTCGTCGCTGATGCCTTTGTGCTTGAGTGCGTAATAACCGACTGCCGGAATAATGCCAGCAGCGCCGTTAGTCGGCGCGGTAACCACTCGATTGCCAGCAGCGTTCTCTTCATTGACCGCAATCGCATAAGCTTGCAAAGCATCGAGCGATTGGTCACCCTCGTTGATGTCGAGGCGACGGTGAATCGCAGCGGCTCTTCTTGGCACCTTCAAATAACCTGGCAAGACACCTTCGGTTCTCAAGCCCGATTCAACGCAGTTCTTCATGGCGTTCCAAATATTTTCAAGCTGCGAGACAACGTCGCGGTCGCGCTGCAGCGCAAGTTCATTGGCCATTCCAACCTGCGCAATCGAGAGTTTCTCGCGTTCACAAATTGCCAACAGCTCATCGGCTGATTGGTAAGGGTAGGGCAGAACCCTGTGGGCTTTTACGGCGATGGTGTCGGTTTCAATAAAACCCCCACCAACCGAATAGTAGGTTCGACTGATTCCAGCTGCTGCAAAAAGCATGGCATTTGAGTGTTTAGCAAGCCGCGTTCTAGGTTCAAAAACGAAACGAACTGCCGGCGACTCTGACATGCCACGCACAGCGGCAGGGTCACAAGTTTCGGGTTGCATGCCCTGCAGCCCCGCGAGAATCGCTTTGGTGGTGCCATGGCCAATGCCGGTGGCGCCTAAAGACCCATAGAGGGTTACGACGATATCTGAAGGGGATACCCCTTGGCTCTGCAGTTCGTCATTGAACTGGGCAGCCGCCCGCATCGGCCCCACAGTGTGAGAACTCGACGGGCCTATGCCGATCGTGAAAAGATCTAGAGCCGAAACATGTTCGGTCATAGCTACAGACTAACTGACGATGCCCAGCCTTAGTCAAGCAAACTTTTTGGTTGCGCGAGCTAGTGCAGTGTGACCGAACCCTGGCCGTCTAACGACCAGGCGCGCACATAGTCGATGGTCGTGAAGCTTTGCGGCCATCCGTCGTAATTGCCACCGAAGCTACCCGTTGCATTGTTCAAAATCAAGAAAAACGGCTCATTGAATGACCATACGTTTGTTTGCACGGTGTCGGGTGTGACGATCCAGAACAGCTCGCGGTCAACGAAAAACTCCATGCGGTTCGGCTCCCAAGCCATGCCATAGGTGTGAAAACCGCTCTGATAGTTGGCAATGTCGGTGACATCGGCAACGTCATAAAGGTGCGCCCCGCAACAGTCTGATGAGCTTGAGTAGTGCACTGCCGACGAGGCACGGGCGGGGCGATTGCCGGCTTGTTCAGCGATGTCAATCTCGCCCGAGCGAGGCCAGCCGACTGAAGTGATTGAATCACCAAGCGCCCAAAAAGCTGGCCAGTTAGCGCCACCGGTAGGCATTTTCATGCGCGCTTCGATGTAGCCATATTTGAACGAAACTTTGCCTTGCGTGTCAAAGCGGCCACTGGTGTATTGGCAACTCGAAGCTAAACACTGCCCTGCGTTGCCGGGCACTCCCGACACGCGGGTAGTGGTGATAACAGCGTTGCCCTGTGAACTGCCGTCAAGCGCAATCGCGTCGGGTGTGTACCACTGGGGCTCGTCGTTGTGACAGGTGCCACCACCGTTTGCTGCATCGTGGCCGCACAGGCGGGGCGTCCAATAAGCCGCATTGACCTGATTGCCGGCAGCGCCGCTGAAGTCGTCTGACCATAGCAACGAGCCGATCTTGTGACCCCAAATGGCAGGCGCGGTGCTGATCTTCACCCACTTGGCATAGAGGTAGGTGCGGGCCCGAGGCTTGATGACCGCGCGGTCCTTATAGCGCACGTTCGACTTCGCCGAAGTCGCCCAGCCTGCAAATTTGTAGCCGGTGCGAGTGAACTTGATTTTGGCCAACGCTTTGCCGGTCGCAGGCACAGTCTGGGAGGGCATCGTTCCCTTGCCAGCGTTTGCCTTGAAGACGATTGTGTAAGTCTTTGATGCTAGCGCGGTGCCTTGCGGTGCCAGGCTCATCGGGGCAAGCACGACGGCGAGCGCAACAAACAGACCCACCACTCGAATCAGTTTGCGGCGTTGCATAAAGTTGCGGCGTTGCATCGGGCTCGTCTCTATGCCGCACCACTGCGACACTAAGACAAGCTTATGCGAAACCGCTTTCACAGCGCATGGTTGTGGCGCAACCGTAATGAAACTCACATGCCTTTTGAAGGCAATATCGCGAGAATAATTTGTAATCTGGCAAAAAAGCACCAAAGATGGTTAACTGAGGTTGCTTATGCGAAACATTTGGGGGAAACAAAATGTCTGATCAATCAAATCCAATCAGCCAAGAGTCAGCTGTGAAAACAGCGAAGCCTTGGTTTAAGAAAAAACGCTTCGTTATTCCAGCCATCGTTCTTGTTTTGATAATCGGGGCGAACGTCAACAAAGGCAAGAGCGACTCAAACACGGCTGCGCCAAGTTCTTCATCAACTCAGATTGACAATTCTTCAAACAGCAGCGAGCCTACCGCGCCCTCTGAAACTCTCGAACCCGAACCCGCCCCAAGTGAAGATGTCGAAACAAGCGGCCAAGCGAATGCAGTACAAACCGCTCAAGACTATTTAAATTCTCAGGCTTTTTCAAAGTCAGGATTGATAAAGCAGCTGGTCTTCGAGCAATACAGCAAAGCAGACGCTACCTACGCAGCTAACGCCGTTGGTGCCGACTGGAACGAACAGGCTGCTTTGTCTGCGGCTAGTTATCTTGAATCTCAAGCGTTCTCAAAATCGGGTTTGATTGATCAACTGGTTTTCGAAGGTTTCTCAAAGTCGCAGGCCGCTTATGGAGCTGAACAAGCCCTTGGCGCTGGCGGCTCTGGAGGGTCAGAAACATCGAACGGAGAAAGTCTCGCTCAAAGCAATGCGCGTCAAGCAGCTGAAAGCTACCTCAATAGTCAGGCGTTTTCTCGACAAGGCCTTATCGATCAACTTGTGTACGAAAAATACAGCAAGTCAGATGCGGCCTACGGCGTAGACGCTACGAATACGAATTGGAAAAATCAAGCCTATAAAGCGGCTCAAGAATATCTGAACTCTCAATCATTCTCACGTGGCGAGCTTATTGATCAGTTGGTTTACGAGGGCTTCAGCCAGAGCCAGGCTACTTACGGCGTGAACAAAGTTGGGCTTTAAGAAAATATTGTTTGCTGCCGCTAGCTGATCTCAGCCAACCGCGCCTTCACAAGCTTCTCGAGAAGTGATTTGGGCAGCGGGGCATCCACGCCAAATTGAAATGAACTTTTCGACACAACATAGTCGGCAAGGTCATCGGCGTGAGCCGCCATAACCTCAGCGCTTTGAGGTGAAAGTGTCAGGTGGTTCTTGAATGCACAGAGGCCAACAACATATTTGCCACCAAACTTGAACGCCGGCGAACCCCACGCAATGGCCTGCTCTAGGCCAGGTTCAACCGCAAGAATTAGCTCGCGCATCGCCAGAAGCGTGGCGCGTTTTGGCTCGTCTTGGGCGTCGATGTAGGCACTAACTTCTGCAACGGTCATGTGGCCATTCTAACTTCTCAATTTAGTGACTAAATAATCAGTCATTATCTGTTGTAATGGCGGTTATGTTAGGCATAATAGTTTCATGGCAAATAAATCCTTTCGCACTTCTGCCGAACTTGCAGACTTTGGTTTGGCAATTCGCCGATGGAGGGCAGTGCACAGCCTGACAGCAAGTCAGGTGGCTGAACGCGCCAACATCAGCCGAGACACACTTAGGGCTATCGAGCATGGCACGGGCACCCCCTCGCTCATGGCAGTTTTTGCTGTTTTAGAGGTTTTAGGCGTGCAAGGAATATTGGCGAGTGAAATTGACCCTCTCAATTCTGAGTTAGGTCGCGATCGCGCAGAGTTAATCAACAAGAAACGAGTTCGCACAAATGCGCTCGGTTGAAGTCTGGCTCTCAAACCTAGGTAAGCCAGACATTTTTGTTGGGACTCTGCGAGAAATACAACCAAAAAACTATCACCAACCAACCCTTGACTTCACTTACAACCCCGCCTATCGAAGCAACCCCGGCGCATACGCATTGGCGCCAGACATGCCATTAGTGTCTGGCTCGATTATTTTGCCTCATGACAGAAAAATGTTTGCCGGTCTTGCAGACTCTTTGCCTGATGACTGGGGTCGTCGCATAATTCGGCGACGTCATTCAGATTCTTGCCGAGCAGGTGGCACGACCGTTACCCCACTCAGCGAGCTCGACTACCTCCTAAATCAGAGCGATGAAACGCGCGTTGGTGCCCTGCGATTCAAGGTCAGCGGTTCGACTGAATACAGTCAACCTGGTGTGGGCTCTGTGAACGATATTGAACGCCTGATTCAAGCTGCCCTGCGTTTTGACGAAGACGACGCTACAGCCGAAGACCTTGCTATTCTTAGTGGCTTGAGTTCGCCCCTCGGCGGGGCTAGGCCTAAGGTTGCGTTTCAAGAACACGGTCATGCTCCTCAAATTGTTAAACTCTGGCGCGCCGAAGACCGCCAACTTGATATAGAGGCATGGGAGGCCGTTGCGTTAGATATCGCATTCGACGCCAAAATGAATGTGCCACGTCATTTGCTTAAACGAGCGACTGCGAGTGTGTCACGGTTGCACCTTGACCGGTTCGACAGAGTTGCCGGTGGTCGAGTCGGTTATCAAAGCATGCGTTCTGCTCTTGGCTATGGCCTTGATATAGAACGCACATTTTCATATCAAGAAATGGCCGAATATGTTGCTATCAGTTGCGACGAGCCGAACCGCCAACTTGATCAGCTCTTTAGAAAAGCCGCGCTTTCAATAGCAATCAACGACATAGATGATCACACGCGCAACTTGGGTTTTGTGAGAACAAATAGAGGATGGGTTTTGGCACCATTCTTCGACATCAATCCTGGGCATCCCGACAGCGCTGAACAATCGAACACCTGGGTCACCCGAACAGCCAATCGGTTTGCGAAGCATGACTTCACTGCCCTCATAGACGACTCGGCAAGTTACCGTCTAACCAGCAATCAAGCTCTTGAAATCATCGATGAAATTCGCTCTGCTGCCTCGTCGTGGCATGAACGTGCCATTTCTCATGGCATTAGCGAAAGATCTATCGAGCGATATCGAACCTCATTCATTTAGTTGCCTCGATTGGCATTACCCCAGATTTTGCCGCCAAGCGCTAAACGACTGAATGTTTCGTGCGTGTGGGCGGCGCAACCACGACCACGGGTGCAACTCGGCGACCTGCCCAAACTTCGCAAAGCTCGGCACCGGCGCATAGGTCACGGCCACCGGGTTTTCGCGCGCATAGTCATAGGGGTTGCCAAGAAAGACCTTGAGGTCGCGGCGTTCGGCGAGGTCTTGCAGCGTCTCGATATAAAAGTGCAGGCGCTTGCTCGACAGCTGCAGCTTGGCGAGCGCCTCGCGGTTGAACACGAACACCACGGGCAGGTCAGGGTTTGCGGCAAGCGCGGGGTCGCCATCGCCCATCGAGTCGATGGTGATCAAAACTTCTTTTGGCGCGGCATTTTTAACGACGGATGCTGGCCCTACCGCGC
>JBDLVN010000007.1:0-5228 GCA_039804775.1 Actinomycetota bacterium
GCCTCTTCAACATCGAGTTCGCTCATGAGCAGCTCGAGAACCTGAGGGTTGATGTCTAGCGCAACTTCGAGGCGCACCGGTGGGCCAAAGCGTCGGCGCAGCAACTCTTTTTCGAGCGCTAGCAAAAGGTTCTCGCCGTCGTCTTCGTCAACTTCTAGGTCTTCGTTGCGGGTGACTCTGAATGTGTGGTGCTGCAGAACATCCATGCCTGGGAACAACTGGCCAAGGTGCTCGCCAATGATGTCTTCAAGCGGCACAAAACGGGCGTTGGTCACACCGGTGTTGCCAGGCACGCGCACAAATCTTGGCAGCAGTGGTGGCACTTTGACACGGGCGAAAAGTTCTTTGCCATTTTGTGGGTTGCGAACCACAACCGCGAGGTTTAGCGACAAACCTGAGATGTAGGGGAACGGGTGAGCTGGGTCAACCGCAAGCGGTGTGAGCACCGGAAAAATCTGATTTTGAAAATAGCTGTGAAGCGCCTGTTGTTCGCTGGCTTCGAGGTCTTTCCAACGGTTCAAACGAATGCCATGGCTGGTTAGCGCCGGCAAAATTTCGTTGGTGAAAAGGTTGGCGTGGCGCTCTTGCAAACCGTGAGCGGTTTTTGCGATCTGAGTCAAAACCTCTTGGGGCGAAAGACCCGAGCTTGAGGTCACTGCAAGGCCAGTGGCAATGCGGCGCTTTAGGCCAGCAACTCGCACCATAAAAAACTCATCGAGGTTCGACGCAAAGATGCCCAAATAGTTCACTCGCTCAAGCAAGAAAAGGTTAGGGTCTTCAGCAAGCTCGAGCACTCGTTGGTTGAACGCCAACCAGCTCAACTCGCGGTCGAGATATCGCTTAGCGTCAGGCGAATAGTCGAGAGTTTCGATTGCCATGGTTTCTTCAGACATAGTTCAAATCTTGGCACCAAATGGTTGCCACTTGGTTAACTTTTAGAGGGTGATTTCTTCGTCGATGTCGATGTCATCGTTGAGGTTGAAACGATAACCGACGTTTCGCACGGTGCCGATCAGGCTGTCGAGGTCGCCAAGCTTCGCGCGCAGGCGACGAATGTGAACGTCCACGGTGCGAGTGCCGCCGAAATAGTCATAACCCCAAACTTCGCTCAGCAGTTGTTCGCGGGTGAACACGCGCCCAGGGTGTTGGGCCAAAAAGCGCAAGAGTTCAAACTCTTTAAAAGTGAGGTCAAGCGGGCGACCGTGAACCTTTGCCGAATAGCTGGCCTCGTCAATGATCACGCCAGAAGCTTGAATGGTGTCTGATTTGGCAACAACCTTGTTGCGGTCAATCGCGATGCGAATGCGGGCGTCGATTTCGCCAGGGCCAGCCGAGTCGAGAATAAAGTCTTGAGCACCCCAGTCGGCGCTAATTGCGGCCAGTGCGCCTTCGGTCACAACCAAGATCAACGGCGAGCTGAGGCCCGTGGTTTGCAAGATTTTCGCCAGAGACTTGGCGTTTGCAAGGTCGCGGCGGGCATCCAAGAATATTAGGTCGCTTGAAGGGGCGCTAACCAAACTAGCGGGTTCTGCTGCGATGAAACGCACGCGGTGGCTCAATAACCCAAGCGCAGGCAACACCTCTCGACCACTGGTGGTCGACAGAACCAATAGTTGCGCCATGGGGCTCCTGTTCGACACTTTGATTTTACCCGTGATTTAGGCAACTTTGAGCTCTGCAAGGCAAGTCGTGCAAAGGTGAGGCATTATTAAGCTGTGAAGAATCGTTGGGCTCTTGTTGTAGCCATTTGGGCTTTGGTTGCCGTGTGCGCCGTTTTTGCGATGGTTAGTGCTCCAAACCGCGCCCACGCTGCGATGTGGTTCGGTGCGATTCTTGCCGGTTCGGTTGCCACAGTCTCGTTGGTGCACCTCGTGCGTGCGGCTAAAGAGGGTTTTGTGCGCGAACTAATTTATGTTGGTGGCGGTTCTTATTTGATTCTTGCGCTGGCAAGTGTCTATCTGTTTGTGAAGGGCTAAACTCGAATCATGCTTGCACCTGAAATTTTCTTCACTGGCCTATTGGTTTTGGCGCTTCTTGCCATCGTTGCTGTTTCAGTTTTGGTTTTGGTCAAACTTTTCAAAGGCCAAAAATAGTCTCTAAGCAAAGGTCGCTTTAACCTTGTTTGATTTGCCAGAACACCTACCCATTGAGGTCACGCCGTTTGCCTTTTTGCTCGGTCAGTGGCAGGGCACCGGCATCGTCAGTTATAAACACCGACTTGATGCCACAACTGGTGAACCGATTGAATACCAGTTCACCCAAAATGTGACTTTTGCCAATAATGGCGAAAACTATGTCACCTACCAGTCTTCAGCCAAACTACTCGACGAAGCTGGCACAATCTTGCCAGCCGAGCTAGGTTTTTGGCGCATCGCCCGCCCAGCTGAAACCAGCGACCACGGCCCAGGGCTTTTGCCAGGCGAAGGCGAGCCATCGATTCTCACCCGCGACGATCTTGAAAAACTTCGCACCAAACACGGTGGCTTCGATATTGAAGCTTCGATTCTGCACCCGAGTGGAATCAACGAGCACTACATGGGCTTCATCAAGGGTGCGCGAGTTGACCTCGCAACGGGCAAGGGCTCGAGCCGTTCAGAAAACTCCAAAGAATACAGTGGCGCTTCAAGGCTTTATGGCCTTGTTGATGGCGCTCTGCTTTGGGCTTGGGATATCGCCGCTTTAGGCAACCCAATCACCTCGCATGCTTCGGCACGCCTCGAAAAAATCAGTTAGGCGCCAGCTTTGGTGAATCAGTTGCTCGACGGCCGCAGCTTTGCCAAGGGCGAAGCAGTTGTGGTTTTGCCACAGCATCTCACTTTTGAAATCAGCGGCGTTGATCGACAGGCTTGGCTGCACGCCTTTTTGGCTCAACGCATCATGGGCCTAGCCGCGGGCGAATCAACCGAAGCTCTGATGCTCGATGCCACCGGGCACGTGCAACTGGCGTGGCGAGTTTTTGAAGGCGAAAATTCCACGTGGATGTTCGCCGCACCCAACGCGCTATATGCCGAGTGTGCGACATCTGACGCATTTGAAGCTTGGCTAAGAGCCAATGTTTTTCGCAAAAAAGTTGTGATAGCTAACCGCTCTGACGAGTTCGCTGTGGTGGCGCGCAACGACCGTGCCGGAATTTCGTTGGGTGCCGGTATTTCTGCTGGAGCTGCTGGTTCAACTGGTGCTGAGCCCCAGGCAAGCACCGTGGTTTGGCAAGACCCCTGGCCAGCTGAAATTGCCGGTGGCGTGCGTTATTCAAAAACACCTTTGGCGGCCCTTGGTCGCGAATATCACATGAGTGAGTCGCTGGTGCCTGTGGCCGAGGTGGCCGGTGTGACAGGCGTGGCCAGCTCAGTTGCCGCGCATGGTGCTCGAGTTGCGGGTTTGCCGGTTGTCGGAGTTGAGGCTTTGACCGCGCTGCGCATCGCCGCTCACCGGCCGTCGCAGTTGGCCGAGGTCGATGCTAAGACGCTGCCTCACGAGCTTGACTGGCTGAGCACCGGTGTGCACCTCAGCAAAGGCTGTTACCGCGGTCAAGAAACCGTGGCAAAAGTTCACAACTTGGGCCACCCGCCGCGCCGTCTCGTGCTTTTGCAACTCGACGGCTCTGGTCACTTTTTGCCTGAGGTTGGCGACCCGGTTTTTGTTTTAGGCGATGAACGCCAGCGCGGCGTCATCACGTCAACAGCTCACCACTATGACATGGGGCCGATTGCGCTCGCCGTGATCAACCGTGTGACTGACCCAGCAGCAACCCTCGTGGTGCAGTCGGGCAACGAAACCATTTCGGCGACTCAAGAGGTTATTGTGCCCACCGACGCGGGTTCAGCAAACCCTCGCCCGCGCAAGAGCTTGCTCAACGGGCACGGTTAGAGCTGACATGAGCCTGCCTCGCATCAAACCGCCAAAGCTTCACTGGAGCCTTCGCGAATCAACCCACCGCGTGGCGCAGTCGGTTGCGCCCATCTTGCAAATCACGCTCGGCGCAATGGCTGCTTTTTCGATTGCACACTTTGGTCTGGGCCACGCAATGCCGGTGCTCTCGGTGACGGTAACGATCTCGGCGCTCGGATTCACTCGCGATGCCCGCCCACGTCGCGTTGCCGAAACCGCGATTGGCATGGTCACCGGCATTTTGGTGAGCGAGTTTTTGCTCAACCTAGTGGGCGCTGGGGTTTGGCAGATCGGCCTCACGCTGATGCTCAGTCTGTTTATTGCACGTTTCATGTCGAGCAGTTCTGCTTTTGCGCTTTCGGCAGGCATTCAGTCGATGCTGGTGTTCATTTTGATTCAGCCTGGCGAATTGGCTTTTAGCAAAACGATTGACGCCTTGATTGGAGCGTCTATTGCGCTGGTGGCTACCGCGTTGATTCCGCGTGACCCTCGAGGCTTGGCTAACTCTGATGCCGGCAAACTCTTTGACACTTTTCTTGAGGTTCTTAACGCGCTCAAGTTGGCCCTCGTGCAGTTTGATGTCAAGACCGCCGATGCCACCTTGGTCAAAGTTCGCCGCACCCAACCACTTGTTGACAACTGGCGCCTCTCGCTCGACAGCGCCATAGCCATCTCGCGCATCTCGCCCTTCTTGCGCAAATATCGCGATGAACTCTCGGGTCAGGTGCGACTAATGCGCGGCATGGACCTCGCCACTCGAAACCTGCGCGTGATCGTGCGCCGCGTTGACTTTTTGTTGCGAGACACAAAACCTCGGCCCTACCTCGGTCAACTGATTGAACAAATTGCCGAAGGCACCCTTTTGCTCAAGATGGGCCTCGAAGAACCCGAGCGTTTGCTTGAGGCTCGCGAACTCTTGCTCGAGGTTATGCATCAGCTTGACCCGAAACGTTTCGGCATTGCCGATCAACTGCGCGAGGCCAGCGTGTTGCTTTTGCTGCGCCCGTTGCTGATCGACCTGCTCTGCGCTAGCGGAATGGCCGAAGAAGACGCCCGAGCCGAGTTGCCCGTTATTTAGCCCTCAGGTTTAGGTGCAACCGCAGCCCACGCCACGGTCAACTCGCCGAGTCGCCAACGTTTGCGGTCAACAATAATTGGCCAACCCTGCGAAACCAGAGTCTCACAGGCAGCAACCCAGCGCTGGGCCGCGCTAAAAGTTGCCAACGGGCTGTGAAGGCGCCAAGCAGCGTCAATCGCTTGTAAATATTCGTGGATGCTCTGCCCTGGCAAATTATGGTGAATCAAAGCTTTAGGCAGGCGCTCGGCAACCTTGCTCGGCA
>JBDLVN010000008.1:0-30876 GCA_039804775.1 Actinomycetota bacterium
CTAATCGCACGTCCCACCACTATTGGTTAAGGGCAGTTGCTACTGAGGCAGAAGCACAAAAGTCACAACAATCTGCACGTTGCGTGCGCTGTTGAATGCTTTTGTGGCTTTCACTGTTGAAGCTTTGAAAGTGCTCGAAACGCCGTGGTGCTTGAGATAGTTTTCAACCGCATGGGCACGAGCAGAAGCCAACTTCTTGTCGAATGTTGCAGAAGCGCCTGTCTTCTTGATGCTGCCCACGAGCTTCACCGAGTTTGGTGTTGAGCTAGGCAAGGCTGCTACTAACCTGTTCAAAGCCTTCTTAGCCGCAACGGTCAATTTTGAACTGTCACCAGCAAAAAAGACTTTCGACTTCAAAACTTTTTTGTGTGAACCCGGCAGGGTTGGTTCTGCAATGAAAATTGCAGAACATGTGGCGTTGGCAGAGACATTGCTAAGAGTGGCTGGGTTTGCTGTCGAGCTGCTCAAGCTACCGCCAGTGCAAGACCAGCTGCCAAAAACAAAGCCAGATGCAGGCACTGCAGTTAAAGTGGTGCTCTGAGATGAAGTGACTTCGCCAACACTCGCAGAAGCCGAACCACCGGCGGTCTGGTCAACAGTCACCAAGAAAGTTGGGTCGATCGCTGATGTTAGTTCATAGCGCAAAACAACTAGGCCATCAGCGCCAGGGTTTAAGTCTGCACTGAAATAGCTTGCGCCACCACCAGAACCAGAGTTAGCTCGCACGCCATGGTAAGTCAATGCGTCAGTCAATGTTGTGAAATAGTCTGGCGAGGCAGAATCAATCGCATCGAAATAGCCCAAGGTTGAGGTGTAATAACCAGCACCACATTCGGCAGTACCTACTTCTGGATATACAAAACCAGGGTCTGCACCGTAGTTCTGAAGCGTGCTGGCTCCACCGCCACCATAACAAGTGGCGTCATCGCCAAAAAGCGAGCTCGGGGCAACGGCGCTGCCGCTAGTGCCAGCGCCACCACTAATGTAGCTCGCGTCACCGCCGGCGCCACCGCCACCACCCGAAAAACCGTTTGAAGTTCCGAAGTGACCATTGCCACTCGTGCCCGAACCAAAGTCTGAGTTCGTGCCACCGTTGGCGGTGTTCACCGTAGCACCCTGGGTCACGACGCTGTCTCGCGTGCCTGGGCTAACAGTACCTCCAGTGAGACCAACCTGAATGCTTGCTGACTGCGATGGGTCAAGCGAAACCACCTGAACGTCGCCGCCCGCACCAGAATAGCCATAGGTGCCATCGCTTGAAGAGCCAGCGCCTACAAGCAGTGCTTCTAACGTTGTTGCGTCTGAAGGTGCTTGAAAGTTAGTTACCGAGTTAGCGGTGTAGGTGACTTCGCAAATGGTCTTGCCAGTAACAAGAAGGTCAGTTGCCCCTGCACCGCAAGCCAGAGCTGCGCTAGCAGGTGCGGCTGCGCCAAAAAGTGATGAGCCTGCCGCGATTGTTGCCAAGGCAACACCGCCAACCAGGCTCTTTGAAGTTTTCGATATTTTGAGAATCATGATGCTCCTAAAGCTAGATAAAATGACACAACTTCAGCCTATGAATCCAACCTGTGAGAACGCCCAGAGTTAGGGGTTAACCACCAATGGGGTCTGATCTGAGTTCGGCGAAAGTTTCAAACTCTGGCGATTGCGCGATTGTTGCCGACAATTGCTCAAACGAAACCGTTGCATCTGCTGGCTCCTGCACCGTAACCTGCACCTGCACCTGCACCTGCACCTGCACCTGCGCCCCAGGCGGTGTTGGTTTATGCAACGCAAACCTTGTGTTTGCAAGCAACGCAGTGACCAGCCCCGACGCCAGCAACGCAAGATTCAACGGTTTCAACGGTTTCAACGACAAAGTGGAGTACTCTTCATCTGCTTTGTGAGTGCGCCCCTTGCTTCGTCTCTGGGCACACTCTTCAACCCGAAGGTGAGGCAGCGGGATGTTTGACATGGTCACCGTTCGGTTACAAAACTGGTTGCGTGCGTTCGGTTACATTTGAAATTTTGTGATAACGGTGACACAGGCACAGAAAGCCGAGGAGTAAATAAGAGCGACCCAAAGCGTCATCGGGCTAGCGATTCGCCTCGCCAGCGAAGAAGAAAACCTCACCCAGCAGGCATTTGCCGACAGGGCAAAAGTCTCACGAAAATGGCTGAACGAAGTTGAAAATGGCAAAAGCACGGTTGAGCTCGGCAAAGTTATTTTGGTGCTGAGCGATCTCGACTAGGACCTAGATCTAAAACGTAGAAACCAAACTCAGGTGCCAAAGTGAGCGCTTTAGAAGTTTGGCTGCACGGCGAGCGGTGCGGCGCTATTGCCCAGACAACCAAAGCACTCTCGAAGTTGTACCAAAGCGTTTTGCAATCAACTCACGCAAAACATTTAGCCTTCTAGCACCCATCGGGCATGACGTTGCCGGCGCTATTCAAATAGATGCACCTACACGTCGACCCAGACTGTGCAGACGAACAACAACCGCACTGACCGATACTTTGGCCCAAGCCGTTAGTTCGAGAATGAGTCCCAGCCGAGTTCGGCGATAGGGGTTCCGTCGAGCAACACGTCGACGCCCGTTGAGGGCGATTGCGAGGCTGGTGCCGAGGCATCGCCCGAGTCTGCCGCGCGCTCGATGACCTCACCGATGCGCTTGAACCCGCGCGGCAGGGTGGCGTCGGCGGCAAACGTGGCCAGCAGCGAATGGTCTTCGCCACCGCCAAGAACCCAAACAAAAGCGTCGGCGTTGATCCAGCTAGCGGCACCCTCAAGCACAGCTTCATAGCCCTGCAAACTCTGGCGCGAAAGGGCAATCGAAACTTGCGACGCTTTTGCAACGCGCGCAGCGTCTTTGGCTAGGCCGTCAGAAATGTCGAGCATCGAGGTTGCGCCAGCCTGCGCCGCAATCACACCCAACTCGATCGGTGGTTGTGGGCGACGTTGGTCGTTGACCCAGTCATCCCAGGTGTTAACTGCATCAGCGTTGCCCGACTGCAAAAGGGCCAAACCGCAGCCAGCGCGACCCAGAGTGCCGCCAACGGCCACGATATCTCCAACATTTGCACCGCTTCGCAAAACTGGCTCACGGCCCTGCAAATCGCCAAAAGCTGTGACCGCAATGAAAATTTTCTCGGATGCCGCCAAATCGCCTCCGACCACAAAGCACCTCGGCGCGAGCGACTCGCAGGCGGCGTTGGCTCCGTCAACAAAACCTTCAAGCCAACGCACTTCAGTGTCGCTTGGCACACCCATAGCAATGACGACAGATGTTGGCACAGCACCCATCGCAGCCACATCAGCCACGTTGGTTGCGATGGCCTTCCACCCCAAGTCATAGGCGCTCGACCACTCAAGTTTGAAGTCGTGGCCTTCGACCATGGTGTCTGTGGTGACACAAAAACGCCCGTCAGGGGCAGCCAAAACAGCTGAGTCATCGCCAGGGCCAACAAGCACGTTTGACGAGGCATCCGTCGGCTTTCTGAGCCGTTCGATGATGCGTTTTAAGCTGAGGTTTTCACCCAGCGAGGCTACAGTTTCGGTGTTTGACACAAGTTAAAGCTAGCCTGTTAACAATGAACTTTTTGCCAGCCTCAGCCCGTCGCGCCGTTTCGATCGTGCTCACCGCCCTGCTCGCCTCAGCCGCCCTGGCTGGTTGCGCCGCAACCGTGAGCCTCGAGGCAGCGCCAGACTCGAACAACCCCGCCTGCGCTGAGGTTAGCGTGCGACTCCCCCAGCAAATCGACACGCTCGAACGTCGGCAAACCGATGCACAAGCCACTGGCGCTTGGGGCACGCCGACGGCCGTTATATCGCGCTGCGGTTTGCCTGAGGTTTTGGTTTCTAAACTGCCCTGCGTAACAGCCGGTGGTGTTGATTGGCTCGTCGACGATTCGGCCGCCCCGAGCTATCGTTTCATCAGCTTTGCACGCAACCCTGCCACCGAAGTTATCGTCGACTCGAAGGCAGCCTCAGGTGCCAGCGCGCTCGATGCCATCGGCCCAGCAGTTTCGCACATCAAGGCGACAGACCACTGCTTGACTTCTGCTAAGTAGCAGCACCTTGGGCTGCTTGCTAACAAGCGCCAATCGCGTGAGTTGCTAATAGAAGATGACTTCCATAGCGTCGTCTGTGTTGGCAAACTAGAGGCATCACAGTCGAAGGTGTCGTCTTTCGACTTAGGGCTCGACTAACCTCGAGCCCTTTCTTAATTCCAACTATTTGGTCTCACGATATGCCTACCGCGTGGACTCACGAA
This sequence comes from Actinomycetota bacterium, assembly GCA_039804775.1. Classification (GTDB taxonomy): domain Bacteria; phylum Actinomycetota; class Actinomycetes; order Actinomycetales; family Microbacteriaceae; genus Rhodoluna. The sequence continues at coordinate 4,254 of JBDLVN010000008.1, forward strand.
GAGCTTCGGCAGTTGAAACCGAACTAATTCTTCTTGAGAAATGTGATTTAGATTTGTGACTGCTCGGCGAAGGTGTTCACTGTGCAACTTTTTTCTAGGCACTAACAGATGAACATCGACCCCGGCATCGACCGCCATTCTCAAAGGTGTCACAAAATCAGAGTCACCCGAAATTACCAAAGCGGCATCTAACCCTCTGGTGAACACATCACGCAAAAGATATGAAGCTAGATTCACATCTGAGCCCTTTTCTTCGACATCAAAAACAAGTGCCTTCGGAGCATCGGGAGCTGCCAATCGAGCGGATTCGTCTAACGCAAATTGGGTGGCGCCGAAAAGTTTTGGCATGGCCGGTTGAATCACTCTTGTTCGCTCTGTTGTGACAACCGTCTTAAAGCGCCTATCTTTGCGGAACTTGCCCCGAACAACTTCGATGCCCTGGTTTGCAAGAACCCGAAGGTATTTCTCTTGCTTGCGAGGCGCATCGTCGCCAGGATATCTCTCTGAAATGGACGCGGTAAAGAAATATATCTTGCCGAGCTTCATGTCTGGCCGTGCAGATTTGCAAAAAGCAACTAAATCGAGCCACTTGAGTTCGGGGCGACCTTTTAGAGCACCCATGTATAGATTGAAACCGTCAACGTATGCGTTGAAAACGAGCATGGCAGACTCCTAAAAGTTATTAGGAATGGAGCTTCTCAAAATTCGAGCCTGCGAAAAACCTCGAACATAAAAACTGTTAGCAAAACCGCTAAACGGCCTCTGTTGCTAAAAAGATGAGCTCGTCGATTAGGTCGGCATAGGCCAAACCTGATGCCTGCCAGAGCTTGGGATACATCGACAAAGGCGTGAAACCCGGCATGGTGTTGATCTCGTTGACCACGAAACCTTTAGCGGTCAAGAAGAAGTCAACTCGGCCAAGGCCACGGCAGCCAAGTGCGTCGAAGGCTCGCGCGGCGATGTGCTGCATCTCGGCGAGTTCGGCATCTGTCATGACTGCTGGCACGATTAGTTCGACCGAGGTCTCGTCGCGATACTTGGCTTCGAAGTCATAGAACTCGCGGCCGTGAACCACGATTTCGCCAGCAACAGAAACTCGTGGCGAGGCGCCATCGCGGCCCGAAAGCACGGCGCATTCAACCTCACGGCCGATTACCCCGCGCTCAACCACAACTTTGGTGTCTTCAGCAAAAGCAACCTCGAGGGCCGCGGCGAAATCGTCGAGCGACTTCACTTTTGAAACACCAACCGATGAACCGGCACGAGCTGGCTTCACAAAAAGTGGCATCGCGCCTAAACCGCGCACCTGCTCAAGCACAGTTTCTGGGTCGGCAAGCCAGCGGTGACGATGAATCACCACGTGAGGCACCGCCGGCACGCCAGCCTGCAAGAACAACGCCTTTGTGAACTCTTTGTCGATGCCCGCAGCAGAGGCCAAAACACCGTTGCCAACATATGGCAAACCGATTAGTTCGAAGAAACCTTGAATCGTGCCATCTTCACCGAAAGGCCCGTGCAAAACCGCAAACGCTACGTCAGCCACGCCAAGGCTGGTGCGTTTGCCGGAGGAATCCGAGTGAAAAATCTCACGCGAACCATCAAAGGCAAACTCAACGGTTTCACCCGCAAACTCAACGACCGGCAGCGCTTGGTCGCCCGGCGGCAGCGCCCACAACGCGGCGTCGTCAACAGCTGGCACAAAACGGCCGTCGCGGGTGATTCCCACAGTGATCAAGTTGTAGCGCGAACGGTCAATCGCGCCCATTACGCCAGCGGCGGTGGCACAAGAAATCGAGTGTTCGCTCGAGCGGCCACCAAAAATCAGAACGACGTTTTGCTTGCCAGCCGATTCGGTCGAAACCGACTCGCTCGAATTATTTAACACGGATGCCACCTTGCACGCTCCCGCTACTCGTCGAGAGGAGTGTCGGTTGAGTGGGTCAAGAAAGGTGCGATGTCTTTCGGAGCCATCTTGCCCTCCATCACCAAAAGCACCTGCTCAACGATGGGCATCGAAACGCCTTTAGCTTCGGCTAGCTGCAAGATTGGTGCGACCGAGCTCAGACCTTCGGCGGTCTGTTGCATGCGCTTGAGCACCTCGCGTTTGGTGAAGCCTTTGCCGAGCATTTCACCGGCGCGGTGGTTGCGTGAAAGCGGTGACTCGCTGGTGGCAATGAGGTCGCCCATGCCGGCAAGACCCACCATGGTGTTTGGCTTAGCGCCGTAGGCAACGGCAAATCTTGAGATTTCGGCGAGGCCTCGAGTCATGATTGATGCCTTGGTGTTCTCGCCATAACCAACACCGTTGACGATGCCGATTGCCACGGCAATTAGGTTCTTGAGAATTCCACCAAACTCGGTGCCGATGACGTCTCGGTTGGTGAAGGTGGTGAAGTATGAGTTCGATGATGCCTTGGCAACCGCGAGAGCCGAAGCTTTCGATGCGCTGGCTGCAACCGAAGCGGTTGGCTCTTGCTTGGCGATTTCTGGCGCAAGGTTTGGGCCTGAAATCACAACAATTTGACTTGCATCAAAACCGGTGACCTCGGCAATCACTTCGCTCATGCGAAGGCCGGTGTCTTTTTCAACACCCTTCATTAGGCTCACAATAATTGCGCCCGCAGGAATCGAGGGGCCCCAAGTCTTGAGGTTATCGCGCAGGGTCTGCGATGGAACCGAGAGATAAACCTGTGAGGCTCCAGCCAAAACTTCGGCGGCATCGGTGCTGGCCTTTAGGTTTGCCGGCAGCTTGATGCCTGGCAGATAGTCACCGTTGCGGTGTTCTTCGTTGATCTCTTCAACCACGTCTTCGCGCCTGGCCCACAGCACGATTTCGTTGTTGCTGTCGTCGGCTAGAACCTTGGCAAACGTGGTGCCCCAGCTGCCAGCGCCCATCACGGCGATTTTGATTGGTGCGGGTTCGCTCGGTGCAACGCCCGAAGCCGCGCCCGATGTTGCGTTTTGGTTCGAAGTCACTTTTTGTTCGCTTTCTTGGCACTGCTTGAAGCAGCTTTGGCGGCAGCCTTTTTGGCTTCGGCAGCAGCGGCTTTTTCGGCCTTCACAAAGTTGCCCGTTACGGTCTGACCGCTGTGGGCTGGGTTGTAACGCACAGCTGGAGCTTTTTCGCCACGCAACTGCTCAACAAGTTCGGTGATTTTTGTCATGACTAACTCGGTAGCCTCAGTAAGTTCGGCTGCCGAAAGTTGCCGGCCGCGATAAGGCGAAAGGTCGATCTCGTCGCCGACGATCACATCGACGTGCTTCCAGAAGCCAGGTCGAAACTTTGAGCCATAGCGAGGCAAAATCTTCTCGGCACCCCAATGGGCGATGGCATAAACTGGCACTTCGGTTTCTAGCGCCAAACGCACGGCGCCCGACTTGCCTCGCATCGGCCATAGGTTTGGTTCACGGGTGAGCGTACCCTCAGGAAAGATATTGATGGTGTGGCCGGCCTTCAAAAACTTGTGCGCCATGCGAAGCGACTCATCGTTCTTTGAGCCTCCCCCACGAAAGACCGGAATCTGACCCCCCATTCGAAGCACAAAGCCAACGAAAGGCACGCGAAATAGTGCCTCTTTTGCCAAAAAGTGCGGCGCTCGGCGAAGAATGAAATAACCAAAATAAGCAACAGCTAGAGGGTCAACGTTGGTCACGTGGTTGCCGACCAGCACATAGGCGCTGTTCTTTGGCAGCTTTTCGTGCCCGTGAGGCACAACTTTAAACATGAGGCGCACAATAGGCAGAAGAATCCAGGCAACAATGTGCAGGCGCGGGGTTCGCTCGCGCTTGAAAATCTTTGGCAGCTTTGTTGGTTTTTCTTTAGCCATGTTGAACCCGCTCGCTCGTGAAATCAGTTATTCGGTGTAGCTAAAGTCAGCGCCAAGAGCCGCCAGTTTGTCTAAAAAGTGCTCATAGCCGCGAGAAATCAACTGCACATTTGAGACGTTCGATGTTCCTTCGGCAGCCAAAGCCGCCACCATGTGGCTGAAGCCACCGCGCAGGTCAGGCACGCGAATGTCGGCGGCCTTCAAAGCGGTTGGGCCAGAAATGACTGCTGAGTGATAGAAGTTGCGCTGGCCAAACCGGCAAGGGGTGCCGCCGAGGCATTCGCGATAAATCTGAATCTGCGCGCCCATATCGTTTAGCGCGTCAGTGAAACCAAAGCGGTTTTCATAGACGGTCTCGTGCACAATCGAAAGACCCTTGGCTTGAGTCAATGCCACAACTAGCGGTTGTTGCCAGTCGGTCATGAAACCTGGGTGAACGTCGGTTTCGATGACCACCGGGTTGAGCTCGCCGCCTGGGTGATAAAAGCGAATGCCGTCATCTTCGATCTCAAAAGCACCGCCAACTTTGCGAAACACGTTCAAGAAAGTCATCATCTCTGGCTGACGTGCGCCACCCACAAAGATGTCGCCGTGAGTTGCCAGAGCAGCTGCCGCCCAAGATGCTGCCTCGTTGCGGTCGAACAGCGCGCGGTGGGTGTAACCCTCGAGTCGCTCGACACCCTCAACGCGAATCACGCGGTCGGTGTCAACCGAAATAACTGCGCCCATCTTTTGCAAGATTGCGATGAGGTCCATGATCTCAGGTTCGATAGCGGCACCGGAAAGTTCGGTGATGCCTTCGGCCAAAACCGAGGTCAGAAGAACCTGCTCGGTTGCGCCGACCGAAGGGTAAGGCAGGGCAACTTTTGCACCCTTCAAGCCTTCTGGTGCCGACAAGCGTGTGCCGTTTGGCAGCTTTTCGATAACCGCACCGAAGTTGCGAAGAACCTCTAGGTGAAAGTCGATTGGGCGATCACCAATGTGGCAACCACCAAGGTCAGGAATGAAAGCCTCCCCCAAACGGTGAAGCAACGGGCCGCAAAACAAAATGGGAATGCGCGAAGAACCGGCGTGGGCATCGATGTCAACCATGCGGGCTGATTCGACGTTGCTCGGGTCAAGGTGCATCACGCCGTCTTCATCGTGCGTGATCAAAACACCGTGAAGCTCAAGCAAGCGCGAGACAACCTCAACGTCGCTGATTTTTGGTACGTCCTTTAAGACGCTGGCACTGTGGCCCAAAAGGGCGGCAACCATGGCCTTGGTCACAAGGTTTTTAGCGCCCTTGATGTCAACGCGGCCAACCAGCGGCTTGCCACCGGTAACAGTTATTTGACTCATCAGACTCCCTTGGCCGGCAATGTCTTTGGTCGCCACGACTCACGTTTGGCTTCGAAATCAACAATTGCTTGCTCATCACGAAGGGTCAAACCGATGTCGTCAAGACCTTCTAGCAGACGCCACCTAGTGTAATCGTCAATCTCAAAAGTCACTGTGAGGTCGCCGATGCTAGCCGTGCGGTCAACAAGGTTGACTTCAATCTGCGAACCAGGGTTTGCCTCGATGGCCGCCCAAAGCTTCTCGGTGTCTTCGTCGGTGATGACACCTGCAACCAGACCCTGCTTGCCAGCGTTGCCGCGAAAAATGTCAGCGAACTTTGAACTAAAAACTGCTTTGAAACCATAGTCACGCAGGGCCCAAACGGCGTGCTCACGACTTGAACCGGTGCCAAAATCTGGGCCGGCAACCAACACCTCACCGCTGGCATAGGCGGGCTGGTTCAAGATGAACTCTGAGTCACCGCGCCAAGCTGCAAACAAAGCATCTTCGAAGCCGGTCTTAGTGATGCGCTTCAAATAAACCGCCGGAATGATCTGGTCGGTGTCAACGTTGCTGCGACGAAGTGGCACGGCAACGCCCGAGAAAACTTCAAACTTTTCCATTAGTTGACTCCCGCGGTCGAGGTGGTTGCATCGTCAAGATCTGCCGGGCTAGCCAAATCGCTCGGGCTTGAAAGTGTGCCGCGAATCGCGGTGGCTGCTGCAACCAACGGTGAAACCAGGTGGGTGCGTGCGCCCTTGCCTTGGCGACCTTCGAAGTTGCGGTTCGAAGTTGAGGCTGCGCGTTCGCCTGGAGCGAGTTGGTCAGGGTTCATGCCAAGACACATCGAGCAACCGGCGAAACGCCATTCAGCGCCAAAGTCTTTGAAAACCTTGTCGAGGCCTTCGGCTTCGGCTTCGAGGCGCACTTTTGCTGAGCCAGGCACAACGAGCATTCTCACGCCTTCGGCTTTGATCTTGCCCTTGATGATCGAAGCAGCAGCGCGCAGGTCTTCGATGCGGCTGTTTGTGCATGAGCCCAAGAACACGGTGTCAACCCGAATCTGTTTCATTGGTGTGCCAGCGACGAGGTCCATGTATTCAAGCGCACGCTCTGCTGCTGCGCGCTCGTTTGGGTCTTCGATGTCGGCCGGGTTCGGCACGTTGTCGAGCAACGAAACGCCCTGGCCAGGGTTGGTGCCCCAGGTTACGAACGGGTCTAGGGTGTTTGCGTCAAGGTTTACTTCGACATCAAATTTGGCGCCCTCGTCTGTTGGCAAAGTGTTCCAATAGGCCACGGCGGCATCCCAGTCAGCACCTTCAGGTGCGTGTGGTCGGCCCTCAAGATAGTCATAGGTGATTTGGTCAGGGGCAACCATTCCGGCGCGCGCACCCGCTTCGATCGACATGTTGCAGATGGTCATGCGCGCCTCCATCGACAACGCACGAATCGCAGAGCCACGATATTCGAGCACATAGCCTTGGCCACCGCCGGTGCCAATCTTGGCAATAACCGCGAGGATGATATCTTTTGCGGTCACACCGGTTCTAAGCGTGCCCTCGACATTGATTGCCATTGTCTTGAAAGGCTTGAGCGGCAAAGTTTGGGTAGCTAAAACGTGCTCGACCTCGCTGGTGCCGATGCCCATTGCGAGCGCGCCAAAAGCGCCGTGGGTCGAGGTGTGCGAATCGCCACAAACCACGGTGATGCCAGGCATGGTCAAACCAAGCTGCGGGCCAACAACGTGCACGATGCCTTGGTTCACATCGCCGAGCGAGTGAATGCGAATTCCAAACTCAGCCGCGTTGTTGCGAAGCGTTTGAATCTGGGTGCGACTGGTTGGGTCGGCGATCGGCTTGTCGATATCCCAGGTAGGGGTGTTGTGGTCTTCGGTTGCAATGGTGAGGTCTGGGCGACGAACCGGGCGACCGGCCAGGCGCAAACCATCAAAAGCTTGGGGGCTAGTAACCTCGTGCACTAGGTGCAGGTCGATATAGAGCAGGTCGGGCGAACCGTTTTCGCCGCGAGCAACAAGGTGGTTGTTCCACACCTTTTCGGCCAAAGTTAATGGCTTGTTTGACATTTTCTACCTCAACATAATCGAACCTAAATTCTACCTCAGGTGCCTGCCTTCGCCTTGCTTGAAATTTGGCGGGTTAGGCTTGCCAAATGACAAATATCGACGTAGCTGCCCTGCAAAAACGAGTTCTTAGAACCCTGATGACCGGTCAGGTTTTGAGTGGGTTCGGCGTTGGTGCAACGTTCTCGGCAGGTGCGATGCTCGCCGAGATGATTAGTGGCTCGGCAGCTTGGAGCGGTGCAGCAAGCACTTTCAGCACATTGGGCGCTGCGCTGTGGGCGATTCCGCTTAGTCGACTCGCTGTGGCAAAGGGCCGTCGAGTGGCTCTAGCAACCGGCGGTGCGCTCGCCGTTCTGGGTGCATCGACGATTATTTTGTCGGCAGTGCTAAACGTTTTTCTGATTCTGATCGTCGGTTTGGTGTTCATCGGCGCGGCCAGCGCCATTAGCCTGCAGGCGCGTTTTTCGGCGACAGACCTACCGAGCCTGCGCTCCCCTGGCCGCGACCTTTCGCTCGTGGTCTGGGCCACAACTCTTGGCGCCGTGGTTGGCCCAAACCTAATCGCTCCAGGCGATGAGCTGGGCATGATGCTTGGCCTGCCACACTTGAGCGGCCCGTTCCTAATCACCGTGTTTGCTCAGCTTGCCGGCGCAACTGCATTTTGGATCGGCCTTCGACCAGACCCGCTGCTAACCGCTCGCGCCCTCGACCCGAACCGAAGCGGGGTCAGGCCGAAGGGTTCGATTAAGTCGGCACTAGCGATTTTGCGCGCCAACAAAACCGCTTCTTATGCGGTAGCAACGATTTCGCTAAGTCACATGGTCATGGTCGCAGTGATGAGCATGACGCCGGTGCACATGAAAGACATGGGTTTTAGCCTGGTCATCGTGGGCCTCACCATAAGCATTCACGTTGCCGGAATGTGGGCCTTTAGCCCAATCTTTGGGTGGCTCTCTGACAAGCTCGGCAAAGTCACCACGATTGTCACCGCTCAAGTGATTTATGTGATTTCGTTGGCCTATTGCGCGTTCGGCAGCCTCGATCGCCTAAGCCTTTCGATTGGCCTTCTGCTTTTGGGCTTGGGTTGGTCGGCCGCCACGGTGGCGGGTTCTGCGCTGCTGTCAACGAGCATCACTGGCGAAGAAAAAGCTCACGTTCAAGGGCTGAGCGATTCACTCATGAGCCTTAGCGGCGCCGTCGGTGGTGCGGTCGCAGGTTTGGTTTTGGCCACTGTGACTTACCCGGGGCTTGCCGTGGTGGCGCTTGTGCCGGTTAGCCTCATTTTGCTCATGACCGGCCTGCGGCGCTTCAACAAATCAGCGACCAGAAGCGCTTAAAAGGAAACTCGCCTCCGGGAAGTAATTCACCGAAAGCGAGCATCGTGACCCCAGCGGGATTCGAACCCGCGCTACTGCCGTGAGAGGGCAGCGTCCTAGGCCGCTAAACGATGGGGCCGTTTAAAGCAACCTGCCTATTATGCCACAAAAACTAAAGCGCTCGCCAGCTCAACCCAAAACATTTAAGGCGCGACGGTGCATCGTCACCCGCAGCGGCGAGTGACCCTTGGCCTCGCCATCGGCGAAACAAGGCATGGCACCGTGGGTTTCACTAATTGCCTCGAGGTGCAGCTCTCGGCAGCGCACAAACTCAACCGCTGGGTGGTTGACGTGGTTGCCTTTGAAAACTTTGGGGAACACCTTGAGTAGTTCTGGGCGAGATATTTTGTGCAAGATCAGCAGGTCGAAGAATCCGTCGTCAACGGTTGCGTGAGGCACAATCAACATTCCGCCGCCGAAACTTGGGGCGTTTGCCGCCACGCAGAGCATGGCTTGAAAGTCTCGCTCGTGGCCGTCGATGACTGCGCGGTAGCGAATTGGCTTGAATGAGGTTAGCTCGGCCAACATGGCGAGGGTGTATCGTGACGGCCCCTTTGGCCAGGTCATGCGGTTGGCTCGAGCGTTGCAGAGTGCGTCAAAACCGGCCGAGATGCTGCCGAATGACCAAAAACTTTCACCGTGACCAATGCAGTGCATTAGGTCAACTTTGCGCGGGTCTTCGATTGAGGCAAGCAGCTTTTCAACCAGCGCAGAGAGCCCTATGTCGTGCAGCCCTAGTGCTCGCGCGGTGTCATTGCCAGTGCCTGCCGAAACCACACCGAGGGCAACATTCGAGGTTGCGCAGAGGTTCACGCCAAGTTGAGCGGTGCCGTCGCCACCAACCACAAAGAGCGCATCGATTGCGCCATTGGCAATTGCCTCTTTTGCAGTCTCTGCAGCCGCAGCCTGGCTGGCACCACTCAGGTCAAGAACGCTGGCGCCGGCAGCATGCAAAAGCGAAATGGTTTCAGCGCCAACCTGCGCGCCCACCCCCTTGCCTGAAGTTGGGTTAACGATGATGCCGATTGTTTTAGTTGAATAACTCATCTAGCTCAGAACTTTCATTTTCACGCGCCAGTGCAGGCTCCATTGCCTGAACTGTTTTAGGTGTTTTATGCCAAACTCTGCGACTGAAGATGATTATCGCCAGCGCTGCCAACAAACTCAGGGTCACCAACAGAGCTGGAACAATCAACGTGGGTTGTGAACCAGTGCCAACCTTTATTGCGCCGAAGACTAGCCCGCCAGCCGGCACCAAGAGTGAAAGCAAAACGGTCAGACGTTGCAGCCTTCGATCGCGCACCGCGCGCTCAATCTGCAACGCGGTTTCAATGGCATCGTTGCTCTCTAAGACCTTTGAACCATCGGCACTCAATCGCGCGACCAAGGCTTCGTGCTGATGAGGCAGAACTTCGCCAAAAAATTCTGAACATCCGAGCTCTTTCGCTACGAACTTTGTGGTCTCGTGAGCATCGCCGCTAATAATCACCACGCGCTTGCGACGATATTGAAGCAACTGCACAAAAAACTTAACCTCTTGACGAACTTCATCGGCAAAGCCCAAATAACCACAGAGAACACCGTCGAGCAAAACATAAAGCACCGTTTGCCCCTCGGTGTTCGCCTGATCAGCTCGAACCAAATCGAGCACGTCAATGTGGGCGTTGTGGTCAACCAATTGTGCAGGGCCGCCGATCACAACGCGCGAACCACCGAGGCGGCCAGACATTCCCAAACCCGGCATGCTCATTAGGTCTTTGACTTCAACCGGCGCAAGACGGCGACGCTTGAGCGCAAGTCGAATGGCACGGCTCAAGTCATCGAGCTCTTCGGGCTCAAGCCCGCCTGCCAAAGCCAGAACTTCATTTTTTGTTTTTAGTGGGCTGCCCACCGCCAGTTGAACAAACTTGAACTTGCGCTCGCCCGTAGTCAGAGTGCCTGTCTTGTTGAGCAATATAATGTCTGAGTCATAGCCATAATCGCGCAAACCGCGTTGCAGCAAAATCAGGTTTAAAGCAAAGCTGGGAAGCAAAATGAGCGAAGCCAAAATGTTATGAACGGCAGTTTGAGAATTTTTGACTAACGAATCAACTTGCAAAAGCCAGGTGACGACTGTGACCAAAATCCATGCCAGTTGCAACCAAACAGTGATGTGTGCAGCGTCGAGTTTTTGACGCTCGCTCAAGTTTTTTTGCTGACGATTCAACGTGCGAATCATGATTGGCCCAAGGGTTACCGCAAAAGCCCAAAGCCCGAATGCCCACCAAAAGGCGCCTGAAACCCCTTCAATTGAAACACTCTCGTTGTAACCTTGAGCACCAAACATCGCCAGTGTGATGAGTGTCAGAACCCAAGTCAGGCGAGGGTGGCCGATAACAGGTTTTGACAGCCAAAGAAAAATCGTTGCCGGCACTTTGATAAAGCCAACGACAATTAATCGCACCACCACAAAAATGGCGTGCAAGGTTTTAGTCGTTATGTCTTTCATCTTCATCAAGCTTAGAACCCGCGCCCAAAGCAAACACAATCGGGTGTTGATGAGCGACAATAACGTTATGAAACTAACTAAGCACGGCCACGCATGCCTTGAGTTTGAATTGGGTGGCGAGCGCTTGTTGCTCGACCCAGGTTTTTATAGCGAACCGATGGGCAACACCGAAAACGTGGTTGCGATTGTCATAACGCACCAGCATGATGATCACTGCTTTGAAGGCCAGCTTGACGCGATTATTGCAACCCAGCTGGCGGCTGGGCGGCCTGCCCCAAAGATTTATAGCGTCGATGAGGTCTGCGCCCGTCTGGCCAAGTCGGCCGAAAGCCGCGGCACTAGCTATGACACCATGGCCGTGCATCACGGTGACTTTATTGAGACGGGGCCTTTCACTCTCGAGTTTTTTGGTGACATGCACGCCGAGATTCACCGAAGCATTCCGCTGGTGCAAAACTGCGGTGTGATGGTCAACGGCAAGCTTTATTACCCTGGCGATAGCTACACGCAACCTGACCGAGCAGTTGAAGTGCTCGCAGTGCCTACCTCAGCGCCTTGGCTCAAGATCGGTGACGTGATCGATTTCGTGGCTGCCGTGAAACCGCGACGCAGTTTTGCAACGCACAACGCGTTGCTCAGCGACTTTGGTCACGCGCTCAACAATGGGCGCGTGCAGTCAACCACCGAGGCTGGCGGCGGCGCGTTCACCTATTTGCAGGTTGGCGACTCACTCGAGGTTTAGCCGAGCGTTTTGAGCGCGACTATGCCGCGCGATAAAACACCATGATCAAGATGTTGGCAACAACTAACGCGCCGCTGATGCCGGTGAACATGCGCTTTTCAAGCTGATTTTTGGTCGTGATGTTTGACAGAAACCAGAGCGCCCAAAGCCCCGTCAGACCCCACAAAACATAGGCCCTGCCGTGTGCGTCAAGCAGGCTCGGCAACCATTCGAGCATCGATGCATAGTGGCCAGCGATGGCCAAAAAGAAAAGCCCTGTGGCTGCGCTGAATAGACGGCGGATGCCACCCAAAACCCGCCCAGCAGTCTGGTTAAAAACTGCGGCGGTGTTGGCCAGCTGAAGACCAAAGGCATACTCACCCATCGGCGCACCAAAGGCGAGTGCGAAATAAAACAGCGCGACAATGAGCGTTGTGCTAATAGCGAAGACGGTCGCGACAATTGCAATCATATAAAAACCTTAGCCCGACATTCGGCGCAAGATGCCAACAATCTGAACTGACGTTAAAGCAAGAAAACCGCTCGAAATGAGCGGTTTTCTTATTGCTGGGGTACCTGGACTCGAACCAAGAACAAAGGATCCAGAAACCTCCGTGTTGCCAATTACACCATACCCCAGAGCATGTTTCGGGTCAGACCCGAACCTCTATCTTAGCGGTTAGGCTTGCGAAGCCGCAAACGCCTTGAGGCGCGAAATGGTTTCAGACTTGCCAAGAATCTGCATCGACTCAAACAGCGGCGGCGAAATGCGACGACCTGAGATGCCTGTGCGCAGTGGACCAAAAGCGTTTCGCGGCTTCTCGCCAAGCTGCTCAATCAGCGCCAGCTGAAGCGCAGCTTGAATGTGCTCAGTAACAAAATCGTGCTCAGCAATCGGCTCGAGCGCAGCAATTGCAGCCTCAAGAATCGCACCGGTGTTTGCCGGCAAGCCAGCCTTTGCGTCGTCTTCAACCACAATGTCTTTGCCCTCGGCAAACAAGAAACCGAGCATCGGTGCTGCCTCGTTCAGCACAATAATGCGCTCCTGAATCAAAGGTGCGGCCTCGGTCAAAATCTGGGTTTCGCGAGCGGTCAAAGTTGCACCGACAACGCCTGCGCTCTGAAGGTATGGCACTAGGCGCGAAGCGAAGTCATCGGCACCAAGCAGGCGAATGTGAGCCGAGTTGATCGCCTCAGCCTTCTTGAGGTCAAAGCGAGCTGGGTTTGGGTTGACGTTGGCGACGTCAAAGGCGCCGGCCAGTTCATCCAAGGTGAAAATATCGCGGTCAGCACTGATGCCCCAGCCCAAAAGAGCAAGGTAGTTCAAAAGGCCTTCAGGCACAAAGCCGCGGTCGCGGTGGTGAAAGAGGTTTGACTCAGGGTCGCGCTTTGAAAGCTTCTTGTTGCCCTCACCCATCACATAAGGCAGGTGGCCGAACTGCGGAATAAACTTTGCAACACCGGCCTCATAAAGCGCGTTATAAAGTGCAATCTGACGCGGAGTCGAAGAGAGCAGGTCTTCACCTCGAAGCACGTGGGTCACGCCCATCAGTGCATCGTCAACCGGGTTAACTAGCGTGTAAAGCGGCTGACCGTTAGGGCGCACTAAAACAAAGTCGGCAAAGCTGCCAACTGGGAACGTGATTTCGCCGCGAACCAAGTCGGTGAACTTGATGTCGGTGTCTGGCAGGCGAAGGCGAAGCGCTGGGCTACGTCCCTCGGCACGATAAGCCGCACGCTGCTCTTCGGTAAGGTCGCGCTCAGAGTTGTCATAGCCAAGCTGCTTGGCACGGCCGTTAGCTTCGTTGCGAGCATCGATCTCTTCGCCAGTGAGGTAGCTCTCATAAACATGACCGCTAGCCTTGAGCTTTTCAATAACCTCGGCATAAATGTGGCTGCGCTCACTCTGACGATAAGGCTCGTTGGGGCCGCCGACTTCAATGCCTTCATCCCAGTTCAAACCAAGCCAGCGAAGCGCCTCGAGAATCATCTCGTAGCTCTCTTCGCTATCGCGCTCAGCGTCGGTGTCTTCGATGCGAAAAACGAAAGTGCCACCGGTGTGACGAGCATATGCCCAGTTAAACAGAGCGGTGCGAACCAAACCAACGTGAGGTGTGCCCGTAGGCGATGGGCAAAAGCGCACACGCACATCGGCGCCAGTGGCGGTTGAAAAAGGGGCTGTGATCACGTTAGTCATAATGTTGACAATTCTACGCGACTGGCCAATTTCTGTTACTAACAACAGAATCTAGGCTTGTTTTACGTACTTTCGGCGCACAACAGAGGGCAGGCGATAACAGATCAGCATTGTGAGCAGTGCCGCTAGAACGGCCACAGGCATGTGCCAGGGTTCACCATAACCGTCGACGTCGCGGTCGGAAAAGGTGCGCATGACGAATATTCCCCCAAGTGCCACTGCCTCAATAACCATCATGAACCACCAGCGATTAAGCAATCCATTGGTTGCAGTCAGGGATACTTTGCCTCTGAATTTTGCGACCACGAAGGCAAGAAACATCAGATTCAGTAGCCCAAAAGGCAGAGTAGAAAAAGTTGTGCCTACTGCCTCCCAAACACAAGAGAAAGCCAGCCTATAAGCACCCGCGGCAGGCGACATAATGCTGAAACCCCTAAGGTTGGACATTAAACCAAAGCTCAACATCCAAAATGAATAACTGCCCAAGATTAAAAAGGCAAAGCCAATACCCACGTTGCTGAATCTAAGCCAACTAGGAAAAATTTTCGCTGCTATGTAACTTGCCATGCCTAGTAAATTCCGTTCAAATTCCAGCTGTTTGTGCAACCAAACACTGTGTTGATGGAATACAGGCAACTCGTAGTACCAGCGTTCGCAACTAATCGTCTCCAGGTTCCGGAGTTGTCCTTTTCGATCCAAATTTCGTGGTTGGGGTAGTCCAAAGCAACACCATCAATCGAATAGGTGCCGTTACGATAGAGCGCAAAGTCTGCTGTGTAGTAAATTCCGTTTAAATTCGAGCCGGCACAGAATGGGTTTTGGGTGTCAGCTTTTATTTGGAACATCGAGACTGTTGAGCTCTCTTTGAAGTTTGTGTACGTCATTGACGATGTTGGGGCTTTCAAAATCGTGTCTGCCACAAGTGTCCCTGAAGATGTGTATTGGTACTTATGCGTTGAGCCAACACTTTTTTGAAAAGTCAGATTGCCACTATTCAGCCAATCGGCCGTTACGTCGAACCTGATACGCGAACTTGCCGGAGTCGCATCGAATGTTCTGTTATCGCCGTTGAATCTGAAATAGTCCCCAAAAAACGTTTGATTCCATATGTCTCCTGAGGTAAGACACTCTCTTGGTACCGATTCGTAAGCAGATGGCACAAAAGCTTGATACCTAATTCGTGTGTTGTCTACAGTTGCTGCGGCTGCGGGTTGAAGGTTTAATCCGAAGAAATTTAGGCTGGTTTTAAATGGAATTCCAACTGGAGCATACGCCGCATTAGTTTTAGTGCTTCTTTTGGCAGCCTTGACTACGTTCAAATTTGCATCAAATCCAGTGGCTAAGAGCTCGGACGCAGTCACAGCCGCCTCGGTTCGAACAGAGTAGATAGGTTCTTCGCCTGCGTTTACATTCGTGTCGACAAATTCGCCAGAGCCCGTTGCTGCGGTTAGGTCCGCGCCGTCTTTGCTTAGTATCACTGACTGTGTTTCATCATTGACTGTCCAAGTCACATGCACTTCGCTTGAGCTTGCCTCGACAGAGAGGTTAAGGCCGTTTGAACTAACAGTGGCCGATGGTGGCAACAGCGGTGTAGTCGCTTGAGATGGAGCCGAAATTAGCGATGCTGAGATAGTAAGAAAAGCAGCCAAACCGGCTTTAGCTAGAGTAATTTTCATTTATTCCCCCGAATGTGTTGTTTATGCGCAACTGCGCGTAAAGACGCTAACAGTATTCTTTCGGAGAGTCAAGACCCCCTGTACTTATTTTTCAAGAAAGTGTGGGTTATCGAATCGATCGCTATAGAGTTTCGCCCGGTCGAACCAAGGTTCCAATCGATAAGAGTGAAACGTCGCTTGATTTTAGATGCAAAGCCGAATCAGCGGTTGTCGTCGCCAGCTGTCTAGGCATACCTAACATTGAATCACAAACTTTTGATGGCAGCCATGAAAGGTTTTTAGCGGCTTTGGTAATACCGAAATTTGCCAGTTTCATTTGAAAAGCGGCGCAGACTAAAGCTTTACCTTCTTCGATCGCGTCAGCCTCGAAGCACGAGGCATCACGACAGTGAAACACGAGTGCGTCAAAACTTTGTACGAATATTTTCAAATCCCGAATCACAAGAATTTCAAATAGAATCCGAATGCATTCAGGTGTTTGTAAAATTTGGACGTGGATGCCGACAGCGAATACACCACAAGTGGTTGGCCAGCAAACATCTTTTTAGCAGGGGCCTGGTAACTGTAATTGACCCAGACGCGACGCTAAATCTGCAAGATTATGTGCAACCATCAGGCGAGGGAGCATGTCAAGGTAGGTTTGAACAATCGACGCGTAGATGCGCCCGAGAACGTCCGCACACAATTCGCTCGCACATCTATAACTTGGAACATGTAACCCAAGCTTGCGTGCCAGAGAGCAACTTACTCGCCAACTCTTCTTTGGGTCTTTAGCTACATCGGGATTGCTTGACAAATCGGTTCTGACGACTTCTTTAGTTAAGTCTCAACCATCGCTTGAACGGCTGACTCAATTGTCTAAACGCGTTGGGGAGCCGCCGATGTAAACCTGGCATAGCGCTTCTAAAGACTGGCCCTCTAATCGCAGCTTTTTAGTTGGGGCTTAGTCAAAATCGAACCAAAAGCAACTTGGTCTTTTGAAAATCCTGATTCGACCATCGGTATCGGGCTCATTCGCAGCAGTAGGACTAGCCCGGGAGGCTCGTGCATGACGGCGTGCTCACTTTTGGGCCGAACCAGTCAGAATGAATTGCCCGACGGCTTGGCGATTATCGACCTCGCGTCTGACGTGGTTCCAAATCGACTTAACAATTTGACACTCGTCGATGAGGCGCGGCGTAGCTCCTTGCAAGAACACATCTGGGGCGTTTTCAGCGATCAACCGTTGATCGCCATCGGTATCAAGATTTGCTCTCGAACCAGCAAATTGCATTGCGGTTGCGGTTTTGCCGCAGGCTCTTGGGCCCTCAATAAGCACTGCGCCACAAACGAGAAGAGCGTTCGAGAGTTGCTCGTCAATGATGCGTTTGCGATATTCCATGTCATCCGCATAACGCTAGGGGAAGAATTGTGGAGTTTTTAGGGGAAGAATTGTGGAGTTTTTAGGGGAAGAATTATCGAGGTGGCGTCTATTCAAACTTTGGGGGCTGAAACGGCCGGGCAACTCGCCAAGCGGCGAGCAACGGCCAAAGGCTCGCTAGGGCAACCAAGCCAAAGAATGGGTTGAGAGCAACCGCCAAAACCGGGCCGGTGAATACGGCGAGCACACTCGGCACGATTAACTGCCAACCGCCACCCTGAACATCTGAAACTCGCTCGCGTTTCAAGGCCACAAGAATGCGCCCGATCGCAAAAGCATAAAGAGCCACAAACATGCCGGTTGCGGCAATCACCAAGACTAAAACGCTCAACTCGTCGTTATGTTGCCACGCGTCTTCACCCGCGCCACCGATCAAACTTGGCCAGACCGGCTCGCCAACCACGATGGTCGCCCAAACACCAGCCACCAGCAAAGCAAGTGAAGCCGCCGAAGCCGCAAAGACCGCGTGCAAGGCATAGTGGCGAAACATCGAGTGCATGCGTCAAGCCTACGCCGAGAGTTTCGAAGCTGACGACCCGCCCCGCACACTTGAGCCTATGAGCAGGGAAGTCATTCGGTGCAATTTCAGCTGAACCTGGCAGCTAGCCGGCCATTGCCCGAAGTGCCCGTCGATTAGTTACAGTGCGTCTGATTGCGGCAACCAAAGCCATGAAAAACAAGACCGTAAGAAACGAAAGAGGATACCTCAAGAACCCTACGTAACTCGAAGCACCAAAAGTTGCCGGTGTGCTGAGCGGCACCTGAACCACCACTGCCAACGCGAACCATACTGCGGTAGCAAACCTCGACTGGCTAACACTTCGGTCAGCAGCGCTGCGCGCCGAGCGAAGGTGTTTTTCAAACTTGATAAGGCAGATTAAAACCACATAAGTCCCAGGTGCACGAATAAGACTTACCGCGACGAAGGCTATTGGCGAAATGGCTAAGCCAAGAGCTACGTTGCCGTTTGAGTGAAAACTGCCTGGCCCAAAGTTGGCACTCGCCTCGGCGACCCCGCTCCAAAATATATAGGCCGCTGCTAGTGAACCCCACCACAGAAAAAACTTTGAAGTTTTTAAGTCTGCTTTTGATAATCCAAAAGTGATTAAATTCTTCAATCTAGATCACGCCTTTATGAGCGTGATAAGGGGTGCAAGACGAAAACGGATTAGGTATCAAACACGCCATGTCACCTGTCCTATTGAAAATAGTGTGCCAGATATTTGAGGAGTCATTTTGCAGGTAGAGTTCATGATTTGGAGCGTTCAAGGCGACACCACTAACCGAGTAAGTGCCGTTTTTTGAAAGCACAAAATCGTAGTCGACGTAAATTCCGTTGGCTATTCCTGGGAGACAAAAGGGATTTTCTACATCCTGATGCATGTGAAAAACAGATTGATTTGATGACTCTGAGACTACATCCACCGTCATGCTGGCCGACGATGCCCTGTCAACGGCCACTTCTTGGAGGCCGAACAAAGTTAGCAACAACTTGTGGCTTGAACCAACACTTTTACTCCATGTCAGATTCCCTGAGTTGAGCCAATCCGCGGTCACATCGAATCTAGTTCTCGATGATCCAGGAGTAGGGTCAAAAGCCCTATTGTCCCCAGCAAAAAAATAGGTACCGCCCCCGAGAGTTTCAGATAATGTGATGCAGCCATAGGGAGCCAAAACGTGGGTATCATGAATAAAGGTTTGGTATCGGATTTTAGTGTTGTTGATTGGTGTCGTTGTGGCATTTGCCGGAGCGCCGAAAAAATTTGAAGTCAGAGGGAATGGAATTCCCACTTGCGCTGTCAAGATGTCAATACTTTGTGCCAAGGGCAGCGAACTCTCAAGTTCGCTCTTACTTCCAATGAAGCCCGATTCAAGTATTTCTGCTTTTGAAGCGTTGCTCACTACTTCGACGGAGTAGCTAGGCTCGTCACCAGAGTTGACCGACGTATCGGTGTAAGTGCCTGAGCCTGTTGATGAAGTCAGCTCGATGCCATCTCTGGTTAGCCTAACGTCTTGATCACTAATCAAAGTAGACCAGGTAATTTTCGCTCCATTTTGATCAGCCTTGACATCAAGTGTCAGTTGACCATCCACTGCATGGTTGTTAGGTGGCAAAATCGATGGTTCGGCTTTAGCTTGTCCCACCCCAGAGGCTGAAGTTGCAATCAACGCCACCGTTGCTAACGTTATTTTAAATAGTATTCTCATGTTTCCCCCTATACGAGAGAAACAGTACTCTGATTTGATTGTAAAAGCAACCTATTAGCCACGTGAAATGTACCAGCCTGAAAAAGCCTTGAAGGAACTGAAGTCGTTAGGTTATTAAGGGAACACACGAGCACTCTAATCTGCCACACCCCCAGAAAAAAACTGGCGTTATTCGGTGTTTTAAGACCACTCGATGTGTTTTTGTTCACGCCCCTTGGCGGTTTTTTGTCATGATTTTGCTTTTTATTGCCAGCATTGCAACATTTGTTTGAACTAGAACAGGGGTCATCGAAAAGATAGGTGATTGCTAAGCTTAACGACACAGGTTGCTTCTAGAAAATGCTAGGTGCAAGGGCACTGGGCGTTCCTTAGTCGCGAATCACCGGCGGCTGAAACGGCCGGGCAACTCGCCAAGCGGCGAGCAACGGCCAAAGGCTCGCTAGAGCAACCAAGCCAAAGAATGGGTTGAGCGCAACCGCCAAAACCGCACCGGTGAAAACGGCGAGAACACTCGGCACGATTAACTGCCAACCGCCACCCTGAACATCTGAAACTCGCTCGCGTTTTAACGCCACAAGAATGCGCCCGCTCGCAAAACCATAGAGAGACACAAACATGCCGGTTGCGGTAATCACCAAGACCAAAACGCTCAACTCGTCGTTTTGTTGCCACGCGCCTTCAGCTACGCCACCGATCAAGCTTGGCCAAACCGGCTCGCCAACTACGATGGTTGCCCAAACACCAGCCACCAGCAAAGCAAGTGAGGCCGCCGAAGCCGCAAAGACCGCGTGCAAGGCATAGTGGCGAAACATCGAGTGCATGCGTCAAGCCTAAGCGAATGCCGAGACTAGATGTTTTAAGCCTCAACTAATTAGATGACTACGGGGCTTCAGAGACCTTGGCGATGCGACGACCCGAAAGAGTTTTCACGAACGAGGAAACCACCATAAAAACGACAACACTCCAAAAGGCTAGAAAATGTGCCGAGAAAGCCGTGAAAAAGGGAGTGGTGATAGCGGCAACCAGCCAGACAGCGAGTGCTAGCCAATTCTGGTTGAGCTTCAGATCGCTTTTTGATCTCGGCGAATCTAAAAACTTTTGCAGGCGTAGTAGAGAAACAATCAACAGGTAGGTCGCCGGCAAAAAGTAAAAAGTCACTAGCAAGTACCACAAGGGAGCCAAAAATAAATCGCCTGGAAAGTTGACGTCCGGTTTAAGTTTGCCCGGGATCAAATACATCGAGAAGTCGAAACGCCAAGACCACAAGCAAAATGCGATCCCTAATAATCCCCAAATCCTAAGCACCTTAGAAAACTTAAAGTCTGCTTTTGTTAATCCAAAAGTAAAAAACGATTTCATGGTTCCCCCTTGATTGTTCGGTCGTTCAAACCGAAGTCAACTCAAATCTAGCACCCTGATTTTTTTTGTCTAGACCACTTGGTTCAGCAAGGTTCCAACGCCTTCGACTTCACACTCGATGATGTCGCCAGGGTTGATTTTGGTGATGCCAGCTGGGGTGCCGGTGATGATTACATCGCCGGGCAATAGGGTCATGTTGTGGCTGATGTAGCTGATGATTTGCGGCACAGTAAAGATCATTTGGTCGATGGTTGAGCTTTGAACAACCTCGCCGTTGATGCGGCTTTCAATCATTTGGTCTTCGGGAATGAACTCGGTTTCGAGCCATGGGCCGATTGGGCAGAAGCTGTCGAATGACTTTGAGCGAGCCCACTGGTCATCGCTGGCTTGCAGATCGCGCGCAGTCACGTCGTTGGCCACGGTGAAGCCCCAAACATATTGCAAAGCGTCTTCGGGTGAAACTTTGCGCGTGAGAGCACCGATCACGAGCGCCAACTCGACTTCAAGTTCAACCTGTTGACTTTGGCTTGGCAAAACGATGTTGTCGCCAGGGCCAACGATTGAACTTGAGGGCTTTAGAAAAATCGTCGGTTCGGTGCCAACAGAGTCATGACCCATTTCGGCGATGTGCGCCAAATAGTTTTTGCCAACGCAAACAATTTTTGACGGAATCGACGGGGCCAAAAGTTTGACCTCTTTGACGGGTACGCGTTCGCCCGACGGCTCGTATCCGTTGACAATTGGGTGCCCTTTTAGAACAACCAACTCTGGACCATCGAGCACACCAAAACGAACTTCGTCACCGTGGCTAAAACGCGCAACTTTCATTAGCTGAGCTTAACCAACCAGCCGTGACGGTCTTCGACCGTGCCATATTGAATGCCGGTGAGTTCTTCGCGCAGCGATACTGTTAGCTCGCCAGGGGCTGGGTCTTCGGCGCCAATGGTTTCTAGGCGACTCTTGAGCTGGCCGACTGGTGTGATTACCGCCGCGGTGCCGCAGGCAAACATCTCAACGATTTCGCCTGAGTTCACGCCAGCACGAACTTCGTCGAGTGTGACCTTGCGCTCCTCAACCGAGACGCCTCGGTCTTTGATTAGCTGAATCACTGAGTCGCGGGTGATGCCGTGCAAGATGGTGCCGTCAAGCGCTGGTGTCACAACGTGACCGTCGCGATAGACGAAGAACAGGTTCATGCCACCGAGCTCTTCGATGTATGTTGCGCTTTCGGCGTCTAAGAAGAGCACCTGCGAGCAACCGTTGTCATAACCTTCTGACTGGGCAAGAAGCGAAGCGGCATAGTTGCCGCCAGTCTTTGCCTCACCGGTGCCGTGACGACCAGCGCGAGCTGAGTCGAGGGCGATCCAAATCTTCACAGGCTTAACGCCGCCGGTAAAATAAGGGCCAACCGGCGAAGCAATCACGCGATATTCGGCGCGCTGAGCTGGGCGAACACCCAAGAAGGTTTCGGCTGCAATCTCAAACGGGCGAATGTAAAGTGTCTTTTCGTTGACTGGTTGTGGCACCCAGTCGCCATCAACAGCGATTAGCTGGCGCAGGCTCTCAACAAAAATCTCAACCGGCAACTCAGGCAGAGCCAAACGGTGAGCCGACTTCTGCAGGCGTCGAGCGTTCATTTCTGGGCGAAAGGTCCAGATCGAACCGTCTTGGTGACGATAGGCCTTGATGCCTTCAAAAATCTCTTGGCCATAGTGAAGCACGGCCGCGGCTGGGTCCATCATGATTGGCCCATAAGGAATAACGCTCGCCGAGTGCCAGCCTTTGTCTTTCTCCCAGGTAACAACCACTTGGTGGTCGGTGAACTTGGTGCCAAACACCGGTGCGTCAAGAATTGCCTCACGCTCGGCTGCAGGCAGCTTGTTTTCGCTGTGGGTTACAGTCCATTCATAGGTTTGATCGGCCATGATCGCACTCTTTCTTTTTTAAAAAACTGGGATGCTCGCTGCTCGCCTTAAAGTTGAGCAAAAATTGCTGCGGCCACTTCGCTCGTGCTGCGCTTGGCGTCGCCTCGACCTGCGAGGTCGATGGCGACTGCGCGCTCGATTCGAGCGGCTGCAACTGGGTTTTCGAGGTGACGCAAAAGCATTGCTGCCGATAGCACGGCGGCGGTTGGGTCGGCTAGGTTTTTGCCTGCGATGTCTGGTGCCGAGCCGTGAACTGGCTCGAACATGCTTGGCCACTCGCCCTCGGGGTTGATGTTTCCCGATGCACCGAGGCCGATGCCGCCGCCGATCGCTGCCGCAAGGTCGGTCAAGATGTCGCCAAACAAGTTATCGGTGACAATCACATCGAAGCGCTCAGGGTCGGTCACCATAAAGATGGTGGCTGCGTCGATGTGCAAATAATCGTGTGAGATGCCAGGGTATTCAGCGGCTACCTTGGTGACAGTGTTTTGCCATAGCCAACCGGCGTGAACCAAAACGTTGTGCTTGTGCACCAAGGTGACGTGCTTGCGCTCACGCGTGGCCGCTAGCTCGAATGCGTAGCGAACGGTGCGCTCAACTCCAAAGGCTGTGTTCACTGAAACCTCGTTGGCTACCTCGTGAGGGGTGCCCTGACGAATCGCGCCACCGTTGCCAACATAAGGGCCTTCGGTGCCTTCGCGAACAACAATAAAGTCAACGTTGCCTGGGTTGGCAAGCGGGCTAACCACGCCTGGCCACAACTTGGTTGGGCGCAGGTTGATGTAGTGGTTGAAAGCAAAACGAAGCTTTAGAAGCAAGCCGCGCTCAAGCACGCCTGACGGCACCGAAGGGTCGCCGATTGCACCTAACAAAATGGCGTCGTTCTCACGCAGAGAATCCATGTCGGCTTGTGTCAACGTTTCACCGGTGGCGTTATAGCGGCGAGCGCCAAGGTCATATTCGGTGAGGTTAAAGCTCACACCAGACCCGCGGGTTGCGCGGTCGATTGCTTCAAGCGCAACGGCTGTGACCTCAGGGCCAATGCCGTCGCCACCGATTACTGCAAGTTTGTATTCTCGAGTCAAAGTCTGCCTCCAAAGCAGGTTGTTCTGACTTCGAGTTTACCCTTTTGACCTAACCTTGAAAGGTGACTGACTCAATAATCAACGCAACCGCAACAGATGCTGACTTTGTTCAACCATTTGATCGGTTGGCTTTGCGCGTGGCAACAACTCCGAACGCCATAATGTTTGCCACCACCACCCAAAAAATGACATATCAGCAGGCATTTGACAACGTCAAAAAGATTGCTGCGTTCATGCGTGATCTCGGGGTTATGCCTGGTCAGAGCGTTGCTTTGCAGCTGCCGGCAACTCTGCACCTACTTTTTTTGGAGGCTGTGTTTCACGAGGCAGCCATTAGCTTTATGTTGCCGAGCTCTCGGGCTGCTCTTGCAAATATGAAGCCCGATTGGCTATTCACATCGCACGCTGATTCACCGGCTGGAGCTGAGCAAAAGATTCTTATTGACAGCCCGACGCTGCAAAAGATTGCAGCTCAAACCTTGGTTAACTCGCCAAAAGAATATGCGTCGATTCATTCGATTTGCCGGCTGGTGTTCTCAAGTGGAACCACCGGCACACCCAAACCCGTTGCCTTTAGCGTGCAAATGATTGAGTCGCGCGCAAAAGCTGCCGCTAGCGTCTGGATGCACACTAAACCGTTTATGACCCTGCTTGATGTTGGCACTGTGAGTGGGTTTCAGAGTTTTTATTCCTCAATCGTTAATGGCTGGCCATATCTTGTGCCTGGTGATGCCAGCACAAACCTTAAGCAACTTGAGCTCGGCAAGGTGGCTGCTATCAAAGGTTCACCAGTGCAGCTCGGCGAGATAGCCGATGAACTTGAGGCCACAAACAAGACTCTGCCTGACCTCAAAGTGATTCAACATGCGGGCAGTGTGATGCCGGGCAAGATTGCCGAGCGCCTTCGTCGGCTCACCGGCGCAACGCTTCATAACCTTTATGGAGCCACCGAAGTTGGCACCATAGCCGCCCGTCGTTATGACAGCGATGACCCATTTGACCTAGGCGAGATCACCCCGGGCACCACGGTTGAAATCGTTGACGAGCAACGTCAACCGGTTGGCGTTGGGCAAGTCGGAGCTTTGCGTTTTAAGCGCGCAATCATGGCACACGAATATTTTGAAGCGCCCGAACCCAGCGCCATATTTTTTGACGACGGATGGTTCTATCCAGGCGATTTAGCACGGTTCACTGCCGACAAAAAACTGTTCTTAGCGGGTCGTGAGAGCGAGATCATCAACGCTGGAGGCTTAAAAATCGACCCCGCCATAATAGACGAGTTCGCTTTGGCCCAACCTGGCGTGGTTGACGCCGCAGCCTTTGGTTATGAGGGCACATCTGGTTTAACCCAGCTGGGTTTGGCCGTTGTAGTCGAACCGAAATTCGACTTTTCGAAGTTTGTTGATTCGCTCAAACTTGGTTTGAAAAACCTGGCGCCAAATGCCGTGGTCGAAGTTTCGGCAGTGCCACGCAGCCCGATGGGCAAACCATTGCGGTTAGAGCTAGCCCAGTCGGCCTTTTAGAATCACATCAACGGCAGTTTTGGTTTCTTCACCAGCCAAAAACTGGCGCTCGACAAGTTTGAGGGTTTCGATTTTTAGTCTGTTAGCACCCGCGAGCGCTTCGAACTGCTCGATGGTCTGCAAATAACGGCCGTCTTGCGGGCCACCTGCACCTCGAGTTAGGTTTTCAAGCGCGTGGTTCACGATGAACACGGTTGCGTCTGGTGCAAGCTGTGAAACTGCGGCGCTAATAGCGTCTGCCAGCGGCGCAGCCTCGAGCTGCAAATAAGCCACCAACAAAAGATCAGCTGGTGCAAGTTTGGCTTGCCACGGGTTGGTAGCATCAGCAACCGTGCCAAAACAACGAGAAGCCAGCCCTGCCTTGCCGCCGGCCTCAACCTCAGCTGCTTCGGCAGCGGCAGCTCGCGCCGCGAACTTTTCGAGGGCAATACTCGAGAAGTCAATAACTTCGGCCTGCCATCCTCGCATCGCAAACCACAGTGCGTTACGCCCCTCGCCACCGGCAAGGTCGAGCATTTTGCCGGCTGGCTTGGCTTCGATAAGCGAGCTCAAGTGCTCAACAACAAACTGATTTGGGGTTAGCGACCAAACGTTTTCGGCTGCGGCATAGCGCGCGTTCCAGAAGTTTTCATCCACGTGGTCAAGCCTAAGCGAACCCCGATGTTTTGCCGTTTGCGGCGTTAGAGGCGACGAGCCAAAAGCACCACTGTGGTCGAAGGTTTGAGGCCATCCTTGGTTTGCACCTGACCATCGCGGTTGGTCAGCACCTCAATTTCAACGTCTAGTTCTTCGCAAATTTCGGTGAGTGATTCAACAGTCGGCATCACTGCCGGGTCTTGCGGGCCTCGATAATCTTCTGCGAGGTTGTCACGCGAATGCCAAACCCCAAGAATGTGCCCACCTGGTCGAACGTTGTCAACCAAGGTGTAGAGAGCGTCGGCCAAATCTTCTTGCGCAATCTGCAGGTAGGCAACCACACCGATGTCAACCGGCGTGAGCACCGACTCAAAGCCAGTTGCGTCAGCGATGTGGGCAAAATGCAAAGACGGTACCCCTCGCTCCTCCGCCAGTTTCAGCGATTTGCTCAGGGCTTTCTTTGACCAGTCGATGTTCTCTGACTGCCAGCCCTGCTCAGAGAACCAGATCGCGTTGCGACCCTCGCCGCCGGCAAGGTCGATCATCTTGCCTTTGGGTTGCTTAGCGATCAGCGGTTCGCAATATTCCTTGACGAACCGATTGACTACCGTGGTGTAGATGTAGTCGTCGGTGTCGAACTTTGCGTCCCAATAAGAAGAATCCATGTTTTGAATCTAACGCTTTTGTTTTGCCTCGCTGGGCATCAAACCCTAGTTGGTAACGATGTCGATGGCGCGAAGCACATCGGCGTTGATTGCCTTGCGAACTTCTTCGAGCACGGC
>JBDLVN010000009.1:0-42507 GCA_039804775.1 Actinomycetota bacterium
CTTCTGCCTGCAGATATCGAACGTCGTCTTGCGCAACTTCGAGGCGCGACTTGGCGCTCTCGAGGTCAACTAGAAGTGAATAGTTGAACCACTTGCCGCATTCGCACTGCAACCAGCCGGCTTCGCGAATCGCTTCGAGGTCAATAAAGTGTTTGCAAATCGGTGAGAAGAATCCGCCGTCGTCTTGATAAGACATTTCGCCCCTAAAACTTCACTTGAGAAGTTGAACCTAACCAAGCCCAACCTACTCATAAGTTAGCCCAAAACGGCCGGTGAAGGCGATCTAATAGCCCAAAAAGGCTACAGGCTAGTTTGTAACGATTTTCTTTCGTGGTTTGAGATAAAGCCATCCGGCCACGACCGCAAAAACACACCATGCAATGGTTTGCATCTGGGTGGGAGCAACTGCGAACCCAAAAGCGCCTTTGAGAATCACTTCGATGAGTGAGCCTTCACTGATAACGCCGCTGAGGTCATAGCTTGGCCCGTTCAAGAATGTGAATAACCCAGATTCGTTGAACTCTGCAAATGCATAGGCAAAAATGCTTGCCGCAATAACTATTAGATAGGCGCCGGTGATTTTGAAAAACAGGCTGAGGTTGA
Source organism: Actinomycetota bacterium (assembly GCA_039804775.1). Taxonomy (GTDB): domain Bacteria; phylum Actinomycetota; class Actinomycetes; order Actinomycetales; family Microbacteriaceae; genus Rhodoluna. The sequence goes on from JBDLVN010000009.1 coordinate 604, forward strand.
TTTTGACAGCGCCACGGTACATCAGGTAGCCAATCACAGCTGCTGAAACCAGGCCTAAAACAGCACCGATTATCGAAGCCTGGTCGCCGCCTGTGGCTTTTGCGGCTGTCCAAAGCGAGATTGATGTTTCTAAGCCCTCGCGAATCACAGACAAGAAGGCAACCATAACTAAACCGAGCGAGGATCCCGCCAGCGCACGGTCAACACCACTGCGCAGCGACTGCGCTAGACGGTGACTATTTTTTGACATCCAGAAGATCATCCAAGTGATAAAAATCACAGCGAGAAGGGATGCGAAGCCGGTGATGTTCTCTTGGGTGTAGGCCGGTAGGTCTTTCAGGCTCAGGCTCAGAGCGAGGCCGAGGACGACTGAGGCGATGATTGCAGCGATTACGCCAATCATCATGGTGCGAATCTGGCGCTGTTGGCCAACCTTTTTTAGGTAGCTAGCAAGAATGCTGATGATTAGGGCTGCTTCTAGACCTTCGCGAATGCCAATCAAATAGCTGCCAAGCACTAGTTTTGCCTCTCAAGTTGGGGTTCCCCAATAGTCTAAGTTAGGTTACCCTAACCTAACAAGCCTTTCAGCGAAACTCGTTGAACTTCGCCTAAAGTTGAGACATGGCAAAACCAGCTTTTAACTATCGTCGAGTGTTGTTTGTTCACGCGCACCCAGATGACGAGAGCCTTTCAACCGGCCACGTTATTGCCGACCGCATCGGCGCTGGCGCTGACGTGATGGTGCTCACACTCACCCGCGGCGAGCGCGGCAAAATGAAGCTAGTTGAGCTCAAATCGCTTGAAGGCAACTTAAGCGCACTGGGTGCGTTTCGCACCAACGAGCTCATTAACGCATTGAAAGAATTCGGCACAGCCGACAAAAAGGTCGAACACCGCTTTGCCGGCACTCGCGCCTATCTTGACTCGGGCATGCGCATCAACGCGTTTGGCAAACCTGGCAAGCCAAAGAACCTCGATGAGATGGCGCTTTCGGCCGTCACCACTTCGGTTATTGCCGATGAAGTTATCAAAGCTGTCAAAGATTTTCGCCCAGAAGCTGTTGTGACCTACAACGCCAACGGTGGTTTTGGGCACCCTGACCACAAAGCCGCATTTGAAGGAACCGCTCTGGCCCTTCGCAAGATCGCTAAGGCTGGCAACGGTCGTGCACCTAAGTTTTGGGTTGTTGCCGAACCGGGCGAACGTTTCGATGTCACCATCGGCAACGAGGCCACTACTGCCGTTCGCAAGGCAGCTCTCAACGCTCACGCCAGTCAAATCATTTTGAACTCAGAAACCTTTGCGCTCACACCAACTAAGGAGCTTCGCTATGACGCACCAGATCGTTTGCGCTTGATTCGCCGACCAAGTGTGTGGTTGCCCATTCGCAAAGTGTTGGTTGGCTTGTGGGGCCTCCCGCTTGGCGTTTTGCTTGCGTTGGCTGGCACGATGTTGCACCGCATTCACACCAGTGGGGCCGAGCAGACCCCGATTGGCCTAATCGTTGCGCTTGTTATGACAGGCTCTTTGGCTCTCGGCCTTCGACTGTTGCGCAGCAGTTTAGGCGCGCTTTATTTGATGACCGTCGCTTTTTTTGCGACGATTTGGTACTTCTCGCAGGCTCGCTCGAGTGGCGCTTTAATTCAAGGCGATGACCTCGGCAACTGGTGGGCGTTTGGCTCGATGGGGCTGATTGCGATCATCATCTTGTTCCCACGCCTTCGACCAAAAACCTGGAGCAAGAGCGCTTCAGGGCACCGCTAAAATATTCTTAGACTCACACCACCTCAAAGGATCAAATCGTGACTTATGTAATCGCACTGCCTTGTGTTGATGTCAAAGACAAAGCTTGCATCGACGAATGCCCTGTTGACTGCATCTATGAGAGCGACCGCATGCTCTATATTCACCCTGATGAGTGTGTTGACTGTGGTGCTTGCGAGCCGGTTTGCCCTGTCGAGGCGATTTATTACGAGGATGACCTCCCGGCCCAGTGGGCTGAGTATTACAAGGCCAACGTTGAGTTCTTTGAGACCATCGGTTCGCCTGGTGGCGCTGCCAAGGTTGGTCTAATTGAGGGTGGCGACCACGCAGTAATCACCGCTTTGCCACCACAGGCCTAGTTGCGGCTGGTTTCGGTTGTTTGATCGTCTGCCCGAGTATCCGTGGCAACAGCTAAAGCCTTTTTCGGCTAAAGCAGCTTTGCATGCCGGAGGAGCAGTCGATTTATCTATTGGTTCGCCGGTTGACCCTACCCCTGCGGTGATTCAGCAGGCGCTCGATAATGCTTCAAATGCGCCTGGTTACCCTTCGACTGCTGGCACGCCAGAGTTTCGTCAGGCTGTTGTTGATTGGTTCGCGCGTCGTCGCGGAGTGCCTGGTCTTAACGCAAATCAGGTGATGCCAACCATCGGTTCTAAAGAGTTCATCAGCTGGTTGCCACTAATGCTTGGCCTTGGTGCCGGCGACGTGGTGGTTCAGCCTGAAGCTGCCTACACCGCCTATGCCGTTGGTGCGGCGCTCTGTGGTGCCGAGATTGTTTCACAAGACGACCCTGCGCTTTGGCCAGCTAACGCCAAACTGATTTGGCTCAACTCACCTGGCAACCCTGACGGCAAAGTTCTCGATGTTGAGTTTTTGAAAGCCGCCGTTGCTCGCGCCCGCGAAATCGGCGCATTGCTTGCCAGCGACGAATGCTATGCCGAGCTTGGCTGGTCGGGCAGTTGGGCAACCGAGGTGATTCCGAGCATTCTCGACCCAAGGGTTATTGGGGGCGACCTCTCTGGCGTTCTCGCGGTTTATTCGCTAAGCAAGCAGTCGAACCTCGCCGGTTATCGCGCGGCTTTTGCTGTGGGCGACGAGTCGCTCGTGAAAGCCATCGTCAACCTGAGAATGCATTCTGGAATGATCACACCTTGGCCCGTTCAACAGGCCATGACCGTTGCACTTGGCGACGATTCTCACGTTGAACACCAGCGCGACCTTTATCGTGCGCGTCGTGACGTGCTCTTGCCCGCCGTTCGCAAATATGGTTTCGAAGTCAGCCACAGCGAGGCTGGGCTTTATCTTTGGGCAACCCTTGGCGAAGACTGCTGGGCCACGGTTGACCGCATGGCCGAGCTTGGGATCGTCGTTGTTCCTGGCAGTTTTTATGGCGACCCAGAGAGCAAACACGTTCGTTTTTCAATCACAGCAACCGATGCCGACATAGCCGAGGGCGCAGCACGCCTGCTCAATGCCATAGGCTAGAAACACCCCGAAAGAACCCTCAGGAGCCACCATGACCTCCAACGAAAAAGTAACCATTAGCTATGGCGACAAAACCGCCGAGATGCCAGTGTTGCAAAGCGTTGATGGCCCTTCAGCCGTTGACACCTCAAAGTTGCTATCAACCATCGGTTTGACCAGCTTTGACCAGGGGTTCGTGAACACAGCTTCGACCAGATCGGCCATCACCTATATCGATGGCGAGCAGGGCATCCTTCGATACCGCGGCTACCCAATCGACGAACTTGCTGGCAACAAGAGCTTTCTCGAGGTCGCACACCTACTGATTTATGGCGAGCTTCCAAACGAGTTTGAACTTTCAAACTTCGACGGCCGTCTGCGCCGCCACACACTTTTGCACGAAGACCTCAAGGGTTTCTTCGACGCGTTCCCTCAGAACGCTCACCCGATGTCGGTGTTGGCTTCGGGAGTATCCGCGCTATCGACTTTCTATCAAGACTCGTTGAACCCGCACGACGCTGAGCAGGTTGAACTCTCGACCATTCGTTTGCTCGCCAAGATGCCGGTTTTGACCGCCTACACTCACAAGCGTGGCTTGGGTCAAGCACTGCTCTACCCAGACAACTCGCTGAGCATGGTTGAGAACTTCTTGCGCCTCAACTTTGGCAACATGGCTGAGCCATACATTCAGAACCCGATCGTCACCAAAGCGCTAGACACGCTTTTGGTGCTTCACGCTGACCACGAGCAGAACTGTTCAACCTCAACTGTGCGCCTAGTTGGTTCGAGCCAGGCAAATCTCTTTGCTTCGGTTTCAGCTGGAATCAGCGCCCTGTTTGGCCCGCTTCACGGTGGCGCTAACGAGGCCGTTCTTGAGATGCTCACTCACATTCGTGACAGTGGCGAATCGGTCGAGCGATATGTTGAGCGCGTCAAAAACAAAGAAGATGGCATTCGCCTCATGGGCTTTGGCCACCGCGTTTATAAGAGCTTCGACCCTCGCGCCAAGATCGTTAAGGCAACTGCCGACAGCGTTCTAGCAGAGTTGGGTGTCAATGACCCACTGCTCGACATCGCGAAGCAGCTCGAGGCAGCAGCACTTGCTGACCCATACTTCGTCGAACGCAAGCTCTACCCAAACGTTGACTTCTACACCGGTGTCATCTACAAGGCCATGGGGTTCCCACCAAAGATGTTCACCGCACTATTTGCGATGGGCCGCTTGCCAGGATGGATCGCCCACTGGCGCGAAATGATGGTTGACCCAGCGACCAAGATTGGCCGCCCACAGCAGGTTTACATCGGTTCGCCTGAGCGACACCTCTGGTAAGAAACCGGCAGTAGATTTTTTTTGTTTTACCGCTAGGTTTAGAAAGTAAAGCGAACTGAGTTTTTCATTTCGCCACACAAGTGGGGGTTTTAAACATGGTTTCAATTCGAAAAATTTCATTTGCCAAAGGTGCGGTCACGGGTTTGGCAGTTGGCTCGGCACTCGGTCTGGCCCTAGCGTCAGTTGTATTGCCTGGCATTAGCCGCCCCAATTCAAGCGAGAGTGCTTCGCAAACCACCGAGACTAAAGCCGGCAACTATTCGTTTGCATCACCGGTGTTTGCCCAGATGACTGAACAGCTCACGCAAACCTTGAATTCTTATGAAAACTTTGCAGGGCTTCGTCTCGACGACAAAAGTGGTGTCGTGGTCTATTTCAAGGGCCAAATGCCTGAGCGGGCCAAAGCCGAGGTGCACAAGCTTTTCGGTGAAATTCCACTCAAGATTGAAGGCGCGGCTTTCACCCATTCAGAGTTAGCGAATGCAAAATTTGAGGCACTGAAGCTAATCGATACTTTGTTGAAACATAAAAAGATCGACTCTGCAATCACAGACTTTGCAGTTGACTTTTCAGGCGTTGAAGTCTCGATCAATGTGATTGACAAAAACCAGGCAAGTGCTGTCAAGGCCCAAATCGAAGGTTTCAACGGCCTGCCCATTCACGTTGTGGCAACCGATGACATTCTGGTGCTGTAACTGAACTAGCCGAGGTTCAGCCAAAAAATGGCGGTGTCGCCATAACTCTTGGTTTCGTCAAGAACCAAACCGGTCGGCAGCGTCGGCACCTCGGTGCGACTTGAGCGTTCGAGAACGATTGTGGCGTCTGGCTTGAGCCACGCGAGCAGGTTTTCAAGGTTTTCGGTGACCTCGTCGTTGCTCACGTCATATGGTGGGTCGATGAAATAAACATCGAACATTGACTTGCTTGGCAGGTTCCTCGATCAGTCTGGTGCAATGATGTTTGACCCAGCGACAAAGCGGGGTTCTCTGCAAGAGGTTCACATCGGGTTGCCTAATTGCCACTGCTAGAAGCCAAAGTCGCACCCGCTTGATTGTATGCTGACACTGCGGATGTCTGAAATGGATCCGGGAGCATTGGTCTAACGGTGCTGGGTTTTGGTTTGCAATTCTTAGGGGGTCTGATTTGAAACTCGAACACATAGCAATCGGCGTTTGCCTCGGCATCGCGGCATCGACAACGGCATTGGCAAGTTATGTAACCACTCAGAATGAATTAATTTCATCGCACAAGGTGCTGCCAACAGAAGTTTTTGGTCATACATACGAAAACGAAAAGTACATTTTGTCAAAATACAACGATTTTGCCGATCTAAGAATGACCAGCAGCTTCGTTTTGATCTTGAGTTGGCGTGGTGAAGTTCCCGCGAAAGTGAGCAACGACTTGCATTCAATTTTTAGAGACACTGTGATCATCGAGAAGCAGGTTCCGTTCAATCTCAGGCAACTCGAAGCATCAAAGGCTGCGACTGAAGCGACTTTGGGCAGACTTGAAGCTCAAGGAGTGGTTAAATTACCTAGCGCCGATATCGGGCTGGATTGTGCAAGCATTCTCGTTGCTTTTGGACTCACAGACCCGGCAACAAAAGACCAAGTTGTTGCCGAAATTGAAATTAATCAACCCGTTCCCGTAAAAGTTGTAGAAACCGGCATCAACGGCGTGTTCACCTGAACAAAATGATCTTTCACTCTTTAAATCTTTGGAAGGCCCGACCGAGACTTGCCCCAATGGTGCAAGACGACCATATCTCAACAAACGCGTTGCAAGCTAACGCTGGTTAGAGCCTAGAGATTAGCCGAGGTTGAGCCAATAAACCGCGGTGTCGCCATAACTCTTGGTTTCGTCAAGAACCAAACCGGTCGGCAGCGTCGGCACCTCGGTGCGACTTGAGCGTTCGAGAACGATTGTGGCGTCTGGCTTTAGCCACGCGAGCAGGTTTTCAAGGTTTTCGGTGACCTCGTCGTTGCTCACGTCATATGGTGGGTCGATGAAAACTAGGTCAAATGTTGGGGTGGCTTCGCCTGTGGTCAAGAACGTGTTGACGGGTTGAATGACGACTTTGATGCGCACGTCAACGCCCTCGGCAAAGAGATTTTTGTCAACTTTTTTGCAGTTGATTTCGCACACTGCAGCGGCCTGACGATTGCTCTCGACGAGCACGGCGTTGACCGCACCACGGCTAAGAGCTTCTAGCCCCAAGGCGCCGGTGCCGGCATAGAGGTCGGCGACGATTGCGCCTTCGACAATGCCTCGCGCGTCGATGCGGCTGAAGATGCTTTCGCGCACGCGGTCGCTGGTTGGGCGGGTTGATTTTGCGGGGGAGGCCAACTTTAGTGAGCCTGCGACGCCTGAAATGATTCTTGTCATGTTGATTAGAGCTTAATGCAGGCGCGCGCCTTGGTTGTCGGCGAAGATTGTTTTATGTTGTTGCCGCAGACCAAACTCGACCGCCTTTTGGGTGATCGCACGGCGAAGGCTTTTGCCCGCCACCTTGGTTTGGTGACTGTGGCTGACCTGTTGCAGCATTACCCTCGGCGTTATGCCGTGCGCGGTGACCTGACGCCAATCGCCGAAGTTCCCATTGGTGAGCCAGTGACTGTGGTTGCTGAGATTGTCGATTTTAAAGAACGGCGCATGTCAGGTAAAACGTCGCACCTTCTTGAGGTGCGCATAACTGACGGTTCAGCGTTTTTGACTTTGACGTTTTTCAACCAGGCTTGGCGTCAGAAAGATTTGAAACCTGGTTCGCGAGGATTATTCGCCGGCAAGATTGGCGCCTTCAACGGGCGCTTGCAGTTGGCGCACCCAGAATATGAGCTTTTTGACGACGAAGTTGACTCGGCTGAGGCGGCGCGGTGGGCTTTGCAACCGATTCCGATTTACCCTGCAGCTTCGTCGGTGACCACGTGGGCCATTGGCCGTGCGATGGGCGTGGTGCTCGACACTTTGCCTGCGTTAGTTGACGAGTTGCCCGATGAGGTTGCGGCCTCAGAAGGTCTGCTTGCTATAGATGACGCGATGCGCAAGATTCATCAGCCGGCGGTTGCTCACGATTGGCAAAGTGCGCGAGACACGCTGCGTTTTCACGAAGCTTTTGTTTTGCAGGCAGCCTTGATTCGTCGCAAGGCCGAGTTGGCTCACATAACCACCGATGTGCGCGCTGTGGCCTCTGACGGCCTGTTAGCTGCCTTTGACAAGAGCCTCCCGTTTGAGCTGACCAATGGGCAGCGGTCGGTTGGCAACGAGATTCTCGAAGACTTGGCATCGGGTCACCCTATGAATCGCCTATTGCAGGGTGAGGTAGGTTCGGGCAAGACACTGGTTGCTCTGAGGGCGATGTTGGCCGTTGCCGAATCAGGTGGGCAGTCGGCGATGATTGCGCCGACCGAAGTTTTGGCTGCGCAGCACTTAGCTTCGATTCGGCGAACACTTGGTGACGACCTTGCCGCGCGACTCGGCGTCACATTGCTCACCGGTTCGCAGAACACCGCCGACCGCAAACGTGCGCTGCTGCAGATCGTTAGTGGCAAGGCGCAGCTTGTGGTCGGCACACACGCACTGCTCGCCGACAAGGTCGAGTTTTATGACCTTGCCATGGTGGTTATCGATGAGCAACACCGCTTCGGCGTTGAGCAGCGCGAAACCCTGCGCCAAAAAGGTCGAACCGCTCCACACGTCTTGACGATGACTGCAACGCCGATTCCGCGCACTCTAGCTGTGAGTGTGTTTGGCGATCTCGACATCTCGACGCTCACCGAGTTGCCTGCCGGCCGCCAAGCTATTACTTCTCACGTGGTGCAACTTTCGCAGCCTTCGTTGATTGCGCGCACTTGGAGTCGCGTTGCCGAAGAGGTGGCCAAGGGGCACCAGGTGTTTGTCGTTTGCCCGCGAATTAGTGAGAGCGAAGATGAGGCTGAGGCGCCCCTCGAGCTTGATGCTGACGATGATCTTTTTGCTGTGGCCTCTGGTGCGGCAGGCTCTGGTTTGGCCGCTGATGTGAACGCCGCGCCCAAGCCACGTCGCCCGTTGGCTGCGGTTGAAACTATGGTCGAGGCGCTTCGCGCTAACCCCGTGTTGGCTGGTTTGACGATTGAGCCGATGCACGGGGCGCTGGCATCCGAGTTAAAAAATGAGACCATGGCGCGTTTTGTTTCGGGTGAGATTAACGTGCTCGTTTCGACAACGGTGATTGAGGTTGGCGTTGACGTGCCGAATGCGACTCTTATGGTGGTGCTTGACGCTGACCGTTTTGGTGTGTCGCAACTGCACCAGTTGCGCGGGCGTGTGGGTCGTGGTGGCAACGCCGGTTTGTGTTTGCTAATGACTGCTGCCGAGAACGGGTCTTTGGCTCTCGAGCGGGTGCGCGCCGTTGCCGACACTCTCGATGGTTTCAAGTTGAGCGAAATCGACCTCGAGTTGCGCGGTGAGGGCGATGTTTTGGGTGCTAGCCAGTCTGGCGTTCGTTCGAGTTTGCGATTGTTGAGGGTGCTTCGCGATGCTGACCTGATTGTGCGCGCTCGTGAGCTTGCCGACAAGTTGCTGACCGCTGACCCTACCCTCGAAAAACACCCAAATTTGGCTGAAGTTCTCACGAATTTAGATGCAGCCCGCCAAGAGAACCTGAGCAAGGGCTAACCTAGTTTTATGTCTTCAATCGCTGTTTACCCTGGCTCTTTTGACCCGCTAACTTTTGGTCACTTGAACATCGCCGCTCGTGCGGCTCACCTTTTTGACGAACTGCACATTGTGGTGGTGCACAACCCTGCGAAGTCTCCTCGTTTTTCGAGCGCTGAGCGTGTTGAGCTGATTCGTGCTTCGCTGAGCGAGGCTGGCCGTTTTGGCACGCCAATGCCTTCGAGCAATGTTTCAAAGATTGTGATTGACACACTCGACAGCGGTTTGCTCGTTGACTATTGCCGCATGGTTGGTGCGAAGGCTTTGTTGAAGGGCGTGCGAAACAACGCCGACTTGGAATATGAGTTGCCGATGGCTTTTGTAAACCGCGATCTCGCTAACGTCGAGACCATCTTCATGCCAGCTAGCCCGCAGAACGGCTTTGTTTCGAGCTCGCTTGTGAAGCAGGTTGCTGACCTGGGCGGCTCGGTTGACGAATATGTGCCTTCAGCAGTTGCTCGTGCGTTGGCTTCTTCAGCTTCGAACCGCAAGGCTTAGGGAGCTCGAATGTCGCAAAACTCTTTTGTCGTGGCGGTTCACGACCTCATCAATAAGCCTGGCACCCTGCGCCGTTTCGACTTTGAAATCAAACTCGACGAAGCCTTTGGTGCCGGTGCTGTTACTTTGCCTGCTGGCTCTGAAGTGCAGTTGAGCGGCCGTCTTGAATCAGTTCACGAGGGCATTTTGGTGACCGGTTTGGCCGAAAGTGACGCAAAAACAGAGTGCAGTCGTTGTTTAGACCCGCTGACACTGCCTGTCGAAGTAGATTTTCAAGAACTTTTCGCCTATTCTAGATACTCAGAAGATGACTTTGAAATTCAAGACGAGAAAATCGACCTTGAACCAGTTGTCAGAGATGCGGTCGTTTTAAGCCTTCCATTTCAACCCGTTTGTGATGAAGCCTGTCAAGGGCTTTGTGCAGAATGCGGTTTGAAGTTAGCTGACAACCCAAATCACGTTCACGAGGCACCGATTGATTCGCGCTGGAGTGAGCTAACAAAGCTTCAGATCAAAGAAGAGGACTAAAATGCCAGTACCAAAACGCCGCCTTTCGCGTGCCCGCACTCACGCTCGTCGTTCACAGTGGAAGGCCGCGCCTGTTGCGCTTGTCAAGACCATCGTTAACGGCAAGACCGTCTATAGCCTTCCTCACCGTGCAAACGTTGTTGAAGACTCTAACGGCACCCCACTATTCATGGAATACAAGGGCCGCAGAGTCGCCGACGCCTAGTCTTAAATGACAGGTCTAGAGCAGCTAAGCAAACAACTCGGGGTTCACATTGAGCCCCAGTTGTTGCAGTTGGCTCTAACTCACAGCTCATATGCTTATGAGCAAGGCAACCTACCCGACAACGAACGTCTAGAGTTTCTAGGCGACTCGGTGTTGGGTTTTGTTGTTTCTGTGCACCTTTTTGACACGTTTCATGACTTGCCCGAGGGTGAGCTCACTAAGTTGCGTGCCGCTGTGGTCAGCGCAAAGGCTTTGACGATTGTGGCTGAGCAGCTTGGTCTTGAGGCTCACGTTCGAGTTGGCCGCTCGGTGAAGCTAAAGACCGGTCGCGACACCGATAACATTTTGGCCGATGCGGTTGAGGCGATCTTTGGCGCAATCTATGTCAGCGCCGGCATCGATGCTGCTCGGGCTGTGATCGAACGCTTCATCCTCCCGCTTCTCAAAAACCCAGATGCTCTGCGTGAAAACGCCGACCCAAAAACCACCGTGCAAATGTATTGCCAACGCAATAACCTCAAGCAACCGGTTTATGAATCGCGATTCGAAGGCCCGCCTCACAACCGCACTTATTTCGCTCAGATCTTTATTGGGGGCGAGCTGGCCGGCGAGGGCAGTGCTACCTCTGTGAAGACTGCGAACTCTGAGGCTGCCGCGGCTGCGGTGGCCAAACTGGCCATTGACGCGAATGGTGCGCCACTTGCCTGAGTTGCCCGAGGTTGAAACCGTTCGCGCTGGGCTAGCGCCGGCACTTAGCAACGCGGTTATCAAGTCTGTTGAAATCTTTGACGTTCGGTCTCTCAAGCGGCACCAGGCTGGCCCCGCCGACTTTGTTCAAACCCTGGTTGGCGCTCGCATTTTGGCGGTGGTTCGCCGTGGCAAGTTCTTGTGGCTGCCGCTGCAACTAGCCGGCGACTCCAACCCTGCTGAAACCTCTTTGGCGCTCGTGGGTCACTTGGGCATGAGCGGGCAGATGCTGCTTCGCCTGCCTGGCGCTGAACCCGACAAGTGCAATCGAGTGACGATGGTGGTTCAGGCCGCCGGCCCAGCTCAACTTTCAAACGGTGATGCTTTTAGCGGTGGCGGTTTCGCTGCCGGTGAGCTAATCGAGTTTCGGTTCATAGATCAGCGCATTTTTGGTTCGTTAGCAATCGACCGCCTAATGAACACGACGGATGCCGGCCCAGGCGGCTACCAAAACGAGTTTGCCCCAACCTCAAGCCCGTGGTGGTTGAATCGCCTGCCAGAAACCGCAGCGCACATCTCGCGTGATGCCCTCGACCCAGCCTTCGATGTCAAAGCACTGGTCAAGCGACTTAGCACCAAGCAAACCGGCATCAAGCGCGCGCTGCTCGACCAGCAACTAATCAGCGGTGTGGGCAACATCTATGCCGACGAAGCACTCTGGGCAACCAAACTGCACTACGACCAGACTGCTTCGAGCATCAGCGCGGCAAAAGTGAATGAGCTTTATCAAAACGTTGTGAGCATTTTGCGCGCAGCGGTTGCCCAAGGTGGCACCTCATTTGATGATCAATACAAAAACGTGAACGGCGAATCAGGCTATTTTTCGGTGTCGCTAAACGCCTATGGGCAGACCGGTCAGCCTTGCAATCGTTGTGGTGCTCACATCAAACGCGAGCAATGGGCTAACCGCGGTTCGCATTTTTGCCCTCGCTGCCAAAAGCTCAAAGGCTAAACCGTCTAAACGGGTGCTCTAAAGCGATAAAATCAAGGTTCTAACTCTCGTGTGCTGAAAATGGTGTGCGGGAGCATCCGTCGAAAAATGGTCTGTGCAAATCGCCCGGCCTCAGCCTAAAGGAGTGCAGCTTTGTATCTAAAAAGCTTGACACTCAAGGGCTTCAAATCTTTTGCGACGCCAACAACTTTTGCCTTCGAACCTGGCGTGACCTGCGTGGTCGGCCCTAACGGTTCGGGCAAGTCAAACGTGGTTGACGCTCTCGCCTGGGTGATGGGCGAGCAGGGCGCTAAGACGCTGCGCGGTGGCAAGATGGAAGACGTCATTTTTGCCGGCACCACCACCAAGAGCCCACTCGGTCGCGCCGAGGTGCAGCTCACCATCGACAACGCCGATGGCGCACTGCCGATCGACTACAGCGAAGTGACCATTAGCCGAACCCTGTTTCGCAATGGCGGTTCAGAATATGCCATCAACGGTGAGGCTTGCCGCCTGCTAGATGTTCAAGAGCTTTTGAGCGACTCAGGCTTGGGCCGCGAAATGCACGTGATTGTTGGTCAAGGCCAGCTCGACAGCGTTTTGCGAGCAACACCTGAAGAGCGCCGAGGTTTCATCGAAGAGGCTGCGGGAATCTTGAAGCACCGCCGCCGCAAAGAAAAAACCGAGCGCAAGCTCGACGCGATGCAGGCCAACCTGACCCGCTTGAACGACCTCGCTGGTGAAGTGCGCCGCCAACTCAAGCCACTCGGCCAGCAGGCCGAAGTTGCTCGCGAAGCCGCCGGCATTGCCGCGAACCTGCGCGATGCTAAGTCTCGCGTGCTAGCCGACGACGTGGTGGCTCTTCAAACCGAGCTTGCCGGTACTGGCAAAAACGAGCACGACCTGCGCAGTGAGCGCAACATTTTGCAAGAGCTCTTGGCCGAAAACCAAGTGCGCCTAACTGAGCTTGAAGCCACACTGGTTTCGAGCAAGGTTGACGAGGCTCGCAACCTCGCCTATCGATTCGACAGCATGCAAGAGCAGTTGCGTTCGCTGCTGAGCATGGCAAACCAGCGCGTTGCGCTATTGGGCAGTCAGGGCCAGGTTAGTGCCGCTCAGGTTGACCCAGCCGCACTAGAAGACCAAGCCAACGAATCTGAACTTCTCGTGCGCGAGTTTGAAGCAGCCGTTGAAGGGCTCAAGGCTTCGCTAGCTGCGGGGGAGGCCACCCGTGCCGAAGCTCGCAACGCGCTAGAGGCCCACGATCAAGAGCTTGCCGAACAAACCGCGCTCATCAGCCTTTTTGACACACAGCTAGCAGGCTTGCAGAGTGCCTGCGTGGCAGCAGAGTCACGTGCCACCTCGATGCGCGAAGAACTTGAGCGCAGCCTCACAGCCGAGGCTGGTGCGGTTGAGCGCTATGAGTTGCGCCGTCAAGAGTTCGAAGCTCTCGAAGCTCAAGTGCAGGCTCAGTCAGGCCCGGTGAACCGTGCTGAAGGCCCAGAGGTGCGCTATGAGGCTGCAACCGCTGCGCAGAGCGTCATCACAGCAAACATTGAAGAGCTTCGCGACCAACTTCACCAAAACGAGCGTGAGCGCGACGCACTATCGGCCAAGCGTTCAGCGCTAAACCTGATGCTCGACCAAAAAGACGGTGCCAGCCTGCTGGCTGCTGCTGGCCTCAAAGGTGTGCGCGGGCTGCTTGCAAACCACGTCAAGACCGCCAAGGGTTATGAAACAGCCATCGCCGCAGCGCTCGGTGCGCTCGCCGATGCAATCGTTGCCGACAGTCGCGAAAGCGCCTTAGATGCCATTGACTATCTAAAGAGCAACAAGGGCGGCCGGGTTTCTCTGGTTGTAGCTGATGTTGAGGCAAAGGCCTTGCAGGGTAGGGCCACCCCACTAAAGGCTGGCGACTCTGGGGCAAAGCGTGCAGCCGAACTTGTCACGGCGCCCACCAGTGTGTTAGCCCTTCTCGAAAACATTGTGGTTGTCGCTGACCTAGCTGACGCCCGCGCTTTTTATGGTGCCGACGCTGCTAACTCAAGTTTTCAACTCATCACGCTAGATGGCGACCTGCTAGCCGAAACCGTTTTGCGCGGTGGCAGCAACGATCAGGCTTCAAAGCTTGAGCTAATCGCCGAGCGCGATGCAGCCGAAGTCTCACTAGCCGAGCTAAACGCAACCATCGAGTCGCTAAACGCTCAGCTCATGCAGGCCCGCGCCGACGAAGCCAACGCCAAAGATGCCGTTCGCACGGCGCTCGCCGAGCTCAAAGAGCACGACGCAGCGCTCGCCGCCAACGCCGAAAAGCTTGGTCGTGCCCGAGTTGCCGTTGAGGCGACCACCGGCGAGCGCGACCGTTTGGCTCAGGTTGTTGCCCGTGCCAGCGAGTCACTTGCCGAGGCCGAAGCCAAACTTGCCGAAGCAAACAAAGCTTTCGACTCGTTCAGCGAGGCCGAGCGCCCAGCAACAACCCTCGGCGATCGCAGCGTTCTTGCCGAAGCACTCGAAACCGCGCGCCAGAGCGAACTAGAGCTTCGCATTGAGCTTGGCGCGGCCAGCGAACGCCTTCGCGTGCAGCAGGCAACCACCAAAGAACTCCGAACTCAGGTAGTAGCAGCCCGCGAGGCAATCGAACGCGCGCGCATCGCAGCCGCAGCACAGCAGCAACAGCTCAACTCAGCCCAGTTGGTTTTGGCTGTTTTGCCGACCGTCATGAACGGCCTTGCCGAGAGTGCCAGTGCTTCAAAAATCGCTCTGCACGACCTTGAAACTCAGCGAGCTAACCAAAACGCTGAGTTGGTCAAACTTCGCGGCGAAACCGCCGAGATTCAAATCAAGTTGGGCACGCTAACCCAGCAACTTCACGAGGTTGAGCTTTCTAACCACGAAAAACGACTCAACCTAACAGGTTTGCTAACTCGCGCCCACGAAGAACTTGGTCTCACCCCTGAGATTTTGGTTGCCGAATATGGTCCAGATGTTTTGATTCCAGGCACGGCTAGCACCGGCCCAGACGCAGACCCTGAATCGCCCGAGGCTCAGCCGCAGGCTTATTCGCGACAGGCACAGCTCAAGCGCCTGCACGACGCCGAGCGACTGCTCGAGCGCTTGGGCAAGATCAACCCGTTGGCCCTGGAGGAGTTTGCCGCTCTTGAGCAGCGCCACCAGTTCTTGACCGAACAGCTTGCCGACCTCACTCAGACTCGCAAAGACCTCATGCAGATCATCGAAGAGCTCGACCTCAAGATGCAGCAGATCTTTGCAGATGCTTTCGAAGACACTCGCGCTGCATTTGAAAAGGTGTTTCCAGTGTTGTTCCCTGGCGGCACCGGCTCGATTTTCTTGACGAACCCAGACGACATGCTCACCACCGGCCTTGAGGTCAACGTGCGCCCTGCAGGCAAAAAGATTGAGCGCCTCTCATTGCTTTCAGGTGGTGAGCGTTCATTGGCTGCAGTTGCACTGCTCATTGCGATCTTCAAAGCGCGCCCTTCGCCGTTCTATGTCATGGACGAAGTCGAGGCAGCCCTTGATGACTCAAACCTCGGCCGCCTGCTTCAGATTTTTCAAGACCTGCGCACCAACTCGCAGCTCATCATCATCACCCACCAGAAGCGCACGATGGAGATCGCCGATGCTCTCTATGGCGTCTCGATGCGCCAAGACGGCATCTCAGCGGTGGTTGGCCAACGCATTGAAGAGTTGGCTCGCTAATGGCAGGTTTCAACTGGTTTAAAAAGAAAACGACGGATTCCCCTTCGGCAACCCCGGCTTCTGACACAACACCTGCCGGCGCAGAGGCCTCTGGCTCTACCTCCGTCGCCGCAACCACTGGGGCGCCATCGGCCGCCAACGTGCCAGCCAGCGGCGGTTTCACCGTCGTCGAGCCGACCAAAATCAAGTCTGCAACAACCACCATCAACGGCAGTCGCAGCTTCGCATCGCGCATTCGCTCAATGTTTTCTGGCACTAAGTTCGACGCCGACGATCTCAGCACCCTCGAAGACATTCTGATTCTCGCTGACTTTGGTGTGCTCGCAGCCGCCGAGGTGGTTCGCCAGGTCAAGGTCATCGCTAAAGCCGAGGGTGCGTCAAGTGAGGCTGAGCTAAAGGCAATCTTGGTGCGGGTTTTGACCGATGCCCTTGACGCGCCGAACCGCGCGCTCAACCTCGACGGCCCCAACCTGCCTTACGTTTTCTTGGTGGTTGGCGTGAACGGCGTTGGCAAGACCACAACAATCGGCAAGCTAGCCAAATGGCTTGCCGAGGGTGACTGGCAGGTTGTTATCGGCGCTGCCGATACGTTTAGAGCGGCGGCGGTTGAGCAGGTTGCAACTTGGGCGCAGCGTGCCGGCGCCAAGCTCGTCGCAGGTGAAACCGACGGCCAAGACCCAGCATCGGTCGCGTTCAAAGCGGTTGAGACAGCCATCGAAGACAAAGCCGACATCGTCATCATCGACACCGCAGGTCGTCTGCAAAACAAGCAGGGTTTGATGGACGAACTAGGAAAAATTCGCCGAGTTATCGAAAAGAACGCTCGCGTTAGCGAAACCCTTCTCGTGCTCGACGCCACCACAGGTCAAAACGGCCTGGTTCAGGCCAAGGCCTTCGCCGAGGCAGCTGGCATCACCGGTGTTGTGCTAACCAAGGTTGATGGAACAGCAAAGGGTGGCATCGTCTACACGATTCAAAAAGAACTCGGCGTGCCGGTCAAACTCATCGGTTTCGGCGAAGGCGCTGACGACTTTGCGTTCTTTGAGGCCGAGCAGTTTGCTCAGGGCCTTGTGGGTCAATAGCCCGAACCTGATCCCGCGGCAAGCAAATTTGTCAAGAATGTTGACATTGTAAAAAATTGTGTGTTACGTTTAGGCAACGGCTTCGAGGGGAGGCCGATTTGGGGAGGAAAAAACGTGATTTTAAATTCAAGACCTGCTAAATATACCGCTGGTTTATTGGTAGTCGTGCTGTCTTTTTTCGGAACAGGTCAAACAGTTCACGCTGACGACGTGGCTACTGTAGACGACTCGACTTCAACGGTATCTGAAGTAACAGTGAATGCTGTAGTTTCGCAATTGTCAGATAGTGGTGCGCTTTACACCTATAACTTGCCTGACGGTAGCGTCATGACGGTGCCTTATCCGCCTGCAGACTTCAATCCGCTTACTGCGAGTGACAGAGAGTTGGCTACTTACGACATTGATCCTCGACCTAGCAAAGCTATTGATTTGCAAGAGTGGAACACAGTACATGCAAACTATGTGCGGCCGAATGCGCCGAATGCGGCAATAGAACTAAAAACTTCTAACTCTGCTGCATCGACTGCTTACCAGCCACAATGGGGTGGTTGGCTTGTAGGTTCGTATGGCTCTACTTCCCCTACCTATGTTGCGGTGAAGGGCAACTTCGTCATTCCCCAAATAACCACATCTTGCAACTACGCTTCTGCCTCGTCTGCTTGGATTGGCCTTGGTGGCTACAGTGGCAGAACCAACGACCTGGTTCAACAGGGAGTTACACGCTGTGACTTCTTCAACAGCAGTGGGTTGTTGAAAGGGTGGATTCCGTTCTCAGAATTCGCGAATACCGAAATGCCTATGCCCCTGTGTGGCAGTTACGCACCGATACCGGTGGGGCACACGATCTATCAAAACATGAGTTTCCAACGAAGCAGTAACACCGCGTATTTCTACCTCGATGACCAGTCCGTCGCGGGTGGAACACTAAGTTGTCACCTTACTGGTCCATCAGGATGGGTTTTCAATGGAGGAACCGCGGAATGGATCATGGAAAAGATGAGCAGTTACCTTGATGATTACAACGTGATTTCATGGTCAAATGTTCAGGCTGAAACTGCATCTGACTCGAGCTTTCACTACATTTCGAGTCAACCGTATGTAAAGATTCAGACCGGTCAGCCGGGAATCCTGTGTCAGACAACTAGCAATACAAGCTCAAACACAAATTTCACTACCAGTTGGGTGGCTGCAACTTGCTAAAGATAAAAGAATATATCGGCGAACCAGGTCGCTTAAAGTCTGGGTTCGCATTGGTGGCCCTGGCAATTGGTGCAACCTGCCTGGTGGCCATAAGCCCAGCAGAAGCGTCTCCATCGTGCTCTCAGGTTGCCTTAGCGCCAAAAGTAAAGGTCATTCACTCGTCAGTATTTTCAATATCTAAAGATTGGATTCAAGTTGAGGTTCGCGACCAACATTCTGCCTGCAGATTGAAAATAGATTTCATAGGCACCACTGCAGCCGGTGGACAAAAAACACTGCTAAAGGGGCTCCAAATTAATCGCACCCAGAAAAAATCTGGGGATTATGCATTTGCATCTCTGGTTTCCCTCTCACGACCAAACTTTGATTCGTCATGCAAGCACAACAGTTGGTTACAACTTGGATTTTTGATCCATTACGGTTCCCAAAGTGGTTTCTTAGCAGCTGAACCTGGCTCACTAAATGTTTGCTCTGGCACAATCTCAAGCGGGGGAACAACTCTATTGCCAAGCCTTGGATGAACTGCGGAATTTGGAGGTCATGAGGAATGCTTTTTCGCAAACAAATCACATCACTAGTGTTAGTCGCTGGCTTAGCCACGTCGTTCTTGACAGGTCCTTGCCTAGAGGCAGAGGCCTCCACAAATTCAACTTCATGTTCGTCACGAGCCGTATCACCAAGTGTCTCAACAGACACCACCTTTGGTAGCCTGGCGAACGGTGTTAAAGGCTACTTTTTCGACATTGTGTTAGTCGGGATCAAGAAACAATGTGTCGGTTCAATCAAAATTTCTGCTCAAACGGCTGACGGCAATCTAGTGAGCTTTAAAGCAACTGAAAAGCCTAAATTCAAGACTCTGTCGGACCATAACTTGCAGTTAACGGTTACCGTGCGCCTATCTGGCGCCCCGAAGCTAACTGACTTGCAACGGGCAATCAATATTTGTAAGCCAAAACAAATGAGGTCATTCAGCCTGAGGTATGTCTATGGCGGCCAGTTGCAAGCCTCAAAAATCGACATGCAGTCATTAGCTATCTGCACGGCCTAATCGGTGGTCAGTTGTTAGACGAAACTAATAGTCGAGCAACTTGAGCGCCGGCAGGCGCAAGCGACCAGCAGCGTGCAAAGCCTGCAGTCGTGAGCGATGTGCGGCCGGCAGGGCATCCTTGTAGTTGAACGGTTCGAACGACAAAAGGGTCTGACCCGATTCGAGGTCGCGACTTGGGCGGGGCACCCAGCCCCAGCTCAGGGCAACGTCGAGCATTTGGTCGTAGCTCATGGTCACGCTGCAAACCGAAGCGCGAAAGCCCGACACCAGAATGCCGCCCTCGCGGTCGTGATTTTGCGCCAACCAATCGTGAAACGCGCGCGCCGAATCAAACGCGATTCGCGGGGTTTCGTGCACAGAGCCCATGCCAATAGTTTGACACTTGGTAATCTTGAAACCAACCCCCAAGGAGTTCGATGTTTAACAATCTGTCTGACCGTTTAGTCGACACGTTTAAGAGCCTGCGCAGCAAAGGCCGCCTGAGTGCCGCCGACATCGACACCACGCTGCGCGAAATTCGTCGCGCGCTGCTCGAGGCTGACGTTGCGCTTGAGGTTGTCAAAGACTTTGTTGCCGCGGTTCGCGAGCGAGCCATGGGTGACGAGGTTTCGAAGTCACTTAACCCAGCTCAACAGGTTGTGCAGATTGTCAATGACGAGCTCGTTAAAATTTTGGGCGGCGAACAGCGTCGCTTGCAGTTTTCTAAGAAGCCACCAACCGTCATTATGCTCGCCGGTCTTCAGGGTTCGGGCAAGACCACCTTGGCTGGCAAGCTGGCCAAGTGGCTCAAAGACCAAGGCCAAACTCCGCTGTTGGTTGCAGCCGACCTTCAGCGCCCAAACGCGGTGAACCAGTTGCAGGTTGTTGGCGAGCGCGCTGGCGTTAGTGTTTTTGCGCCTCAGCCGGGTAACGGTGTTGGTGACCCAGTCAAGGTCGCAAAAGAAGCCATCAAGCATGCCAACCAAAAGCAGTTCAGCGTTGTAATCGTTGACACCGCTGGTCGCCTCGGTATTGACGAAGAGCTGATGAAACAGGCTCGAGACATTTCCAAGGCCACCGACCCTGACGAAGTTTTGTTTGTCATTGACTCGATGATCGGTCAAGACGCCGTCAACGTTGCCAAAGCCTTCGAAGATGGCGTTGGAATCACCGGCGTTGTGCTCACCAAGCTCGACGGCGATGCCCGCGGTGGTGCCGCACTTTCGGTGGCCTCGGTCACTGGCAAGCCAATCATGTTTGCCTCAACCGGCGAGTCACTCGAAGCCTTCGAGCCGTTTTACCCAGACCGCATGGCCAGCCGCATTCTCGACATGGGTGACATTCTCACCCTCATCGAGACCACCCAGAAGAACTTCGACGAAGCCGAAGCTCGCGAAATGGCCGAGAAGCTGGCAAAAGACCAGTTCACTCTCGAAGACTTCTTAGATCAGATGCAGCAGCTGCGCAAAATGGGTTCACTTAAGAGCATGCTCGGAATGATGCCAGGCGCGGGCGCTATGCGCAAACAGCTCGACAACTTTGACGAAAAAGAAATTGACCGCACCGAAGCCATCATTCGCTCAATGACCATCGCTGAGCGCCGCCAGCCAAAGATTCTCAACGGCTCACGCCGCTTGCGCATTGCCCGCGGTTCAGGCACCACCGTCACCGAAGTCAACTCGCTGGTGAACCGTTTTGAACAAGCTGCCAAGATGATGAAAACCGTCGCCAAAGGCGGAGTGCCCCAAATGCCGGGTATGCCAGCAATGCCTGGCGTTGGCGGCGCAGGCAGCTCAGCCGGCAAAGGCAAAAACAAGAGCAAAGGCAAAGGCGGCTCTAAATCGGGCAACCCAGCCAAACGAGCAGCCGAAGCAGCTGGCCTAACCTACCAAGCGCCAGGCACCAACGAAAAGCCTGCGTCGGGCTCAGCATTTGGGCTCGGGCGCTAGCCGGCATCCGTCGTCAAAAAAAACTGCAGCAACACGAACCAAAAGCACGAGGATGTTTGCCAGAGCGCCCAAAATCTGGCAGAATAGAGCGGTTGCCTAGTGTTCGACCCTCTAACCGAACGCCAACGGCAACCCCTAGAGCTTTCTTCACCGAGTGTGCCCCCACGCTCACGGTGAAACGTTCGCCCCAATACAAAAATCAGGAGCATTGTGGCTGTAAAAATCCGCCTAAAGAGAATGGGTAAAATCCGTTCACCGCACTACCGCATCGTAGTAGCCGACTCACGCACCAAGCGCGACGGCCGTGCCATTGAAGAAATTGGCCGCTACGTGCCAACCGAGCACCCTTCGATCATCGAAGTTGACCACGCTCGCGCACAGTACTGGCTAAGCGTTGGCGCACAGCCAACCGAGCAGGTTCTTGCTTTGCTAAAGCTAACCGGCGACTACCAGGCATCAAAGGGCGAAGTTGCTGTTAACCGCGTTGAGGTTAAGGCACCTAAGGCCGAGTTCGTTGCAGATGCTGCAAAGAAGACCGTTCTAAAGCCAAAGGCTGAGATCGTTGTTAAGGCTGCAGAGCCTGTTGTTGAAGCCGTTGCTGAAGAAGCCACTGTTGAAGCTGTAGCTGAAGAAGTTGCAGTTGAAGAAGCCGCTGCTGAAGCACCTGCCGCTGAAGTTGTTGCTGAAGAAGCACCAGCCGCCGAAGAAGCACCAGCAGCCGACGCTGCTGCGCCTGCTGAAGAGGCCTAAATCGTGTTAGCCGCTGCGCTCGAACACTTGGTCAAGGGTGTTGTCGATAATCCCGACGACGCTTCTGTCACTGCACGCTCAACCTCGCGGGGCGACCTGCTTGAGATTCACGTGCACCCTGACGATCTTGGTCGAGTGATCGGGCGCAACGGCCGCACCGCCAAAGCACTGCGCACCCTGGTGAACGCACTGGCTGATGGCAAGAAGATTCGCGTCGACATTATCGATGGTGACTTCTAACAAAACTGCGCTTCGTGTGGGTCGTCTGGTTAAAGCCCACGGCCTAAAAGGCGCATTCAAACTCGAGCTTTACACCGACAGCCCCAACGAGCGTTTCGTTGCAGGCGCTGTTCTCGACCTGCAGGTGCCCGAAACCTCACCATGGTTCGGCAAACAGGTTGAAGTTGCTGAGCTGCGTTTCTATAACGCAATGCCAGTTCTTTTTCTCAAAGACATCAATGACCGCAGCGCCGCTGAAACTCTAGTTAAGGCAATTTTGCTGGTCAACGCTGACCTGTCTGAAGCCTCAGACGAAGAAGACGCCTGGTTCGATCACCAGTTGGTCGGTTTGGCCGTTTTGCGTGATGGCATTCAGGTGGGCGAAGTTATTAGGGTTGACCATTTTCCGGCCCAAGATCTGTTGGTCGTCAAAACTCCAACCGTTGATGAAGTTCTCGTGCCTTTCGTGAAGGCCATCGTTCCAGTTGTTGACATGGCTACACGCACAGTCACGGTTACCCCACCAATCGGCCTCTTCGAAGAAGTTTTGCCCGAGCTGGTTGCCACACCTGCCGAGGGCAGCGCAGCGCTTGCCGATGCAGCTGAGGGTGACGACGACCTCAACCCTGAATACGCCGACGAGTAGTCAAATGCGCATCGACGCGATCAGCATCTTCACTGATTACTTTCAGGCCCTAGATCTTTCGTTGCTTGGCAAAGCTCAGACTGCCGGCATTCTCAACTTCAAAGCTCACGACCTGCGTGATTACACCCACGACCGTCATCGCACTGTCGATGACACTCCCTATGGCGGCGGCGCCGGCATGTTGATGAAGCCAGAGCCTTGGGGCGAGGCCTTAGACGACATTCTTGCTTCAGAGAGCGAAACTGGTTCGCGACCTACGATTATCTTCACGTCACCGGCTGGCGAAGTTTTCAAACAGTCAACCGCGCGCGAGCTGGCTACACGCGAACATCTTGTTTTTGCTTGCGGCCGCTACGAAGGCATCGACCAGCGAGTCGTTGAATATGCTGCCACCAAGGGCGAAGTTCGCTTAATAAGCATTGGTGATTACGTTTTGAACGGTGGCGAAGTTGCCGCAATCGCAATGATTGAAGCCATCGCCCGCCTCGTGCCAGGTGTTATCGGCAACGCCGAAAGCCTTGTCGAAGAATCGCACAGCGACGGCCTGCTTGAATACCCGAGTTACACCAAGCCTTCAGAGTGGCGGGGCCTTGAGGTTCCCCCAGTCTTGCTCAGCGGCAACCACGCGCTCATCGCAAAGTGGCGGCACGATCAACAGGTTGAAAGAACCCGTCAGGTTCGCCCCGACCTACTCGGCGAATAGAAGCCCATTCACTCCGCGTCGCCGACCGCCGGCAGGTGACGCGCAAAGGTGCAACTGGTCGTGGCGGTAGCGCATCCTCGATAATTTGTGGCAGAATAGTGAGGTTGCCTATTGCTCTGCCGCAGGGGAGCGCAACATTCACTTTAAGAAACACCAACATACCCGTCATTGACCTGTGAGCCGTGACAGAGAGCGATAAAAAATGCACATTCTCGACGTAGTAGACGCAAAGTCACTTCGCAACGATATTCCTGAGTTTCGCGTTGGCGACAACGTTAAAGTTCACGTAAACATCATCGAAGGCACCCGCAGCCGTGTTCAGGTTTTTCAGGGCGTAGTTATTCGTCGTTCAGGCGAGGGCGTTCGCGAGACCTTCACCGTTCGCAAGGTTTCTTTTCAGGTAGGTGTTGAGCGTACGTTCCCGGTTCACTCACCAGTTCTAGACAAGATTGAACTTGTTACCCGCGGTGCGGTTCGCCGCGCCAAGCTTTACTACTTGCGCGACCTTCGCGGCAAGAAGGCGAAGATTCGCGAAAAGCGCGACAACGTCTAAAGTTCAGCTAACTTTCTAAGCTTCAGAGCATGAATGAATTAGGGTTCGACAACCAACAAGAAGTTGCCGAGGCCGCCCCACGACGTGACCGTTCTGGTCGCAAAAGCAAATCAGGTGATTCTGGTTTGATTGCCAAGCTCAAGAAGAATGTCTTTTTGGCATTCTTCATTGACTTGATTGTGATTGTTGCGGCAGCCCTAATTCTTTCTTTGCTAGTCAAGACTTTCTTGATTCGCTCATTCTTTGTGCCTTCGGGTTCAATGCTCTCGACGCTTCAGCTTCAAGACCGCATCATCGTGAATGAATTGGTTCCTTCACTGGTACCAATCGAACACGGTGATGTTTTGGTCTTTAAAGACCCTGGTGGCTGGTTGGGCGATCAAGTTACTCCACCAGCCAAGAATCAGAACGTTTTTGAGCAGGGCACCGAATGGTTCTTGTCTGCTTTTGGTCTTGCAGCCCCTGACAGTTCACAGCACCTAGTGAAGCGCACTATTGGTTTGCCTGGCGACCGGGTTGCCTGCTGTGACGTCAACAAAAAGCTCACCATCAACGGTGTTGCCATCGACGAGGTTTATCTCGACAAAGGCATCGATCCGTCAGCCGTTGAGTTCGACGTCACGGTGCCTGCAAATAAACTCTGGATGATGGGTGACAACCGATCAAGCAGCGCTGACTCACGTTTTCACAATGATTTGCCAAGCAAAGGTTTTGTTGACAAGAGCTTCGTTGTGGGCAGAGCGTTTATTGTCAGCTGGCCAATCAATCACTGGCGTTGGCTAGATAACTTCAGCAGTGTCTTCAAAGACGTTCCCCAGCCTAAAAACTGAGGCTGAGTTGCTCACCAACCATGGTGCGCGCTACATAATCGGCATCGACGAAGTTGGTCGAGGTGCCCTTGCTGGCCCTGTTGCAGTGGGCGTTGCCCTGGTTGATTCACATTCACCCGCGTTTCTTGCCGGCGATTGGCCCGCAGACTTGGCAGATAGCAAACAAATGACCGCCAAATCGCGCGAAGTCTCAGCACCTCTTGTAGGTGGTTGGGTTGCGGCTTGGCAAGTTGGCTATTCTTCTGCTGCTGAGATCGACGGGCAGGGAATAATCGCAGGTTTAGTTCTTGCAGCCACCCGTGCCATCGAACTCTTGCTTTCTAACTTTCATGACACACCAAGTTTGGTCACCGAAGGCACGGTTATTCTGCTCGACGGCTCACACAACTGGCTAGCTGGGCATACCGGCGCATTCGTGGTTCACCACCAGCCCAAGGCCGACCGCGACTGCGTCTCGGTTTCGGCCGCTGCGCTCATGGCCAAGGTTTCGCGCGATGCTCTGATGGTCGAGCTTGCGGCGGAGCATCCTAGATATGGGTTCGACGGCCACAAGGGCTATGGGGCCGCATCGCATCTAGCCGCGATTCGCGAGTTTGGGCCCAGCCCTCACCACCGTGTCACCTGGCTTTCACGAATTCTGCCGCAGTCGGGCGAGCTAGACTTTTAACACGATGGAAGATAACGAATTCGACGACTATGACCGCGATGCCGAACTGGCATTGTTTCGGGAATATCGCGATGTCGTCGGCACATTCAAATATGTGATCGAGACCGAGCGTCGCTTCTATTTGGCAAACGAAGTTGACCTAAAGCGCGTTGACGCTGGCAATGACTTTTATTTTGAGATCAACATGCAAGACGTTTGGGTGTGGGACATCTATCGCACAGACCGCTTCGTCAAGAGCGTGCGCGTTCTAACTTTCAAAGATGTGAACCTTGAAGAACTTTCAGGCAAAGCCTACGAGCTTCCTAAAGAGCTGGCTGTCGGCGAATAGCAACCGATTTCGAGTAACCTGACCTGACCTGGCCTGGCTTGACCTGGCTTGACCTGGCTTGAGCTGAGCTAACAGCTTCGTTTCAACATATTTCTGCACCGCATTCGCTCGACAAACGTTGGTGGTGCTTTGTGTTTGGCAACCTAGCTGAATGCTTGAATCGAGACCAACTCCTAAGACCGCCCGCCAACTGCTCGGCAGATATGGCGAAGACCGCGCTTGTGATTATTTGCAGGGGCTTGGCTACAGCATTTTAGAACGCAACTGGCGTTGCCGAATCGGTGAAATCGATATCGTCGCACGTGATCGAGACCGCCTGGTTTTTGTTGAAGTTAAGACCCGATCTGCTCAAGGGTTCGGCCACCCATTCGAATCAATCACAGAAACTAAAGCGGCTCGATTGCGCAGGTTGGTCGCGGCGTGGTGTGAGCATAGGCAAGTCTCTGGTGTCAAAGTTCGCCTTGATGCCGTTGCCGTTTTAGTGCGCGCGGGTCGGGTCAACATTGAACACCTCAAGCAGGTGCTCTGATGGCGTTAGCAAAATCTCTAGCCGTCTCTCTTCTTGGTCTAACTGCGACGGCGATTGAAGTTGAGGCCGACATTTCAAGTCAGTTGCCCAACTTCGTTTTGGTTGGTTTGCCAGATGCCTCTCTGAGTGAAGCCACGGCCAGAGTGCGGGCTGCTGTAGTCAACTCGGGTTTTGTGTGGCCGGCGCGCAGAGTCACAGTAAACCTCTCGCCCGCATCAGTGCCAAAGCAGGGTTCTTCGTTTGACCTTGCTATTGCCATTGCAGTTTTGGCCGCAAATGGCGTGGTGCGCCCAAACTCACTCGCCGATTGCGTTTTGATAGGCGAGTTGACGCTTGACGGCACGGTTCGCGCAGTGAACGGAATTCTGCCAATGGTGAAGGCTGCGCGCGACCTTGGCGCTGCCCGGGTGATGGTGAGTCGCGAGTCACTAGCTGAGGCGTCGCTAATTGCGGGCATCCACGTGGTTTCTGTTGAAAATCTCAAACAGGCGGTTGGGTGGTTCAACATGACGTGGGCAGAAGAAGCAGGTGAAAGTTTGAATGCAGGCAGGTTTTTCAATCGAAGTGTCGGGGCCAACGTTGAGGGCACTCGAGACAACGGGGCTGCGCCAGAGCTTGCCGATGTGATCGGGCAAGAACTCGCAGTGAACGCATTGCTTGTTGCGGCAGCTGGCTCACATCACATGATGATGGTTGGCACCCCGGGTGCTGGCAAAACAATGTTGGCCGAGCGACTGCCGGGCCTTTTGCCAGATTTGTCGATCGAAGCTGCCCTTGAAACCGCCGCGGTAGCTTCGATTGCTGGTCGGTCAGTGTTCGCCACTGATTCTGCAGCACTTGACCTAAGGCCAAAGTTTGAGGCACCTCATCACAGCTCGTCCATGTCGGCGATTGTGGGCGGAGGCCTGCGCACCCCTAAGCCTGGCGCGATTTCTCTCGCTCATAACGGCGTGCTATTTCTCGATGAAGCGCCAGAGTTTCAAACCCCCGTGCTCGATTCGCTGAGACAGCCGCTCGAGAGCGCCGAGATTCGCTTGCACCGTGCGGCGGGCACAGCGGTTTTTCCGGCACGGTTTCAACTGGTGCTGGCTGCCAATCCTTGCCCTTGCGGCAAAGCATTCGCGGTCGAAGGCTGCAAGTGCACTGCCATTTCACGAGCACGTTATGGGCAAAAACTGAGTGGCCCTCTGCTCGATCGCATCGACATTCGCCTAGTGGTTCAGCCTGTCTCTGTGTTGAAACAAAAGATGCATATCGACAACATCGGGGCTCCTGCGTTGACCACTGCAGAAGCTCGCGAGCGCGTCAATGATGCCAGACAAGCTGCTAGCGCCAGGCTCAAAAAGACTCCATGGCAGACAAACTCGCAGGTGTCGGCGAACTATCTAAAGGGTGTGCTGAAGCTACCCGGTCAGGTGACCCGCGCGTTAGACATCGCCCTAAATCGTGGTCGAATTAGCATGCGAGGATACGACCGTTGCCTGCGCCTCTCATGGACTCTCGCCGATTTGAACGGCCGCACCGCACCAATCGCTGAAGATGTTGCGGCGGCGGTGTTGCTGCGCGGCAGCGATAACCCGCTGGGGCTCCAGTGATGAAGGGTCTTAGCACTGAGGATCTCAGACGTGAGCTGAGCCTCGATGTGAAACTTCTGAACCACACTGCTTTATCGCGAAGCCTGCCCAGCCAGGCGCACGATTTATCAAACTCAAGTGCTGCCATAAACCTGTTTGCTTCGGTTGCTTGGAGTTGCATAACCGAGCCTGGCGATGAGTTTGCAGGCTTTGTTCGCAGTCAGCTGGGTTCGGCACGCTCGCTATCGCTGCTCATAAATTGCCAAGACCCGAGGCGTTGGGCTTTCGACCTGCTGGCCGATGATTTAGCCGATGTCGCCGATGAGCGATTTGTCTCACTTGAGCAAACGATTCAAGAATCGTTAGATAGGTGGCGACCACGCCTTTCACTTTCAAAAGTCTTGTCGCTGCTTGACGCCGCAGAGCGATTAAACCTCCGCCTCATCACCAACGCTGACAAGCACTGGCCGATTGGGCTAGCAAACTTGGGTTTAGCAGAACCGGCGATGCTTTGGCTTCGGGGGTCAGCCAAAGGCTTGTCAGCCAGCGCCCAAAGCGCCGCTCTAGTTGGCTCAAGAACTGCCACCGAGTATGGTTTTGAAGCTACTGCTTCACTTGTGCAGGGGCTAGCAGATGCCGGTGTAGCAATAGTTTCTGGTGGAGCCTTCGGCATCGATGCCATCGCCCACCGTGCCGCGTTGACCGTTGAAACTCCTACCATCGCGGTAATGGCTGGGGGAGTAGATCGTTTGTACCCTCGAAGCAACGAGTCTCTTCTCAGAGCGATAATCGACCAAGGAGCGGTGATAAGTGAAGTGGCTCCAGGAACCTCACCGACCAAGTGGCGTTTCTTGCAACGAAATCGAATTATTGCGGCAATGAGCTGCGCGACAGTTGTAGTTGAAGCTGGCTATCGTTCGGGTGCCATCAACACAGCCAATCACGCAATCGCACTAAACCTTGCAGTGGGCGCTGTGCCCGGGAGCATTTTTTCGGCAACATCTGCCGGTTGCAATCGACTAATCGCAGACCGAAAAGCGCAGGTTGTGACCTCGGCAAAAGATGTTCTTGAACTTATTCGAAGCAATTCCGAACCTCTGAATTTTGATGACTCTGGCTTCATAGTCCATTCAGCTGATTCACTAGAGCAAAACTCAGCTTCGAACCGCGCTGATACCTCAGCGGTGCAGTCATCGGTCGTCAGCAATCTGTTGCCTCTTGATTTGCGTGTTTATGACGCCATCGGTTTTTCATCTAGAACCCTTGACCAAATTTGCCTCTCAGCGGGGCTCACCTCGAATGAGGCGCTTCAAGCACTCGGCTCACTCACTCTGCTTGGCTTAGTGTTGGGCAATCAGGGGAGCTGGGCGCGAGCCTAAACTAACAACGTGAGAACACAGCTGATTGGCCTGCTTGGTGAATACCTTGCCGAACTCTCACGCCTAAAGGGTTATTCACCGAACACGGTGAAATCTTATAGCGCTGACCTTCGCGGCTTTATCGACTTTCAAGCCGCCGAGAACGGAGCGACTGGTCGCGACGAACCAGAAACTCGCGACCTCACGATCGAGAACTTGCGAAACTACCTCTGGTTTGTAACCAAAGATTCGGCGGCAAAATCAACCGTGGCAAGAAAAGCTACAGCCCTGCGAATGTTTAGCGCCTGGTGCTACGAGCACAAGCTAATCGAAGTTGACCCTGGTCTGAGGCTAAAGTCACCAAAACTTGACCGCCCATTGCCAGCCGTGGTGAGCGCAGAAGCTATGAAGCAGTTGCTCACCTGGGTTGCAGAAACTGCCACTGTCGATAACCCCTCCGGCATTCGCGATTTAGTCGTTTTCGAGTTGCTTTATTCAACCGGCGCACGTGTGAGCGAACTTGCCAACCTGAACCTCGGCAGCATCGACTATCAACGCGGGCTCTTGAGCATTATTGGCAAGGGCGACAAGCAGCGCATGGTGCCCTTCGGCGAGCCAGCGAGCCGCGCGCTTGACCTTTGGCTGCAACAGGGTCGGCCAGCCTTCATGAACGAAGCCAGTGGCGATGCCCTGTTGCTAACGGCCAAAGGCAAGCGCCTAGGGGTGCGCCAGATTTTTGATTTGGTTGCTAAAAATCTGGCAGCCTTGCCACTGGCTGGGGTCGGTGCCGGCAAGGGCGGCGCGCTTGGGCCTCACGCCCTCCGCCACAGTTTTGCTACCCACCTGCTCGACGGCGGTGCAGACTTGCGCTCGGTGCAAGAGTTGCTTGGCCACGCCAACCTCGCAACCACCCAGATCTACACACACGTCAGCGTCGAGCGTCTGCGCGACAGTTACAAGCAGGCGCACCCGCGCGCTTAGACTCAACCCTGCGCTGCAACTAGTCGAGCGAGCCGATTGCCACGAGGTGACTTGGCGCAAACGCACCCAGAAACAGGAGCGGGCTCAAATAACCAAAGCCTCGAGCATACTCAGCGCTGAAGCGTCGAGCCGACAGGTGCAGGCATGTCGTTGCGCAGTGGCTAACCTCGCCACTACAAACCGTTGCGACTTTTCGCCCTGGCAAAACTGAATCGCCGGTGGCTACCAATGGGCAAACTGGTTCAACTTCGGCGGTGTATCCATCGGCAAGATTGATCGACACCACACCGCGCCCAGCTACCGAGCCCGCGAAGCGCACAACACCGTCGGCAACGGCAAGCACAGATTCACCTTCGACTGTCGCAAAGTCAATGCCTCGGTGCCCTGCCGAATAGTCGCCGTTTGGCGATAAAAAGTCACGCACAACTTCTGTCGAAGAAACGGGGTAAATCCAAAGATTCACGGGCTCAAGCCTCGGCTCACCTGAAGCCCAAACTTGAGTTATTGGCACAAAGTTGAGGTAGCAAAAACAAGCAACGGCAAAGGCGATTGCAATCAAAAGTTGTTGTCTCTGAAACCACATGATGCAAGTTTCAACGGCAAGCAGTTGCGAGCCGAAGGTTAGTGCTGAAACCTGTGCACAAAACGTTGAGATTGGTGGGTGCGGCGAAGCATCCTAGAAATTTATAAACACGAGAAACTAGCCGAATCAGCTAGGTTAAACCAGCAAAAGCTTGCTAAACTTGCTGACAGCGGTGTGTGCTGCGAAAACCCATTCATTTGAGCTTTCTGAGCCTGCGCCGACTTCGCGTGTTGAACCAAGCGACCAACTATTCAGTCTGATTCTTTAGATTCAGCAGAAGGCGCTCAACACCAGGTGTTTCGGCCAACCGGCCGCTAACAGTCAACTGATGGTGCAAAAGCACCAAAAAGGAGCACGACTATGCCAGTCGTAACCATTCGCCAGCTGCTAGACAGTGGCGTTCACTTCGGTCACCAGACCCGCCGTTGGAACCCAAAGATGCGTCGTTTCATTCTGACCGACCGCTCAGGTATCTACATCATTGACCTTCAGAAGTCACTAAAGCTAATCGACGACGCGTATGAGTTCGTCAAAGAGACTGTTGCCCACGGTGGCAGCATCTTGTTCGTTGGCACCAAGAAGCAGGCTCAAGAAGCAATCGCTGAGCAGGCTCTTCGCGTTGGCCAGCCATACATCAACCAGCGTTGGTTGGGTGGTCTTTTGACCAACTTCAACACCGTTCAGAAGCGTCTTGCACGTCTGAAAGAGCTTGAGGTCATGGACTTCGCAAACGCACACAAGACCACGAACCTCACCAAGAAGGAACTTTTGATTCTTCGCCGTGAGAAAGAGAAGCTAGAGAAGACCCTTGGTGGTATTCGCAACGTAACCAAGACTCCGTCAGCGATCTGGGTTGTTGACACCAACAAGGAGCACTTGGCAATCACTGAAGCCAAGAAGCTAGGCATTCCAGTTATCGGCATTCTTGACACCAACTGTGACCCAGACGAGGTCACCATTGGTATTCCGGGCAACGACGACGCAATTCGTTCGGTTGCTTTGCTAACCCGCGTTATCGCCGACGCAGTTGCAGACGGCCTTATCGCTCGTCACGCAAAACCAGAAGTTGCAGCAGAGCCTTTGGCTGAGTGGGAGCGCGAGCTTCTTGAGCAGGGCAACGCAGCAGCTGCCGCAGCAGCCGAAGCAGCACCAGCAGTTGAAGCAGCACCAGCAGTCGTTGAGACCCCAGCTGAGGCACCAGCCGCAGTTGTCGAAGAAACCCCAGCAGCAGTTGAAGCACCAGCAGCTGCAGCAGAGAAAGACGCAGAATAAATATGGCTAACTACACAGCTGCCGACGTAAAGGCACTTCGCGAGCGCAGTGGCGCTGGCATGATGGACTGCAAGGGCGCACTAGACGAGGCTGATGGCAACGTTGACAAAGCGCTCGAGGTTCTTCGCCTAAAGGGCCTAAAGGGCGTTACCAAGCGTGAGGGTCGCACCACCAGCAATGGTTTGGTTGTTGCTCGCGTTAACGGTGGCACCGGATTCCTAATCGAACTTGCTTGCGAGACCGACTTCGTTGCCAAGGCAGAGAAGTTCGTTTCATTAGCTGAGAACATCGCTGACGCAATCGTTGCAGCAGGCGCAGAGACTCTTGAGACAGCTCTTGCAGCTGACTTGGGTGGCAAGACTGTTGCTGACGCAATCAACGACGAAGCAGCAATCATGGGCGAGAAGGTTGAACTTCGCCGCATTGCAGTCGTCAAAGACGCAGGCGTTGACGCTTATCTTCACCGCACCAGCAAAGACCTACCTCCACAGGTTGGTGTTTTGGTTGCATTCTCAGGCGCAGACGCAGAGACCGCTCACGATGTTGCAGTGCACATCGCAGCATTCTCACCTAGCGTTCTAACCCGTGACGAGATCTCAGCTGAAGTTGTCGCCACTGAGCGTCGCATCGCTGAAGAGACCGCTCGCAACGAGGGTAAGCCAGAAGGCGCATTGCCAAAGGTTATCGAAGGTCGCGTAAACGGCTTCTTCAAAGAGAACGTTTTGCTAGAGCAAGACTTTGCAAAAGACAACAAGTTGTCAGTTGCTAAGGTTCTTGAGAACGCCGGCATCACGGTTTCGTCATTCGTGCGATTCCGCGTTGGCGCCTAATAGCTGAATAAACTTCAAAGGCTCGGCCACATTACTTCGGTATTGTGACCGGGCCTTTTTTGTTGCTTCGCTAAAATAGAAACGTATAACTTGAAACCGCCACTCATAGATGGAGCCAACTTGTCTGAAACCAAACCACGCAGAGTTTTGTTGAAGCTTTCTGGCGAAGCATTTGGCGGAGGCACTCTGGGAGTGAACCCTGACATCGTTGCAGGCATCGCTCGTCAAATCGCTGAGGGTGCCAAGAATGCCGAAGTTGCCATTGTTGTGGGCGGCGGAAACTTCTTTAGAGGTGCCGAGCTTTCTCAGCGCGGAATGGACCGTTCACGCGCTGACTACATGGGCATGTTGGGCACCGTCATGAATGCCCTCGCCCTTCAAGACTTTCTAGAGCAGGCTGGTGTCAGCACCCGCGTGCAGTCGGCAATCTCAATGGCCCAGGTTACTGAGCCTTATATTCCACTTCGCGCAATTCGCCACCTCGAAAAAGGTCGCGTCGTAATCTTCGGTGCCGGTGCTGGCCTCCCCTTCTTTTCAACCGACACAGTAGCTGCCCAGCGCGCGCTTGAGATCGGTGCCGACGAAGTGCTTGTGGCCAAGAACGGCGTTGACGGCGTTTATAGCGCAGACCCGCGCAAAGACCCAACCGCTGTGAAACTAGACACCTTGAGCTATCAAGACGCTCTTGTGCGTGGCCTCAAAGTTGTTGACGCAACCGCGTTCAGCTTGTGCATGGACAACAAAATGCCAATGCGCGTTTTCGGCATGGATGGCGGCAATATCGCAGCAGCCATTCAAGGCGCAAAGATTGGCACGCTGGTCACGGCATAGCCTTGGCTTGAGTGCAGTGAAATGAATATCCGAGTTTAAAAGCTTTCAATAGGAGAAAAAATGATCAGTGAGATTCTGGCAACCGCCACCGACAAAATGGCAAAGGCAGTCGAAGCTGCCAAAGATGACTTCGCAACCGTTCGCACCGGTCGCGCCAACCCGCAGCTGTTTCAGAAGCTGCTCGTTGACTACTATGGCACCCCGACGCCAGTTGGTCAGCTTGGTTCGATTCAGAACCCAGAGGCTCGCACCATCGTCATCACACCTTATGACAAGGGCGCGTTAGCCGGCATCGAGAAAGCGATTCGCGACATGCCAAACCTTGGCGCGAACCCAACCAACGACGGCAACCTTGTGCGCGTTTCATTGCCAGAGCTCACCGAAGAACGTCGCAAAGAGTATGTCAAGCTCGTGAAGACCAAAGCCGAAGACCACCGTGTCTCGGTTCGCAATGTGCGCCGCAAGGCAAAAGATGAGTTCGATGCTCTAAAGAAGGACGGCCTAGCTGGCGATGATGACATCGCACGCGGCGACAAAGAGCTTGAAGCGCTAACCAAGACCTACGTTGACCAGATCGACGAAGCTTTGAAGCGCAAAGAAGCAGAGCTGCTCGAGGTCTAATTGTCAAACATCGAAGCCGCTAAACCTGCGGGCCGCAGCCTGAGCAAGTCGATTATTGTCGGCTTGATTCTCGGCGCTGTCTTTTTGCTCAGCATTCTTCTTGTCAAAGAGTTGATGCTGGTGCTTTGCGCTGCAGCGGCTTGTGCTGGCGCTTGGGAGCTCTCAACCGCTCTTCGCATCAAGGGTTGGCGCGTGCCGAGGCTACCTGCGGTGATTGGTTCAGCGGCCATCATGCCGGCAGCCTACTATTTCGGCGAGCTGGGTCAGTGGATCGCAGCTTTCGGAATCGTTTTCGCCCTCGTCATTTGGCGCACCTTTGAACTTTGGTTACTGCCAAGCGTGCCTGACCGCACCTTTCGTCACGCATTGCGCGACTTTGCGGCAGCGGCATTCGTCGTAATCTATTTGCCTCTAACCACGAGCTTCGTGGTTCTTTTGCTTCGCCGTTCTGAAGATGGTGCCGGTTGGGTCATCGCCTTCATCACGACCGTTGCAATGATTGACACCTTTGGCTATTTGCTCGGTAGGGTGTTTGGCAAGCACAAGATGGCACCTGGCGTTAGCCCAAAGAAGACTCTCGAGGGTCTATTGGCATCGGTCATCGCCGGTTCTATCTCGGCGATTTTGTTCAGCGTCACGCTGTTGCACCAAGCCTGGTGGTTTGGTCTTATCTTTGCCGTTGCGCTTCTTATTGCAGCTGTTTTTGGCGACTTGGCAGAATCACTTATCAAGCGTGACCTCGGCGTCAAAGACATGAGCTCATGGCTGCCTGGCCACGGTGGCGTTATGGATCGCCTCGACAGCATTTTGCCGGCCGCTCTCGTGACCTACCTGCTGTGCGAACTTTTGGCGCGATAAAAACCGTGCCCGACATCGCCAGATTTTTCACTCCAGAAAGAAGCAAGCCATGAGTTATGTTTTTGCCAAAGAAGAGCATGGCCTCGGTTATGCACCAGAAGAGGTTGACGAGTTCATAGCAATCGCTCGCCAGCAGTTCGAAGACCCAAACCAATCACTGGTTTCATCGGGCGCCGCGCGCCGCGCGGTTTTTCACCTGGTCAAAGGCGGTTATTCAATCTCAGCAGTTGATTCTGCGATTGACCGACTCGAAGACACTTTCGCAAATAAAGAGATCAGGCGTCAACTGGCAGATCAGGGCGAATTTGCCTTGGATGACCGCCTCGCACGCTTCACCGACTCACTTCAGAGTCGCCTGAACCGCCCAAAGAAAAAGCGCTTTTCACACGCTGTTTGGCCACTGCGAGGGTATTCAATGAAGCAGGTTGACACTTTTTGTCAGAACCTTGAACGATACTTAGTTTCAGGGGCAACTATGAACGCCTCAGAGGTTCGCAATCAGCTTTTCAAAGCTAAACGGGGTGGGTATGCAGAAAATCAAGTCGATGCGTTCTTGGATCGCGCAGTCGAGGTTATTCAGCTCAGGCACGCGCTCGGCAAATAACCGGTCAGGGTGGCAACTTGCCGTTGCCCTGGTGCTTGCAGTGGCGCTATTGCCAATCGGCGGCCAAACAGCCAGCGCTGGCAATCAAGCACCCGCTGGCAATCAGGTGCTCGTGCCCATCGTGCACCAGAGTTCAGCGCGCTCGGTCCTAGCGTTGCTCAAAATAAAAGGTCGAGCGCCAAAGACCGGTTATGCGCGCAGTCAATTCAGTGACGGTTGGGCAAACATTTCAACTTGTTCAACAGGGGGAGTTGTTGACGCCCGAAACTACATTTTGAATCGCGATCTATCTCGCAAAACCTATCGTTCTGGCCCAGGTTGTGTTGTTGACACCGGCACGCTTCACGACCCTTACACAAATCGAACGATTCACTTTGTCAAGGGCATAGTCACCTCGCTTGCCGTTCAGATTGACCACGTGGTTGCGTTGAGCAATGCCTGGCAAACCGGTGCTGCCAATATCTCGTCTTCGCAACGATTCGCACTTTTCAACGACCCAAATAACCTACTGGCCGTCGATGGTCCAACAAATGGGGCTAAAAGCGACTCTGACGCAGCGAGCTGGCTGCCGCCAAACAAGGCATACCGTTGCAAATATGTCGCGAGGCAAATTTTTGTTAAATTCAAATATCACCTTTGGGTTACCAAGGCCGAGCATGATGCCATGGCCAGAGTGCTCACCAGTTGCCCAACTCAGAAGTTACCGAGTGTTCAAAAGACAGCAACTTTTGTCTATAAAGGCTAAAATTGCCCTTTGGGCAAGTTAGGCGAGCGAGGTGACCCATGGGCCGACACGAAGCAGCCAGACCTAGCCTGAGTTCTCGTGTGCGAGTGAGCCTTGGTTTGAAACCAGCCCGTCAGCCCTCACAGCACCAGCCGGCCGATAGGCGCACTAGAGTCAAGCGTCGAAATGCACTGAAACCCATAACGGCTTTTTTATTCGCTGGCTCGCTGCTTATGGTCTCAGTCGTTGACCCATATTCGGGCAACATGGTGATGGCTGGCCTTATCGATGCCTATGGGCCGAATTCGCCAGGATACCCTCAAAACTTTTCGTTTGCCGTGGCACAAGAGTTTCAGTTTGATCGTGGTGGCTTCAAGGTTGTGACGGCCGGAAGCAAGGCTGCTCTCTTTGTAAACCTGGTGGGCAAGCCTGACCCAGGCACAGCTAAAGCCTACGCCTACGATTACGTGTCAAAATTGGGTTGGAACCAGGCACAGTATTCATGCCTCGTTAGCCTCTGGACGCGCGAGTCGCAGTGGAATGTAACCGCCTATAACAAGAGTTCAGGTGCCTACGGAATTCCTCAAGCACTGCCAGGCGTCAAGATGGCTAGCGTTGGCTCAGATTGGCAAACCAACCCAGAAACGCAAATTCGTTGGGGCGTGAACTACATCGAAAAACGCTACGGCACGGCCTGCGGCGCTCTGGCCCACTCTGATGAAATCGGGTGGTACTAGTGCCACGCAACAATCGCACCGCACGTGGTGGGCGCAAAGTGAAGCCGGCCGAAGTTGAAGAAGACCTGAAACTTGATCAGGTTCGAAGCTCACTTCGCCGCACGGTAACTCGACGGGGTGTTGACTATGTTGTGCAGAATGTTTCGGGCAGTTCTGATGTTGTTAAAACGTGGATATGCCCCCATTGCAATGTAGACATCAAAACGGGAACCGCCCATGTGGTTGCATGGGATGCCATTCGGGGCGTTGACACCAGACGCCATTTTCACACTCAATGTTTCAACTCGTTTCAAGGGCCGTTGCTATGACAAATCAAATAGAAATTCGTTCTTCAGTTGAATTGCCAGCGATTCGCGAAGAAATCACTCTGACCACTGCCGATGGCCTGCAACTTGTTGGCGAGCTGGCCTTGCCTCTACACAAGCCACCGGTAGCGACCCTGATTACTCTTCACCCGCTGCCAACGCACGGCGGTTTCATGGATTCTCACATTTTGCGAAAAGCCGCTAACCGCCTACCTGAGCTTGCCGACATCGCTGTCTTGAGGTTCAACACCAGGGGAACCTCCTCGCCTCGTGGCACGAGCCAAGGTGTTTTTGGTGAGGGAGTCACCGAGCAGCACGACCTTGAAGCAGCCGTGGCTTTCGCCCGTTCGCGCAACCTCCCAAACCTGTGGCTCGTTGGCTGGTCATTTGGCACTGAGCTTGCCCTGAAATACGGAGCCCGCCAACCTGTTGTTGGCGCCATTTTGCTATCACCACCGCTTCATCGAACGAGCGATGCCGAGCTTTCAGCTTGGGTTGGAAGCGACAAGGTGCTAGCCGCGTTGGTTCCCGAGCACGATGACTATTTGCAGCCGGCAGAGGCGGCTAAACGTTTCTCGATGTTGCCAAACCTAAAGCTGATTGGTGTCGAAGGTGCCAAGCACCTGTGGGTCGGTGAGCTTGCAACTGCTCGCGTTTTGAATGAAATCGTTGCTCTGGTTAACCCAACCAAGGCGCCGTTGCCAACGGTGTGGTCACCTAGCTCCTAAGCTACGCGTTCGCGCCACGGCATTAGAGTTCGTTTTGGCGTTTGATCCAAACCTGCTTGATAATCATCGAAATCGCAGCGGTTGCAGGAATAGAAACGAGGGCACCTAAGAGACCGAGCAGGGTTCCACCTGCGAGAGCGCCAATCATTACTGCCGCGCCTGGCACTTTAACGGCCTTTTTCATCACGCGTGGGGTAACCACATAGGCTTCAATCTGCATGTAGATCAAATAGAAGATAACCACACCGAGTGCTGCGCTTGGCGAGACCATCAGTGCTACCAGAGTCACGACAGCAGAGTTCACCATTGAGCCAATCATCGGCACAAGAACTAGCAAGAACGACAACACAGCTAGCACAACTGCATATGGAACATTGAAAATCGACATGACGATGAAGCCCAAAATCGCGTTCAAAGCGGCGATGGACACTTGTCCAATGACATAACGACCGATTGAATCGGCAATGACCTCAGAGAAGCCGATGAAGGTTTCACGCTTGCTGGCAGCAACCAGCGAATAGGTGAAACGCTTGAAGCTCGTGAGAGAGGCCATGAAGTAAAGGCTAAGAATCAAGATGGTCAATCCAGCGAAGAAACCGTTGAAAACAGCCATGCTGACCTGCACGACTCCGCCAAGCATTGTCGGCCAGTTGTTTGAGTTGCTCAGAAAATCGCCGGCGTTGGTGAGGCTGTGTGTGATCGAGCCACCGAGTCGCAAGTCGAGCGAATGAATCCAGTCGATGCTTAATACGTTGTTTAGAATCTCAGGTGCATTCGAGAATAAGGTTGTTCCCTGCGAAATGATGGTTGGCACCAATAGCGCTATCAGGCCACCGAAGCTACCAAAAATGGCTATGACCACAATGAAAATCGCCAAGCCACGAGGGACCCTGCGTTTTTCTAAGAACGTGACAACTGGGTCGAGCCCAAGCGTGATAAAAATTGCTGCTGAAACGTAGGTGATGATGGTTGCAATAGCGGCAAGAGCATTGCCAATCAAGACTGCGGTTAAGACACCTAGGCCTGCCAACAACCCGAACTGGTAGGCATTGCCAATTTTTATTGGGTTGGGCTTTTGCATTTTGGCTGCCTTACTTTTTAGAGTTCAATTTGGCTTGTGACGCTGTTACGAGTTGTGCGAGATTGTCGATGTAACGTGTGACAGCTTCGCGCTCGGTTTGGTAATCAGCTAATTCGGCAAGGGCATCGCGCTGGGTGCGACTTGCTTCAAGACGAGCTTCACTAGTCAGCACGCGAGCCTCAGCCTGCGCAGCAGCGACGATTGCTTCGGCCTGAGCCTTGGCTGAGTCTCGGCTCGCCTTGTTGACCGACTTGGCCGCAGCCTCAAGCGTTTCGGCCTCTAGACGTGCCGTGTTCGCCCTGCTAAGTGCAAGAGCTAGCTGGGCGTTAGCGTCATCTAGGTATTTTTGTGTGGTTGCAACTGCCTCTTGGTGTTTCTTTAGATAGTCAGCCTCAGCCTCAGCACGTCGAGCCGTTAGTTCAAGTTCAAGGTCAATGCGAGCCTGCTCAGCAATGAGCTCTGCAGCGCGCTGCATGTCTAGCTCTTTAGTGTTGTCTCGCTGGGCGAGCAGCTTGCGTTCGGCTAGGTCGCGTTCGACATTGGTTTTTAAAGTTTCAGTTTGACGCTTGGTGGTCGAGCGCAGTTTGGCTACCTCGGTAGCAATTGCTCCTCGCGTCACTCGCGCCTCATGCGTTGCCTCTTCGGTGATGCGCACCGCTTCTGAGCGAGCATCCGATGTGATTTGGTCGGCCTCAGACCTGGCGGCTGAGATCAATCGGTCAGCGCGCTTCTGGGCTTCGGCAATAAGCGCATCGTAATAACCTTTTGCCTCGTTCTTGAGGTCATCGGCTTCTAGGTTGGCATTGTGAATGATTTGTTCGCGGTGGCGATCGCCTTCGGCCGTCATTCGAATCGATTGTTCTTCGGCTGTGCTCAAAATGAGGGCAGCTCTGGCGCCGACGCCGGCATAGCTCGGTTCGCCAACTTCGGCAAGTTGCTTAGCCTGCTCTTCGATGACTTTGTTGGCCTCGCGCAACTCAGTAGCTAGCTGGGTGTTAAGAGCCGATAGCTGAAGAAGTTCTTTTCGTAGGTCAAGAATGGCGTCGTCAACGGCAGCGCGGTCATAACCGCGCAGTGCTACCGCAAAGTTGTTCTCATCGGCACTCAAGAGCGGCCTCCTAGGCACTTCGGTAGAATGAAAGACTGAATACCTCAAGTTTACTGGGATTGGATTTTGCATGCGATTTTTGACCGCAGGGCTGCTCTTTGTGGCGTCTATCGTGCTGGTCATTCTCGGCATCGGTGAACGAACAATCTGGTCTGACCCAAATCAACACGTGGTGCAACTTGCTGCAGACCAAAGCATGCCTTACTACGTTATTCCGAACTCTGCTCTGACGCACTTCGCAGGGTCACCCACCATCACTGTCAAGGGTGAAGGCAAGGTTTTTGCCGCGAGCGGCAGAGAATCAGACATTGACGCCTGGCTTGCCAATGAAGCAAATGCACTGCTCACATTCGGTGGCCCAAAAAATGCAACCGTGATCGAAGAACGCACCGGCATCGTCTCGGGCTTGACGCCAGTTGGTTCTGACCTTTGGCGAACCGAAACATCTGGTGCGGGCAGAGCGCGCCTGATAAACCTCGACACTGCTGAAGAAAACGCCGTTTTGATTGCCCGTGACGGCATCAAGTCTGCCCCTGGCGACATCCGCATCGTATGGCAAATCAATGCTGACCAAACCCTTTCGAACTATTTGCTAACTGCCGGCGGCATTTGCCTAACACTCGCTCTGATTGCAAACTTTTATTCGATCATCAAGTTGCGACGCGAACGCCGACCTCGCCGCAAACTGCCCAAAGCTCCTCAAGGGCCTAAATATCGCCCAAAACGCAAAACAAGTTATGCTCCACCGCGTGGCCGCAGGTCGGCAAGAAACTTCTTTGTGGCTGTTCCGGCTTCACTTCTCACAGTTGCCCTACTAAGTGGTTGCTCTTTCAACACCTATCTTTTCTCAGGCCAGAGCAGTGAAACTCCTTCAGCTTCGCCTACCGTCGAAAATGCGCAACCGCCGGTGACGCTACTCGGCAGTCAGATAAAGCGCATTCTTGGTGAAACCGCCTATGCGGCCAAGATGGCCGACACTGGCGCCGATCGCCACATCATCACCAATCGGTTCGCTGGAGCCGCCCTTGAAATTCGAACCGTTCACTACTACCTACAATCGCGCAAAAAAGGTCTTGCAAACCTCACACCCATTTCTGCTTCGGCGAAGATTGTTTTGCCCGCCGCCGAAAAGAGCTGGCCAAGAACTTTTATGGCTGTCACAAAGACCGCGAACTCTTCGGATGCTCCGCAAATGCTGGTTTTTCAACAAGAGAACCCGCGAAGCAATTACAAGGTTTGGTACACCATTGAGCTTCACCAAAAAACCCCAGCCGTTGCCTCAGCGGCTGTTGGTGCAATTCAAACTGCGCCAGACTCGGGCTTTTTGGTCAAGAAACCGATTGACAT
>JBDLVN010000010.1:0-18627 GCA_039804775.1 Actinomycetota bacterium
GTTCTCGACGAAATGTTCGACCGTTACGACAAACTCGGTGCCGCCAATAGCGGTGCGCCAGAGATCGCAAGTGCAGCTGCCATCGCAGATCTCAAACTCGAAAAACTGCCTGAGGTTGGCAAGTATTTTTTTCGCGACGACGTTGTGAGCCTGCCGGTCGAAGCCGAACACAAATGGTCTAAAGCCTGGCAGCGCTTCGATGCCATTCATGGTGGCCTGAGCCCAGAAATAACCAAGCTGCTAACGACAAGCCCATATTCGATGAGAACCTTGGCGCCCGTTAGCAAGATTTCTAGAAGATACGGGCTAAAACTTTCGACTTCGAGCTACTTGAAGAGTCTCAAGTGGTTGCCAGCCGAGCTTCGCGAAATCATCGCTATTCACACACTTAATGCAGGCATCTCGCCTGAGCGAACTCTGGCTCTCTATGCAACCATGCCAGCAGTTATGGCTCGCGAAGGCATCTTTGTGCCGCAGGGTGGCGTCTATGAAATTGTGCTCGCGCTCTTTCGCCTAGCAACGGGGGCGGGAGCAAAAGTTCTGACAGATGTAAAAGTTTCGAGTGTTAAGAAGGGGTTTGTTACTTCGAGTGCTGGCGATTTTGAGGCAGACTTTGTCATCGGTGCAACCGATGCTGAGGTTTTGGCTGACCTTCTCGGCAAGAACCAAAGCAGAAAGCAGCAGACCTCCTGCTCGGGTGTCGCATTGTTCGTGACTCTCAAAACTCCACTGCCTGAAAACATCGTGACGCACTCGGTGATTATGCCTTCTGAACCAAACGAGCTTCACTCTTCGCTTGATGCAAAGCGTGTGCCAACTGAAACCATGGCCTTCTTGAACTATTACAAACCTGGTCATGTTTACCCAAATTCCAAGGCGACCGCCGCGATTCTGTTGACAGCACCGGCAAACGGCGAGAGCTTCAAAATCGACGATGCCTTCGTTCAGCGTGAATTAGCTCGCATCAGCAAAATGATCGGCCTAGATTTCAACCTTTCTGAGCTCATTGAGGATCACAAGATTCTAGACCCATCGTATTTTTCTGGTTTCGGAGCAACTGGCGGAGCGCTCTATGGAGCAACCCGACCAATGTGGCAGGGCGGCCCATTTCACATGCCTGGCTACAACAACATTTTTAGACCTTGGCTCTGGCGCGTTGGAGCGTCTGTGCACCCGGGCGGAGGAATTCCCGCCGTGATCGGTGGTGCGATTATTTCGACCACGACACTATTGCGAAGAATCGGGCGAGGCTAGAACGCTCGAATCGGGCCTGCAATAATGGCACAACCCGTTTCTGCGTTGGTTACGCTTGCGTTACAAAATCGGCTTGGCAACGATAGCCACTAAGGGCGCAACTTTTGTGTGTATAGACTAAAAAAATCATTCACAGCAAAGGCTCATCTTGGGTATTTCGATTCGCGCCGTTTCTAAGAGTTTCGGCGATTTCAAAGCTGTCGATAATCTCGACTTAGAAATCGCTTCAGGCGAGTTCTTTTCGATGCTCGGCCCATCGGGTTCGGGCAAAACCACTGTTTTGCGCATGATTGCCGGTTTTGATCTGCCAAGTTCTGGGCAAATCTTTTTGTTTGACGAAGATGTGACTGACAAAGCGCCTTTCGACCGCGACGTAAACACTGTTTTTCAGGACTACGCGTTGTTCCCCCACCTCAGTGTGATTGAGAATGTCGAATATGGCCTTCGTGTTAGAAAAATTCGCAAGGATGAACGCCGCGCACGTGCCCTTGAAGCGTTGACCAAGGTTCACCTTGCCGACTTTGCAAACCGCAAGCCTTCTCAACTTTCTGGCGGTCAACGCCAGCGCGTGGCACTAGCCCGCGCCATTGTGGTTGAACCAAAAATTTTGCTGCTCGATGAACCCCTAGGTGCTCTCGATCTAAAGTTGCGCGAAAAGATGCAGATTGAGCTAAAAGAACTGCAGCGTGAACTGGGTATCACTTTCATTTTTGTCACACACGACCAAGATGAAGCGCTGACACTGAGCGATCGCATTGCCATTTTCAATAACGGCAAGATTGAACAAATCGGCACACCCCAAGAACTTTATGAGCAGCCAGCCACCGAGTTTGTTGCTCGCTTCGTCGGCACTGCCAATGTTTTCGAACCTGAAGTAAGCGAGGTGTTGTTTGGGGTGAACGCCAAATGCATGATTCGCCCAGAACAAGTTGCTCTAGGTTCAATTGGCACGCAAGCAAAGGTGGTTGAGTGCATCTATTTGGGTTCAACCACTCGCCTGTTTCTTGAACTGAATGGCCATCAGGTAATCGCCGAAGTGGCTGCGGGTGAAGCAAAAGCTTATCGTCGCGGATCGACGGTGAAGGTAACAATGAGCCAGGCCGACTTGGTCAAGCTCAGCTAAAGAGAAAGAAAAGTTATGTTAAAGAAAACCAGCGTTATTGCAGCCACAGCTGCACTGTCGCTAGTCTTGGCCGGCTGTTCTGCCGGTTCAACAAGCACTGGTGGCGACATGCTCAAAGAACTTGGCGCCAACGAGACCTCTCTGACTCTGCTCGGGTGGCCAGGTTATGCCGAAGATGGCAGCAACGACCCTGCTTATGACTGGGTTACCCCGTTTGAAACCGAAACTGGTTGCCAAGTGACCTTTAAGCCTTAT
This sequence comes from Actinomycetota bacterium, assembly GCA_039804775.1. GTDB lineage: Bacteria > Actinomycetota > Actinomycetes > Actinomycetales > Microbacteriaceae > Rhodoluna. The sequence goes on from JBDLVN010000010.1 coordinate 2,633, forward strand.
GGCACAAGCGATGAAGCTTTGAGCCTGTTCAAGTCTGGTGAATATGATGCAATCGCAGCATCTGGTGACGCAACCCTTCGCCTCATCGCTGGCGGAAACGTGCAGCCACTGAACACCGATTTGATTCCTTCATATGCTGGTGTCTATGACTTCTTGAAGAACCGCAACTGGAACAGCGTAGATGGCAAGACCTATGGTGTGCCTCACGGTTATGGTGCAAACCTCTTGATGTACAACACCGATGTGGTCAAGCCTGCCCCAACGTCTTGGAGCGTCGTCTTTGATGGTGCGAGCCAATATGCAGGCAAAGTCACTGCTTATGACTCACCTATCTACATTGCAGATGCTGCGCTTTATTTGATGAACACCAAGCCTGAGTTGGGCATCAAAGACCCATATTCACTTGACGAAGCTCAACTCGCAGCAGCAGTTGAACTTCTAAAGACTCAGCGCGCTAGCGTCGGTGAATATTGGAGTGACTATTTGAAGTCGATTCAGTCATTTGACACTGGCAACTCAGTGGTTGGAACAACCTGGCAGGTTATCAAGAACTTTACCGCGGCTGATACCCACGTTGAAGCTATCTTGCCAAACGAAGGCGCAACCGGCTGGTCAGACTCTTGGATGATCGCTTCGAACGCTAAGCACGTTAACTGTGCCTACAAGTGGCTTGACTACATTGACACACCTAAAGCTAACGCTGCCGCTACTGAATATTTTGGTGAGGCACCTGCAACCGGTGGCGCCTGTGAGTTTGCTAGCGACCCAACTTTCTGCGACACCTACCACGCCGGTGACGCAGAATATGCTGCCAAGATTTGGTACTGGACCACACCAATCAGCAAGTGTCTAGACGGCCGCACTGATGTGAAGTGCACCGACTATTCAGCTTGGACCAAGGCCTGGCAAGAAGTTAAGGGCTAAACCAATTGATTAACGATTCGGCTGTTGCGAGGGGCACCACCTCGGTGTCTCTCGCACGCCGAATTTCTTCGTTCCTTTATAAAAACACCAAAACCCGTCTGGCTTTGCTGCTTTCGGGCCCCGTGGCTTGGCTTGGGCTGGTTTATATCGCAGCTTTGCTAATGCTACTTGTCACGGCGTTCTGGACCATCGACGAGTTCACGGGCAACACCAAAGTCGCACTCAACTTTGACAATGTGATCTCTCTGTTCACTGACTCTCTCTATAGCACCGTGACGTTGAGAACCATTGGCATCGCACTTGCTGTGACCATCATCGATGTGCTTCTTGCCCTGCCAATCGCATTCTTTATGTCAAAAGTTGCGGGGCCAAACCTTAGGCGCATTCTCGCCATCTCAGTTTTGCTGCCGCTTTGGGCCAGCTACCTTGTAAAGGCTTATGCCTGGCGTTCAGTGCTCTCTGACAAAGGTGCGCTGCAGTGGCTTCTTGAACCCTTCGGCCTAGACACTCCTGGTTATTCGCTTTTTGGCGCTGCAGTGACACTGGGATACATGTGGTTGCCATATGTGATTTTGCCGATTTATGGCGGCTTAGAAAAACTACCAGCTAACCTGCTCGAAGCTTCGAGTGACCTCGGTGCTAACACCTTCACGACCATTAGACGCGTCGCGTTGCCTCTGGTAATGCCAAGCATCATTGCCGGCTCGATCTTTGCTTTCTCTCTGACGCTTGGTGACTACATCACCATCAACATCGTCGGCGGTGCGAACCAGATGCTTGGCAACCTGATTTATACGAACGTCGGAACAGCTAACAACCTGCCCATGGCAGCAGCCCTGGCACTTGTTCCTATCGCAATCATGTTCATTTATCTTGGCGCCGTGAAGCGCACTGGAGCTCTGAATAACCTCTAATGCGCATAGGTAAGGCATCCAAGATTATTTTGGGTTCAATTTCGGCACTCGTTTTAGCAATCGTTTATTTGCCGCTGTTTATTGTGTTCATCAATTCATTCAACACTTCATTAAATATGCAGTGGCCTCCCCCGGGTTTCACACTCGACTGGTGGCAAAAAGCTTTTGGCTCTGGTGGTTTGATTGCGGCTCTCACCACGAGCGTTCTTATTGCGCTCTGCTCATCGCTAATCGCGTTGGTGTTAGGCACTGCACTGGCACTCGCGCTGTCGCGCTATAAGTTTTTTGGCAAAGAGTCGATTGGGCTCATGGTTATTCTGCCGATTGCGCTGCCTGGCATTGTGACCGGTTTGGCTCTTAACAACGCGTTTAGAACAGTGCTCGGAATGCAACTGAGCATGGCCACAGTCATCATCGCGCACGCAACCTTTTGCATCGTGACTGTCTATAACAACGTGTTAGCAAGACTCGCACGCACCAATCGAAACCTAGAAGATGCCTCGGCTGACCTTGGCGCTGGTGTGCTAACGACCTTTATTCGTGTGACTTTGCCTCAGATTGGCGCTGCACTTCTTGCCGGTGGATTATTAGCCTTTGCGTTGAGTTTCGATGAAATCATCGTCACAACTTTCACAGCAGGCGCCGGCGTTGAAACGCTGCCGATTTGGATCATGAACAACATGTTCAGACCGGGCAAAGCGCCAGTGGTGAACGTGGTGGCAGTTACAACAGTTCTGATTTCAGTCGTTCCACTTTATTTCGCGCAACGTCTAACGCGCGAAGACAGCAAATAAGACCTTCTATAAAACCTTTTTGACGACGCTCGACTTGAGCATCATTGGGCCGAAGCCATCAACCTTGGCATCAATGTCATGACCATCAGCCCCGTTAACAAGACGGATGTTGCGCACCTTGGTTCCGACTTTTATGGCCGTTGAACTGCCTTTGACCTTGAGGTCTTTTGCGATTGTGACGGTGTCGCCATCGGCTAGGACGTTGCCAACCGAGTCTTTCACGATGCGTGGTGTGTCGCCGAAGGAATCCTCTTGAATATCAACCGACCACTCGTGAGCGCACTCAGGGCAGACCAGCAGATCGCCCATTTCGTAGGTGTATTCGCAAGAACAAAGTGGGCACGCTGGCAGGTTTTCAGACATGGGTCAAGCCTAGTGAACCTCGGTGTTGGTTAATTTCTCACACGAGAGCCTTTTGCCAAAGATAACGAAAAGGTTACAACTATGAAGAACTAGACCATTTTATTAACAATGGCTTAACAAATGCTCGTAGTGTGGAGTTACTTTATTAGCGTTATCGCGAGCAATGCCGCTCGAGGTAACTTACTTGCCCAAACAAGGAGAAACACATGAAAGCACCTCGCTTAGTGCGAATGCTTGGTTTCGTTGCTGCCACAGCTTTGACCACAACTGGTCTTGCTGCTGTAGCCATGGCACCTGCAGATGCAGCGACCAAATCGACAGTAACCATTCTTTCGACTGCTCCAATCACCTCTTTAAACTCGAACACCAGCGACGGCAACACCGCCTATAACGCTCAGGTGGGTTACCTGACCGGTGCCGGGTTCAGCTACTATGACGACAACCCGACCTTGATCATGAACACAACCTTCGGAACCATGAAGGTGACCAAGAACACAGCTAAAGACTTCAGAATTACCTACACAATCAAAAAGGGTCGTGTTTGGTCTGATGGCACACCGATTGATGCAGTTGACCTTTTGCTGTCTCACGTAACTCAGAGCAACGACTATTCTGTCGCTGCGAAGCTAGGAAACCCGTCAACCGCAACACCTTCGTTTGACAGTGTTAGCTACAGCGGTGCATATGCTGAGCACGTTGTGGGTAACCCAATCTTGAGCAAAGACCACCTATCGCTCACGATCAAGTTCGATCACCCAATGCCAGACTGGCAACTATTGGCTCCTGGCCCATCACCAGTTCACGCCCTTGAGTTGCTTGCAGATGGCAAGACCAAGCTGGGCACTGCAGCAGCCAACAAGGCAGCTAAGGCCAAGTTCTTGTCTGACTTCACAACGAAGAACACAACTCGTCTCAAGAAGATGGCAGCCAAGTGGAACACCGCCTACAACCTAGGCAACATCAGCACCAGCACAAACCCACTGCTTCTAATTAGCAACGGTGGCTTCATTGTGTCAAAGGCAACCGATGGTGTTTCGATGACATTGGTTCGCAACCCTAAGTACAACTCGGGCCCTAAGTTGGCTACCACCAACCCAGTTAAGACAATCGTGTTCAAGGTAATCGAAGACAACACCGCTGCAGTTCAAGCACTGCGCAACGGTGACATCGATGTTTACTACAACACATTGCCTACTGGTGCAGACAAGGTTGCGCTAACAGCAATCGGTTCATCAAAAGTGAAGGTTCTAACTAAGGTTGCTGGTGGTTACTCACACCTTGACCTGCGCGTTGATGCTCCTAACGGCGGAACCGACACCTACACCGGTCCATTTGCAGGTAACAGCCAGAAGGCAAAAGACCTTCGTCACGCATTCTTGCTAGCTTTGCCTCGCGAGCAGATGGTTTCGACTCTGATCAAACCTGTTATGTCAACAGCTAAGACAATGGACACCCAGTTTGCCTTCACCGGCAGCGCTGAGTACAACACCATCGTCAAGAGCTCAGGTGTTGCTGAGTACAGCGCAGGAACCCAGGCGGCTCGCACCGCTCGCGCGCTTAACCTTGTGAAGAAGTACTACTCAAACGCATCAGCTGACAACAGCCGCGTAACAATTCACTTGGCTCACGCTAACAGCCAGACTCGCCGCGACATTACTGCTCTGATTGCAATTGAAGAAAAGAAAGCCGGCTTCGACGTTGTTGAATACAACGCAGACGACTTCTTCGGCAATGCAGACAACCAGAATGTTGCTTATGACGTCACCATGTATGGCTTTGGTCTAAACAGCATCAGCCAGGGTAACGGCACTGAAACCTACAAGACCGACGGCGGAAACAACGTCTGGGGTTGGAGCGACTCAGCTGTTGACGCTCTTGCAACTAGCTTGCAGGGCGACTACCTATCTAACGCTCAGATCACAGCTAAGCGTCTAGCAATCGACAAGATTGTTCACGACAAGTACTGGGGTCTGCCGCTTTATCAGAACCCTACTATCACCGCTAGCGTTACTGCTTTGAAGAACATCAAGCCAGCTCCTATCGGCGCAAACACTGTCTGGAACTACTGGCAGTGGCACTACTAAAACTTCGGTTTTAGACATCTAACTGAGGTCGGGGTATTCGGTTCGCCGAATACCCCGACTTTTTAGAACTAGTTATAGATAGAATTTCTGCACTATAGAGTGCAATAAGCAGCAATGTTGCTGCGGCAAGGTAGATATTTTGTTTGCATACATCACACGCAGACTCGGCATGATGCTATTGATCGTGTTCGGCGCTAGCTTCATGGCCTACAACCTGGAGGCCTTCAGCTCAAACCCGCTGTCGATATTCGGCGAGAGCACTGCTAAGAACAAGCACTACTTGATGCAGCAGATGATTCACCGCCTTCACCTAGACGTCCCTCCACCGATTCGTTACTTCATGTGGCTGCGTGGCGTGATCTCTGGCCTTTGGGGCCAACTAAATCTAGGAATGACCCGCGACCACGTGCCGGTTCTTGACGTAATAGGCAACGCGGTTCCAACCACTTTCAGACTAGTTATTGCCTCAACTATTCTCGCCATCGTTCTTGGCATCACAATCGGTATGATTACTGCGATTCGTCAGTACAGCCGTTTCGACTATGTGATGACCTTCATTTCATTTTTGCTTTTCTCACTACCTGTTTTCTGGGTTGCCGTTCTCTTGAAGGAGTACCTGGCAATCGGGTTCAACGACTTTTTGGTGCAACCCGAGATACCTTTGAACGTAATCCTGATGTTCGCCGCAATTGGTGGTTTCATCATGGGTGGCATAACAGGAGGCTCGCGACGTCGAGTACTTTCTGTCTTTGCTGGCGTGACGATTGGTCTAGCCATGTTGCTTGAGTACCTAAGCGTGACCCACTGGTTCGTTCACCCAGGTTTGGGTATTGTGGGCGTCGGACTGCTGGCTTTGGTTTCAGCTGTCATCGTGACACAGATTTCTACCGGGCTCGACAATAGAAAGTCACTCGCAGCTGCAATGATTGCGGCATCGATTGTCACGGTAGGTTACTACCCATTGCAACTGCTCATGAAAGCGAATGCGGGTGCGCTTAATGTTTTGCTCGTTTTTGTAGTCACACTCGGGCTAGCTGGTCTAGCAGGATATTTTGTGCAAAACATAGATCGTCGGGTCAACGTTCGAACCGCGGTAATCACAGCTTTGCTGGGAACACTGCCTTTGATTCTTGACAGATACATGCAGGAATTCGGTCGCTACTTCAGCTCAGACGCGGTGAATCGCCGGCCTGTTCCAACGCTAGGTCAATCAAATGACCTGCTCAGCGAAAAGCAACTTTCGAACTTCTGGATCACGGGCCTAGATGCAACCATGCACCTAATTCTGCCAACTCTCGCGTTGACGCTGATTTCTTTTGCCGGGTATGTTCGATTCTCACGCGGTAGCTTGCTTGAGGTTTTGAACATGGACTACATTCGCACTGCTCGAGCCAAAGGCCTTACAGAGCGCACAGTTATCGTCAGGCACGCAATGCGAAACGCGATGTTGCCATTGACAACCATTTTGGTGAATGACTTTGCCGGCGTAATCGGCGGAGCAATTATTACTGAGCGTGTATTCGGATGGAAGGGCATGGGAATGCTTTTCAACCAATCCCTAACGAACTATGACCTCAACCTATTCATGGGTGTCTTCATGATATCTGCAGTATTAACCGTCATGGCCAACTTGGTAGCAGACTTGCTATTTGGCGTCGTTGACCCTCGAATTCGAATCAGAAAGTAAAGCGCATGGCAAAGAAACTAACGAATGTCGAACAAACTTCTGAGAAAAACGAAAACGAAATTGCGCTGCGTGAGACCGAGGGTCTGAGTCAAGGTCAAATCATTCTGCGGCGCTTCTTGCGCCACCGCGCAGCAATGATTTCGCTAGTTGCGCTCATCTTCATAATCTTGTTTGCATACTCAGCTTCGGGCATTCACTTGGGCACAAAAGAAGATCCAATTTCGATTCCAGGGTGGTGGCACTTCGGCCTTACCGACATTGACCCAGAGGGCGCAATTGCGGCAACCTGCAACGGCGGAATCACCGGTTGCCCTACTCTTGACGTTTTTCCGGAGTTCATCGACGGAACAGGCATGCACATCGGCCAACATCCTATGGGCACTGACATTATCGGCACCGACTATTTCGCACTCGTAACTCGCGGTGCAGAACAATCAATCATGGTCATGTTGATTGTTGGTTTTCTGGGCGTTGCAATTGGCACCGTCATCGGCGCCATTGCCGGATTCTTTGGTGGAATCGTTGACGCTGTCTTGATGCGCCTGACCGATGTTTTCTTGGTCACCCCTACAATCGTGATTGGCGCGGTTATCGGTTTCAGGTTTGGAAACCTTGGCGTTGTGCCGCTTGCCCTGATGCTGGGTTTCTTTGCTTGGATGGGCTTGGCGCGATTCGTTCGCACTGAATTCTTGACTCTTCGCGAACGTGAATTTGTCGACGCGGCACGAATTGCAGGCGCATCTAACCGTCGCATTATTTTCAAGCACATTTTGCCAAATGCTATCGGTGTAATCATCGTTGCTGGCACGCTATTGATGTCGGGTGCGATTTTGATTGAAACCGCGCTGAGCTACCTTGGCTTTGGTGTTCAGGCGCCTGACGTTTCTCTTGGCCTTCTAATCAGTCGCTATCAAGATTCTTTTAGCGTCAGCCCTTGGTTGTTCTGGTGGCCAGGTCTGTTCATCATTTCAATCGCGCTCTGCATCAACTTCATTGGCGACGGTCTTCGCGACGCATTTGACCCCCGCCAGAAGCGCCGCATTTCACTCAAAGAACGCCTTCGGGGCACAGAGTCAAAGGCAAAGGCCTAATGCAGAGAGTCGATTCGCTCTTGAATCAGACGAGCGGCAACACCACTGTCGCTGTTGTGACTCGCGCTTATGCTCGTAACCTCGACGAGACTAGTTTGAGCTCGCGTTTTAGACAATTTTCTAAAACGCCAGTTTTGAGTGCTGTCTGTGATCCATCTGGTCTTGCCATTTGCTGGTGCCACCCAAACTCGAGTGGTTCTGCCCGAATGTTTGAGAAGCAGCGCCCACTTGGTTTCGATGCCGATAATCGAGTTGTAGGCAATGGTCTTAGTGCTGAGCGGGTTCACCACAACAAGATGATCAGCTTTGAGAACCAGCTTTGGTCTGAGCCAAATCAAAATAGCGACCGCAGCAATCAGAGCGGCGAGGGTCAAATCGACGAACACATTGTCGCCGGTTTCGCCATAAAAAACGGCTTGCACAATGAAGAGCAAGTCGAGAGCGAGGGCACTGTAGCCCCAAGCCAGGTTGCCCTTCGGTCGAAAAATTTCAGCACTATTCATAAGTCAATCTTCGCAGGCAATCCATTAGATGAAAAGAGCACCAAAAATGTCTGAGCCAGTACTAAAGGTTTCTGATTACAACGTTGACTTCTGGGTTGACGGAACATGGTACCCAGCTGCCATCGACATGAACTACCAAATCATGCCAGGTCAGACGCTCGCCATCGTTGGCGAGTCGGGTTCGGGCAAGAGTTCAAGCTCGATGGGTCTCATGGGCTTGCTGGCCAGCAACGCACGAACAAGTGGCAAGGTTGAAGTCAAGGGCATCGACATGCTTACCGCGTCGCCTACAACCGTGCGTAAATACCGAGGCAAAGAGGTTGCCTACATTTTTCAAGAGCCGATGACGGCGTTGAACCCGGTTTATACCATCGGTTTTCAGATTGTTGAGACACTTCGAATTCACTTTTCTATGACTCCTGCGGTAGCCAAGGCAAGGGCTATCGAACTGATTAAGATGGTTGAAATTCCAAACCCCGAAGCTTCTTTCGATAAATACCCTCACCAACTATCAGGTGGCCAGAAACAGCGTGCCATGATTGCCCAGGCTTTGGCTTGTGACCCTGCACTTTTGATCGCTGACGAGCCAACGACAGCTCTCGATGTCACCGTGCAGGCCGAAATTCTCGACTTGATGCGCGATTTGCGAACCAAACTCAACTCTGGCATTCTGCTCATCACACATGACATGGGTGTTGTGGCTGACATGGCCGATGAAATTTTGGTGATGAAAGACGGCATCACCGTCGAGCATGACACCGCCGACAACATCTTTAATAGGCCAAAACACCCCTACACACAGCAGCTACTTGCTGCCGTGCCAAAGCTTGGTTCTGCTCAAACCCGCAAGCTCGAAGTTGCTAAAGACGCAACGCCTGTTTTGAGCCTCAACGATGTGACCATTCAGTATCCAAAGCGCGGTCGTGTGCCAGCATTCACTGCAGCTGCAAATATTTCGTTTGAGATTTTTCCTGGTGAGATTCTTGGCCTCGTCGGCGAATCGGGTTCGGGCAAAACAACGATTGGCCGTGCGGCGATTGGTCTGATTCCAATCAAGTCTGGAACCATTAGCGTCGCTGGCATCGATTTGAGTCACGCAAACCAAAAGTCTTTGCAAAGTGCTCGCAGTCACACTGGAATGGTTTTTCAAGACCCAGCGTCATCGTTGAACCCACGCTTGCCAATTGGTGAAAGCATCGGCGAACCGCTTTTCTTGGCAAAGCAAGCCAAAGGTGATGACTTGGCTAAGCGCATTGAAGAGCTGCTCGACATGGTTGAGTTGCCGCGTTCATATCGCAACCGCTACCCGCATGAGCTCTCAGGTGGCCAACGTCAACGTGTTGGCATCGCCCGTGCTTTAGCTCTCAACCCTGACATTTTGATTGCTGACGAGCCAACCTCAGCTCTTGACGTTTCAATTCAAGCAAGATTCCTTGAATTGCTCCAAGAGCTGCAAGAGAACCTAAAGTTTGCCTGTCTCTTTATCAGCCACGACATCGCTGTGGTCGAAATTCTTGCTCACAGAATCGCAGTCATGCAACACGGACGTCTCGTTGAGGTTGGTGACCGCGACCAAATCTTGCGATCACCTAAAGACCCTTACACTCAGCTTCTCTTGGCCGCTGTGCCGGTGCCAGACCCAGGAGAGCAAAAAAAGCGTCGTGAGGCCCGTCACAAACTCGCCAGCAAGTAACGGGAGCAATCAAACCCCAGCTACACATAGATTTTGACGAATAGTTGGAGATTTGAGCATGCACAAGTCTGATGCCGCTGGTGTAGCCCTTCGCGAGGGAATCTTTCAATATGCAAGAACCCGTCTCGAGTATGAACCCGCGCCTTTAGATTCGCCGCAGAGTTTTGCCTACTTGACGGAGCATGCTGGCCCAACCATCACCGAGGCTGGCATCGGTGGCGAGCAGGCGCTGCGCATTTTTGAAGAAGTTCTAGCACCAGCCACCATCTCGACTGATCACCCAGGTTATTTGTCGTTCATTCCTAGTGCCCCGACTGCTGCATCAAAACTCTTTGACCTTGTGGTGTCAGCCTCTGCCATCTATGGCGGTTCGTGGCTCGAAGGTGCCGGCGCAGTTTATGCCGAGAATGAAGTTTTGGCTTGGCTAGCCAGTGAGGCAGGTTTGCCCAAAGCCGCAGGCGGCGTTTTCGTGCAAGGTGGAACATTGGGCAACCTCAGCGCGTTAGTGGCAGCACGCCACACTGCAAGAGCTACTAGGGCTGCAAAAGGCGTCGCGATGCCCAATCGATGGGCTGCCCTGTGCAGTGCCGAAGCTCACTCTTCGCTAAAAGCGGCTGCAGCTGTAATGGACATCGAACTCATAAAGGTCGATGTTGATCGCAGAGGCAAGCTCACCGGGCCCGCGGTTGAGGCTGCCCTGAACAGCTCTCAAGATGGAGTTTTCGCAATCGTCGCCACCGCAGGCACCACGAACTTCGGCATCGTTGACGAATTAGAAGCGGTCGGAGCAGTCGCAAACCAGCACAAAATATGGTTTCACGTTGACGGAGCCTATGGGCTAGCTGGCATGTTGGCCGATGCCACTCGTCCACTGTTTTCTGGCGTTGAGCGTGCAGACAGTTTCATAGTTGACCCCCACAAGTGGCTGTTTGCCCCGTTCGATGCCTGCGCCCTGATCTATCGAGACCCAGAGTTGGGCAGGGCCGCCCACACGCAACACGGCGAATACCTTGAGACGCTGACTGAATCGGGTGATTTCAACCCGAGCGACTACGCCTACAACCTCACTCGACGACCTCGAGGATTGCCGCTCTGGTTCTCTTTGGCTGCCCATGGCATAAGCGCCTATCGTGCCGCTGTCGCTACAAACATTGAACTTGCTTCGCGAATCGCGGCAGAAATCAGAACAAGGCCTGACCTCCGTCTGGTGCGAGAACCTGAGCTGTCGGTAGTTGTCTTCGAAAAAGTCGGATGGTCGCTAGCTGACTACGAAGCCTGGTCTGCGACGTTGCTGGCAAACGGAACGGCGTTTGTTGTTCCAAGCTCGCACAAAAGCCAACCCAATGCGAGGTTTGCAATCGTGAACCCCGAAACTTCTTATGAGCTTTTGATCGAGATTCTCGACTCAATGTCGAAATAATTGCGTGTCGTGATGCACAGCCTAGGTCGCTCCCCTAATCTCGAACTATGTCTTACAACAAATCAATAGTTTCTGCATCGCTTGCCTCAGCTGTGGCAATTGCCATTCTTTTGTCTGGCTGTTCAGCTAAGCCTTCGAACTCTTCATCTGACGGGCCTTCGACTTCTGAATCGGCGTCGCCGACTCCAACTATTGAATATGAGACCGCACCACTGACTGGCGTCGCTTATGTGAAGGGCACAAACCAGTTTCTAGTTGGCCCGGCTGTTATGGGCAAGGTTGATAACTCTGAGGCGGCACGACCTCAAAACGCCCTAAATCAGGCTGACATCGTTTTTGAAGAGATGGTTGAAGGTGGCATGACACGCTTCTTGGCTGTCTGGCATTCACAGTTGCCAACCAAGTTTGGCCCAGTTCGATCGGTGCGACCTATGGACCCCGATTTGGGTGCACCGTTCGGCGGAATCATTAGCTTCAGCGGAGGCCAAAAGCCTTTCGTTGTTGCGATGCAGAAGACTGACGTGTTTGTGACCAACGAAACGAACCAACTGGGCAAGGGCACTTTTGAGCGAGTGACTGACCGCGAAGCGCCTCACAATGTCATGGTTCGCGCACAAAAATTGGCAAGTCAACACAAGAGCATCAAGGCACCTGGGCAACAGTTCAGTTTCGCTACCGAAGCTGCCGCCGCTACCGCTAGTTTGCAGGGCAAAGCGACAGTTGACTTCTCTGTTTCGTTCCCAGCCGGCAAGCCCACCTGGAAGTGGAATGGTGCAAGCGGCACTTGGCTAAGAAGTCAGTATGGCACCAAAGAGAAAGATGCCTCAGATGGCAAGCAACTTCATGCTGCAAACGTTGTCGTCTTGAAAACCAAGATTGATACGTCTTATAAAGATTTCAAATATGGCTATGTTCCTCGCACCGTTGTTATCGGCGGCGGCAGCGGCGTCGTGTTCACCAACGGCAAAGCTATTGCCGTCAAGTTTAAAAAAGCTAACCAAAACGACCCGATTCACCTAGTTGATAACGCTGGCAACCCTGTTTCACTTGCTCCTGGCAACACCTGGGTCGAGTTGATGCCGCGCGATTCAGGCAGCTTGAAAGTCAACTATGCGAAAGTCGTTGCGACTGCAACACCAACGCCGACAAAATAAAAAAGCGGTAGTTTTGAAGCATGTCTAAAGTTTCATTGCAGCGCGCCCACGTGTCGCAACGCGCTCTGCTGTTGATGTTCTTTTTTCAAGGCGTGATAACAACCACCCAGATTCCCAGGGTTCCTGAAATGATCGACCAGATTGGCGTCGATTTCAATCAGTGGGGCCTCATCATGGGGTTCGCTGCTATTGGCTCGATTGTTGGGCTTTCTAGCGCGAACCGGCTGATAGCCCTTTTTGGAGCTCAGCGCGTCTCGCAGGTTATGGCAACCGCGGTAACGCTTATTCTTTGCTCTCTAAGTTTCATCACGGCGCCGTTGCTATTTTTTGCAGCAAACATTCTGTGGGCCCTTTGCATGAGTTGTTTCAACATCAGCATCAACTCACAGTCGGTTATTTTGCAAAACGCCATCAAAAAAATAATTATCGGCCGCTTTCATGGCACATGGGCAATCGGCGCCATGCTTTCGGCAGCCTTTGCGGGATTTCTAACAACCGTGGTTTCGATTCAGGTGCACTACATAGCCATTGCGATGCTGTGCTTGGTAGCTTTTATTTTTGCAAGCCAGTTCATCCTGAACAAAGATGAATCACACCAAGCCGAGCGCACCAAAAAAGCGCCTAAGGTGCCACTTCTTAAGACGCCAACAAGGGTTTGGCTGCTGTCTTTTGGTTTCTTCGCGGCCGTAGCACCTGAACTCGCGCTAATCGACTGGAGTGCAATCTATAGCCGTGATGCTCTCGGAATAGCCGATATCGGTTTGCGATCGGTTCCCTACACGGCATTCATGATTTTCATGATCATCGGCAGACTTTCACTAGGCCGACTCACTAAGATTTGGCACATGAGCGAACTCGCCACAGTTGGCGGTTTCTTATCTTTTGCAGGGTTAGGTGCGAGCGTGCTCTTTGCTCCCAACATCGCAGCGATGGATGCAGTTGGCAGCACCTTGGTCGGCGCTGTGTTGTGGGCAGTCGCTGGGCTCGGTTGTGCAAGTCTGGTGCCGTCGTTCTTTAGCGCCAGCGGTCACGTCAAAGGGCTTGACACGGCAACCGTGATGGCTCGAATGAGCCTCGCGCAAACCATGATGATCATTGTGGCGAAAGTTGTCATCGGCGCGGTGGCTGAATCGGCAGACATTCGTATTGCATTCATCATTCCAGTAGCTCTTTTGCTGATTTGCGCATTCGTCGCTCGAATTTTCGCCAAAGAAGCTCGTAACGATAGTCTTGCCCCTGGGGACTTCGCCGTGACGATGCCAATTGCCGTAGTCGGTGAATAAAATCCGCTTTCTTTCTGTTGTATCTCTGCAGTCACGCATTTTGACTCAGCTACCCCTTTAACCAAATCAAGGAGTTTCATTGTTCAAACTAGCCAAGCTCAGCCTCGCAAACCGCTCGGTGGTGTCACTAATCACCATCGTGGTTGCACTCTTTGGTTTTCTGTCGATGGGTTCACTCAAGCAAGAGCTGATTCCGTCATTCGATAGCCCTCAGGCAGCTATCGTGACAGCCTTGCCAGGTGCATCTCCTGAGATTATTGACCAGCAGATTAGTCAACCAATCGAAACCGCTGTTCGACAACTGAGTGGCCTCACAGAGAGCAGCTCGACTTCGCAGGCAAACATTTCGATTGTTCGAGTGACCTTTGACTATGGAATCACCAACGCAAAGTTGCAAGAGAACCTCACGAACGCTGTTTCGGCTATCAAGGCAACTTTGCCAACCGGTGCTGAGCCAAAGGTAACGATCGGTTCGTTCGACAGTGTTCCGATTATTTCGCTTGGTGTTTCATCATTGACCGGTTCTAATGAGGAGCTAGGCAAGACCATCACGGCTCGCGCTAACGAAGTGTTTGGTAACGTTGCTGACCTTCGCGGCATTGCCGTTGACGGCATCTCGAGTAAGCGCCTAAACCTCAAACTAGACGCAGCCAAGATGACGGCAGCTGGCCTTTCAACTCAGTCAATCACCACTGCTCTAACCAGCAACGGTTTGATTTTGCCTGGTGGCACCGTCACCGACTCAAAAGGAACTCTCAGCGTTCAAATCGGCACCGCAGTCAACTCGGTGGCTGAGATTAAGGCTCTACCACTGATTGGATCAACCTCTGGGGCGTCAGCCGCAACAACCGCAGCCGCAACAACCGCAGCCGCAGCCGCAGGCAAACCTTCAGCATCTGGCTTTGGCAGTGCAACAGCAACGGTAGCACCCAAGCCAGTGGCCCCTAAGGTTCTAACCATTGGTGACATTGCCAACGTCAAGCTTGAAAACGCGCCTATCACCACAATTGCTCGTGTCAACGGCAAAGAAGCCCTCTCGGTGTCATTCTCGAAGTCGCAGAACGGCAACACGGTTGCATTAGCTGACTCGGTTCTGAGCAAGGTTGACGAGTTCAAGACCAAGCTAGGTGGCAACGTTGAAGTCAACACCATTTTTGACCAGGCACCTTATGTAAAGAAGTCAATCAACGAGTTAACTAGCGAAGGCCTACTCGGTTTGGGCTTTGCGATTGTCGTCATTCTTTTGTTCTTGATGTCGGTTCGCCCAACCTTGGTCACCGCCATTTCGATTCCTACCTCGGTTCTGATTGCTTTCATCGGTCTAAATTCACTCGGATACTCGTTGAACCTCTTCACCTTGAGCGCACTAACCATCGCTATTGGGCGTGTGGTTGACGACTCGATTGTGGTTATTGAGAACATCAACCGACACCTCAGCTATGGCGAAGAAAAGAAAGACGCCATTCTGAACGCCGTTCGCGAGGTAGCCGGCGCGATCACCGCAGCAACCATCACCACAGTTGCCGTGTTCTTGCCAATCTCATTGGTTGGTGGCCTAATCGGTGAGCTGTTCAGACCGTTTGGCTTCACTTTCACCATCGCTTTGCTTGCATCGTTGCTCGTGGCACTGACCATCGTGCCTGTGCTTGCCTATTGGTTCTTGAAGCCAAAGCACAACTTCGTCGAAGGCACAAACCTTGAGGCTGCAATTGAAAAGGTTCGTCTTGAAGAAGAAGAGCAAGAGCGCAAGAGCTGGTTGCAACGAGGATACCTACCGGTTCTGCGCGGCACCCAGCGTCACCCTTGGATCACCGTTGGTTCATCGGTTCTCGTGTTGTTCCTGACCTTTGGCATGGGCGGTTTCTTGAAAACCGACTTTATTGGCTCAAGCGGTGGCAGCGGATTCTTGATTGACCAGACTCTAAAGCCTGGCGCAACAATCGAAGAGCAGTCAGCGGCGGCTGCCAAACTCGAATCAGTGCTTGAAAAGCACCTAGCAAAGGGCACTGGCTCTAAAGACATCGAAAGCTGGATCACCACCATCGGCTCGAGTGGCGACGGTCGTGTGGCCCTTGGCGGCTCTGC
>JBDLVN010000011.1:0-10066 GCA_039804775.1 Actinomycetota bacterium
AGGTTTATCAGGGCAACCCACTGGTCAACGCACTTAGCGTTGGTTCTTTGCGCCA
Organism: Actinomycetota bacterium; assembly: GCA_039804775.1. GTDB lineage: Bacteria > Actinomycetota > Actinomycetes > Actinomycetales > Microbacteriaceae > Rhodoluna. Next base: position 56 of record JBDLVN010000011.1, read on the forward strand.
CGAAGACATCAAGTTGGCTAAGGCTTCAAACCCTGGCGACCTTGTGATTTTGTTTGGCGCGCGCACTGGCGCCGATGGCATTGGTGGCGTGTCTGTCTTGGCTTCTGAGACTTTCGACTCAACCGGCCCAAGCCGTCGCCCAGCCGTGCAGGTTGGCGACCCGTTTGCCGAGAAGGTTCTGATCGAGTGCTGCCTTGAGCTTTATGCAGCCGACGTAGTTGCGGGCATTCAAGACCTCGGTGGTGCCGGCCTTAGCTGTGCAACCAGCGAGCTCGCCTCGAACGGCAACGCGGGCATGCGCGTGCAGCTAAAGCACGTTTTGAAGCGCGACGAAAGCCTCACCCCAGAAGAAATCTTGATGAGCGAATCGCAAGAGCGCATGATGGCGATTGTTCCGCCCAAAGACCTTGCAGCTTTTGAAGCAATCGTGAACAAGTGGGAGGTTGAATACAGCGTTCTTGGCGAAGTTATTGACGAACCGCGCCTCTATATCAACTGGGGCGACGAAGAGATCGTCAACGTTCCACCTCGCACAGTTGCTCACGACGGCCCAGTTTATGAGCGCCCGGTTGAATACCCAACGTGGATCAACGCCCTTAACGCCAGCTCAGTGAACGCAGCGGGCTTGGCTCGTGCCACCGCTGGCAGCGAACTTGCTGCAGAGATTTTGCAGGTTGTTACTAGCCCAAACCAGGCTTCAAAGTCGTGGATCACCGACCAGTATGACCGCTATGTTGGCGGCAACACCGCGCTTGCCCAGCCAGATGACTCGGGCATGGTTCGCGTTAGCGAAACCACCGGTCTTGGCGTGGCAATCGCCACCGATGCCAACGGTCGCTATGGTCAGCTCGACCCTTATGCTGGCGCGCAGCTGGCATTGGCTGAGGCCTATCGCAACGTGGCAGCTTCGGGCGCAAAGCCTTTGGCTGTTACTAACTGCCTAAACTTTGGTTCACCAGAAAACCCTGAGGTTATGTGGCAGTTCAAGCAGGCAACTGCTGGTTTGGCTGATGGCTGCCTCTCGCTAGAGATTCCGGTGACAGGCGGCAACGTCTCGTTCTATAACCAGACTGGCGATGTCGCGATTCATCCGACGCCTGTTGTTGGTGTCTTGGGTGTCATCGACGACGTAGCTCGTCGTGTGCCGTCGGGCTGGCAAGACGCCGGCCACAACATCTATTTGCTTGGTGTTACTCGCGACGAGCTTGACGGCTCGGTTTGGTCAGAGGTTATTCACGACCACCTTGGTGGCAAGCCACCTGTGGTTGACCTTGCTGGCGAACAAGCTCTGGCTGAGTTGTTGCACGCGGCTGCCCTCGAGGGCCTGCTCGCTTCGGCCCACGACCTCAGCGAGGCTGGCCTGGCTCAGGCAGTGGTTGAGTCGTCGTTGCGCTTCAACGTTGGCGCGCGCGTTTGGCTAAACGAGATTCTTGAGCGTGACGGCGTTGACCTCACCTCTGCCCTGTTTAGCGAATCAACCGGCCGAGTGCTGGTCTCTGTTGGGCGTGAAGATGACGTGAAGTTCGTTGGCCTTTGCGAGGCGCGCGGCGTGCCCGTCTTGCGCATCGGTGTGACCGACTCAACTGCCGAGCTCAACATTCAAGACATCGCCCTTTGGCAGCTTGACGACGTTCGTGCTCAGTGGAAGGCAACTTTGCCTGACCTCTTTGGCTAAGTTGAAGTTTGGCTAAAACCTAAAGTTAAACGAAAAGCGCCTCGACCATAATCCCCTGGTCGAGGCGCTTTCGCTTTGCCCTGCTGCTAGCCCAGCTTGCCCACCCCGGCACTCATCGTTCAAACCCCGAACGACCAGACCCGATTGCTCAAACCCCCGCTAGCATCCCTACCCCTAGGGCAAACTTTTATAAGCCGTCGATGACGCTTTCTTCACCAAAGTCTGAGGTTTCAACGACTTCTGAGTTTGGGCCGCTGTCGGCGATCTCAATCAGGCGCTCGGTGAGTCGAGCTACTTCAAATGAGTTGAACTCAGCGGCAAAGCTCTTGATGGCTAGCCCAATGTATTTCAGAGTTTGAGTTAGATCTTGGTTTGCAAAGCCAGCCTCGGCAACCACGTTTTGCAAACGGCCACGGCTGTTGTGATTTAGAGCCATGTCATGGTTTTCGAGCAGGTCGAAGGCAATGAATGCAGCTTGCGAGTGCTCACCAATCTGACCTGTCGCGTGGGCTTCTTCGACCAGGTATTGCAGGTGTGGCGCAAAGTCGCAGTTCAAGCCAACAGCAGGGTGCTTGGCAAGCACTTCAAAAGCTGCGGCAAAGTTGCCTGTAGCGTTCATGACTTTGCCATAGGCCAAGCGCACCCATACTTCGGTGAAATCTTCGCTGCTTTCGCTCCACCAGCGCAGGGCCTGCTCGGCTGACTGAACCGCTTCGTCAAAGTTGCCCATTGCAAGCTGCACCACTGCGCCTTCAACCTCGGCAACCGCTGCCCAGGTGGTGATGCCCTGACCGCGAAGCAGCGTGCGTGCTTGAAAATATTTGTTGGCAGCGCCTTCGAGGTCGCCCTTGGCAAAGAGGTTGCGGGCGATCATCAGGTCGCAGCGCGCCGGTAGGTCGGCATCGGCCCAAGGAACACCGCGGGCGACACTGCGCAGGTCGGTGAGTTCACTAAGGCTCGAGTCATAGTCGCCGGCAAACCACATGAGGCGAGCGATGGCTAGTTTTGCGTGAAGCTCCCAATCGCCATCGCTGCGGTGGTCTAACAAGACGAAAGCCTCTTTGTAACACTTCATCGAGTCGTCAAACATGTGCATGCCCTCATAGGCTTTGCCCAAGAAATACATGGCCATGCCGAGCTCTTCGGTGTTTTCGGTTTCTTGTGCCAAGCTGCGAGCGCGCTGGCCAATGTTTGCTGCCATTTGAAACTTGTTTTGTTTGATCAGAATCTGACAGACCTTGCTAAAGAACATTGGCAGGTGCAATTTGTCGTCGTCGGTCTTGAGCATGTTTGATGCTTCTTCGAGCTTGGCGATTGAGTCTTCGATCTCGCCTTCTTCGGCAAGAACCATTGCATATTGCCCAACCATGATGCCAAAGGCTAGGTCGCTGATGTCAATGGTGAGTTCGCGCTCAAACTCACCCTCGAGCACCTTTTTGGCCTCGCCGTTGCGTTTGGCTAAAAATAGAGCGTTGGCTAAGAAGCGTGAGGCGTGGCTGCGGTGCTCGCGCAAGCCGTTGGTGTCAGCCAGCTCATAAGCGTTTTCATAAAAACCGATAGCCTCGTCGATCTTGTCGAGTGAACGGCTCATGCCCATAAACATAAGTGCGTCAACGCGCACCGATGCCTCAGCATCGGCAACCTTGGCAAAGATCTCGTCATCTGATAACCCGCGAAAGTCCATAGTTAAACACCCGTCTCTCGGGGTCGACAAAACCTCGAGTTTTTAAATGAAATTGCTTTTTAGCCCCACCCCATGACCCTGTTTTTGGGTCGGATGTCTATTGTGAACCCACCCTGCGACATTTTCATTAGCGAAACGCCGATGCGAATAAGAAACGTCTAAACGTTTAGTTGAGGCTCAATGCCGACGTGGCGAAGCGGCCACGCCAGGTAGTCGGCGTGGCTGCTAAGCACCGGCTCGCGCCATGCATAATCACGTGCAATCTCACCAAGTGCCGCCCAGAAGAAAACGTTGATTAGGTCAATTGCTAAATAGTTAGTGGTGTCTTCGCTGAAAGCCCGACCAAGCATGCGCCGCAATAACGATGGCAACTCGCTCAAGCCAAAGCGGTGCAGAGCCCCGCGCACCTCAAACTCGACTTCGCGTGCGCGGCGTGGGTTCCAGACACGCTGGGCGTTATCCTGGTGAAAATGTAGCAGCCGGTGAATCTCGACGGCCTGGCCATAGAGCGCATCTTCGAGTTTGTCGAAGAGCGGTGCAAATCGGTCAACCTCATAGCCTGCGCGTCTCAGGTCGAGAATGTCTGGGTATGAAAAGAAGCGATAAAACGGCACGTGCGGGCGAGTGCCAGTGTAAGGCTCAGATGTGAAAGACGCCCATAGCGGGTCAACCCCAGCGGCGGCTGCGCCCCAGGTGTCGAAAGCTTCATCGGTAGCTTCTTCTATAGGTTCCATCGAAACAATTCTGACTTATTTGAACGCTAACCTAAACCTATGAACACGCAAAAAGCTTCCGCCGGCAACGACATTGACCCAGTCGCGAGCGAGGTTTTGAGTCGCGGCGAGCGCGTGATCATCAAGTGGGAACATCACTCGGCTGTTCCCCTAGCCCTTCTTGCGCTGGCCTATCTGGGGCTTTGGGCTTTGCAGGTTTTGGGCGAACTCAGCCCGCTCGAATATGACCTCGTTGAGGGCGGCATTTTGCTGATTTGGGGTTTGTTCATCATCGACTTTGGCGTGCGCCTGTTTTTTCATCACGACCGCAAGAAGTTTCTGGCGAACAATGCCCTCGAGATTCTGGCTTTGGTTGTGCCAATCTTTCGAGCGTTTCGAATGTTGCGCGTCATCACCGCCGTTGGCATTTTGACCCGTGTGGTGCAGTCGTTGCAGGCTCGCGTGAATCTTTATATCGCAATTGTTCTGCCCATGATTGTGTTCGCTGGTTCTTTGGGTGTGTTTGAGGCCGAGCGATTCGCACCTGAGGCGACCATCACGACTTTTGGTGACGCTGTTTGGTGGACCATCGTGACTGTCTTCACCGTCGGCTATGGCGACCTTGCGCCGGTCACGATTGAGGGTCGCGCTATTGCCGTGGTTATGATGCTCAGCGGTGTGGCGTTGATCTCGGTGGTCACGGTCAACTTGGCGGCCTACTTTTTGCGAAACGCTGACCTGTCTAAGTTGCGCCGCTTTTAATTCGACGGATGCCCTCCGGCACCTAAAGCCGACCTCGAGCGCGCCTCAAGCCGACCTCGAGTTATGCACAACCCCACCAAACCACAGTTCGGTGCACAACCCTCAGGCTATTGTCGTGATAGGCGAGTAAATTTGGCTCTAAGAGTTAGGGACCAATGGGTTATTCGATTTTGCGCGCACTAATAGTGCTTGCCCTGTTTTGGGGCGTTGGTGAATATCTGAACCTACCTCTTTTCATCAGCCTTGGCGCTGGCCTGCTGATTGCTGGCAGCCTGCTGTTTTTTGGCTGGTATGCCAACAAAAACCGGGTTTACACCGCAAAAGAACTCAAAGCTAAACCTTTTGGTGAACTGGTGCCACCCTCAGTAGTTGAGGCAATCGACTTTGCCCCCGCTCTAGCTGGCGACGACAGTTATGGCCAGAGCGTTGCCGGCACCTCGGCATTTGCCAGAGGTTTCGAGAAGGTTTTGCAATATGCGGAGGTGACTGACGGGTCACTGGTTGAAGTGCAGTCGGCGTTGGTTGCCGAGCCGGCAAACCCTAACTCTTCGCACGCCGTTGCCGTGTCGGTCGGCGCTGTGATATTGGGTTACATTCCTGAATTCGAGAGCGAATCTCTCTTCACATTCTTGCTAAACCACCGCGGTGTCGCCAGAGTGAACACCAACATTTATCTCGACGTTGCCAATCAGGCGAGCCGAGTCGAGATTGACCTGGTGAGACCCTATCAAATCTTGAAGGGCGCCTAAAGGTCTGGGCTAATCTAGATGCATGAATAACAAACGTTGGCGCATCGCGATTATCGCACTGAGCATTCTTGCAGTTCTTGGCATCTCTGGAGCCGTTTTTTATGGCACCGTGCGGTTGCCGAAAGACCGCCTTGCAGCTGACAAGCACGCCTGTGAAATTTTTCAAGCTGGCGCAGAAGACGCAGCTGGCAAAGCTCTAGCTTTAGCAAACAAAAAGCCACCGGTCAGCGATGGCAAAATCACCGCAAAGTACCTCGAGCTGCTAGATGCCGCCTACAACAAGGCATATGACACCGCAGCCAAAGATTCAGACGTTTATAACGTGCTGACCAATCTTGGCATCGCTCGCATCAACGTTGACGCTTCGATGGGCCTGACAGCTCTCACCAACCTAGGCGCAAGCATGACCGATGTGCAGGCTGCCTGCGAAGTTGTCAACCCAGGGCCAACTGCGACCCCAGAGGCAACTCCTAGCGCCACACCAACAGCGACTAAATAACTTTCTATAATCAACAGCTGATGGCCCGTCAATGAGAAAGTCACTGCCGGCAATAATCGGTGTGTTGATGTTCTCGATGACTTTCCCAGCCGTTGTGCTGGGCAGTCGAGGTTTTGACCCAATCGTGATGAGTCTGGGCAGAGTTGTTTTGCTAGCCCCCGCTGCGATCATCACCTTGAGAGCGCAAAACCTAGGCGTGGTGCCAGCGCGCAAAGACCTGCGCCTGATTCTGCTGGTAGCGCTCGGCGTCATCTTGCTCTACCCCAGCATGACAACATTGGCGCTTGGTTCGCTCTCGGTCGGCGCTTCTGGAATCATCAACTCGCTCACACCCATCTTCGCCTCAGTGTTTGCCGTCTATGTTGGCCATGCCAAACCAAAGCCCGCGTTCTGGTGGGCTGCCGCAGCCGGCACAGTTGCAACGATTTTGTTTGCGCTCTCAAAAGACGGGCAGCTAACATCAACCCCGTTGGCTGTGCTTGCTCTTTTCGTTGGCGTGGTTGGTGCTGCCGTTGGCAACGTTTCGGGTGCAACCCTAAGCAATAGCCACAAAAGCTACAACGTCATTAGCTGGGGCATCTTGGTGGCTGCGCCTTTCACCCTCGTGATAACTGCAATCGACGTATGGCTGAGCCCAGCGCACGGCCTAAGCCAGGCGGCATTCGCCGGCGGAACCATCGCACCCGAGGCCTGGTTTGGCTTCGCCTACGCAGCGCTCATCTCTAGTTTTGGCGCACACTTCTTTTGGCTCAAAGGCCTCGATCGCGTTGGTGTTGTGCGTGGGTCGCAGCTGATGCTTGGCCAAGCGCCAGTCACGCTAATCTGGGGCATCTTGTTGCTTGGCCAGATTCCATCGCTGCTCACTTGGGCCGCCGGCGCTGTGATCATCGCCTGCGTGGCATGGTCGCAACGCGCCAAGTGAAAAGGCCCGACGCTAAGCGTCGAGCCTTTTGTGAAGCTTTGGGTGCCGGAGGGCATCCGAGTGAATTTATGCACGCAACATGTCGTGGCGCACGATGGTTGCGTTGCGGTCTTGGCCAACGCCGATTGCCGAGATGCGAGTGCCGGTGAGCTTTTCGAGAGCCAAGACATAGTCTTGAGCGTTCTTTGGCAGATCATCGAAGGTCTTTGCGCCGGTGATGTCTTCGCTCCAGCCAGGGAAGTTCTCATAGACAGGCACCGCGTGGTGAAAGTCGCTTTGTGAAACTGGAATCTCGGTCATGCGAACGCCATCGACGTCGTAGGCAACGCAAACCGGAATCTGCTCGATGCCGGTCAAAACGTCAAGCTTGGTCAAGAACACATCGGTTAGGCCGTTGATGCGTGTGGCATAGCGAGCAACCGGCGCGTCGAACCAACCGCAGCGTCGTTCACGGCCGGTGGTTGTGCCGAACTCGCCACCAGTCTTGCGCAAGAACTCGCCCCACTGGTCGAAGAGTTCGGTGGGGAACGGCCCTGCGCCAACGCGAGTTGTGTAGGCCTTTAGAATGCCGATCACCGAGGTGATCTTGGTTGGGCCGATGCCCGAGCCGATGGTTGCGCCACCAGCGATTGGCGAAGAAGAAGTCACGAACGGGTAGGTGCCGTGGTCAACGTCAAGCAGGGTTCCCTGGCCACCTTCGAGCAGCACGGTCTTGCCTGCCTCGAGTGCCTGGTGCAGTTCAAGAGCAGTGTCGCGAACCATAGGGCGCAGACGCTCAGCAAAGCTAAGAAGCTCAGCCACGACGTCTTCTGGCTTAATGGCGGCACGGTTATAAACCTTCACAAGCAACTGGTTCTTCTGAGCCAAAGCTGCCTCAACCTTTTGAGTCAGAATCGAAACGTCAAAAAGGTCTTGCACGCGAATGCCCATGCGGCTAACTTTGTCGCCATAGGTTGGGCCGATGCCGCGGCCGGTGGTGCCGATGGCGCGCTTGCCCAAGAAACGTTCGCTGGTCTTGTCGAGCGTGGTGTGGTAGCTCGTGATGATGTGTGCGTTGGCCGAAATCTGCAGGCGCGAAACGTCAACGCCCTTTGCGATTAGGCCGTCGAGTTCGTGAAAGAGCACGGCAAGGTCAATGACCACGCCGTTGCCGATCACCGGAATCACACCAGGAGTCAAAATGCCCGATGGCAAAAGGTGCAGGGCAAACTTTTTGTCACCAATAACCACGGTGTGGCCGGCGTTGTTGCCGCCTTGGTAACGCACGACATAGTCAACGCGCTCACCCAAAAGGTCAGTCGCTTTGCCTTTGCCTTCATCGCCCCACTGGGCACCAACAAGCACTACTGCAGGCATGCCAAACTCGATTCTAAAAACGGTGGATGTCAGCTTTTGAGCTAACGATTAAGTTTAGCCTAGGCGCCTGTTTTGCGCCTAAACCTTGGGTAACACAAGGCAACGCGGGTGTTCGGGTTACCCGCTAAAAAACGTGCTGCATAACCCAGCTGTGCATGGTGATGGCAGCTGCCGCGCTCGCGTTGATTGAACGCGTTGAACCAAACTGGGTGATCTCAAGAACCACGTCAGCGGCTGCGATTGCTGCCTCGCTCAAACCTGGGCCTTCTTGACCAAACAGCAAGACGCAGTTTTTGGGCATTGCATAGGTTTCGATTTGCGAGCATCCGGGCACATTGTCGATCGCAAGAATTGGCAGTCGGTCACCGGCATCACCCGCTGTTTTTGCCCACTCAATGAACTCTTCGACAGTGTTGTGGTGGCGCACGTGTTGATAGCGGTCGGTGACCATGGCCCCGCGGCGGTTCCAACGTTTGTGGCCAATAATGTGAACCTCAGCCGCCAAGAACGCGTTTGCGGTGCGCACGATCGAACCGATGTTTAGGTCGTGCTGCCAGTTCTCGATGGCAACGTGAAAGTTGTGGCGGCGCACGTCAAGGTCGGCCACGATTGCGGCCATGTTCCAGTAACGATATTTGTCGAGCACGTTTCGGGTGTCGCCACCGGCGAGCAGCTCAGGGTCGAAGTGAGGGTCGGTCGGCCACTCACCCTGCCACGGGCCAACGCCCCAGGTGGTTTGCTCTGGGCTAGGGTTCGCGGCGTGGTTTGCCGGCGACAGACCTTCGGCCTGGTTTGAAACTTGCTCTGACATAGCTTCAAGCATATCGGCGTCGCGGGTAGCATTAACCCCATGAGCAAACGCAACGAAATCAAATCTTGGCTAACCGACATGGATGGCGTCTTGGTGCACGAAGGGCATGCGCTGCCAGGGGCCTCCGAGCTGATCAAGCAGTGGCAAGACTCTGAGACGCCGTTTCTGGTGCTCACCAACAACTCGATTTATACCCCGCGCGACCTTTCAGCTCGTCTTCGCGCGATTGGCCTTGACGTGCCCGAAGAGCGCATCTGGACCTCAGCCCTAGCAACAGCGAACTTCTTGAAGTCGCAAAAGCCTGACGGCACAGCTTTTGTTTTGGGCGAGGCTGGCATGACCACCGCTCTTCACGACATCGGCTATGTGATGACCGACCAGAACCCCGACTATGTGGTTCTCGGCGAGACCCGCAACTTCAACTTTGACTCGCTCACCCGTGCGATTCGCCTCATCAATAACGGAGCGCGTTTTATCGCGACGAACCCTGATGCAACTGGCCCATCGGCCGAAGGCGTGCTGCCTGCTACCGGCTCGGTAGCAGCACTAATCACCAAAGCAACCGGCAAAGAACCCTACATTGTTGGCAAACCAAACCCGATGATGTTTCGCTCGGCGATGCGCAAAATTGGTGCCCACTCAGAATCAACGGGGATGATCGGCGACCGCATGGACACCGACGTTGTAGCCGGCATCGAGGCTGGCTTGCACACGGTTTTGGTGTTGACCGGCATCGCCGACCAGACCGAAATCGAGAAGTACCCGTTCAGACCAAACGAAATCTTGAACTCGGTAGCCGACCTCGTCGAGCAGTTCTAAAAGCCAATTTCAATCAAGGCC
>JBDLVN010000012.1:0-29504 GCA_039804775.1 Actinomycetota bacterium
CACGGTTGAGGCTTTGCACCCTGGCAAGTTGCGTTACGACGCAACTTTGGTGCGCGGCATGGGTTATTACACCGGCAGCATCTTTGAGATCGAACACCCAGACTCGGGTTCTTCGATTGGCGGCGGTGGCCGTTATGACGGCATGGTTGGTCGTTGGTTGGGCACCGACGTGCCTGCGGTTGGCATCTCTATTGGGTTTGAGCGTGCCGTTGATTTGGTTGCCGACGCCGATGGTGACGCAAGCGCCTTGGTTCTCGTGCTCGACTCGGGCGAACCGGCCGTGGTGGCCAACGCCTTGGCTGTGCAGCGTCAGGCGATTGCCGCTGGCTGGTCAGCTCGCCTCGAGATTCGCCCCAAAAAGCTCGGCAACCTGCTTGAGTCTTTGGCGTCTCAGGGCTTCACTGCCTGGGCGGCTGTTGGTCACGAGCCGGTGTCTTTCGACGCGCTCGAGTTGCGCCCCCTCGCCTAACCTCAAGCCAGCGCTTGGCACTTGCCAGCGCGCAACCTACCTCTTGTGTGATTGCACACAAGCTCAATCACTCCTTCTTTTACACAAGTCCCGGTTTGAGCTTGTTGCGAGCGAAAGCTAACCTAAATTTGTGAGCCCCGGGAGGTCCCTGCGACAGCATACGCCCGGGGACAAATTTTTGATGGTCTCGAATATGCCGACTCTCGCACATGCGCCCACTGCGCACAACTCGTAACGCGGTCGTCCATGCACCAGTTTGAAATTCGTGTGATTCCCAAGATTGACGACGATGTTGTCTTGAAGAATGCAAAGTTTGTCGCCCGAAAACCCGTCATGGAGGGTTATCGCCTATGATGCTCGAAAATGGGAGGACTTCTTGCAAGCATTCGCCTCAGCGGACCGCCTTTATATAGAGTCTTTCATCAGTCGAGTTGTCAAAGAATATGGCTCCGAAATGCAGCGATCATCAGACGTGAAGTATTTGCGAAACCGAATAAGCGAATTTCGCATTCGTCGTAATCCAAATTTGTTAGTGCGAGTAATGTTTAGAACCCAACCCGGCCGCACCATTTATGTCGTCGGTTTTTATGACAAGAAGAAGCACCCCGCGAACAGCTATCAACAAGACCAGATCAAACAAGCAGAGAAGCGCTAAAAATGGCAGTAGTAATTTTATTAAATAAAACTCATAATATTGACATGGCAAATGCACATGTAACCGACCTACCAGTTGACATTACTGAAAACCTTGAGAGATACAAACCTGGTTATCTCGGCTTAACCCAAGAAGACATAAATCAGGTGAATGCTGAGCTCGACATTTACATTCAAAAGCAGAAACTGGGCATCAGTGTTCAGGTTGCGCGCGAGAAACTCGGCCTAACTCAACAGCAGCTTACTGAGCTCTCTAATGTGCCGCAGAGCGAAATTAGTCGCATCGAAAAGGGGCGGGCTAACCCTACGTTTTTGACACTTTGTCGCCTAGCCAAGGCACTCGGTCTGCCAGAGCCGCTGTCGCAACCTCTGGTTGAAAGTGAATAACTCATCTCTGCCCAACATTCGCAACCTCTTGTTAACCAAACTGTCAGGCTTCACCAAGTAAACTTGTGAGCAGACTACAACGAAGTTTTTAGCCAGTTCTTGGCGCTGTGCTGCGAAGCATCCCAGTTAAATAAACCCCGCAAATCTGACATATAAGAGGAGACCCCTTGTCAATCATTGAAGCCATTGGCGCCCGCGAGATTCTAGACTCACGCGGCAACCCAACCGTTGAGGTTGAAGTTCTGCTAGAAGACGACAGCTTTGGCCGCGCAGCTGTGCCATCAGGCGCCTCAACCGGTGCATTCGAAGCTCACGAGAGCCGCGATGGCGACAAGGGTCGTTACCTAGGCAAGGGTGTTCAGAACGCAGTTAAGGCTGTTATCGAGACCATCGACGAAGCACTTGTTGGCTTCGACGCTCTTGACCAGCGCCTAGTTGACGCTGCGCTAATCGCAGTTGACGGCACCGACAACAAGTCAAACTTGGGTGCAAACGCAATCTTGGGTGTTTCGCTAGCAAACGCTCGCGCAGCTGCTGAGGCAACCGGCCAGCCGCTTTACCGCTACCTAGGTGGCCCAAACGCTTATGTATTGCCTGTGCCACTAATGAACATCATCAACGGTGGCGCACACGCTGACACCGGTGTTGACATTCAAGAGTTCATGATCGTGCCTCTAGGCGCAGAGTCATTCAGCGAAGGTCTTCGTTGGGGCGTTGAGGTTTATCACGCACTCAAGGGCATCTTGCACTCAAAGGGTCTAGCGACCGGTCTTGGCGACGAGGGTGGTTTCGCACCAGAGCTTCCAACCAACGCTGCAGCACTTGAGATCATCGGTGAGGCAATCGCAAAGGCTGGCTACAAGCTAGGCACCGACATTGCACTTGCACTCGACGTTGCTTCGACCGAATTCTTCAGCGAAGAAACCGGCAAGTACACCTTCGAAGGCCAAGAGCGCACCAGCGACGAAATGATCGCTTACTACGCCGACCTTGTCGCGCGATTCCCTCTAGTTTCAATCGAAGACCCTCTAGCAGAAGACGACTGGGCTGGCTGGACCAAGATCACTGCCGAGCTTGGCACCAAGGTTCAGCTTGTTGGCGACGACCTTTATGTGACCAACCCTGCACGTTTGCAGAAGGGCATCGACGAGGCTGCTGGCAACGCGATTTTGGTGAAGGTTAACCAGATCGGCACCCTAACTGAGACCTTGGATGCCGTTTCACTGGCACAGCGTTCGGGCATGAAGGCTATCATCAGCCACCGCTCAGGCGAGACCGAAGACACTTTCATTGCTGACCTAGCTGTTGCAACCAACGCTGGTCAGATCAAGACCGGTGCTCCTGCTCGCAGCGAGCGCGTTGCGAAATACAACCAGTTGCTTCGCATCGAAGAAGAGCTACAAGACGCTGCAGTTTATGCAGGTCGCGGCGCCTTCCCTCGCTTCAAGAACTAGTTCGCTTCAAGACCACATTGTCTAATCGCAAACCCCCTGCACGCCCGGGTTCGGCTCAAAGCCGAAACCAGCCACCAGCCGCCTCACCGCGGCAGGTGTCGCGCGCAGGGGGTTCGCGTTTGCGTGAAGCCCCGGGTGGCGCGGGTTCGCGTTTGCGCGAAGCATCGGGCAATGGCGGTTCGCGCTTTGCGGCCGAAATCTTTCACAACCTGCGTCAAAACACCTACCTGGTGAGCATCTTTGTGATCATCGTTTTTGGTTCTGTGACGCTCGCACCTCAGATGCAGTATTGGTTTGACCTTCGTCAAAAAATATCGGATGCTGAGGCAAAAGTTGCCGCCATGAAAGACAGCAACCATGTGTTGAAGAGCTCTAAGAACCGCTGGCTAGACCCGGTTTATGTGCGCTCGCAGGCACGTGACCGCTTGTTCTATGTTTTGCCTGGCGAGGTTAGCTATCTAGTTGTTGGCGCTGACACCGAAAACGCGAGTGATGCCACCGGCACTCTTGGCGAAAAGCTTGCCAAAGAGCGCAAGACCAGCCAGATCTCTCAGAGCATCGCCCAAACTAAGAACAACTGGGTGAGCAACCTCGTTGAATCAGTGGTCATCGCTGGTCTTGACACTCCATCTTCTAAATAAAAGAACTCAAACTATGCCTCTAAGCCCTGCCACGCCTCAAGACATTGAGACCGTTTCGAATCAGCTCGGCCGCCCTGCGCGCGACATCGTGGCGATTGCCGCCCGTTGTGCTTGTGGCAATCCGATTGTGGTTCAGACCAAGCCTCGTTTGGGCAACGGCGAACCTTTCCCGACAACCTATTACCTAACCCTGCCGGCTGCCACCGCTGCAATTTCGACTCTTGAGGCAACTCAAGTGATGAAGAAATATGAGCAAATGTTGGCCGAGGACGCCGAACTGCAAGCCGCCTACCAGCGAGCTCACGAAGCATATTTGGCCGACCGTGCAGCATTGGGGGAGGCCGTGCCCGAAATTGATGGCATCTCTGCTGGTGGCATGCCGGTTCGAGTGAAATGCCTGCACGCGCTGGCAGGTCACGCGCTGGCAGCCGGCCCAGGTGTCAACCCAATCGGCGACCTCGCACTCGAAGCTTGCAGCTGGAAGCAATCTCGTTGCGAATGCATCAACTACGACTTCAAAACTGCTTAGCAACCCGCTAAATAAAACAGACCGCACCGCACGCTAATGCGTGATTCAAACCCTAGATTGGTAGTAAATTAGAGAAATGCCTGCAAATAACAGTGGCGCCGCAGCGCCAAAAATTCTAGTAGTCGGTGGCGGTTACGCCGGTTTCTACACAGCCAAAAAACTTGAGAAGCACTTAGCCAAGGGTGAGGCCGAAGTCACACTTGTTGACCCGCTGCCATACCTCACCTACCAGCCATTCTTGCCTGAGGTAGTCGGCGGCGCCATTGAGGCCCGCCACGTTGTGACCTCACACCGTCGTCACCTTCGCAAGACCAACGTCGTGTCGGGCAAGGTCACCAAGATTGACCACGCCACCAAGATCGCAACCATCGAGGTTGAAGGCTTGGCTCCATACGAGTTCAAATTCGACCAGGTAGTTGTTACTGCCGGTGCAGTTTCACGCACTTTTCCGATTCCTGGCGTTGCAGACAGCGCAATCGGCCTTAAGACTGTTGAAGAAGCAGTTGAGATTCGCAACCGCATTCTTGCAAACTTCGACAAGGCAGCTAACCTGCCTGAAGGCCCAGCCCGCGACCGTCTTTTGACCTTCGTTGTTGTTGGTGGCGGTTTCGCTGGCATCGAAGTTTTCGCCGAGATGCGCTCACTTGCAACCTACCTACTTCGCTATTACCCAGGCCTAGAGTTCAAAGACACTCACTTTCACCTCATTGAGGCAATGGGTCGCATCATGCCTGAGGTTTCACTGCCTACCAGCGAATGGGTTATCAAGAACCTAGCCGAGCGTGGCGCTCAGATTCACCTAAACACCCAGCTTCAGAGCGCGGTGGGCGGCAAGATCGAGCTCTCAACTGGCGAGAGCTTTGAGTCAGACACTATCGTCTGGACGGCCGGCGTTATGGCCCACCCATTCGTGCGCAACACTTCGTTGCCACTTGACGAGCGTGGCCGCATCACTGCAAAGGCAACTTTGCAGGTTGTGAACGGCGAAGAAATCCTAGATGGCATCTGGACAGCCGGCGATGTGTCAGCTGTGCCTGACCTTTCGGGTGGTGGCGTTGGCGGCTTCTGCGTTCCAAACGCACAACACGCTGTTCGCCAGGCTAAGTTGCTTGCAAAGAACATCGTTGCAAACTTGCGCGGCGAAGGTGTTGTTGAATACAACCACACCAACCTCGGTGCTGTTGCTGGTCTTGGCATTGGTCACGGTGTTTATCAGTGGCGCAACGTTGCAATCAAGGGCTTGCTCGCTTGGTTCATGCACCGCGGATACCACGGCATGGCAATGCCAATGTTCGAGCGCAAACTACGCGTCTTCTGGGGTTGGGTTAACAACTTCTTCTTGCGTCGCGACATCGTAGGCATCAGCGCAACTCAGACTCCACGCGCTGCTTTCGAAACCTTCGCAAGCCGCCCAAAGGCCTAATCTAGTTTCAACAGATCCCCGAGCTGCGCGATAGTGCGGCTCGGGGTTTTCTGCCCCTATAACCCAATGGCAGAGGTAGACGACTTAAAATCGTTTCAGTGTCGGTTCGAGTCCGACTAGGGGCACCACTTATGCACAGTTTCTGAGAGTTCGCCCAAGGCGCACTGTGCACCTGCTTAAATGAGGTCAGCAATCGCTAGCATTGAACCAATGCACCTGAACATGGGGTGCCACATATAGGAGCAAACAAATGGATTCAGCACTTATTGCTGTTTTAGTAGTCGTCGGCCTTGTCGTTATCATTGGCCTTTATCTTTGGTCAACCTACAACGGCCTAGTCACTCTCAACGAGCGCGTTAGCGAAGCCTGGAGCGACATCACCGTTCAGCTCAAGCGTCGCGCCGACTTGATTCCAAACCTTATTGAAACGGTCAAGGGATACGCCACGCACGAAGCAACCGTCTTCGACAACGTCACCCGTGCCCGTGCCGCCACAGTTTCACCAGCTGCACTTGGCAGCCCAGCTGCTGCGGCCGCTGCTGAAGGTCAGTTGCAGGGTGCAATGAAGAGCTTGTTCGCAGTTGCCGAGGCATACCCTCAGCTTCAGGCAAACGCTGGCTTCTTGAACCTACAGAGCGAACTAACCGACACCGAGAACAAGGTCATGGCTGCTCGTCGTTTCTATAACGGTGGCGTGCGTGAGCTAAACATCAAGATCAAGCAGTTTCCGGCAACACTATTCGTTCGCGGTCTAGGTTTCAAAGAGCGCGAGTTCTTTGAGGTTGCCGATTCAGCAAGCATTCAAGAACCACCACAAGTCAAGTTCTAAGGGTCTTTATGTATTCGGCTATCGCCGCAAATAAACGCAACACCGTCATCATCATTGCCCTGTTCGTGGGTTTGCTCGGCGGGCTTTCGCTCTGGTGGGGTTATGCCACCGGCAACGGCTCGAGCGCGATCTTCATCTTGGCAATCGTCGCGGTTTATACCCTGATTCAATACTTCGCTGCGAGCTCATTGGCTGTTGCCATGAGCGGCGCAGTGCAGATTGAAAAGGCTGATAACCCGCGTTTGTGGAACACCGTTGAAAACCTCGCCATTCGCGAAGGCATGCCAATGCCTAAGGTTTACATCATCAACGACCCAGCGCCAAACGCGTTTGCAACCGGTCGCGACCCTAAGCACGCTGTCGTGGCAGCAACCACCGGTTTGCTTGAGTTGATGAACGACACTGAACTCGAAGGCGTCATGGCTCACGAGATGAGTCACGTCAAGAACTATGACATTCGCGTCACAACGCTAGTGTTCGGCTTGGTCAGCGCCATCGGAATTCTGGCTGACATGGCAGTGCGCATGGCGTTCTATTCAAACCTATTCGGCGGCGGCCGCAACAGTCGCGACGAAAACAACAACAGCAACGGCCTTGGCATGGTTTTGATGTTGGTTGGTGTCGTCGGCATGATCATCGCCTGGCTCATCGGCCCAATCGTGACAGCTGCGGTTTCACGCCAGCGTGAATACCTAGCCGATGCCTCAGGTGCCGAACTGACTCGCTACCCAGAAGGTCTTGCCAGCGCGCTAGAAAAGTTGGGCACCTACGGCCGCCCACTTCGTCGACCAAGCAGCACCATGGCTCACATGTATATCTCAGACCCACAGAAGAAAGCTGGTTTCACCGAGCGCTTGTTCTCAAGTCACCCACCACTAGCCCAGCGCATCGAGCGTCTGCGCAAGATCGGTGGCGGTTTCTAACCGCAAGGTTTCAAGCTCAAGTTTTCAAGCTCAAGGTTTCAAACGCAGGCCGTCGGGGCAAAGTGCATCAAGCGCTCGCCTCGGCGGTTTTTGCATTTCGCTAGCGCTTGGCCAGCACAGCCTTGGCTAGCGCCGCCGCCAGGTTGCCACGCTCGGCAATCTCAACGCCGCTCAGGCCCTGCCACGCGGCCACCAGCCTCAAGTGTTGCGCCAACGCGGCCGCTAGTTCGCGGGTGGCTGCGGCGGTCACGCTCGCTTCATGCCAGCTAGCTTTAGCCATGAGCTTGCCATTTTGGCGATCGCTTTTGAGGTCGATGCGGCCAACAACATTGCCATTGTGCAAAATCGGCAGCGTGTAATAGCCAAAGACGCGCTTGGGTTCTGGTGTATAAATCTCGATGCGGTAGTGAAAGTCAAACAAGGCTTCGGTGCGAGGGCGGTGCCAAACCAGCGGGTCGAAGGGGCTGACCACCGTGGTTCCCGCATGGCTCTCTGGCGCCAGATTCGCTTCTGGGTGGGTGAAGTGCTGCCCCTCAACGCCTTCAACTTGAGCTAGCACCAGGTGGCCCGATTCAACCAGTTCATCGATGAGCGGTTTCACCGTGGCAAAGTGTTGGCGGTGATAGTCGGCTAGGTCGCGTGCGCTGGCGATGCCATAAATTTTGGCGGCACGCATGAGTAGTGCCTTGCGGTCAGGGTGTGGGTCATAGTTAGCCACATTTAGCGCCGCGTGAACCTCAGCGGGCAAGACCTGTTCGGGCAACCCATAGCGCCGGCTAAAGCTCTTGCGACCAGCGGCGACCAGCTCACCGCGCAAGAACATAACCTCAAGAGCGCGCTTGATGTCGTTGTGGTGCCACCATGTGCCGGGTTTGCGCACGTTCGCGGGGTGCTCGACCTCGCCCGCGGTTTGCGGGCCAACGTCTGCTAAATAGGCTGTGAGCCACTCAAATAGGGGTTGGTTGTCGCGGGCGAAGTCGACGCTATAACTGGGTGGGGTTGCACGAAATTTGTGCATGCGCCACTGATGCATTGGCAGGTCTTCAACTCGCACGAGGCTTGCCTCGTGGGCCCAGTATTCAATGAGTGAAGGTTTTGCGTTTTTGTCGCCGCCGGGGGAGTGTGCCTCGTCAAGCAGGGTTCGGTCATAGCTGCCGATGCGCGAGAACGCTGGCATGTAGTGTGCTCGCTCAAACACGTTCACCGAGTCGATCTGAAACAGCGAGAGCCGGTCTAGTGCGTCGAGCAGTGTTGGTGCCGTCGCTTGGGTCGTGCCAACGCTCGAACGCGCGCCCGCGCCTGAACCCGCTCCCACGCTCGAACCCGCGCCCACGCTCGAACCCGCACCTGCGCCCGAACCCGCGCCTGAACCCGCACCCGCGCCTGAAACCGCGCCTGAACCCGCGCCTGAGCCCGCGCCTGCACCAAGCCCATTGAACCCCTGCGCCTGCAGCGTGATGGCCCGAGCCTCAGCCTTGCTGAAGCTGTGACCGACTAGTTGTGCCAACTCAAACCTTTCAGCGCTTTTCGCTCAATCAAACTAAACTTCTAACAGCATAGAACTGAGAGGCTCACATGTCACAACACCACCCAATCACAGTGCCCACGCTTGCAGACTTTGCGGCGGCGCGCGAGATTTTGGGCGATGTTGTGCTCGAAACCCCAGTGTTGCACAACTATTTTTTGAGTGACCTAACCGGTCACGATGTCTATTTGAAGTGCGAGAACATGCAGCGCACCGGCGCTTATAAAGTTCGTGGCGCTTACAATCGCATGAGCAAGCTAAGTGCAGCAGAGCGCGCCAAGGGTGTTATTGCCGCTTCGGCTGGCAACCACGCGCAGGGTGTTGCGTTGGCCGCTAGCAAACTTGGCATCAAGGCAACGATTTTTATGCCAACCGGCGCTTCACTGCCGAAGGTTCAGGCAACCCGTGGTTATGGCGCTGAGGTTGTTCTTGTTGGCGCGAACTTTGCTGAGGCCTACAAGGCTTCGCAAGAGTTTGCTAAAGAATCTGGGGCTGTGTTTATTCCGCCGTTTGACAACCTTGACGTGATCATTGGTCAGGGCACCGTTGGCCTTGAGATCATGGAACAGGTTGACAACGTTGAGGTAATCGTCGTTGCGATTGGCGGCGGTGGCCTTGCGGCAGGTGTGGCTGTGGCTGCGAAGCTTCGCGCTGCTCAAGAAGGCCGCAAGATCAAGGTGATTGGCGTTCAGAGCGAACACGCTGCCGCCTACCCACCATCGCTCAAGGCTGGCGAGCTCATTGAGATTCAAACCACTCCAACCATTGCCGATGGCATTGCGGTTTCAAAGCCTGGACGAATTCCGTTTGAGCTAATCAAAAAGCACCTCGACGATGTTGTGACCGTCACCGAGAACGAGATTGCAAAGGCCATCTTGATGTTGCTCGAGCGTTCGAAGCAGGTTGTTGAACCTGCCGGTGCCGTTAGCGTTGCAGCGATTCTCGCAAAGAAAATCAAGCCAAAAGGCCGCACAGTTGCTGTGCTTTCGGGTGGCAACATGGACCCTCTTTTGATGCTACGCGTGGTTCGCCACGGTTTGGCAGCGAGCGAGCGCTTCACCGACATTTCGATCATGCTGCCAGACCGTCCAGGTCAGTTGGCTCGAACCGCTGAGGTGATTGCCAGCGCAAACGCAAACGTGGTCGAGGTGCTTCACACTCGATCAGGTGATGGTTTGCAGATCAGCGCGGTTGAGCTAAAGATTAGCGTTGAGACCTCTGGCCACGAACACCGCATGCAGGTTGTCAAGGCGCTGAAAGACGCTGGGCTCAAGCCTCAGCTTCAGATGGCTCGCGACGAATAGTCGCAAAAACTTTGAGCTTTAGAGCCCGCGAACCTCAAGAATCTCAACTGAGATCTCTTTGCCGTTAGGCGCCCAGTAGCTAACAACATCGCCAATCTTGCGACCCATGATGGCCTGCCCGATTGGTGAGGTTGGGCTATAAACGGTGAGGTCAGTGCCTTCAGCGATTTCGGCACTGCCTAGCAAGAACTCGGTCTCGTTGCCGCGAAGGTTCACGCGCACGATCTGACCTGGTTCAACGACACCGTTTGAGTTGACGCTCTCGCCAACCTCGGCGTTGCTCAAGATCGTCTTTAGGCGGTGAATGCGGGCCTCGATGCGACCCTGTTCTTCTTTAGCGGCGTGGTATCCGCCGTTTTCTTTGAGGTCGCCTTCTTCGCGAGCCTCTTGAATGCGCTTGGCAATCTCGGCGCGCTTTTCGTTCATCAAAACTTCAAGCTCGCCAGAAAGGCGGTCGAATGATTCTTGAGTCAACCAATCAGACATGACAAACACTCCCGCAAAACAAATCTCTAGATATGCAAAAACACCGCCCATTGGCGGCATTCGGTGCCACACGCTGTGGCTAGGTTTCTAGTTTAGGCCCCAGCATCGAGCTAGGCAATGGCTTGAGGGTTGGTGAGCTGCAGCCCCCGTGCACCAAAGCGAGGGTGGCGGGGCCCCGGTCGAGCTTCTGAGGTTAGCGCCGCGCTATTGCAACCAGCAACGTTGCACCGAAGCATTCACGCCAGGCTCGGTGCTATAAACCACTGCGTCAAAGGTTGTGACTCCGGCGGCTAACTCGATTTCGCGATAACCCACCACGGCAAAGTTGAGCGCCTGCACTCGCAGCGCACAGCGCACCACGCCGCCATCTGGCCGGCTAACTTCACCCTTGACCTTGAAGCTGAGCGGTGAAACCTGTGACGAGCCACTTGAAACCACAGCAACCGCGTTGTGAGGCGCTGTCACGGCAGTGATAGCCCACCAGCTAAAGCCGGTCAGGGCGAGGGCTGAAAAAACAAACATCCACGTGCGGTTTTTTGACTTTTGAGCACCCACGCGCCGCCCATAACGGTCGGCGAGCAGGTCTTGGTTCGAAGTCATAGCTTAAGGTTAGGCGAAAAAGCTGAACAAGACAGGCATACTTGAAGCATGCATTTTCTAGCCATTGCGAAATTTTTGAGCGAAGCCGCCGAACAGGGTAGCACTGACCCTAACGAACCATGGGGTGGGCCTGAAACCCTAGGTTTCATTTTCATCTTCTTTGTTGCAGCCGTGACGATGGTGATTATTTTTGACCTCGTTCGTCGCTTGCGCAAGGTTCGATACAAGGCCGAGATTCAAGCCCGATTGCTTCGTGGTGAAGAAGTTGACCAAGCTGATCTTGACGATGCTCTTTCAGTTGACTGGCGCGAGACCACAACCACCAAGTCAATGCCAATCATTGACGCAGCTGCCGTTGAGGCCGCAAAGGCAAACAAATCAAGCTCAAAGCCTCAGCGCCCAGCCGCACCACCTAAGCCAAAGCGCGACTAGTCGCAAACAAAAAACCCGAGCACCCAACCAAATGGGCAGCTCGGGTTTTTTCGTTAAACGAAGTTCTGGCTAACCGAAACTGCCAACGGCAGGCTCGAGGGCAATCAGCAAAACGCCTGCCCAGTGAGCCAAGAAGGCCACCACGGTTAGAGCGTGAAAAATCTCGTGAAAGCCAAACTTGCCTGGCCAAGGGTTTGGCTTCTTAAGGGCATAAACCACAGCACCGATTGTGTAGCAAAGACCGCCGGCTAAAACCAATATCATCATCGGCGCATTTGCGTTCATAAAGTCGGTGACAAAAGCCAAAGCTGCCCAGCCCATAGCGATGTAAAGCGGAACATAAAGCCAACGCGGCGCGCCGATCCAAAACACTCTGAAGCCAACGCCGAGAAGCGCCGAGCCCCAAATCAGAATGATTAGCAACAAGCCCTGCGATTGAGGCAAGGCCAGCAGCGTGATGGGTGTGTAGGTGCCTGCAATCAGCAAGAAGATGTTGGCGTGGTCGATGCGCTTCAGGGTCTTCTTAGCCTTTGGCTTCCAGTTGAAACGGTGATACAGCGCAGAGTTTCCGAACAGCAAAACTGAACATGCGAAGAAAATCGAAGTCGATGCTTTTGCTGCAACACCGTTCGCCAAAACAATCAGCACGATTCCCGCAGCGATGACGATCGGTAGCACGCCGGTGTGAATCCATCCTCGCCAGGTTGGCCTCGCATCAGCCTCGGCAGCTGCGGCAGCCGAGTAGTCAGACACAGGAATATGCAACGGCAAAACCCCAGTGTCGGTGGTTGGTTCGTTCGAATTTTGCTCGCTCATATTGCTAACTCTAATAGGCAAACCTTGAGGCAAACCTAGTAGTAATCTGAAAGATGTGCGCAACCTGATTTATAAGCTTTATGAGCAGCGGCTCGAGCGTGGTTTAGCGCCTGAAGACCTGCCACATCACGTTGCTGTGATGCTTGATGGCAACCGCCGTTGGGCCGAATTGCGCGTCGGTGAAGGCGCTAAAGCAAAGCACGGTCACGCTGCTGGCGCACAGAAGATTCATGAGTTTTTGCACTGGTGTGACGAAATCGGCATTCGCACCGTCACCCTCTATTTGCTTTCAATCGATAACCTGATTCGCCGCCCTGGCGAAGAACTCACCGACCTGGTCGGCATCATTGGCGGTTTGGCAACAGATTTAGCGACCGATGGTCGCTATCGCCTGCAGGCTATGGGCGAACGCGAGGCTCTGCCCGATGCCCTGCGCAACGAACTTGATGCTGCGGTGGCAGCCACCAGCGCGGTGAAGGTTGACACTGAACACGGCGTTCACGTGAACCTCGCGGTTGGCTATGGCGGTCGCAACGAAATAGCTGACGCGATGCGTTCGATTTTGAAGTCGCACTCAAGTCAGGGCACAAGCATTGACGCGCTTGCCGAGCTGCTCACACCTGAGCTAATCAGTCAGCACCTTTACACCGGCGGCCAGCCAGACCCAGACCTAATCATTCGCACCTCGGGCGAGCAGCGCCTCAGCGGCTTCTTGCTTTGGCAATCGGCGAGTAGCGAGCTCTATTTTGAAGAAGCGCTTTGGCCCGACTTTCGCAAAGTTGACTTCTTGCGAGCCATTCGCGCGTTTGAATCGCGTCACCGTCGCTTCGGCGCTTAGGTGCGGGGCTCGGCGCACGAGCAACTTGCCCAGCTTTTCGAATTGCGGAATCTCTCGCAGCGACCGTTGGTTGCAGACAAATGAGCCCTAGGTTACAAAAAAGTAATCGGGCGTGTCTGTGAATCAATTTCTCAGACTTGAGGCGTAATCTGCCCTCAAGTTCAACAAAGGAGTCACCTTGGCTAAGTCAAGCGAAAACAAGTCGGTCGAGACTTCAGCGGCTGAGGTGAAATCGCCTCGCCACACGGGTGTGCGAACTTTTGTGATTGACACTTCGGTTTTGCTCAGCGACCCGCGCGCCATTTTCAGGTTTGACGAGCACGAGGTTGTGCTGCCGATTGTTGTGATTAACGAACTTGAGAAGAAGCGCCACGACCCAGAAATCGGATACTTCGCCAGGCAGGCACTGCGTTTGCTCGATGACCTGAGAATTGAGCACGAGCGCCTCGATTTTCCGATCGCCATCGGCAAGGGCACTCTTCGAGTTGAACTGAACCACATCAACCAATCGGTTTTGCCAGTAGGTTTTCAGCTTGGCGACAACGACTCGCGCATTTTGGCCTGTGCGTTCAACCTCTCGAGCGAGGGTTTTGACGTCACGGTAGTTTCTAAAGACTTGCCGATGCGCGTCAAGGCCGCTGCGCTTGGAATGCTCGCCGAAGAATATCTGAACGAACTTGCCGTTGACTCGGGATACACCGGCATCACCGAGATCGCCCTCAGCTCTGATGAGATGAGCGACCTTTATGACAACGAAACCATCGAACACGTTGCCGCCCTGCAAAACCCGCTGAACACCTCGCTGGTTATCACTAGCGAGCGTGGCTCGGCACTAGGCCGTGTGACTAGCAAAAAGCACATTAAGTTGGTTCGCGGCGATCGTGACGTTTTTGGTTTGCACGGTCGTTCGGCTGAGCAGCGTCTAGCGATCGACTTGTTGCTCGATAGCGACATTGGCATTGTTTCACTCGGTGGTCACGCTGGCACAGGCAAGTCTGCACTGGCGCTTTGCGCTGGTCTTGAGGCTGTGCTCGAGCGCCGCCAACACAAAAAGATTATGGTCTTTCGCCCGCTGTATGCCGTTGGTGGTCAAGAGCTGGGGTACCTCCCCGGCTCAGAGAACGACAAGATGAACCCGTGGGGTCAGGCGATTTTTGACACGCTCAGCTCAGTGGTTTCAAAAGAGGTTGTTGAGCACGTAACCGATCGTGGGCTAATCGAAGTTTTGCCTTTGACTCACATTCGCGGCCGTTCGTTGCACGACGCATTCGTGATTGTCGATGAGGCCCAGTCGCTCGAGCGCAACGTTTTGCTCACCGTGCTTTCGCGCATCGGTCAGAACTCGCGTGTGGTCTTGACTCACGACGTGGCCCAGCGCGATAACCTGCGCGTGGGTCGTCACGACGGCATTGCTTCGGTCATTGAGGCCCTAAAAGGTCAAGCGCTCTTCGGTCACATCACTCTGACCCGCAGCGAGCGCTCAGCCATTGCTGCTCTGGTCACGAGCCTGCTCGACCGCTAGCTTTCAGGCGGCGATCAGCCCACCCTGTGCATAAATCACGACGGATGCCCACCCTCGCACACTAGCCTGCAGGCATGACTGTTTTTGATGCCGTTGCTCTCGGCTTTGCGCTCTTGCCCATTGCCTACCTATTGGCCGTGGCCTGGCCTTTGGCGAGAACCGACCTGCGTGAACACCGCCTGCCCAATGCGCTCACTCTGCCAGGTCTGTGGTTGGCGCTCGCCTCTCAAACCCTGGCCAGTGCAACGCTTGGCTTTGGTGAGATTGCACGTGGGTCTAGCCCTTGGCCCGGTTTCGCTAATCAAGCGGGCGCGCTAGCTGCAGCCGCGATGGTCTTTGGTTCTGGCTTGGCGGCCCACGTTTGGCTGCGCCTCGGCATGGGCGACGTCAAGCTGCTAACTGTCATGAGCCTTAGCCTCGGCTGGTTTAGCCCGTGGTCGCCCCTGCTAGCCCTTTTTGTGGGCTTCGCAGTGGCGGTGGTTGTGGTGGTGGCAGGTTTGCTCGCGGGCCGCACAAAACTAAACGCAGCCGTTGCGCTTGGCCCTTACCTGTTGGTGGGCTTCGCGGTGGCTGCGTTAGTTTTGGTTGCTGATGCGTCTAAGGTTTATAGCCCCGGTGAGGTCATCGATAGCACGTCGAGGGCTTTGTCGAGCTGAGCCAAAGTTAGCTTCACGTCGTCAACATAGCCGAGCTCGATGGTTGCCTCGCGCACGGTGAGGCCCTTGGCAACTGAGTGCTTGGCGATCTTGGCGGCTGCTTCATAACCGATGAACTTGTTCAACGGCGTGACGATGCTTGGGCTTGATTCGGCTAGGGCGCGGGCGCGCTCAACGTTGGCCTCAAGACCTTCAACAGTCTTGTCGGCTAGTAGGCGCATCGAGTTGCTGAGTAGGCGAATCGACTCGAGCAAAGCGTTGCCCATCACCGGAATAGCCACGTTGAGCTCGAAGTTGCCAGATGCGCCGGCCCAAGCCACGGTTGCGTCGTTGCCGATTACTCGTGCGCAAACCATCATCACAGCTTCAGGAATAACCGGGTTGACCTTGCCGGGCATGATTGACGAGCCTGGCTGTAGGTCAGGAATGTGCAGTTCGGCGATGCCGGCGTTCGGGCCTGAGCCCAT
Source organism: Actinomycetota bacterium (assembly GCA_039804775.1). Classification (GTDB taxonomy): domain Bacteria; phylum Actinomycetota; class Actinomycetes; order Actinomycetales; family Microbacteriaceae; genus Rhodoluna. Next base: position 15,956 of record JBDLVN010000012.1, read on the forward strand.
CCATCGCAAGTCGTTGTTGATCTTGGTTAGGCTAACTGCCAAAACGCGCAGAGCGCCAGAAGCTTCAACGAGTGCATCGCGAGCACCTTGGGCTTCGAAGTGGTTGCGAGCCTCTGTGATAGGCAAGCCGGTTTCGGCAGCCAACAGGGCAATAACCTGCTGAGGGAATCCCTTTGGAGTGTTGATGCCTGTGCCAACCGCGGTGCCGCCTAGCGGCACTTCAGCAACGCGACCGATGGTGGTCTGCACGCGCTCGATGGCATAGCGAATCTGTGCGGCGTATCCGCCGAATTCTTGACCGAGGGTTACTGGGGTTGCGTCCATCAGGTGGGTGCGGCCAGCCTTAACCACGGTTGCCCAAAGTTCGGCTTTGGCCTCAAGCCTCACAGCTAGGTAGTCAAGCGCAGGCACAAGGTCGTGAATCAAAGCTGAAGTCACGGCAACGTGAACGCTGGTAGGGAAGACGTCATTTGACGACTGTGATGCGTTGACGTGGTCGTTTGGGTGCACCGGTGAACCAAGGTTGGTGCTAGCAAGGTTCGCGAGCACCTCGTTCATGTTCATGTTCGAAGATGTGCCTGAGCCGGTCTGAAAAATGTCAACGGGAAACTCGCCGTCGTGGCCGCCCTTGGCCACAGCGTCGGCGCTGTCTGCGATTGCCTTGGCAACCTCTGCGGTTAGCACGCCAAGTGAGGCGTTTGCCAGTGCGGCAGCCTTCTTGATCTGAGCCAGCGCTGCGATGTGAGCGCGCTCAAGAGTGGTGCCCGAAATCGGAAAATTCTCAACGGCACGCTGAGTCTGTGCGCTATAAAGTGCGTTAGCTGGCACGCGAACTTCGCCCATGGTGTCGTGTTCAATGCGATATTCCACTTGTGTAACCTCTCGTTTTTTACTACAAAATTCTAAGCGGATGCCCGCTGCTCAAACGTCGCCGTGAACGACAAACGGGTGAACCTCACCCACGTTTAGGCGATAGTTCGCGCCGACAATGGCCAAGCGCCCGTCGGCCACCGCCTCGGCGATGAGTTTGCTGCGGCTCAAGATTTCGTCAACAGTGGCAACCACGTGAAGCTCGGTAATGTCGTCGATCTCGGTGATGCCTTCGGCATGAGCTGCTTCGACGGTTGGAATGATCTTTTTCACCAGGCTGGCGATGAACTCGCCTTGCGCGGGTGAGTGACCTTCGGCGGCATCAATGGTTGCGCGAATCGCACCGCAGTTGTCGTGACCCAGAACCAGAATCAGCGGAACCTTCAAGACCTCAACGCTGAACTCGAGCGAGCCCAAAATGGTTTCGGCGATGACCTGACCGGCGTTGCGAACCACGAACAAATCGCCCAAGCCCACGTCAAAGATTATCTCGGCTGAAAGGCGTGAGTCGGCGCAACCAAAAAGTGTCGCAAACGGGCGCTGCACATCGGCAACAGCTTCGATGCGGTCAACGTCTTGACGCGGGTGCGCCTGAGTGCCGGTGGCAAAACGATTGTTGCCATCCATGATGGCCTTCCACGCCTCGGCAGGTGTCTCTGGGCGGTGCAAGTCTGGGCTCATGGTTTTAGTTCTGCCCCTTCAGTTGAGTTACAAGCTGGTTTGCAAAGTCATTGAAGACAACTTTTTCGGCAGTTCCATAGAGCAAAACTGCGTTCTCGCCGTACTTCCAAACGATCATATAATCTTTGGTTTGAGCGGGGTTGTGCTCAATCGGTGTCTTGAACTCTTGCCAGGTTTGGTCGCCAACCTGAAACTCGCTCGCCAAAACAAGGTTGCCAGTTTCGAGGGCTAACCAGGTTGGGTTCACCCCAAAAGCCTGTGTCAGGCCAATGTAGTCACCCGTAGGGCTGAAAAAGCCGGCATACCAGTTCTGCACGGCATCGTCAGGCGCAGGGGTCCAACGAGCTGCGTTTGACTTCCAGCCCTGCGGCAAAGTTGGTTTAGCCAAAACATGAAGGCTGTCGGCCTCGGCTGCGTTTGCGATTGCGACGTAGTCAACTGACTTGATTTGGTTGGTGTCGTTGCGCGGCGTTGCCAAAACGATCACAAGAACAATGCCAACCGAAGCTGCCAAGGCTAAAAGCAAGTTGTTCAAGGTCTGACGGGCACGGTGTTTCTTGGCTGACTCAGGGTCAGGCACGGCCTCAATTGGCACGGTGACTTTGCGAAACTCTTTGCTCATTGTGGGCAATCTGACTTTCGTTTATTTGGCGTTTTTAGCTTCGATGGCTGCGTTCAACTTGGCACGAGCTGCGCCCAGCCACTCCTCGCAGCGGGCAGCTAGGGCTTCGCCGCGCTCCCAGAGTTCCATTGACTCTTCTAGAGTCACCGAACCAGCTTCGAGCGAGGCCACAACTTTCACGAGTTCTTCGCGAGCGGCCTCATAGCTAAGGTCAGCAATGTCTGAGTTTTTGTCTTTTGCGTTCATCACTATTAAGCCTAATCAGCCGTTGCGCCAAAATCGCCCCTAGCTAGGCGAATGCTAAGTTTTTGCCCAGATTTAACATTCTTGGCATCTGCCAAAACCTTGCCCTCTGGGGTGCGCACCACCGAATAACCGCGGTCTAAGGTTTGCTGCGGGCTGAGTGACCGAACCTGAGTTTTGAGGTGCTCGAGAGTTAGCGTGCCCTGGTCGAGCAACACCGCGAAGCGATCGCGCAGGGTGGTGCGGGCCCGAAGGGCATCCTCTGCCAAATTGTCGATGAAAGCATAAGGGTTTGCCATCACCGGCCTGCTTCGCAGCTGCTCGATGAACATTTCTTGGTTCGAAACAAAAGCCTGAATGTTGCGCTCAATGCGGGCTAGAGCCTCGCCAAGTTTGCGGCGTTCGTCAACCACGTCAGGCACAACCCGCTTGGCGGCATCGGTTGGAGTTGAGGCGCGCAAGTCGGCAACGTCGTCGAGCACCGGGTTGTCGTTTTCGTGGCCGATGGCACTAACGACTGGCTTAGTGGTCGCAGCCGCAGCGCGCACCACACCTTCGTCGCTAAAAACCAGCAGGTCGCCAAATGCTCCGCCACCGCGGGCAACAATAATCACGTCAACCTCAGGGTCTGCATCGAGTTGCTTGATAGCCGCAATGATCTGCGGGGCAGCTTTTTCGCCCTGAACCAAAGTGTTCACAACTTTGAAGTTCACCTCAGGCCAGCGCAAGCGAGCGTTTTGCAAAACGTCTTTCTCGGCATCGCTGTCTTTGCCTGTGATGAGGCCGATGCAGTTCGGCAAAAACGGCAAAGGCTGCTTAACCTGAGTCAAACCCTCGGCAGCCATCTGCTGGCGCAACCGGTGGATGCGCTCGAGAAGGTCACCAAGACCCACCTTGCGCATTTCTTGCACGTTCATCGTTAGCTTGCCGTTTTTCGGCCAAAACTCTGGTTTGATCAACGCAACCACGCGGTCGCCCTGAGCCAGGCCAGCCTCGAGGCCGGTCGGGTTCCACGAGTGCACGCTCACAACGTTCTCGATTTGCAAATCTCGCAGCTCGGCAAACAACCGGCCGTTGCCGCCGCTAACTTTGGCTAACTCGCCCTCAACCCACAAATAGCCGAGCTTCTCGATGTGACCCTTGATTGCGGCGTTGAGTTTTGAGATCGGCCAAGGCTCGGCCCGGCTGCTGCTGCGCGAAGGGTTTGGGTCATCGTTCGGGTCGCTGGCACTTGCGTCAGCATCCGAGTTATTGAGCCCGCCGCTGCCGCCGCTGCCGCCGCTGCCGCCGCTGCCGCCGCCAGCACCGCCGTTAGTGGCACCGCCACCCCAGCTGCTCAAGCTCGACATAAAACCCCTAAAACTTATTGGCTCACCCGCGTTTATCATTGAAGAGTGATTGTTACTAAGGATACTTCGCCCATTGCCGTGATTCCCGAAAAAACTGAGGGTCAGAAGCGCGTTTTGCTAGCCTCGCCGCGAGGTTATTGCGCGGGCGTTGACCGTGCCGTGATTGCCGTCGAGAAAGCTCTCGACCACTATGGCGCGCCGATTTTTGTGCGCAAACAAATCGTTCACAACAAGCACGTGGTTGCATCACTTGAGACTCGCGGTGCAATCTTTGTTGACGAAGTTGACGAAGTGCCAGAGGGCAGCATTCTGGTTTTCTCGGCTCACGGTGTTTCGCCTGCCGTTGTGGCCGCTGCCGAGGCTCGTGGCCTCAACACCATCGACGCAACCTGCCCGCTCGTGACCAAGGTTCACCGCGAAGTGCAACGCTTTGCCTCTGAAGACTACGACATTTTGCTTATCGGCCACGAGGGTCACGAAGAAGTTGAGGGCACAGCTGGTGAAGCCCCAGACAGCGTGCAAATCGTTGACGGCCCACACCATGCCGGCGAACAGACCGTGCGCGACCCAAACAAAGTCATTTGGCTTTCGCAAACCACACTCTCGGTTGATGAAACCATGCAGACTGTGATCAAGTTGCGCGAGAAGTATCCGACGTTGCAAAACCCGCCGAGCGACGACATTTGCTATGCCACCCAAAACCGTCAGGTTGCCATCAAGAAAGTTGGTGCCGACAGCGACCTCGTGATTGTGGTTGGTTCAGCCAACTCGTCAAACACTGTACGTTTGGTTGAGGTAGCGCTTGAGGCTGGTGCAAAGGCCGCTTATCGCGTTGACTTCGCCCACGAAATCGACGACGCCTGGTTTGCAGGTGTTGAGACCGTTGGCGTTAGCTCGGGCGCATCTGTGCCAGAAGAACTCGTTGACGGAGTGCTCGAGTTGCTGGCCGAGCGTGGCTATGGCGACGTTCGCAACGTAACAACCGCCGAAGAAGACGTGCAGTTCTCACTGCCCAAAGAGCTTCGCAAAGACCTAAAAGCTGCAGGCGCCGACACCAGCAACAAGGTTAAGCGCAGCTAGTTTGCAAGTTGCTGCGTAACAAAAAGTCACCCAGCGAAACAAACGGTAAACCGTTTTGAGGTTTGCCGTTCGTTTTCTAATCTCTTAGTCATGAGGCGAAACTGCCTAATCAACATCACTAGGAGAAACACAAAAATGAGCACCAAAATCAAGTCAATTGCAGCTGTCGCTGCAGCATCAGCCCTAGCGCTAGGTGGCCTAGTTGCCACCACACCTGCAGAAGCTGGCACCCCAACTATCACAGTGGCAACTGAGGGCACCTACGCACCGTTCAGCTACCACGCAACCGCTCGTGGCCCACTAACTGGTTATGACGTCGAGGTTTTCAAGGCAGTTGCTAAGAAGGCTGGCATCAAGGTTGTATTCAAAGAGACCACCTGGGACGGCATCTTTGCTGGCCTAGAAGCTGGCCGCTGGGACGCAATCGCTAACCAGGTAACAATCACTGACGCTCGCAAAGCGCTCTACACATTCACAGTGCCTTACACCTCATCAAGCGAAGTTGTTGTTACACGCAAGAACGACAACCGAGTCACTCGCCCAGCAGACGTTTCTGGCAAGACCGCGGCTCAGACTGCAACCAGCAACCACCACGACCAAGCAGTGACACTTGGTGCAAACGTTGAGGTTGTTCCAGGCTTCACCGAATCATTGGCTTTGCTTAGCGCTGGCCGAGTTGACCTAACTCTGAACGATCGCCTTGCCGTGCTCGACTACCTAAAGCACAACCGCGATGCCAACCTAAAGATCGCAGCAACGCTCCCAGGTGCTGACCTTGAAGCAATCGTTTTCAAGAAGGGTTACAAATATGCAACTCGTCTAAACAATGCTCTCAAGGCACTAAAGAAGTCGGGTGCTATTGCCAAGATTGGCAAGAAATACTTCGGCTCAGACGTCAGCAAGTAATCTAGACAGCTACTTGTAGTCAAACGGCTACAAACTAACCAAGCAACTTGACGGTTGCTAACAGAACAAGAAAGGCGGTGATTCCGATGGGGTCACCGCTTTCTTGGTCTTTGATTCATGATTCACTCTTGCCTCTTTTAGAAGCTCTGCTAACCGGAACGATTCCGCTAACCCTCATTGCATTCACACTGGGTTTGGCATTGGCAATCTTTTTAGCCCTGGCTCGCATCTCAAAGATTTGGCCGCTGCGCTGGATCGCAGCAATCTACATCTCAATCTTTCGAGGCACACCGCTTTTGGTGCAGCTCTTCATCATCTTTTATGGTTTGCCAGCCATCGGCATTCTCTTTGACCCGTGGACGTCTGCGATCATTGGCTTCTCGCTAAACGTGGCTGCCTATGCAGCAGAGAGCATTCGCGGCGCAATCTTGTCTGTGCCAAAAGCGCAGTGGGAGGCAGCCAGCACCGTTGGTTTGAGCCACACCCAAACCTTGGTGCGAATCATCTTGCCTCAAGCCGCTCGAGTTGCTATTCCTCCGCTATCAAACACTCTGATCTCGCTGGTGAAAGACACCTCGCTCGCGTCAACCGTTTTGGTCACCGAAATCTTTCGCAAGGCACAAGAAATCGCTGCGCCAACATTTGAGTTCTTCACGCTCTATGGTTTAGCAGCGGTTTATTACTGGGTGGTTAGCCAAACCCTCACGATTCTTCAGCAACTTCTCGAAAAGAAACTTTCAAAGCAGGTGGCCCGATGACAACACAACCACTAGTTTCGGTTAGCGCTCTCACGAAAAAGTTCGGCAAAAACGAAGTGCTCAAAGGCATCGACTTCACAATAGAGCCTGGCACTGTGACCGCCATCATTGGCCCTTCTGGGTCGGGCAAGACAACCATTTTGCGAAGCCTAAACGCGTTGGATGTCGCCACCACGGGTCAAATCACAATCGGCGACGTCACCCTAGATTTCAGCCAAAAAGTGGGCCGCCGCGACATCACTGCATTGCGCGCCAAGAGCGGCATGGTGTTTCAGGCGCACGGCCTCTTTGGTCACCTTGACGTTTTGCAGAACATCACGGTTGGCCCAATCGTCGGGCAAAAACGCAACCGCAAAGAGGTTGAGGCCGAAGCGATCGAGCTGCTAAACCTAGTTGGTTTGAGCGACAAGGTTCGTGCTCGCATTCACGAGCTTTCGGGTGGTCAGCAGCAACGAGTTGGCATCGCGCGCGCTCTGGCACTCAAGCCTGATTTGCTTTTGCTCGATGAACCAACCTCAGCACTCGACCCCGAGTTAGTCGGCGAAGTGCTGCGAGCTATTCGCAACCTAGCCGATGCTGGTTGGACTCTCGTAATCGTCACCCACGAAATGCAGTTCGCTAAACAGGTTGCCGACCAGGTCTTGTTTATCGACCATGGTCTAATCGTTGAGCGCGGCACAGCTGCCGAAGTTCTTGAGTCGCCCAAGCACCCGCGCACGCGCGAGTTTCTAGCGCGCATTCTCGGTGACTTCTAAACAAAGCCGATTCGTCGGCGAAGACGCGAAAACGCCCCATCTGCTTTGACGCAGGTGGGGCGTTTTGCTTGAGTCTTTAGAGCGACACGTCTTTAGAGCGACATTGACTTGCCAGCTGAGCCAAGCTCAGTGGCAGCCTCAACCACGCGGGTTGACATGCCGGCCTCGCCGAGCTTGCCCCAGGCGCGTGGGTCGTAGGCTTTCTTGTTGCCAACTTCGCCGTCAACCTTTAGCACGCCGTCATAGTTGGTGAACATGTGGGCTGCGATTGGGCGGGTGAAGGCATACTGCAGGTCGGTGTCGATGTTCATCTTGATGACACCGTGGCTAACAGCGGTAGCGATTTCTTCGGCGCTTGAGCCTGAACCGCCGTGAAAGACGAGGTCGAATGGCTTGTCTTTGCCATACTTGGCGCCAACAGCTGCCTGAATCTCGCCTAGAAGTTCTGGCTTTAGCTGAACGCCACCAGGCTTATAGACACCGTGCACGTTGCCGAAGGTTAGAGCGACCATGTAGCGGCCGTTCTCGCCAAGGCCAAGCGCCTCAGCGGTCATTAGGCCGTCAGCAGGTGTGGTGTAAAGGTGCTCGCCGTGGCCACCCTCAACGCCGTCTTCTTCGCCACCGACAACGCCAACTTCGATCTCAAGAACTGCGCCGATGCCGCGGGTTAGCGCGAGCATCTCTTTGGCGATCTGCATGTTCTCGGTCATCGAAACAGCCGAGCCGTCCCACATGTGTGAGTTGAAAAGTGGGTCTTGGCCGTGCTTGACGCGGTCTTGTGAGATCGCGATTAGCGGGCGCACAAGCTTGTCGAGCTGGTCTTTGGCGCAGTGGTCGGTGTGCAAAGCAATGGTGATGCCATAGTTCTTAGCAACTTCGCGAGCAAAGGCGGCCATAGCTGCAGCGCCCGATGCCATGTTCTTGATTGTTGGGCCTGACCAATAGTCGCCGCCACCTGTGGTCACCTGAATGATGCCGTCTGAGCCGGCTGCCTGCAAACCAGCAAGAGCTGCGTTTAGGGTCTGTGAGCTGCTGACGTTGATTGCTGGGTAGGCAAAGCCCTGAGTCTTTGCGCGGTCAAGCATTTCAAGGTATTGGTCTGGTGATGCAACAGGCATGCGGGGCCTTTCGGTTGGTTGGTTTTGGGGCTCTATCTAAGATGTTACCAATAGCAACACATCAAACAGGGAGTCAAGCATGACAAAGTCGGCACTTAGCAAAGCTGATTTGTCGGCCGAAACCAAAGCCCTCTTTGACTCGGCGGTTGCTGCTGTGGTTGGCTCACGTCACCTGGTTGGCAAGGGCGATAAAAACAGCGTCGATGGGGCCGCCGTAGGCGCCATGCGAGCCTCGCTTATTGGGTCTGGTTTCGACGGAATCGTCGTGATTGGCGAAGGTGAAAAAGACGAGGCTCCGATGCTTTTCGTGGGGGAGCGCTTTGGCTCGTCACAGCAACCCCTGTGGAGCATCGCAGTTGACCCGATCGATGGCACTGCGCTCGCAGCGGCTGGGGTGTCCGGAGCAGTGTCGGTGATTGCCGCGAGCGAGCACGGGTCGATGGCGATTGCGGCAGAGGTTTATTACATGCAAAAACTTGTGACCTCGGCAGCGGCGGCTCGAGTGGTTGACCTTGACTTGAGTGCGGCGGCGAACATCCGTGCGCTTTCTGACGCGTTGGGCAAATCGATTGGTGACATTCGCGTTGCGGTGATTGATAAGCCACGCAACGCTTCGTTGATTGCCGAGGTTTTGGCTGCGGGGGCGCAGTGGGCGCGGTTTGCCGAGGGCGATGTTGCTCAGGCGGTTGTGGCTGCCACTGAGGGCACCGACGTTGACATTCTGCTCGGTGTAGGCGGCAACCCCGAGGGTGTGGCTTCAGCGGTGGCTGTGCAGGTTTTGGGTGGGTTCATGCAGGGGCGGTTGGCTCCGCAGACCGAGGTTGAGCGGGCTTCGGCACTTGCCGCTGGTTTAGACCTTGAACGCAAGTTCGAGCTTCACGAGTTGGTAGGTGGTTCGCGTCACATTTTTGTTATGGCTGGGGTCACTGACGGGCCGCTGACGAGAGGGTTCGTTGAGCACGCGCAATCGGGAGCAGGCGCGACTAGCGAGTTGCACGTTGAGGTTTTGGTTTTAGACAGCGCACTTGGCGAGGCAGTTGTGTTGACCGAGGTCATTGAGCTTTAGCTTGGCCGTGTTTTTTTGGGGCAACAAAACCCAGTTGATCGGCCAGAGCCGACCGAATCACTTAGTGAGCGATTGCTGGTTCTTCGAGCGGCTTGTCGCGGTCAGGGGTTTCGGTGAAGAAACTCTCTGGCAGGTTCTCGACGCTGCTTAGACCTGAGCTTGGCTGGGTCACTTTGACGGCACCCCAGCGAACTGCAGTCTTGATGCCAGTTTCGATGTCAAAGTCGGTGCCATAAACTTCTGGGCCATTGCCTACAGGAATCGTCGCTACTGCCGACAAGAAACCTGCGAGGGTCGCGTCGCCAGCACCAACGGTGTTAACAACTTTCACGCGCTCGGTCTTGGCGCCGATAATCGACTTTTTGGTTACGGCCATGATGCCGTCAACGCCCATTGATGCTAGAACAGCGCCAATGCCGTGGTCGCAAAGCTCGCGAGCGGCGTCGATGACATCGCCAACGGTGTGCAGGGTGCGGCCAACGGCAGATGCGAGTTCTTCGGCGTTTGGCTTGATGATGGTTGGGCGGCCGCTGCGAGCTAGGTAGCTCAGCGGGGCGCCGCTTGTGTCGATCGCAACTTTGACGCCGAGCGCGTCCATGCGGTCAAAGATTGGGGTGAGGTCAACGAACTCGCCGGTGTTCTTGTTGATTGGCAGGGCGCCGCCGATTGCGAGCCACTTTGCTCCGCGTTCGCGAACTGTTGCTTCGGTTAGATCAACGACGGCGTTCCAGTCGTCGTCGCTTAGGGCACGTGGGCCTTCGGTGACGCGAGTGGTTGTGCCGTTTTCGATCACGATGGTTGTTGAAACACGCAAGGTGCCTTCAACCCATAGTGGAATAAGTTTTTCGCTGTAGCCGGTGCGTGACAAAACGCCTGGGTCTGCATTGCCTACTGGCACTACGCCTGGGGCGTTGATGCCGCCAACGAATAGACCTTGGGTGACGTTGATGCCTTTGCCGGCAAGCTCTTCGGTGACGTGGTCAGCGCGGTTGACGCCGCCTTCTACGAAGTTGCTCACATAGTAGGTGCGGTCAAGAGTTGGCGCTGGTGTCAGCGTGACGATTGGTGACGCGTTTGAGGTGTTCAACATTAGGAACTCCTTGTTTGTTTGGTTTGCCTAGGGCGATTGAGCTTGTGGGCTGCAAACATCATTGTGAGCGCGTTCTTGAAAAGTATAGTAAACCCTCACAAACTTGCGAAAATGAAACGACCCGCCAACTGCGAATTTCGCGGTTTGCGGGCCGTTTTGCTTCGAAATCAGTTGTCGAAGCTAGTTTTTAGGCATTTCTTCGTCATTTGAGCGTGTCGCGTCGTCGCCAAATTCGAGCTGTGGCAACTCGGCCGCCATGATTTGCTTCGGCGCATCGTCGATTAGCGCAGGGCTCTCAATCACAGAGGTTGAGAGCGAATTCTCATCGAGGTCATTTAGTTTTCGAGCCGAAACCAGCATGCGGCTTTCGAAGCTCGCGACGAACTTGTTGTAGTTGCCAACGGTGCTCTTGATTGAGCGACCCAGAGCATCTGCCAGACCAGCAACCACGTTCACACGCTCATAAAGCTCGTGCCCTAGTTTGATCATGGTGCGCACCTGGTTTTCATCGACGTTCTGGCGCCAGATGAAGTTGATGGTTTTCAACACCGAGAACAGGCTCACCGGTGAGGCTAGTGCAACGTTTTTGCCGAAGGCATATTCCAAAATGGTTGGGTCTGAATCGAGAGCTGCCGAAAGCAGACCTTCGCTCGGAATAAACGCGATCACAAAGTCAGGGCTGGCGTTGAGCGAAGTCCAATAAGAACGTTTGGCAAGTTCGTCAATGTGGCCACGAACTGCTTTCACGTGCTCTTTCAGAAGTTGCTCGCGGCGAACCTTGTCAGCGCCCTCGGCGAGCTCGCTGATCTTTGATGCCTCTTGATAAGAGTTGAACGGAACCTTGCTGTCGATAGCAAGAGTCTTGCCACCAGGCAGGTTGATGACCATGTCGGCGCGACCGGTCGTGATGGTGGCTTGCTCGTCGAAGTCAGCGTGCTTGAGCAGGCCGGCTAGCTCAACTAGTTTGCGCAGCTGGGCTTCACCCCAAACGCCTCGCACTTGATTTGAGCTAAGGGCATTGGCAAGCGACTCGGTTTGTTTGCGCAACTGCTGATCGCTTTCGAGCGACTGGCGAATGGCTTGGTTGAGTTGAGTAACCTGTTCGGTGCGCTCGCGCTGCATGAGGCCAACAGCTTCTTGCATTTGGCGCAGGTTTTCTTTGACGGGTGCAAGCTCAGTCACGAGTTTGTTTTCTTGAGCCTGCTTGTCTTGGTTCTCTTTGATTTGCGCTTGAAGTTGCGAAATCTGAGCGGCATAAGCGCTGACGGTTGCCTGCGCACCTGCGAGGTCAACCTGAGCTTTGGTTAGTTCGGCCGCTTCAACTGAGCCGCCGGCAACAGTCTTCTTGCGACCACCAATAAGAAAGCCGATGAGTGCACCGGCGATTAAACCAACGATTAGAAATAGAAAAGAATCCATGCCGCTAGTGTCGCATGAGCCTGTGACATTTTTATTGCCGAAGGTGTGACGAGCGCTTAAGCCCAGTCTTTAGGTTCAGCCTTGACCGGCACGATTAACGGTTTCAAAACCTGTTTGGTGGCGGCCGCTAGCGCATGCAAGTTGTCAACATGATGGCGTTTGCTCGCCATGTGCACCACAATGCGAGCACAGGCATCGGCGTCGGCCAAAGCATCGTGATGATTGAACTCTTCATGACCAACCGCATAAGCCACCGAATTGAGGCGATAACTCTCGAGGTTGTAGCTCTTGCGCGACATAGACAATGAGCAGAGGTAGCTAAGCTCGGGCAGGGTCGCTTCGATAGCGGCGGCCGAAGCGCGCAAGACCCCCATGTCGAAGGGCGCGTTGTGTGCAATCAAGACGTCTGAGCCGATAAATTCCAGCATGTGGGCCAACGCGGTGTCGAATTCGATCGCGTCGTCAACATCACTTGGATGAATGCCGTGCACCCGAATGTTGCCCGCATGAAACCAGTTGTGCGGGTAGGGCGGCTTGAAAAGCAGCGCCAAACCCTCAACCAAAACACCGTCGCGCACGCGCACCAAACCCACCGCGCAGGGGCTCGCTGGCGAACCATTTGCGGTCTCAAAGTCGATTGCGGTGAAGTCAAGGGCCATAGGTCAATTAAACTCTTATGTTGTGGCCCTAACTATCGCAATCGTGGGACTGCCTAACGTAGGCAAGTCGACCCTTTTCAATGCACTCACCAAAAACAATGTTTTGGCGGCGAACTACCCGTTCGCAACCATCGAGCCAAACGTTGGTGTGGTGAACCTGCCAGACCCTCGTTTGCAGAAGCTCGCCGACATGTATGGCTCAGAGCGCCTCTTGCCAGCACCGGTGTCATTCGTTGACATCGCCGGCATCGTGCGCGGCGCATCGGTGGGTGAAGGCTTGGGCAACAAGTTCTTGGCCAACATTCGCGAAGCCGACGCAATCGCTCAGGTTGTGCGCGCATTCGTTGACGGCGACGTAGTTCACGTTGATGGCAAAGTTGACGCCTCAAGCGACATCGAAACCATCAACACCGAACTGATTCTTGCCGACATGCAGACTCTCGAAAAAGCCCGCCCTCGCATCGAAAAAGAAGTCAAGGGCAAAAAGATGGAACCAATCGCTCTCGAAGTGATTGACGAAGCCATGGCGATTCTCGACGGCGGCAAGCCGCTATCATCTTCAAAAATCGACCTCACTCCAATCAAAGAGATGGGCCTGCTAACCGCAAAGCCGATCATCTATGTTTTCAACGTCGACGAAAGCATTCTCACCGACGCCGGCAAAAAGAAAGCGCTCGCCGACCTCGTGGCCCCAGCCGAAGCCGTCTTTCTAGACGCCAAGGTTGAGAGCGAACTTATCGACCTCGACGCCGCCGAGGCAGCCGAGCTCTTGGCTTCACTCGGCCAAGACGAGTCTGGTCTCGACCAGCTCGCCCGCATCGGCTTCGACACCCTAGGTTTGCAGACCTACCTAACTGTTGGTCCGAAAGAAGCCCGCGCCTGGACTATTCACAAAGGTTGGACAGCCCCACAAGCCGCCGGCGTCATTCACAG
>JBDLVN010000013.1:0-66804 GCA_039804775.1 Actinomycetota bacterium
TCTCGACCCAGGCTACCGCCGCTTTATCGCGCGCCGCCTGCGCGAAACCTACGGCTTCGAAGGCACCCCAATCGAAATCGGCATGCGTGTGCGCGAAAAGCGCAAGCGCACCAAGTAGCCCTCAAGTTTCACGCGAAAGCCCGCAGACCTCAACGAGGTTTGCGGGCTTTTCTTTTACTTAGCTATTTTGAGATTTTTGCAACTACAACCGAGATTCATGAGGCATTTAAGTTCATCCGAAGAACTTAGGAACCTGGGTTTCATTGGATTGCTCGAATCGTTCTTTGTCGGCAAATGATGCAACCTTCTCGCCTCGAGAATCTGAGTTCAGCGGCGCCAATGCAGCCACGACCAAGGCGGGCAGAGCCCAGCCCAGAACTAGACTCAGCCCAAAAAACGAACCAAAGTTGCGTCCTTTTTTCTTGGCAGCTTCACCAACGGCTAAGCCCAGAACGATGTTTATCAAAAAGCCAATAATGATGGCCACCCACAGCACGTCACTTGATGTTGGCAAAAAGTAGGTGGTGGTTGAGTCCATGTTTTCCCCCAAAGAAATGTTTAGGTCAGCCTAGCACCCAACCAAGGCTGACCTCACTCGCCAGCACTTCGGTTGATTGCTAGCCTGAGCACATGAACAGTTATGAGCGCAGCAACAGCAAGTTGGCCATTATCGGAGCGGGGGCTGTGGGAACATCCCTCGCTTATGCCGCACTGATTCGCAAAAGTGCGCGCGAGATCGTGCTTTATGACACTAACGCGGCCAAGGTTGAGGCTGAGGTTCTTGACCTAGCCCACGGCACCCAGTTCACGGGCAGCAGTCGAGTTGCTGGTGGCGCAGACATTGAGGTTGTGCGCGACAGCGACGTGGTGGTTATTACCGCTGGCGCTAAGCAGCAGCCAGGGCAGTCGCGCCTTGACCTTGCTGCCACGAACGTTGAGATTTTGCGCGAGCTGATGCCTAAACTCGTCAAGCTCGCACCCCACGCCATCTTCATTTTGGTTACCAACCCGTGCGACGTTCTTGCCACTGCGGCGGTCAAGTTCAGTGGGTTGCCAACCTCGCGCGTGTTCTCGTCGGGTACCGTGCTCGACTCGTCACGCCTTCGCTGGTTGTTGGCCGAGCGCGTGGGTGTTGCCACCTCAAGCGTTCACGCCATGATCATCGGCGAACACGGCGACAGCGAGTTCGCGCTCTGGTCGCAGTGCCGCATCGGCCCGGTGCCGCTAGCCGACTTCGCACCCGTTGACCAACCGCCACTATCAAATGGTGAGCTCGAACAAATCGCGACGGATGTCAAGAATGCCGCCTACAAGGTCATCGAAGGCAAGGGTGCGACGAACTATGCCATCGGTCTGTCAGGTGCTCGCATCGTCGAGGCTATTCTGCAAGACCAAAAGGCAATCTTGCCCGTGAGCTCAGTTCTTCACGATTATGCCGGCGTTTCTGGCGTGGCCCTGTCGGTGCCAACCGTCTTGGGTGCCGGCGGCATCGAACGCGTTATCGAGGTGCCGATGAGCGCCGAAGAGAAGCTCAAGTTCAAGGCTTCGGCAGCCGCGGTCGCCGCGAGTTTGAATACGCTGGGATTGACTTAGTCTTACAAAACTTTCTCGAGGCGCGAGAATCGAAGTAAACTTTCAGTGTTGCTTATAGGAAACAGGATTGTTCTAAGGGGGATTATTGATTTTAGGGCGCGCACGTCAGAAAACAATTCTCGCCTGGCTTTTTTCTGTTCTCTCATTGGCTGGGCTGATAAGTTTCGCACCTCCAGCCCATGCGCAGGGCAGCTCGGTAATTAATTTTTATGTTCAGGATGCCGCAGTTTATGGGCAAAAGCACACAACCGACGTTCATCGCGAATTCGATGGGGCGCAAATTCAGATTCTTGACTCCAACGGAACGCCTATTTATTTCGACGCATATGGCAACAATGTAACCTCGTACACTACAAATCATCTGGTCGATCTAGGTATCCCAATGATTTACCTGGACCCCGGAGATTACAGAGTCTCTATAACATGCAATTCATGTGAAAATTTTCTCCAGCCCATCACCACAGACCTGGCAGCAAACCCTAATTCCGATTTTTTTGCTTCAATAAACCACCTTCACACCTACAGGGCGAAACTCAAAGACTCTAGCAACGGCAATACAGTTATGCCCTACATGACTGTAGACTTTTCTACTGGCAGTACAAGGGTTTTTCACACACTTGCTGATGCGTCTGGAGCTTTTGTGCTCAATGGACTGCATAGTGGAGTGAACTACACGATTGATGTTAGTTGCCCTTGGACCTGCGGTCGATCGGGTTCAAAGTCACTGTACAACCAGTTTGTTCTCCAAAGCATCAATAACTTTTATTGGAGCGATTGGACCACCACATATGATGTCACTGTGCCATGGTCTGCTTCGTATGGGCCAAACTACGGCACATTACTTGCTTACACTGGAATCGGCCTTGACCAATCCAATCCATCCATCGGAACTCTAGTTAACTGTTTAGCTCTGGGGTGGCAGCCGCAAAGTTTCACTTTTGCTGTGGATGGTATTGTCGTAAGTTCGGATGGCCAAAGCTACACGATCGCGAGCGCAGATGCTGGACACAACCTGACTTGTAGCGCAACGTTTAATCTGCCGAATACAGGTTTGGTAACGATAACATCGGCGCCAACAACTATCGCCAAAATTAGAAGTATTGGTTCTGTTTACATATCAAGTGTGGGCTTGGCGAAGGTCGGATCGGCTCTTACAGTGGGCACATATGGCTGGAGTCCCGGCGTAACATTCCAATATCAGTGGCAAAAAGACGGTAGCGATATTTCGGACGCAACTGGGTCAACTTACTTGCCGACCCCGAGCGACCTCGGGGCGAGTATCACAGTCAAAGCCACAGTCTCTCTTATCAACTACGCCTCTGAAGTCAGGGTCTCAGCTAGCGTTGTGGTGTCGTTGGGTGTTATTTCGACCGCTCCTGATCCTGTTATAACAGGCTCGTTTACCGTTGGGTCGGCACTTTTCGTAACCGTCGGGCAGTGGCCCCCTTACGTATCAACGCTGATCCAATGGCGCCGAGATGGAGCGCCCATTCAGGGAGCAAATTCAGATTCCTATTTGCTGACCTCAGACGATTACAACCATCAAATAAATGCATCGGTGACGGGTGCGATGCAGGGCTACTCTGACGCGATTGGATACAGCAATTCGGCCTTGGTTGGTCTTGGTAAAATGCCCTTTAGCGGCACCCCGACGATTTCGGGCCATGTCGTAGTGGGGGCTACACTCACCACTGACCCAGGTCTGTGGCCAACTGGCGTTTCGTTTAACTTCAAGTGGCTAAGAAATGGTCAATTAATTTGCGGTGGTGATTTCTCGAACTGCGCAACCTCTAGCTCGTATGCCCTGCAAACAGCGGATTTAGGGCAATCCATTTCAGTCTTAGTCACCGGGACTATGACCGGGTATGAAAATGCAGACGTTTCGAGCGACTCAGTCATACCGTCGCAAGGCTCCCTAACGCTTCTACCCAAACCTATGATTTCCGGTGTCCCAAGGGTCGGACAAACCTTGACTGTGGCCGAGGGCGACTGGGATTCGGGTGTTGGTTTTGCTTATCGGTGGTTGCGTAATGGTTCACCGATTGGTGGTGCGACGGCTCGGTCTTACACGTTGACCCCGGCTGACCAAGGTGCTTTGATCACGGCCGAGGTTACTGGTTCGTTGACTGGTTATTCGAGTGTTTCGAGGACTAGTGCTTCGGTTACTGTTGGTGCTGGTTCGTTGGTTTTGACTCCTACGCCGACTATTAGTGGTACTGCCAGTGTTGGTTTGGTGTTGACTGCTGCCGAGGGCGACTGGGATTGGGGTGTTGATTTTGCTTATCGGTGGTTGCGTAATGGTTCACCGATTGGTGGGGCTACGGCTCGTAGTTACACGCTGACCCCGGCTGATTTGGGTGCTGCGATCACGGTTGAGGTTACTGGTTCGCTTACTGGTTACAACAGCGTCGCTACTGCAAGCTCTCAAGTTATTCCAATGATGGGCACACTCAGCCTCACACCTACACCAAGCATCATCGGGTCCGCCACAACCGGCACGATGTTGAATCTAAACACAGGGACTTGGGGCGAAGGTGTTGCTTTAACCTTTAGTTGGTTGCGCAATGGAGTGCCCATCGACGGAGCAAATTCGGCCTCGTACCGACTTACCGCGTATGACTACCAAAAATACATATCTGTCCTCGTGACTGGGTCGTGCCTCGGGTACCAAGATGCAGTGAAGTGGTCCGGGGAAATGCGGGTTACAGAGGGTGACCTATTTTTGACGCCAACTCCTTCAATCACTGGGAATTTGGGTGTTGGAAACGCTCTCAACGCAGAGCCCGGCGCCTGGGATGCGGATGTAAATTTCTCTTACCAATGGTCTCGCAATGGCGCACCGATTGGTGGTGCAACGGAGGGTACCTATACGCTTACCCCAGCTGACCAAGGTGCTGCCATCACGGTTGAGGTTACTGGTTCGCTTGCTGGTTACATCAGTGTTTTGAAGACTAGTTCGCCGGTGGTTCCTAGTTCTGGTACGTTGACGCTTTTTTCGACTCCTTCGATCACAGGCAACTTGAGTGTTGGAAATTCTGTTGCTGTCGATGTGGGGGTTTGGGATTTCGGTGCCAAGTTTGCCTACGATGTCACGTTTAATTATCAATGGTCTCGTGATAAAACACCTATTCCTGGTGCCACAGGTGTCACCTACACGCTGACCCCGGCTGATTTGGGTACCTTGATCACTGTTGAGGTTACTGGTTCGTTGACTGGTTACTCGAGTGTTTCGAAGACTAGTTCTTCGGCTACTGTTGCTGCCGGTGTTTTGGTTTTGACGCCTAAACCAACTATCAGTGGAGTCTGTACAGTAGGCCAAACACTCACGGTGGAGCCTGGTGTTTGGGATTCAGGAGTTTTGTTGACATACCAATGGACTCGTAACGGCCTACCTATTATTGGCGCAACTTCAAACCATTACCTTCTTACGTCAGATGACCAGGGTTTGTGGACGACGATCGGTGTGGGTGTTTTGGGCCACAAACAAGGGTATGGAACCAGTCAAACTTATAATTTCGTTCAATCAATTGGACTGGGTAGCTTGAGCACGGCAACACCAACAGTCACTGGTACTCCTGCTGTTGGCCTGGTTTTGACTGCTGCTGAGGGTGTTTGGGATTCGGGTGTTGGTTTCACGTATCGGTGGTTGCGTAATGGTTCACCGATTGGTGGTGCGACGGCTCGGGCTTACACGTTGACCCCGGCTGATCAGGGTGCTTTGATCACGGTCGAGGTTACTGGTTCGCTTAATGGTTACAACAGTGTTGTTAAGATCAGTTCGTCGGTGACTGTTGGTGCTGGTGCGTTGGCTTTGACTCCGACACCGTCTATTAGTGGTACTGCCAGTGTTGGTTTGGTTTTGACTGCTGCTGAGGGTAGTTGGGATTCGGGTGTTGGTTTTGCTTATCGGTGGTTGCGTAATGGTTCACCGATTGGTGGCGCGACGGCTCGGGCTTACACGTTGACCCCGGCTGATTTGGGTGCTTTGATCACGGCCGAGGTTACTGGTTCGCTTAATGGTTATAACAGTGTTTCGAGGACTAGTGCTTCGGTTACTGTTTCAGCTGGCACCCTTTCAAGTGTGAAGTCACCTGCGATTTCGGGCACTGCGAAAGTAGGCAAAACTCTCGTGATTACCAGCGATGCAATTTCGGGTGCAGTTAAGAGTTATTTGTGGTTTAGAAACGGTGTAGCAATTTCGGGAGCTAAGGCTTCGAAATACAAGCTCACGGCAAAGGACGCCAAGAAGAGTATCACTTGCCAGGTTATTTACTCGAAGGCAGGCTATTTGCAAAAGTCAGTGAAGTCTGCGTCTAAAAAGGTCTCCTAACTTTGTTGCCTTGGGCTTGAACTGGGAGTAAACCAAGCAATTACGATTCAAAATCTGCAAAATAGCGCAAAAAATATTGATTTTCTAGCGTTGAAAGCCTAAGATTGTCCTAAATCGGCAGAATAACGCAAGTTTAGGAGCAAAACGTGGTGGTTTCGAGCCCTGATGCTTTGGCTGAGCTCGTGCGCGCTAGACGCAAAGACTTGGGACTAACTCAGGTTGATGTGGCAGACCTTACTGGTGTTTCGCCCCGAGCGATTCATGACCTTGAGCGTGGCACTTCAGCGGTGACATTCAAGAACCTATTGCTGATTCTTGAGGTTTTAGGCCTAGACGTCGAGGTCAAGGTCGCGCCAAATGGTTGAACCTGTCGCTCACATCTATAAACAAGGCGAGTTAGCGGCGGTCTTTAGCAAAGAGAACGGCAAAGTTCGTTTTGATTACCTGAGCGATTACGTCACGTTGGGCAAACCTGCCATAGCCTCAACCCTGCCGCTGACCAGCGAGCCGATCATCTTGGCGAACGGTGCAACCCCGGCGTTTTTTGCCGGCTTGCTGCCCGAAGGGCCGCGGCTGCAGGCTATGCGCAGCCGAATCAAAACCTCGTTAAACGACGACGTTGGCTTGTTGCTTGAGATCGGCGCTGACCTCATTGGTGACGTGCAGGTTTTGCCGCCCGACGCAGACCCCAAGATTCCGCGCGAGGCTTTGAAGCTGCCGTCAAAAAGCGAAGACCTCGACTTTGCGCAGACTCGCCAAGATGTTTTTGGCTCGCGAGCCAGCGGCCTGCCTGGTGTTCAAGATAAAGTTTCGAGCCGCATGCTCAGTGCTCCAGCCAAAACAGCAGGCATCGACTACATGCTCAAGCTCAACCCAACCGCCGCGCCTTTCGCTGTCGAAAACGAGCACCACTTTCTCACCCTCGCAAACCGATGCGGTCTCGAGACGGCCGACTTCGACCTGCTCACAGACAAGCACGGTGAACATGCTTTGCGCCTAAAACGCTTCGATCGCATCTATCGCCACCCCAACTCGATCGCACTTGCTGCTGAAGATGGTTGTCAGGCGTTGGGTGAGTATCCCAGTGAAAAATACAACGTCGATGCCCTAACTGTCGCAAACCGACTCATCGAAATGTGCCCGTCAAAAGCAGCTGCGGCGATAAACATTTTCAGACAGCTGGTGTTCAACTGGTTGATTGGCAACGGCGACGCCCACGCCAAAAACTTTTCGGTGCTCAAAACCGAGACGGGGGAGTGGCGCGTATCACCCGCCTATGACCTGCTCTGCACGCGTTTCTATGACGACCGCAACATGGCGTTGCCGCTTGCCGGCAAAAACGACGGATGGTCACGCCTCTCGCTAATCGAAGCAGCCGAGCAATTCGGGCTCAACGCGGTGATGGCAAACAAGGTCATCGATAAGCAACTGTCGGTGCTGGCAGATTTGCCAGAGCAAATCTTGAACGGTGCGCTGCCGTTTGCGCGGCACCTCAACATTGATGTGTCAGGGTTTCTTAGGAAGCGTGCGAAGGCGCTGGCATAGCGGTTTGAATGTTCGCTGGCATAACAATATTGGCGAACGGGTCACACGTGTAGCCCTTTAAGGCTACGCTTCAAATAGACATCGCGGGGCGAGCGATATACTTGTTGCGATAGCGCAACAACAGATTTAATTGGGGGAACATCACATGGTCGAGCTAGCAATGTATAACCAGCGTGACGAAGTTGGCGTTGAGCCGCTTGAGACCGGCGACTTGCGCATTCACTTAGGCATCGACCATACGGCCGAGCACATTGTTGAGGCGCTGACAACTCAAGGTTTTGACGCGCACGTTGACGAGGCCGTCAAACTGATTAGCGACGATGAACTTGCCCGCGACTTCGAGCCAAAAGGCGAGTTCGTATTAATTAAGGCAAAGGCCTAAAGTGCCTTCAGCGCCTTGAGCAGAGTCTCGGGCGAAACCTGCAACGCTGTGCAAAGAGGCCCAATCACGTCAATCGAAGGGCGCTGCTGGCCGTTGAAATACTTGCTTAGAGTGCCCTTGTTGATGCACGAAACTTCAGCAAGCTTGGTGAGGGTGCCAAGACCAGTGACTTCGAGTTGATGCTCGAGCCATTCGGCGCTGGTTTGGGTAGGCATGGCTCTAATTTACATTCATTAACTTGGCTTGGGTATAGTGTTGCTCATAAGCAACGCCAAACGTGAAAGAGCACGGGTTTTGTTTTGGGGGCAAAGTCAGTGACTTTGCAACTTGCGCAGGTCTTGCCACCTGCGCCAGCACCATCAAGTTCAGCCGAGCTGCAAAGCCACGGCACGCACCGGGGCTCCATCAGCCCCGGTGAACTTGATTGGCAAAATGCTAATCAGCGGTTCGTCGAAGTCAATCGCCTCAAGGTTCGTTAGGTTCTCACAGATGATTCCGCCAGCCTTGGCAATCAGGTGGTGGCTGTCAAAATCACCGCCGGGGTGAGTGGCATCAGGTGTTTCATCGATGTTCAAAAAGTCGACGCCAAAAGTTCGCACTCCCTGGTCGAGTAGGTGCCGGCAGGCATCCGACGTTAAAAATGGGTTGTCAAAATAGGCCTCGCTCTGCCACAGGCGGCTGAAACCGGTGTGAAAAATAACGATGTCACCGGCGCCAGCGTGGGCAACCTGCGGCTCAATGAGCGCCCAATTTATGGGTGTGCGAGGGGCGATGCCGCGCAGGTCAACGATGATTCCGCGGCCGATGAAATGCCCGAGCGGCACCTGATCGATGCGTTCGGTGTCGTCGTCAAAGTGGTAGGGCGCATCAACGTGAGTGCCCGACTGCGAGCCCATCGTGACGTTGAGCAAGTTGAAACCATCGCGCTCAACCGTGCTGTGCGGCTCAAAACGAACGACCGGGTCGCCAGGGTAAACCTGCGTTTGGGCATCAACTGGGTGCGAAAGATCGACAATCTTGATGATTTGCATGTGATAACTGTTGCACAACAGCGCACACTTTGCGGTCAAATGTAACGTCTGGGTAAACGCTGAAGGTTTAGAATCAAGTAACTTCAAAGTCGAAGTCTGGGCTTGGAGCTACCCCCACCATCTATAAGTGATTGGAACCTTCATGAGTGAAGCAAGTAGCGCGGCGTTAAACGCCAAGCCTAAAGTTACCGAAGTTGAGCAGTTCAGCGTTGACACGATTCCCGACGCCGACCGCACCTCAAAACCTTTTGACCTTTTCAGAATTCAGTTCGGTGGAGCAAACACATTTGCCACCGTTATCTTGGGAACATTCCCGATCTTCTTCGGCCTCTCATTTTGGCAGGCACTAGCAGCAACAGTTTTGGGCCTTCTCGTTGGCACCCTGTTCTTGATGCCGATGGGCATCTTTGGCCCACGCACCGGCACTAACAACGCTGTTAGCTCAGGCGCACTTCTTGGTGTTCGCGGTCGTGTTGTTGGCTCGTTCTTGAGCCTGCTCACCGCAATCGCGTTCTATTCAATCTCGGTTTGGGTTTCAGGCGACGCCATTGTGGGGGCATTGACGCGCATGTTCGGAATCGAAAAGAGCCCACTGGTTTCAAGCATCATCTATGCGGTCATCGGTTTCATCGTGATCGTGGTTGTTGTGTTTGGCTACCAGTTCATGTTGCTGGTCAACAAGGTTGCGGTTATTTTCAACTCAATCTTGATGGTGCTAGCAGTTGTGGCTTTCTGGGGCGTTTTCGACCCAAGCTATGGCGGCACACCAGACGCTCTGTTGTTGGGTGACTTCTGGCCAACCTTCATCTTGGCTGCGCTGGTTGTAATGAGCAACCCGATTTCGTTCGGTGCATTCTTGGGCGACTGGTCACGTTACATTCCTCGCGACACTCCAAACTCAAAGCTCATGCTTGCAACCCTTTGGGCTCAGCTTGCAACTTTGATTCCGTTCATCTTTGGTCTTGCAACCGCAACCCTGATTACCAACAGCGACTATGTCGTTGGTCTGATTCAGGCTTCGCCGCTTTGGTATGCAATCTTGCTTATCGTGGTTGCGTTCATCGGTGGTCTGTCAACCGGAACAACCTCGCTTTATGGCACCGGCCTTGACTTTGCGTCGGTGTTCCCTCAGCTATCGCGCGTGCGTGCAACCATCTTGATCGGCAGCTTGGCATTCGTGTTCATCTTGGTTGGCCGTTTGGTTTATGACTTCTATAGTGCGGTCAACGCGTTCATTGGTGCGATCGTAATCACCACCACCCCGTGGATGGTCATTATGGCAATCGGATACTTCGTGCGCCGCGGCTACTACGACCCAAGTGACCTTCAGGTGTTCAACAAGGGCCAAATCGGTGGCAAGTATTGGTTCAACTCTGGTGTTAACTGGCGTGCACTTGGCAGCTGGTTGATTGCGGCTGTTGTCGGTTTGAGCTTTGCTTATTACCCACCAGTAATCGAAGGCCCGTTCAACGCAGTTGCCGGAGGTGTTGACCTCAGCTTGGTCACAGCCATTGGCACAGCAGCAGTGCTTTATCTGTTGTCGCTGTTCATCTGGCCAGAACCTGACTATGTGTTTGGCCCTAAAGGCCCACGCCTGGTTCCATCGCGCAAGGGTGCAACCCCAGAGGTTGCTCACAACCCAGGCTCAGCTGCAGCAAAGGCTGCCGCCGCCCGCGCAAACAAGTAGCATCAAAGCATAAGCAACACCAGCAACATAAGGTGCGGCCGGCTCTGCCTTCGGGCGGGGCTGGCCGGCACACACTTAAAAAGCAAAGGCAAGCACCCGCATTATGACTAAACCGATTCCACGCATTGTTACCGGCGAAACTCTTGGTCAGGTTGATGCCTCGCAGGTGCCGCGTTTTGCTGGTGCGCCGACGTTTGCGCGTTTGCCGCGCATTGACGAAGTGAAGCGCGCCGACATCGCCGTTGTGGGAATGCCGTTTGACGCCGGTGCAAGTTATCGTTCGGGCGCACGTTTTGGCCCAAGCCACATTCGTGAGGCCTCGCGTCTGCTGCGCCCATATAACCCAGCGCAAGATGCCTACCCTTTTGAGCTAGCGCAGGTGGTTGACGCGGGCGATTTGAACCTCAACACCTACGACATTCTCGAGACGCTTGCCACAATCGAGGCGGGCATCACCGAGTTGCTCGAATTTGGGGCCAAACCAATGAGCTTGGGCGGCGACCACACCATTGCGCTGCCGATTCTGCGCGCGATGCACAAAAAACACGGCCCAATCGCAGTGATTCACTTTGACGCTCACCTTGACACCTGGGACACCTACTATGGTGCGCCCTACACCCACGGCACCCCGTTTAGAAGGGCCGCCGAAGAAGGCCTGCTTGATCTCGAGTCGTGCCTGCACGTGGGTATTCGCGGCCCGCTCTATTCAAAGCAAGACCTAACCGACGACGCAACTTTTGGTTTTCAGATCATTCGCAGCGAAGACTTTGACGACATCGGCACCGAGGCTGTGATTGCCAAAATGCTCAAGCGCGTGGCTGGCAAACCGGTTTATGTGTCAATCGATGTTGACGTGATGGACCCCGCCTTTGCCCCAGGCACAGGCACCCCCGAGGCCGGCGGTTTGAGCAGCCGCGAGTTGCTGCGAGTGCTTCGCGCGCTCGACAAAACCAACCTGATTGGCGCCGACATCGTTGAGGTTTCGCCGCCTTACGACCACGCGCAAATCACAGCGTTGGCAGCCTGCCACTTGGCTTATGACCTAATCACAACCATGGCAAAGGCGCTCTAGTGAGCTTTCAAAACAACGCAGATGCAGCGAGCAGCCGGGCCGTCGCCGCAGTTCTAGCCGCCGCTGACAAGATCGTCGCCGACTTCGGCGCGCACAACACTTTGGCCTACTTTGCGGGCTTCACGCCTGACGCAACCTTCATGTTCTATACCCACACCGAGCGTCTTGACTCACGCGCCGCCTACGAAACTCTATGGGCCAAATGGGTTGGCGAAGACGGCTTCAAGGTGCACGGCTGCAAGTCATCTAATCAGCTAGTTCAACTAAACGGCGCCGACGCAGCCGTCTTTAGTCACAACGTCGAATCGTCAATCGAATTCGGCGGCGAGGTCAGCACCGTGCTCGAGCGCGAAACCATTGTGTTCGCGCTCATCGACGGCGCCTGGCTCGCGGTGCACGAGCACCTCTCGCCAGCGACTGCCTAGCAATGGCAGCACTTTCAATCGCGCTCGGGTGACTCACGTTTTTGGTGTGAGTAACTAAATTTCACGCTTTGCAAAAGTCACTACCTTATTGCTATGAACACAGTTGGCGATGCCGGAGCTCTTGAATGAACGTTGATATTCGGCCGCTTACCAAGGATTTAGATCGATCTGGATTCTCTTGTGCAAACCCTAGTCTCGATGAATGGTTGCTGAATTATGCCTGGCAAAACGAAGCGAAATCTGCTACTCGCACTTTTGTCGCGATTGACGAACTTAGCGGGCGCTTAATCGCCTATTACGCTTGCACGGTCACAAGCGTTCGGCTGGCTAACCCGACTCTGCTTCAAAAATTTTTCTCATCAAAATATCCGATTCCGGCGTTTTTGTTAGCAAAACTCGCTGTTGATTCTGACTACAAATCAAAAGGCGTGGGCAGTCTTTTGCTTCGGCACGCGTTGCTAAACGCCCTGGAAATCTCAGAAAAAGTTGGATTGCAGGCCATAGTTGTTGACGCGATCGATGACAATGCTGCGAGTTTCTATAGGCACAATGGGTTCACCAGATTTGACGAAGAACCACTGAAATTATTCATTCCGATGAAAGTAGTTGAGACATCACTAAAGGGAATGCTATAGTTTGTGCATACAAGGTATGTACACGAAAGGCTTGAGCACTATGACAACCAATCTTGCGAGATCTAGTCGTATTAACATGCGCCTTTCGCTCAAAGCCCATGAGCAGTTAAGGCAGGCTGCTGAGCTAACCAACCAAGACGTCACTTCATTTGTTTTAGGTGCCGCGCTGCAGAGTGCCCGCGAAGTTATGTTTGAACAGAAGCTAATTGAGCTCAGCCCTCACGATTTTCGACAACTAGAAAAAGCTATAGAAGGCCCTGCAGAATCATCTGGTGCTTTATTAAAACTTTTCGCGCGAAAACTGGATGTTTAGCTAGCTGGCAAAGCCACTACCTTGCCGCCTACCACCTGACCTCTATTTGTAGTTCAAACTCTCGATGTGAATCGGCAGGGCGTTCCATCCGCGTTCCCAACTCGCGCCAGACAACAGGTATTCAAACGCGATGTTGTCTTTGCTGTCGATGCCGACGAGGCGCACGTTGCCCCAGTTTTCGCTGGCATAGTCAATCAAATAGCTTGAGCCCGACTGATAGATGCTTGAGCAGATTGGGCTGTTGATGTCGGGGTGGTGGGCGAACGACCAAGTTTCGGTGGCTGTGCGCTTGACAAGGTCTAGTGCATATCGACGCGGTTGGCTCACACTGCGCGTGGCGCCCGCGGGTGATTGGACGCTGCTGGGGTATCCGTTGTCAAAAAGCATCAGCTGGCCACCAGAGGTGATCGAAACCGCATGTTGGCCGATAGGGTAGTGGCCGCCGGCTGGCACGGTGAGGGCATAGGCTGCGAGCGACGGGTATTGGTGCCAAAGTTTGGTTGGGTCGCCGAGAATCCAGCGCAACTGACCGCTGTTGTAGTCGATGCCCATTACAAAGTTTTCGCGACTGCTGACAACGAGTTGATCCTTTGCCCTCCAGTAGGCTGCAGCGTTATTGTGAAACCAGTCGGTGCTGGTGTCAGCTTTGACGAAACCGCTCGGGTCGTCGCCACCGGCGCGCATGGCGTTGGCAACAATCGTGACGAGGTTGAAACGCTTCAAAACCTTGCCTTGCAAGTTCACCTCAACAATGTCGCTCTCTTGGTTGTTAGGGCTGTTCATCTCAAGCAAAAGGCCCGTGCGGCCCGGGTCGATGTTGTGGTGATAGTTGTGCAAACCCAGCGCACTCAGGTCGTTTAAAGTCGTCACGCTGCCGTCAAGGCCAATGCGTTGCAACTTGCTGCCGTCACCCAAATAAAAGTTGTTGCCCACAAAAGCCGAGCCCTGCAGGCCATTGCCAGCCGTGCCAACCCAGCGCACATAACCGTCGGTGTCCATGACAACAGGGTGAGAGCCTGCGCTCCACGCCTTGAGCATAAAGAACGAATAACCCAACTTCACATTAGGCTTGCGCGGAACAATCGCCTGCCGCGCACTGTATTGCGGCGAACCATCAGCCGACCAAGAAGCCGTGGTCACGGTGGTCGAAAGCTTTTGGCTAAACTTCTTAGGCCCGGTCAGCATCAAACTAACCGTGTTGGCAAAACCTTCATAGAGCCCATAAACCGGCACTGTCACAGTTTTATGAGCGACGTCAACATAGTCGTGTGCCTTCAAATAGCTCAACGAATAATTTGCAGTCACCGCAGCCGAAACCGTGCCCGCCTTTGGTCTCACCTCAAACGCCACACTCGTGGTCTTAGTCAACGAAACATTGTTCAACGTGAGCATCGCAATAAACGGGCTCGCGCCCTGCTCAAAACCCGCAACCTTCAACGTGGCTGCAGCCTGCGCCGGGCTGGCAGTTATGACTGCTAAACCAACCAACGCGGATGCCCCCAGCACCGCTAACGCACTCAACCCACGGCGGCGCAGGTTCGGTTGGCGCCTACTCAAGATCAGGCGGTCTGAGTTTGGTTGCGCTTGGCGCAAGATCTGGCGGCTCATGTGGGGCTCCTCGCTGGCACGCCTGCGCGATGATGCACAAGCACTTTCAGCCTACGCCTCGTGCTCTAGAATTTCATTGAAACGGGCTGTAGCGCAGTTTGGTAGCGCACTTGGCTGGGGGCCAAGGGGTCGCAGGTTCGAATCCTGTCAGCCCGACGGTTGTGATGTCGCAAGACATCGGAATCCTCTGAACCTACGGGTTCGGGGGATTCTTTCATTTTTGGCGTTGGTAATCGATGCTTGTATCAAGCGTTAATTCGCGTAATAGTTCGCCAGTTTTTGGGTCTACAACGCGTATTTCTAGGCCATCTACGAGCATGATGACTCTGGTGTTTTTGTATGCGCGTCCTATTCCGATGTGGTGCATTTTTCCTCCCTTGCGAAAGGTGATTACGCCGACTTCGTCGATTTTGTCGTATCTGACTCTTGCCTCGATGTTTAGTAGCGCTGGGTCGGGTAAAGCTTTGCCTAGGGCGTTGTAGGCCTGTGCCGGTGTGCGTCCGGATAATGATCTGTGCGGTCTTGTGTTGTTGTATTCGTTTACGAAAGTGTCGATAAGTGTTTGGAGTTCTTCGAGGTTGTTCGCTTGCGGTTGTTGCCCAAGCCAACGTTTCAGGGTTTGTTGAAAACGTTCGACTTTGCCGCAGGTGGTTGGGTGCCCTGGGGTTGAGTTCTTTTGTCTGATTCCTTGTGTTGCCAGGTGTAATTCGAGGGCATTTTGGCCGTTTATGCCGCGGCGACCGCCCGCTAGTTTGGTTGTGAAAACCATGCCGTTATCGGTCAGTGTTGATGCGGGTTCACCGTGTTTTTGTTTGGTTTCTTTGAATTTTGTGATGACGATTTTGCCTGTTACTCGGTGGTGGGCGCTGACGTGCAGGGCATACCTTGAGTGATCGTCAATCCAGGTGATGATTTCGGTATCTGAACCGGTTGCTAGGCGCCAGTGGGTGAAATCTGATTGCCATGTTTCATTTGGTAGGTCAGATTGAAAGCGGATGCATACCTCGAGGATCAACTGCGGATGTCAAACGCTGTCCGAAAAGCCGAAGAGGCTCGCATACAATAGGCCCGCATGGAATTTTTGGCAGAGTATGAAAGCCACCGGCGTCTTGCGCAAAAGCGGAAACTTTTACTGTCACTTGAGCCACGCCACCGGCCTAGAGGGCCGAGGCCGACGCCCCAACCATATGGAGTAAATTCAACGGGTGCTGAGCAACTTGTTGCTGATTGGCTTCGGTACCTGAGGCACACTCGTGTGCAAGTCACGATCCGAACAAACGATGGCGGCATAGATGTGATGACAAGCACACACTGCTGTCAGGTCAAGAACTATGATGTGACGAAGGTGAGTGTAAACGAAGTGCGGGAGCTTTTCGGTGTTGCTTGCTCGCTGAAAATGAAGCCCTTGCTTTTTACCTCGACGAGTTTGACGCAAGCGGCAGAAGAATTTTGTGCCTTGAATGCGATTGCAGTGATACGATTCGACGCAGTTTTAGGTGAACTAATGGCAGTAAATTGGGACGGGGACGCCTTCTTGAGAAGTTGCGAATTTTTCCATGCTGATTCAAACTTGTCGAACTTTGACGTGCCGTTTTAGGCCTGACTGACAGATGAGGTGTCGATGGTCAAAGATCCCGTGCCACCACAGTCGAGAGCCGGAAACCTCTTAGAACCACAACAACGTCTAAACCGTATGCTAGTGATGCGAATTGTGGCAGCACATTATGTTAGCTCACTCGGCTGGGGTCGCAGGTTCCAAGTCTTCTATCCCGACTTTTGCCACTAAACCTTTTCGCAGGCGCTGTTTAGCCCACGCAAACCATTGAGGCTTAGGGCGCGGGCGACATTTTTCAGTACATCGGGGCATTGTTGATCTTTGCGAGCCGGAAGGGTGATGTCTGCTTTGCCTGGAGCGGACCAAACAGTGTGTGACCCCTTTCCTCGGCCAGTGGGTGCGTAACCTGCTCTGGAGATTAACTTCTCGATTTTTCGATTGGGTACGCTAAAAGTGAATGGGGGGTTTGCCTTGTTTTGATTTGCCAATCGGCCAGTCTGAACAATTAAAAAATTTTCCCTGAAGTGATCATTCAATGCCCCTTTTGTGATTAAGAAGGGTTTGAACGAACCAGCGCCATATTGTGGAATTGGCGAACCCTGCACGATCATGCAGGCAAGTTGGTAAGTTGCGCTTCGCAAGAGATTCGACTTCAAGAGCTTATTTCCAGCCCTGTAACTGTCTGGTCTAAGAGCATAATTTGCCTTCAACCATTCTCGAACTGCTCTAATTTGGTCCGAATTTAGTTGCGCGGCGTGAACCTTTTTAGCCATGTCAAAGTACTCGACAGCAGAGGCAATTGTTTCCTCTAAAGTTGAATCGTTCGAAGCTCCTCGCTGAATTTTGTATACGTTAGAGTCGTAGTCCTCGTATAGCTTCTGCAATCCAGTCGTTTGCGACTGTCTGATGGCAAACCACTCAACATCGTGGTGAAAAGATTCATGCGCTAATAAAACTTGCAGAGCTGAATATGTCGCGGCTCTGTTGATACCTGTGGTTTGACCAACTGAATTTAGCCACCGGCGAATTCTGGAGCTATACAGGGCTATGCCGTAATCAGTGATAAAAATACCAGCATGTTCACCTGCGAAAGTGATGGCGTCGTACCATGCGATTGCATATGTTGAACTTGACGCTTGTTCACCCAAATCCATATTGTCAGAATCTAATTCTGAAATGTGCGTAGCTTCAAAATCGTCTAACCAAGCACATAGCTGGCCCTCGAACTCAGCAGCTTCGGGGTTTTCGGGGTCAAAGAGACTCAAATCTGGCACCATAGTAGAGTCGAGGTCGTAGCGCGGTCGACGTTCTTCGCGTGGCCATGAGCTGGTCTCTCTGAGCTCGTCGAAGACCCTCAAAACATTTTCGATTTTCGATTTTGAATGCTTAAATTCTGGTTCCACGGCTAACTCTCTTTTGTTAGTTTTGTACTTGGATTTTTTGAGGTCATTGTATCTCTTTCGAGACAAGGTGAACCTTATAACTACTTGTCTATAGTTTTTGAAAAACGCGTGCCTTTTACTGCTGAATAATAGATGGCCCGTTAGGGGTTTTATTCACCTTAAGCTGAGTCGGGATGCGTTCCTTCAACGACTCTACGTGGCTGATCAGGCCGACAGTTCTGCCGCCACTCTTAAGCGATTCAAGAATTGACATCGCATCTTCTAACGGCTCGCCATCCAAGGTACCGAAACCCTCATCAACGAAGAGGGTGTCGATTTTGATGCCACCATTTCGACTTGTAACAACCTCGGCCAAACCAAGAGCGAGTGCAAGCGACGCCAAGAACGTTTCACCCCCAGAGAAACGGTGCGGGTCAAAAGGTTTGCCCGTGTTTTCATCCATAACCTCGATGCCTAAGCCGGCCTGAGTGTTTGCCCGACCCACGCCGCGATCAGTGTGCAGCAATGAGAACCGGCCGCGTGAAAGCGTCTTGAGCCGAAGGTTCGCGGCTTCAAGAACACTCTCTAGTTCGGCCGCCATGAAATAAACCTCGAGTGGCATGTTTTTTGTGTTCGGGGTTCTGCCATCGAAGGTTTGGTGCAATCGTGTTTTTAGCTCAGCATCAGAGCTAATCGCCGAAAGCTCATTCACTTGGGCTTGAATGTTTCCAAATAGTTCCTCAGCCGCGGCAACCTTTTCACGTAAACCCCCTGCCACTTCGGCTATTGTCGACGCCGTTGCGAGAGCAGTTTCGACCGATTGTTGGGCGATTTCTTGCGAAGGTAGATATTTGGGGAGATTTTGCAACCGCGGCAGCGCAAGAATTCCTTTTTGAGACGCCACGTCGCTTTTGTGCTCTTCAATTCTTGTTTGCAAGCCCTCTAGAACTTTTGGCTCAAGGATTGCAGCTGCCACACCTTTTAGCGAGTCGAATTTTTGCTCCTTGGTTTTGCTTTCGGCAATTTTTAGAGCTTTCGCCAAGTTCTTCGAAGCTGAATCCGCGGCCTCGATGGCACCGGTTAGGGCTTCTGTTTTAGTCAGTTCGGTTTTTGTGGCCTCAAGGTAATCTGCCACGGAAGGCTGGCCCGCAAGTAAAGTCTGCAGCTCTTTGCCGATACGTTTAACTTCGTTATTAGCTGCAGCCAATCCGGTTTTAGCATCCGTGGCTTTGCCACTAACTTCATTGCGTTCTTTCGCTAGAGGCGCGTCGTCGCCGTCAATCTGTGAAGAAATCTCTTTGACACGCACCTGCGCTTTCTTGGCTTCGTTTAGATCTGCGCTTGCTTTTTTTAGAGCAGCCTCAACAGCCGAGTGCTTTTGCTCGCCAACAAGTTTCTGCAAGCCAGAAACTAAGTCTTGACCAGCTTTTAGTTGTTCGGTTGCTGTTGCCAAGTTGGCGGTAGCAGTTCGGGAAGCCTTATTAGCGGCTTCGAGTTTCTTCTCGTCCACTGAGCCTTGTGCGATTGAGGAGTGTTTTGCTGGATGAGTTGTTGAACCGCACACGAGACATGCTTCGCCTGGCTTCAACGCTTCAGCAAGTCGCGCAGCCGCTAAATCGTTATAGGCCTTGAGCACATCAAGATATGCGGTCGCAGCGGTTGCGTTCTCTTGGCTGGCGAGTTTTTCAGCGCCCTCTAAGGTTTGAAGCCCTTTAGTAGCGTCTTGAAGTTCTTTTGATTTGTCAAACACAGCCTGGGCTGCATCGCGAATCTCTGTTCTAGGCTGAACCTCAGCTGCCAAGTTGTGCAAACTTTGGCGTTCAGCCTTCAAGGCGTCAATTTGCTCGCCCAATGCAGCAAGTTCAGCTTCGAACCCGGCTAGTTCGCCAGCGAATTGCCAAGAAGCGACATTCTGTTCAGCGAGCTTGTCAGCAAGTTCTAGGTTTTCTTCTAACTTCGCCTGCAGTGCTACGAGCACGTCGCGTCGAGTTTTAAGTTGAGCGTCTTTGGTCTCATAGGTGAAATTTTTACGGGCGTCACTGAGAAGTTGATCTGCTTCAGATCTTGCTGATTCCGCTTCTTGCCAATTATTTATTAGAACCTCAACTTTGGCGGCTCGATTTGCCGAGTCGACTTGCTCTTGTGTGGCAGCAATCTCTGGCTCAAGTTTTTTCAGCGCCTCTAGAGCTGCAAGCGCGTTGTTGAGTTCAGTTTGAGCCTTCGCCAGGTCGAGAGTTGAAGTTGCGGCTGTCAAAGTATCCTCCGCTTCTTTTTTATCGCTATCAATTTGTTTGAGTTCAGCTTTTAACTTGGTGATTGCCACCGGAACATCCCTCTTAAAGTCGAAGTCAAAATCTTGTTCCATGGCTAACGCGCCAACAAGCACATTTTGCTCGGTCTTTATGCCAGCTTCTGCTGTTGCGAGAGCAGATGATGCTGCTTCGGCAATGCTCTTGAGTCCATTTTTGTATTTTTCGAATTTCTCGGTCTTGAAAAGCGTGCGCATAAGTTCTAGACGCTCGGTGCTGCTCGCTTTTAGTGCCTTATCGAATCGACCTTGAGCAAGCAAAATAACCTGCAAGAATTCGCTCTCAGTGAGACCCACATGTTTTGTTATCGCAGACTCAGTGTCATTTAGGCCTTCAGCGAGCGGCGCCCAATCGTTATCAAGCCAGTGGAAGAATTTGCAAGATTCTTTTTCTTTTTGTCCATTGCTGACTAACTTTATGCTTCTTTCGATTTTGAAGATTGTGCTTTTCTCGCTGAACTCAAGCGAGACTGAGGTTTTCTCGTCAGGTGAGTTGTAGTCACTTCTAACCGAAGAATTCTTTTTGGTGATATTCGTGTCAGTCCAACGAGGCGTGTTCCCATACAAGGCATAAGTGATCGCGTCCAAAATGCTCGACTTGCCGGCACCAGTCTGGCCAACAATCAGAAAAAGGCCTTCCGCATCGAACGCAGTGAAATCGACAACCTGCTCGGTCTTGAATGGGCCAAAACCAGCAACAGTGAGTTTGCGAATTTTCATTTTTTAGGCCTCGCTCGCGTTAGAAGCATTGATTACCTGATTAATGAGCTCCAATTCCTCGGGTGATGCTCCGGCGCCGTTGCGAACGTCGACTAAGAAGCTTTCGATAATTTCTAGGTCAGATTTGCCTTTGATTCGCTCACGATAGCTCAGTTCGTTTTCGACAACTTGAATCTCGGGTTCGTTAAGAACTTCGGCACACCATTCGAATCGTTTTTTTAGTTTGACCATCGCGTCGATTTGACGAGTTTGGTCGGTATAGATTGCGCGAACGTAATAGTCGTGATATTCGTCGTATTCACGGTTGGTCAGCAGGTCTGCAAACTTGCCGCGCAGCTCAACAAGTGGGCGCACGATGGGCAGGTCTATCCAGCCGACCGAGCCGAGCCCGTCGGCATCTAACTCAACGAGCCAGCCACCTCGAGGCTTGCCGGCTTCTTTGAACGAATAGTGCATAAGTGCGCCTGAGTAACGAAGGTTTGGTTCGAGCTCTTTTCGCCCGTGAATGTGACCGAGAGCTGCGTAGGTAACTCCGGCAAAGGCGTTTTTTGGCACGACGTCGACTCCACCTACCTCAAGAGGGTCTCGGGTGATTGGGCGCTCTGAATCCGAGGTCTCAGCCTCACCGCCTGCGACAAAAGTGTGCGAAACAACCACGCTTCGACGGTTTTCAGATTTTCTTGACTTGATCACTTTGCGGATTTCATCCATGGCGCCGCCGACGGCTTGGTGTTGCGAGTTAGCGTCTTTCGGAATCCAATTGAGGTGACGTATAAGTTCAGGCTGCAAAAATGGGATGCCATAGAAATCTACCGAGCCATGTTCATCTGAAAGTTCAATCGGGCTAAGCGCTTCTTCTGGCTGAGTGACCAAATAGAGGCCACTTGCTGCCGAGAAAGCGCCCGCAAAACTCAGACGAGTGGCTGAGTCATGGTTGCCACTGGTCATCACAATCTTGGCTCCCGTGTGCAAGATCGCTGCCACAGCGTCTCGCAGAACATTCACAGCATCAGGGGATGGGTTGGCCAAGTCATAGATGTCGCCAGCGACTACCACAACGTCGATGTTGTGGGTTCGGATTAGTTTAGGTATCTCGGCCAGAACCTGAGACACTGCTTCGAGCGTGTTGTAACTGTGAAAAGTGCGACCGACATGCCAGTCAGATGTGTGAAGAATTTTCATCTCAACCCCCAGTTGTTTTGTGGCTTCAGTCTATTGAGCGAGTGCAACTTTTTGAACGTCATGCGCGGATAGTTACGTGATTGTTTGCGTATTCGCAACCACACGCGAAACCTTGTTGATTTAGCCGGGGGCTCTTTGAGTAGCTTGAAGAATTAGCTAGGCTCAACCTAAAGCTAACATCGGCAAACTATGCTTTGCCGTGCTACGAAAGTCTAACCTCAGCCAACGAAACAAAAAAGGGGAACCAGAATGCAGAACCAAGAGAGCATTGAATTTGACAAGCCAGGCACCCAAATTCTGTGCGTAAAGTGTGGCGCGCCGCTCACAGGCCTGGCTTGCGGTGATTGCGGCCAGATGCACGAGCCACAATAAGGCACAACGCAAGACCTCAGAAAAACTGATGAGAGCTTAATCTGATCGCACCTGAACAGTTGCGATATCACAACTTCCGCACCAAGATAGACATGACTGTGTGAGTCAAGAAGGCATCTAAGTGCAGGGGTGGGGGATGCATGTTATCTAACATTCAACTCGAAAATTTTCAGGGCTTCGGCGAGAAAGTCGAAGTACCTCTTAGGCCTCTAACGCTTATTTTTGGGCCAAATGCTTCAGGTAAAAGCTCAATCATAAGAAGTTTGCTCTTGCAGGAACAGTCTTTAGGGCCCCGGGACTTCGGACCCTTTGGCGCAAACGGGTTCATCTTCGAAGGCCCAAGTATATCGCTCGCCAGCTTTGCAAATGTTGTGCATAAACATGATGAAGATGCCTCGATAAAAATGGCTTTTACAACCAAAGTTTTCGCACCGCGAAGTAATCAAACCGGTTACATCGAAAATCATCTGTCGAGCCTTTCGATTGAATACACAATCGGCATTCAAGCACCCTTCAGCGCCATTCGTTTTGAGGCGCAAGGCAAAAACAACGAAGATCCAATGGTCCTCGAGTTTGAGTTCTTGCAAAGAAAAGGACTGGTGTTAAGGCGGCTTGAAGGCGAAGAACTACTGAGTAAACTTCTGAGCTCCAGTTCGACTAGCTTTCTCGTTCGACGCAACGCAGAAACAGAATCTCGGGAAAGTGTCAATAATGCGATTGAGTACCTGCGTTCAACATTGAATTCACGAGAGGACTACTCACTGCGAGGTAACTTTCCCACCGTGTCAGGCGCACGGAGTCGCTCCGAAAATGCCGATGAAAGAGAAAGAGGCGCTGGCTTAGTTGACACTTTGTTGAACTCCTTTCGACTTTTGACCCTTCGCGAATTTAGAAATGTTGGGCACGTTGGCCCGTTGAGAAAAATTGAAGCGCGCCTCAACTACACCGGAGGATTGGCCTTAGATGAGGAGGATTTCGACTCGACAGATTCCAGAAGCAGGGATGGCTCTGTTTCTGAGCAAATAGTTTCAGATTGGTTTTATCAGTTATCCGGCTCTAGGTACCGCTTGAAGCCGGTCAGTTTTTATGCCGAGAAAGTGCGCTTTCTAGGAAGTCTTGAAGTGCAAATTGTTGTGGACACCCTAACGGATACTCCAGTGACTTTTTCAGATGTGGGTGTTGGTCTAAGTCAAGTTTTGCCAGTGCTAAGAGCGATCGCTCCGTCGACTGCTAATGGGCTATTGCGTGCGCCACGCCTAGCACTTATCGAACAACCCGAACTCCATCTTCACCCAAAGATGCAAGCCGATTTGGCATCTCTATTTGCCGAAATCGTTTCGAGCAACCGTGGCACGCAAATTATTGCCGAAACGCATTCTGAAGCGATGTTATTGAGGATTCAAAAGAAGATTCGAGATGGCGAATTAGAGCCGAATTTGGTTCAAATTCTGTTTGTTGACAAGTACGAGATAGCGACTTCGGACCAAAGCGGCGAAACAGACGATTCCAAAAGAGGCAACCGAGTCTTAGCACTAGACATGGATGCAGATGACGAATTCTCTGTGCAGCTGCCGCTTTCGTTTACAAAACTCCGAATGAGTGACTTGCTCTAATGAAAGTTTTGCTAGCCCGAGCAACAGAATTTGAAACATGGATTGGCCGTGCCGACAGCACCAAAGAAGTAAGACAGGCCGTTAGAAGTTGTCGAGACAAGTTCATTCTGTGCAGCTCCCAGCCAAAAAAAGAATTTAAGAAACTAATCGCAACAGTCGAGAATGAAGGAGTTCAAGAACTACTTATCGGACTAATTGATTCGACAAGTTTCTTGGTGACAGATAACCCTTCTGAATTGGAAGATTCAGAGTTTCTTAACAAGGAATACGATGACTTCCTGGATGTCATCTCGAGTTCCGAGTTTGACGAGGCGCTAAGCCGTCACACTCGAGATCTGTCCGTAGGTGAGTATAGAAGCGATGGTTTCGAAAGAGTTTTTGGTCACGTTCTGGAGTCAGCAACGAGCGTTGAAATAATCGATCCATATCTTGCAGCGGCCCTAGATGAAGGGCGAGAGGTCGCATCTTGGATTATGGAGAAAATAACTCGATCAACTCCTCTGAGTGTCAAGTTGATTTCAAAGGTTCCTTCTTCAGGTGGATTGAGCAAAGTTATCACCACATTGAATGTCATCAAAAACAAACTGCCTAAAGATGTTCAAATCACTGTCGAGATTTTCAAATCTATGCCTCACGATAGGTACATGAAAGTTGGCTTCAAGAATGGAGCAATCTGGGTCTCCCTGCCAAAAGGAATCGACACTTTCATGCATGAAAAATTCAGCGAGTTGCACGTGATTAAAGATTTAGACAAGGCGGCTTCGGCTCAAATAAACACAAGTGTGGAATGGGTGCCAGCGCATTCCAGCCAACTTAGAGAGTTGCCCGGTCTGGCCATTCGACCGGCTGATGGCATCAAAATATTCTTCTTCCCAAAAAGATAACCTAACCCGCCGCTCCACCAGTAAAGTTGTGAATACGCAACTTTACACACTGAAATACGAACCAACGGGGGTAACATGGCACTATCTCAAGGCGAGCTCAAAAAGTTTTGGGACATAGCCAATACTCTTCGCAAAAGCCTCGATGCAGCAGAATACAAGCACATTGTTCTCGGCCTCGTTTTTCTCAAGCACGTCTCTGACTCGTTCGAAAACCGCCGTGCTTGGCTTGAGCGCGATTTTAGCGACCCAACCAGCGACTCCTACAAGCCGAACCCTCAGGCATTGCAAAATGCACTTGAAACTCGCGACTATTACACCCAGGTCAACGTTTTTTGGGTGCCCGAGGGTTCGCGCTGGCAGCACATCGCCGACAACTCGAAACAAGCCGACATCGCGACTCGAATCGACGAGGCTCTTTACCAAATCGAACGTGAGAACCCAAAGCTAGAAGGCATCGTTGAGCGCTCATATGCGAATGCCAAGCTTGCCCCGGCAGATCTCGGGGCAGTTGTTGACCTCATCAACGGCATAAGTTTCACTCAAGAAAAGGGTGAAGCTGCAGATGTGCTTGGTCAGGTCTATGAATACTTTCTGGGCCAGTTCGCCAATGCAGAAGGCAAGCTCGGTGGCCAGTTTTACACGACTCCATCGATTGTGAAAACTATCGTTGAAGTGCTTCAGCCAACCCAGGGTCGCGTCTATGACCCAGCTTGTGGCTCAGGTGGCATGTTTGTGCAAAGCGAAAAGTTCGTTGAGGCCCACGGCGGCAAGCTTGGGCAAATCGCAATCTATGGCCAGGAGTCAAACCCAACAACGCGTCGACTTTGCGCTATGAACCTTGCCATTCGAGGCATCGACTTCGACCTAGGCAAAACTCACGGTGACACATTCACCGAAAACCAGCACACCGACAAACGGTTCGACTTCATCATGATGAACCCGCCGTTTGGCAAGAACGCGAGCTATCCGCGTGAGCAGTTGCTCGATGACGTGCGCTGGAAAAAATATGGTGTGCCGCGCGAAAAGCCTGCAAACTATGCGTGGATGAGCCACGCCGTTCACCACCTCGCACCTAAGGGGCGTGCCGGCATCGTGATGCCGCGAGGCACATTGACGTCAGCTCAGGGCAAAGACGACGAAATTCGCAAAGCGATGCTTGACGACGATGTAATCGAGTGCATCATCGATCTGCCAGGTCAGCTGTTTTTCAACGTGCAGATTCCGAGCTGCCTGTGGTTCTTCAACAAAGACAAGAGCAGGTGGAAGAACAATCGCGAAGGCCAGGTGCTTTTAATCGATGCTCGCAAAATGGGCACAGCGATTTCGCGCACTCAGATTGAATTCAGCGATGATGAAATCGCCAAAATCGCGAACACCTTCAATGAATGGGCGACCGGTGATTACGAGGATGTCGATGGTTTCTGTCGTTCAGTCGCGCGCGAAGAAATCGCCAAAAATTCGGACGCCCTTTCACCAGGTCGATACATTGGGACCGAAGAATTAGAAACCGAAGATGTTGCTGACTTTACGGAACGAATGGCTGATTTAACTTCGAGCCTAAAAGAATCATTCAATTCGTCAGACGAGCTAGAAAAACGAATCTTCAATTCCTTGAAAGCCCTCGGCTATGAGCTTTGAAAGAGTAAAAGTTGGTGCGATAGCCAACTTCTACAACAACGCGCGTAAGCCTGTAACAAAGAAAGATAGAAAAGCTGGAACTATCCCGTATTACGGTGCCGCAGGGATTCAGGATTATGTAGCGGAGTTTATTTTTGATGGACATTACGTGTTGGTTGGTGAAGACGGTACAGTTCTCCAGCCAGAGGGTAAACCGACACTTCAAAATGTAAAGGGCAAGTCTTGGGTGAACAATCACGCTCACGTTCTAGCAGGGGAAGATTCTGACGACACGGATTTCCTTTTCTACGCGCTTGGAATCGAGGACATCACGGCATTTGTAACTGGTGCGGTCCAGATGAAGCTCAACATGGGAAACCTCAAAGAAGTTGAGATTTTTTGGCCCTCTGAACAGCG
Organism: Actinomycetota bacterium; assembly: GCA_039804775.1. Classification (GTDB taxonomy): domain Bacteria; phylum Actinomycetota; class Actinomycetes; order Actinomycetales; family Microbacteriaceae; genus Rhodoluna. The sequence goes on from JBDLVN010000013.1 coordinate 26,672, forward strand.
AATGCGACGTTCGATCGTGCGGCTACTCCGTGATTTGGACCACAAAATTGCAGTAAACAATGCAACGGCAGCAAATCTGGAGCAAATTGCGCAAACCATTTTCAAATCTTGGTTTATTGACTTTGATCCTGTTTATGCAAAGGCTCGAGGCGAGATGCCTGACGGCATGGATGGGGCCATTGCAAATCTGTTCCCGAGCTCTCTTGCAGAGGATGAAGGTCAACTAGTGCCATTGGGCTGGGGAATCCAGCACGCCGATTCTTTATTTAAGATTTCCATCGGGCGCACGCCGCCACGTAAAGAGCCGGAGTGGTTTTGCCAAGGGGATGCTGGGGTGCCTTGGATGTCCATCAGAGACATGGGCACCTACGGGGTCTATGGGACCAAAACCAGCGAAGGGCTTACGAAAGAAGCCATATCAAAAATAAGGGTTCCAGTCGTGCCCGAGAATACAGTAGTAATGAGCTTCAAGTTGACAGTCGGCAAAGTCTGCATCACTGATGTGGCCACGGCAACCAACGAAGCCATTGCACATTTTGGAGACCGTTCGGGCATTTCACCGGGGCCAGCCTTCACTTACCTATGGTTGAAAAATTTAGATTTGAGCAGCCTCGACAGCACTTCTTCAATCGCGACTGCAACCAACAGCGCACAAATCAAGCAAATTATGTTTTTGTGCCCTTCGCGCGAGATTTTGACCCAATTTGAGGGCCTGATAAGTCCGCTATTTGCGCAAATTCGAAATTTGACTCAGCAAAATCAAACTTTAGCGTCCATCCGAGACGGGCTACTGCCGCGCCTAATCTCTGGCGAACTTGAGATACCAGAAGAGCTTTTGGGGGAGTAATGCCTTTTGACATGGATGAAGCTGGCTATGAACGTCATGTTCTTGAGTGGCTGACTGAAATTGGCTGGACTCACGAGTTTGGACCAGAGCTAGCACCAAATGGTGATCGGCCAGAGCGCGATTCATTCAAAGACGTGATTCTTGCCGGCAGGCTCGAAGAGGCTTTGGCTCGCATAAACCCTGGGTTACCTCGTGACGTAATTCGTCGTGTGCGCCAACGGGTGCAATCGCCAGGCGAGACTGACATCTTTTGGGCAAACCAGCTAATTCACTCTTGGCTTCGCGATGGGTTGCAAGAGACCGTTCGTCACCCAGACGGTCGAGAGACAACCGAGTTGGTTCGCCTGTTCGACGCTGAAAACCTTGACAACAACGACTGGATAGCCGTAAACCAGCTTCGCGTCACCCTTGACGATCTTGTCGACGAGGGCGAGCACGGCACGCGCGTGCCCGACATCGTGCTTTATCTCAACGGAATGCCGATCGCCGTGATCGAGCTGAAGAACCCGGCAAACAGTGAGACAACCATCCACGACGCTTTCAATCAGCTGCAAACCTACAAAGCGCAGATCAGTCGACTGTTTTATTGCAATGTGGCGTTGGTGATAGCGGATGGCGTCGAAGCCAAGGTGGGCTCGCTCACATCTGACTTTGAGCGTTTTATGGTTTGGCGTTCCATTGACGGCCAAAAACTTGACCCGCACGGCGAGTTTGGCGAAGACCGAACTTTGTTCGAAGGGCTATTTGCCAAAGAGCATCTTGTGAGCATTATCAAGAACTTCAGCGTTTTTGTTCCAGGTGTCAAACCGGTGAAGATGATGCCTGGTTATCACCAGTTCTTTGCCGTTGAAAAGGCTTATCAGCGCTCGCTCGAGGCAAGCAGCATTGCGGGCGACGGCCGTGGTGGCGTGATGTGGCACACTCAAGGCTCAGGCAAAAGCTACGAAATGGCTTGCCTAGCCGGTATGTTGGCGACTAGCGCCCTGTTGAAAAACCCAACAATCGTAGTTGTAACTGACCGCAACGATCTAGACCAGCAGCTCTATAAGACTTTCGTTGACGCCAAGGCACTTTTGCGCCAAGAACCCACAAAGGCTGAATCAAGGCAAGAGATTCGAGAGTTGCTCAATAACCCGGGTGGCGGTGTGTTCTTCACAACCATTCAAAAGTTTGCTGTTGACGACGGCGAAGAGGTTTTTCCGGCTTTAACTGATCGCAAAAACGTTTTCGTTTTCACTGATGAAGCTCACCGCTCACAATACGGATTTAGCGCGCGCATTTCGGGCAACAAATTCAAGGTTGGCTATGCGCAGCACATGCGCGACGCATTGCCAAACGCAACTTTCGTCGCTTTCACAGGTACTCCAGTCGCAGACACCGACCGCGACACCCGCCAGGTTTTTGGCGACGAAATCGACGTTTATGACATGCTCCAGGCCAACGCTGATGGTGCGACTGTGCCTATTTATTATGAGTCGCGACTCGTGCAACTTGAATTGCCAGAAGAAGCCAAAGAAGAGCTTGACCAACTTGCCGAAGAGTTGACTGAAGATCAAGAAGACAATCAGGTCGCAGCAATGAAAATGCGCTGGGCTGCGTTGGAGCAAATCGTTGGCTCGCAGCCTCGAGTTGAACAAATCGCTAAAGACATCGTCGAGCATTTCGAGGCTCGATGTTCAGCGCCAGAACTTTCAGATGGCAAGGCGATGGTGGTCGCGATGAGCCGCCACATTGCCGTCGACATTTTTGACGAAATCGTCAAGCTCAAACCCGAATGGCATGACCCAGATTTTCGCAAAGGCGCCATCAAAATCATCTTTCACAGTGCAGCATCAGATGATGCAAAGATTCGCCCGCACGCCTACACCTCGGTGCAAAAGCGTGAGCTTGAAAATCGCTTCAGAGATGCAAACGATCCACTAAAAATTGTCATCGTTCGAGACATGTGGCTGACTGGCTATGACTCACCGCCTTGTCACACAATGTATGTTGACAAACCAATGCGTGGACACAATCTGATGCAGGCAATCGCTCGCGTGAACCGTGTGTTCAAAGATAAACCGGGCGGCCTCGTGGTCGATTACATAGGTATCGCCACTGAGCTCAAGGATGCACTTAAGACTTACACCCGCGGCAAGTCACAAGACAAACCCGTTGGATTTATCGAAGAAGCGTTGGCCGTTTTCTGGGAAAAGCTCACTATTGTTCGGGACATGCTTCATGGCTTGAAAATTGATGGCTTCAAAGATGCCCCACAAAAGGCCATCAAAGAGATTGCCAACTTCGTTTATGGGCTCGATAACGGGCCTAAGCGATTTGCTGATGCATCATCGGCGCTATCCAAGGCTTATGCACTTGTGAACAGCCAAGAAGAGGCCAAGAAGGTGCGCGAAGAAGTTGCGCTCTATCAAGCGGTTCGAGGAATGCTAACGAAAAAGGCCGTCGCGCCTCAACGTTTAAGTGATGCCGAGCGTGAGCTACGCATCAAACAAGCTCTCGCTAAGGGCATTGTGCCAGACGGCATCGTTGATGTGTTCAGCGCCGCCGGGCTAGATCGCCCGAACATCGGCCTTCTTTCAGAAGAATTTCTAAAAGAAGTGCGTGCCATGAAAGAAAAGAACCTGGCGGCTGAGGCCTTGAGTCGCCTGATCAAAGACCAAATCAAAGCCAAGTTTGCGCGAAATATTATTCGAAACGCTCAGTTCTCGGAGCTCCTAGACGCGGCTTTAGCTCGTTACCGGAATCGCAGCATCGAAACAGCCCAACTCATCGAAGAATTGATTGCCCTTGCCAAGGAACTGAACGCCAAGATCGAGGCTGGCAACCCAGATGGCTTGAGCGAGAACGAAGTTGCCTTCTATGACGCGCTAGAAGCAAACGAAGCTGCCGCCCGCGAAATGCGTCACGAAGACTTAGTGCGATTGGCGCAAGAGCTAACGACCAAAGTTCGGGCGAACATCAAGATTGACTGGTCCGTTCGCGACTCAACCAAAGCCGAGTTGCGGGTATTGGTTCGCAACCTGCTCGATAAATATGGATACCCGCCAGACTTCTCAAAGCAGGCGATTGACACCGTTCTCAAGCAGGCTGAGTCGCTGACTGAAGAGTGGTTGACTGCCCAGCGGCTCGAGGGATGTATTGCGATGTAGTTAGTATCTGATCTCGAACGTGACTCCAGCCTGCGCACTATTTATCTTTGACATAGCATCAAGGTACTTTCGCTGAAATAGCTCGGCTTCGACGCCTCTGCCCAATGCCCCGTACACGTTTGCCAAACCCTCAAGGGCTCTAGATTCGCCAATCTCGACACAACGTAGTAGCACTGCTTCGGCTTCATCCCACCGATCAAGCTTATAAAGCAGGTTTCCCAGATTCAGGAGCGCAGATTTGTCTCCATTTTCCACTGCTTTTCGGAAGTATGATTCTGCTTGGTCGAAGTTGCGTTTGATTATTTGAAGAACGCCCATGTTAGCTAAACCATTTGGGTTTCCTTGCTTTATAGCACTCGTAAAATATTCCTCAGCTTCTTCAAGGCGATTCTGTTTTGCCCGCAAAATGCCAATGACAATTAGCCCCTCAGCTTCCCCAGATTCAATCGCTTTCTGACAGTAAAGTTCCGAATCATCGAATTTTTCGAACTCGCAATACAGTTTTGCAATCGATATAAGCGCAAAAGTTTCCCCATTTTCAATAGCTTGAAGGTAATGTCTTTCGGCCTCAGTAAACCTATTGAGCTTAAAATAAGTGTTTCCGAGGTAGAGGTGTGCTACCAAAGATCCTTCGGCCAGTGCTGACCCGAAACAGGTCGCGGCTTGAGAATAATTCGCCTGTTCATAAAAAAGGAAGCCCAGGCCCAAACGGGCTCTGCTATCTCCAGTGTCCAGCACCTTGACGTACTGTGTCTCGGCTTCATCAAACCGTTTCAACTCCACGAACAATCGCCCCAAATTATTTGGCGCTTCTTTGTCACCTTTGTTTATTGCTATTTTGAAGCGAGTTTCAGCCTCTTCATAGCGTTCCAGGGCCTGAAGAAGCAGCCCCAAATTGTTGTCAGCGTGCGAATCGCCATGGTCAATGGCTTTTAAGAATGCTACTTCGGCTTCACCATAACGCTTCAGATCATGGTGGAGAAGACCGACATTATTGTATGCGCTGTGGTCTCCCTTCTGTATCGCATTGAGAAAGTGTTTTTCCGCCTGGGCGAAATTTCCCATGGCTCTGTAGACATTCCCTAGGTTGTTCTCGGCAATGGTGATGCCGATTTCTATTGCTTTTAAAAAGCAATTAACTGCTTCGGGAAATCTTTGCATCTCTTCGTATAGAAGACCCAGTTCATTAACTGCGGATTCATCACCTTGTTCTATCCCTTTTAAGATGTGTTCTTCGGACGATTTATAGTCCTTGAGTGAGCGATAAAAGTAGCCAAGGTAACCGTGCTTGGCTACATCGGAAATTTCCTCCTTTTTCAGGATTCTGATGCATTCTTGAACGTATCCAGCTAGGCCGATCGACGCAATTTCGCGCAATGACAAATTTTGACCATCAATTTTTAGTTTCCAATGTGCGGGGCGAATGTGTGGCCACACTCCGTCAAAGAGTTCAAAAAACTCCCTATTCTTTGAGGTTCGAACCATTAGGGCATGGGGCGAGTTGGATGTGACACCCATGGCGAAATCCATTACAACTCTTTCCCATTCGGCCTCGAGCCAAGGCAAGTTTGTCGTGGACTTCAATTCGCTTTCAAAAAGGGAACGGATTTTTTCTAATGCAATTCCTGAAGGCCAAATTATCTTGGCTGATATAAGTGCCTCGAGAAAAGCAAAGTCGTACGCGTTATTCGACGCTTGAATTCGTTTAGCCTTTAGTAAAAAATATTCAGTTGACGAAAAATATGAAGCTAAGTGTCTAAGCTGCTGTTTGTCTTGCAGCGATGCGTAAACGGATTCTGCTCTTGCTAGCTCGTCGGCCGACAATCTTTGACTCAAATTTATCGATGAGCTCAGGAATGCTTCGGAGACTTCCTTGGACGGTGTGCTTAAGCCCCATTTAGTTCCGCTACTTCTTTCCAAGTCGACTAGCTTCCACTCTGCCGCATCTACTGCGTGCAAAGTGGCAACGATTTTAGATGCGCTAAGTAAGAGTCGAAAAGTAGTGCGTGAAATCGCGCCCGGGCCTTCAAACTCAAACCGCTGAAGATCGTCCAACATAACCACGGGATTTACCAAACGGCCAGTCGCTATAGCCTTTGCTAAGGCGTTTACAGAACCTTGGTTCATCGAATTCAGCCAATAAACCGTATTTTCGGCGAGGTTTGAGGATTTCAAGCCTTCTATGAGAGTTCGAGTTTTCCCCGATTTGGGAGGGCCAACAACGACCACGATTTTTCGGTTTTGGTCGTTTAGAGCCGAAATGATTTGGCTATCAACATCGCGTTCGCAATATGGAGGAAGTTTGCCTTCGAAAACCGCACTACCAAGTTGCAAATCAATTTCATTGAGATCTTTAACTTTTGTCGCTTCGTATTTCAGGACCTCGGTTTGATAGAGTTCGACCGCAATATTGGATTGTTTTCGCGCTTGAGCTTGGTTCGCTGCGCGAACCTCCCTCAGCTTTTTCATGACTTCCGGCAGGGGTAATTCACTCGTGCTCTCAGGCTGGCCTTTCAAATGCTGACTTGCTAAATCGCCAAACTTACCGTCTATGAGTTCGGCATATTTTCCCGTCGGAAGTTTTGCAGAGTTGAACCAGGAATCAAAAACTTTTTTGCCGTTATCAGTTCTGAAATAATCCCTCTCCGGACCTCTAGGTAAAACCTCCAGAATAAGAGGGTGCATTTTGCGTTGGTGACCGTCAAAAGCCCCCTTTAGCGCTGCCATCCAGGCAATATAAGACTTCTCTAGGGCAAGCTGTTCCTCACTTTTTGACTGAACCAAGTACACCCCTCCCTTTGAGTTTCCCATTAGAAACACTATTCAAAAAACACACACTACACACCCGATATCGCCAAAGTGGCGTGTGCCGAAATCCTGTTATTGCACCAGAAAGGTGCACCAACAGAAAGATCGAAAATGAATCGTCCGGTTGACAAATTGCTTTCAGCAATAAGCCTCTCAAATGATGTTTGTTTGCACTTCATCGACGTCGAAAACATGGCTGGCTCGGGCTTGCTAACAGTTGAGGGCGTGGCTAGTTTGTGCAAAAGCTATGTTTCTCAAGCACATGCAAAGCCAAGTGACCTATTCTTCGTTGCCGCAGGGCCTCAGAATGCAACTGCAGTTCGCGAAGGGTGGAAGGCGGGGCAGACTTTTTATCAGTTTCGCAAGGGCAAAGATGGAGCCGACCTGGCGCTCGTCAACTTTTATCAAAGCATCGAGCACGTTGAGGCTTTCAAAGAGATATTCGTGGCCTCGGGTGACCACAGTTTGGAGCCTATCGCTGAGAGTTCCGTTCGGCGCGGTGTGCCGGTAACCGTTGTAACGGGCAAGGGTCGGCGTTCGCGTGTTTTCTCTCTCTATTCACAGCTATCAGTCAGGGGCTTCTAATGACCGCGCGACCATTGGTAATGACACTTGTATTAGAAGACAGTCTTGCTTTGCTGGCCGAGAAACTCGGCACGGCTCTTGCCCTCTCGGGCGGAAACTGTCAGCCAGAAGATTCTGACCTTTTCTTCTCTGAAGAGCCAAGCGAAGTTGCGGTTGCGGTTACGATTTGTTCCACTTGCCCGATCAAGAAACAGTGCCTACAAGTGGCCTTGGATTCAGGTGAGATGGGGGTTTGGGGCGGGACAACGTACGCTGAGCGTGAACCCATGATTTCAAGGCTTAGATTCGAGGAGCTGCCCTCGTTAGACGAAGCAAAAACCGAGCTACGCAAAATTATGTCTAGTGATGCAGGTGAATTGGCGACTAAATATCGTGTGGAACGCCGAACCGTTCAACGATGGCGCACAACGATTAGGTCTAGCCAATATGCTGCCGAACTTGCGGGTGTGAGAGTTTGAAAGCCTATTCGTCAGAGTGGTTTTGGTCGACTCACAGCGAAATGGCGCTAGCCCTTCAAACGGTGCAGATTGAATATTGGCTCCGAAAAATAGACTCGGTAACTTTGCTTGAAGCTCGAAGCACTGGCCCTCCAAGTTTCTTTATTCGATTAATCGACGGCCGTAACGTGACCATGAGACCAGGTGGCTATCGGCGCGAAGGCCAGCTTTGTTGGTACATCGAAGAAATGGGTAAAAGGGTGGCAGATACTGCAAAGCTTTCAGTCATATCTGCGAATTTCGAGTTGGTGCAAAGTGAAACTGAATCACACTTTGTCACGTTGACTGGTTTTTCGGTTGAGGCCGTGTTCTTAAAACTCTTAATGTGGCTTGATGGCGAAATTAAACAGCACTAGACACCACCTTGTTCGAACCAATCGGTTGACCACTCAACGTTTTTGCTCTACCTCGCCGCGAAAATGTCACAACCTTGAGGTAGGTTTTTAGCAACTTATCCTCTGGGGGTTTAAATGCAAAACTTTGGCAACGGCAAGCTGGTTTTTTCGGCGAGTGACTTGGCAAACGCTAGTGAGTGTTTGTGGGCACAGGTGCGCCGCATCGACAAAGCTTTGGGTTTCGAAATTGAGGTGCCTAAAGATAACGACTCGATGCTTGCGCGTGCTGGAGCTTTAGGCGACGTTCACGAGCAGAAACAGCTTGAGCGATATCGCGAAGAGTTTGGCGATGGTGTCGTCGAGATTGCCCGACCAGATTACAAAAACCAATCGAAGTCGATTGAAGATCAGATGCTCCAACTCAATGCACAAACTTTAGCGGCGCTTGAGCAGAAGAACCCCGTGGTTTTTCAGGCGACGTTCTTTGACGGCGAATTTCAGGGCTTTGCCGACTTTTTGGTTTTGACTCCTGAAGGCGAGTATGCCGTTTATGACACCAAGTTGGCTCGCAAAGCCAAGATCACCGCACTTATTCAGCTGGCCGCTTATGCTCACCAGTTGCAGCAAAATGGGATTCGCACGTCTGACCAGGTTCACCTTATTCTTGGCGACCTAACCAAGAGCACACATGCCCTTGAAGACATTTTGCCGACATATTTGAAACGTCGCCACGACATGATCGAGTTGATCAATCAGCGTCGCGCTAATCGCAATGGTGGAGGCGCTGCGTTGGAATGGGGCGATGACACATATTCAGCTTGCGGTCGCTGTGCAGTTTGCGAACCGCAGGTTGTGCAAAGCAATGACCTATTTGGAGTCGCGGGCATGCGCGTTGAACAGCGCGCCAAACTTCGAGCAGCGGGCATCGAGACTATTTCGCAGTTGACCCTTGCCCTCGAAAAGCCTGATGGCATGAGCGAAAAAACCTTTAGTAAATTAAAATCTCAAGCGCTCGTGCAAATCAGAACTTTGATGCACGGTGACAACGCGACGCCTGTCTTTGAAGTGATTGAGCCAGCCGCGTTATCGCTGATTCCCGCGTCAGATGACGGCGACATCTTCTTTGACTTTGAGGGCGACCCACTTTATCAAGAGGGCACCTACTGGAACCTTGACTATCTATTTGGCTGGGTAGATAAAGATCGCCATTTCGAACCACTTTGGGCGCATGACCTAGCGGGGGAGCGCAAAGCACTCATTGACTTTGCGAACTACGTGCGGGAGCGCAAGGCGAAGCATCCTCTAATGCACATTTATCACTACGCGCCATATGAAAAGACTCACCTTCTTTCGATGGCTGCTCGTCACGGCGTTGAAGAAGAGTTTGTTGACCAACTTTTGCGCGACAACGTGCTAGTTGACCTTTACCCAATCGTGCGTCGGGCGGTGTTGGTAGGCAGTCAGAGTTATTCACTCAAAAAACTCGAGCCTATTTTTGTGCTTGACGAAGAGCGCGAAGGTGTCGCAAACGCGGCAGACTCGGTCGTCGAATATGCCAATTATTGCGAGCTCAAGGCAAACGGCCAGCACGAGGCGGCTGAAGTCAAGTTGAAGTCAATCGAAGATTACAACGCCTATGACTGCCGTTCAACGCTGGCTCTTAGAAATTGGATGGCCGACCTTGCAGGGGAACACGGCGTCGAGCTGCGTGGTTTCATCGCACCCGAAAAGCGCGAAGAGATAGCACCAGACCCGGTGTTTGTTGAGCTTTCAAAATTCATCGAAAATGTTCCCGTCGCAGAGCGCAACGCCGATCAAACCGCCATCGCTCTGGCTGCCGCAGCAATCGACTTTCACCGACGTGAGCAAAAATCGTTCTGGTGGGAGCACTATGCCCGACTCGAAGCTCCTCTAGAAGACTGGCAAGACACACGTGACGTCTTTGTCGTTGAGAAAACTGAGGTGGAACGCGACTGGCATAAGGAGGGTCGACAGCGCTCAGAGCGCCGACACCTTCGGTTGTTCACAACGCCGGCCCCTGGCAGCAAAATGCGCGAGAATGCCGATGTTCACCTTGTGTATGCCTCAGAAGCCGAGGTTCTCATTGAGCCACTGAACCCAAAGGCGCGAGCTGCAGTTAAAGCAAAAGTGATTGAAATTATCAACGATTTCACTTTCGTAGTCGAAGAACTGCTGTCAAAAGACTCTGATCGATACGACGTTTTGCCTGAAGCCATAACACCTGGCGCGCCACCAAAGACTCCAACTTTGCAAGCAGCAATTGTTGAGTGGGGTCAAGACATTGTCGACAGTTTGCCGGCATTGCCACGAAACTCGGCTCTAGACATTCTTCGAAAGGTTGCACCATTTGGCCGGCCGTTGCCTCAACTCGACGCTGACAATGCTGCCGCAAACATAACCCAATCGCTGCTTACCCTTGGCTCGAGTTACATCGCCGTGCAAGGGCCTCCCGGTGCAGGCAAGTCATTCAACGGCGGTCACGTGATCGCCGAACTAGTTCTCAAACACAACTGGAAGGTCGGTGTGATTGCTCAATCACACGCAACCGTTGAAAACCTCCTGCGCGCTGTGAGCAAAGCCGGAGTGCCAGAGGCGCTCATTGGCAAGTCGGTGAAATCTGACCAGGCTGTGGCTGAAGTTCAAGACTTAACTTCGACAGTGTGGACAGCTCTCGGTCGCGAGGGCGCGCATGAATTTTTAGCCGCGAACTCAGGCTGTGTAATCGGCGGCACCGTCTGGGATTTCACCAACACTGGTCGCATCGAGCGCCAAGAACTTGACCTGCTGGTAATCGATGAGGCGGGGCAATTCTCGCTGGCCAACACCATCGCAGCATCAGTGTCAGCGAAACGTTTGTTGTTGCTTGGCGACCCACAACAGTTACCTCAGGTCACACAAGGCGTTCACCCTGAGCCAATTGATGGTTCAGCATTGGGCTGGTTAGCTGGCGACGACGAAGTTATTTCGCCTGATTTTGGTTATTTCTTGCCATCAAGCTTTCGCATGAACAAAGAAGTTTGCTCGGTAGTTTCTGAAAACTATTACAACGGCAAGTTGGGTTCACGTGCGCCTGAGCGAAACCTCGTCGGCGTTGCTCCAGGTTTTCACCGGTTGCCAATTTCGCACTCTGGCAACTCGACAGAGTCAGTCGAAGAAGCCGAGGCTGTTGTCGAACTGGTTCGTGGTTTGATGACTAAGCAGTGGAATGACGGCCAGACCGCTGGTCCGCTAGCGCAAGCCCCCGAGAACATCATCGTGGTCGCGCCCTACAACGCGCAGGTTCAACTGCTGCGCCGCAAGCTCGACGGGGCTGGTTTTCGCGAGGTTCCCGTTGGCACCGTCGACAAGTTTCAGGGGCAAGAGGCTGCGGTCGCCATCGTTTCACTTACCGCGTCGTCTGCCGACGAAGTGCCGCGCGGTGTCGAGTTTTTGCTCATGCCAAACCGCCTCAATGTGGCGATCTCGCGAGCCAAGTGGGCGTCATATCTGGTCTATTCGCCAGAGCTTATGAACTTTCGCCCAACCAACGTTGACAACCTGCGGTTGCTAAGCAGGTTCATCAACTTAGTTGGCATCAACAATAACTAACTGCTTTCTAGGCAAAATCGGGGGACAAACATGGCAACACAAATCAGAACAATAGACGAGATTGATGACCTTGCCCGGTTGCTGCTTGACCCAAAGCGCAAGCGCCCTGTTTGTGTAGTAAGCACTTCAAACACAAGTGCTGAACCACTTTTCGACGTTGAAGGCATTGAGTCTGAGACAGGGCAGGTTTGTGACGTTTACCTAGTTGTTGGCGGCGAGCTTACCCGTCAAATGCAGTTGAAGATGCCCCATGAAACGAGCGTTTATGGTGGGGCAGCACGCGTGTATCCGATTGGATTTTCAGAGGCGATGCCAGAAGTAGCGGGCAAGATTCGCTATGTCTACCCACCGGGTGCCGTTGCAAAATCAACTGACCGCTTAACTGGTGAGATTTGGGCGGCCGCGAACAATGCCGATTTGTTGCCAAAACCCGGGGTCAAAGCAAAAGAAATGCTCGGCGAGGTGAAAAGCATTTATGGAGACGCATCGGTCTTGGTCAAGCTCAGCAATGGCGATCTGACGACTATTCGACAAGAAGTAACGTTCCCCGGCGTGCCAATGTCGTGGCTTTTCAGTGTCGGTCAGACAGTTAGAGGGCTTTATGACTCTGATGCCAGAATTTTTGACATCCACCGGCCCGGTTCAACAGTCGATGAAATTGTCACGGCTATCGGTCTTGGCAATGCCACCTTTGGTTTGGTGCGCTCAACCGACCGCAAGACGGCAAAAATAGCGTTGCACCCCGACGTTGAATTTGAACTTCGAAAAGATGAGATCACCGGCAACCCTCGTGACACTGTCGATGGCTATCTTGAAGTCGGCGATGTAGTCGCCGTTCGTCTCTATCGTGACCCACAAGGCCGAGTTCGTCTTCGCATGGACGACATTGACGATTTCGAAACCATTTACCCTGCTCTTGTCTTGGTTGAAGGCGGCGAACCATGGTTGGTTGAAGGTCGTGTGCTTTATGAACCTATTGAAGACAACTTTGTCGACGTTGAGGCGCTTGCAGATGATTCTGGTGAAGTTCTAAGCGAAGATGAGTTCGGCGAGCCATATGCTGGTGCTCTGGCTCAAAGTGTGCCAACACCGGTGCAAGTTGCTGTGCCTGCCAAGCTAAATAACGAGCAGCGCCTGCATCAAGCGGCAATCGCCCATTACCTGGCCGAAATCAAGCGCGGAAACCGCCTTTTAGAAGGCCTACGTGAATCGAATCGAAGTCTCAAACTTGCACTCTCTGACGCTCAGAATCGAGCTGCAAACCAAACCGAAGAAATTAAGAGTTTGCGTTTGTCTTCAGCTGGCGCACGAAAGTCAAAGGTTGCGGAGGCTCGTATGGGTTCAACGGCATTTGCACGGCGAAATCGTTTCGAATTGGCGGAGGAATGGTTTCGTGAAGAAATTCGCAGAGCCTGGGTCAAAGATTTCACCCCATCAGAACGCAAGGTGCACACGCTCATAGATGCTCAGTGGTTTTGCGGCGAAGATTTCTTGAAGGGCGTTAGCGCAAAGAAGCTTGACGATAACGAAATGCGAAAGTTGACTCGGGCAGTGCTGTTCTTAGTCACTGGTCGCGCTGCGTTCGATCACCTCATGGAGGCGCACCCCCTCTATGAGAACGGCAAGCCAATGGTTATTGATGGGGACCCCGTGATGCGCATGCACATCGAGAACGGCAACCCTCAAGCGAAGCGACTTCACTATGTGAAAAAGGCTGGCGGCATTGTCGATTTATTACAGGTGAGCATTCACGATGACTTTGGGGTTTAACACTCGTCGCCCCGAAACCTGCGGCCTAGGCGACTGGTTAAACAGTGGTTGTTTACACCCTGCAAATTTACGAACCCGCTAACAGAATGCCAATTCTTGGCAGCGAACAGGGTGGCAAAGTGCTACTCATAGAACTAAACGGTGACTTTCAACTTCAAAAAGCAACCTTCTTCTATGGCCTGCGAGTTGTCGCAGTGAATCAAATCGCCATTGATTTGCTCAACGGCCCAGGTTGAAACCCAGAAGAAGAAAAACTATTTCGTTACGAGAAGGGTCTCAATGAGTGGCAAAATCATGACATTTAAAACTTTTAGAAATCTTGATTCCTTTGCCTGCAAGGGTTACTATTTGATTAGTCGAGCAATCGATGAGTCGTGCGGAGGAATGCTGGCGACGAGTGCTGCACTTGTGCAGTCAAACAACCGCCTTGAGCGGTTGTTTTCATTTAAGGTGCAGCCATGCACATTCTGTATCTAGACGAATCTGGTGACTTAGGCAGCTACGTTGCCACGACATCCCCAAACGTTCAACCTATCTTTGTGCTGGGCGGAATCTCTGTGCCTCAGAAAAACATTGTTGAGCTTACGACAAGGCTTTTGGCAATGAAAACAAAATACTTTGGGCTCTCGACGCCCGATAACGAGCGTTTTGAGTTGCTAAGAAAAGAAGTCAAGGGAAAAACGCTTAGGTCTGAATTTCGCAGAAAAGGCGGCCACGCGAGGTTGCAGTTGGAGTTTTTCGATAATCTTCTGGGCCTGCTGCTCGAGCTGGAATGCGTCTTAATCGCTTCAATCTATGTCAAAGCACCCGGCCAGCCCATTGATGGCCGAGCGGTTTACACATCGGCAATTCAGAATCAAGTGCGTCAGTTTCAGAGTTATTTGCGCGCTCGTGACTCATCTGGTCTGGTAATCGTTGACGCCAGGTACAAGCATCTGAACTCTATTGTCAGCCACTCAGTTCTCACGCAGATGTACACAAGGCATCAAAAGAACAACCGGCTAATCGAGAGCCCCGTTTTTGGCCATAGCGAAAACCACGCGGGGCTTCAGATCGCTGACTTGGTCATGTCAGGTCTAGTCATTCCTATTGCATTCGCCACTTACCTCGGCAATCAAAGTTCGTTAGTTGCATCACACACATACGACCATGCCTTGAAACTTCGTTATGCGAGCAAGTTGAAAAAATTGCAAATGGTTGTGACTTTTGATGAGAGTCGAACATACGGTTTTTATGTGAATGACCAAATACAGGGCTGGGGTTCCAATCGTCTATTCGTTCACTCGCATAGCTAGTTTTCGAGAATGAGCTTATTGCGAGACTTCAAACTAAACGCATGCATAGACTGAACACATAGGCACGCTCTAGTGCAACTTCTGAGGTGAGGCATGGCATCGGTGGGTAGGGCAGGCATGGCATCGAAGAGCAAAGTTTTGGCGGGGCCAACGGCGGCGCAGGGCGAGGCCGAGCCGATCTTTGCCGCCGCAGGTGAGCCCGCTGAGGTTGTGCTGGCGGGGTTGGGGTCGAGTGCGCGGGGGTTGAGTGCATCCGTCGTTAAAGATCTTCAGTTGAGTTTTGGCTTGAACGTTGTTCGTTCGCACCGAGCTAGTGGGTTGCGGGTTTTGGTGCGGCAGTTTGCTAGCCCGTTTTTGATTTTGTTGGCTGCAACGGCCGGTGTGTCGTTGTCGTTGGGTGACTTTAGCAACTCGGTTGTTATTGGCGTGATTTTGTTGGTTAGCGTGGGGCTTGGGTTTGCCAATGAATACCGTGCCGAGAAGGCCTCGCAGGCGTTGCACGACAGGGTGCGACACAACGCTGTGGTGTTGCGCGATGGGGTGCCCACCGAGGTTGATGTGACCCAACTTGTGCCGGGCGATGTTGTGCAGTTGAGTGTGGGTGCGGTGGTTGCTGCCGACATGCGCGTTATTGAGGCTTCTGGGCTAACCGTTGACGAGAGCATTCTGACTGGTGAATCGGTGGCTGTGCCAAAGTCGGTCGAGCCGGTTTTGGGGCAGGTGGCTCTGGGCGATTTGAGTTCGGCTCTTTTGATGGGCACGATTTTGGTGTCGGGCTCGGCAACTGCGGTTGTGGTTGCCACTGGCGGGCGAGCGGTGTTTGGGCGCATTGCGCTGCAGCTTGGCGAGGCTCAGCCGCAAACCGAGTTTCAGCTTGGTTTGAAGCGGTTCTCATTGTTGCTGTTGTGGGTTGCGGTTTCGCTCACAGTGCTGATTTTGGGCGTAAACCTGATTTTGCAACGGCCCCTAATCGAGTCGATTATGTTTTCGTTGGCGATTGCGGTTGGCATTACTCCGCAACTTTTGCCCGCTGTGGTCAGCACCAGTTTGGCTACTGGCGCCCGTCAGCTGGCCAAACGCCGGGTGTTGGTCAAGAGTCTGGTTTCGATCGAAGACCTCGGCAATCTTGACGTTTTGATCACTGACAAAACCGGCACCCTCACCGACGGGCGTTTGAGCTTTTTGAAGGCGATTTCGGTGTCAAAAAATCACACGGATGCCTCCCTTTTGACGCTCGGCCTCAGCGCAATCGATGCGCCCTACGACCAGGCGCGCGGGTCTTTGGTTGGGCTCTCGCAGCTCGACGCGGCGCTGTGGGGCAGCGACATGGGCGTCGAGGCGTCGAAGGATTTGGTTGGTTTCGAGCAGGTTGCGACTTTGCCGTTCGATCATGAACGTCGCATGGTTTCGGTTTTAGCGAAAACCTCTACGGCAGCTCTATTGGTTTCAAAAGGTTCAGCCGAAGACGTTTTGGCAAAGTGCGTGGGTGACACAACTGCGGCGCAAGCGCTTTTGGTTGAGCAATATGCAAAGGGCTTGCGCGTCGTGGCAGTGGCCGTGCGTGAGGTGCACGATCGTGAGATTGAATCTTTGCAACCGCTAAAGTCTGCCGATGAAGCTGGGTTGACACTCGTTGGCTTTTTGGTTTTCAGTGACCCGGTGAAAGCAGCGGCTGCGACTTCTATCAAAGCCTTGGCTGAACTTGGCGTTGAGGTCAAGATTGCAACCGGCGACAACGCTGTTGTTGCCGAAACAGTTTGTGATGCGCTGGGGCTAACTGCGGGCACGACGCTCACAGGTGTCGAGGTGGCGGCGATGACCGACGCTGAACTTGGGGTTGCTGCGGCGGAGGCCCGCATTTTTGCCAGGGTCTCGCCCGAGCAAAAGGCGCGCATCGTGCGGTTGCTGCGAGCTGCGCATCGCACGGTTGGGTTTTTGGGCGATGGTGTGAACGATGCGCTGGCATTGCATGGGGCCGACGTTGGCATCTCGGTTGACACGGCCACCGACGTCGCAAAAGATGCCGCTAACGTGGTTTTGCTTGACAAAGACTTGGCCGTTTTGGCTGATGGTGTGCGTGAGGGCAGGCGAATCTTTGCTAACACCATGAAGTATGTCTTGATGGGCACTTCAAGCAACTTTGGCAACATGTTTAGCGCTGCGGCTGCCTCGGCTGTGTTGCCTTTTTTGCCAATGTTGCCAGGGCAGATTCTGCTCAACAACCTGCTTTAT
This sequence comes from Actinomycetota bacterium, assembly GCA_039804775.1. Classification (GTDB taxonomy): domain Bacteria; phylum Actinomycetota; class Actinomycetes; order Actinomycetales; family Microbacteriaceae; genus Rhodoluna. The sequence continues at coordinate 43,799 of JBDLVN010000013.1, forward strand.
GACACTGGCCAGTTGGCTATTCCCCGCGATCGGGTTGACCCTGAGCAACTTGCCAAACCTTCGCACTGGAACATCGCGTTCATTCGGCGATTTATGTTCATGTTTGGGCCGGTCAGCTCGCTTTTTGACTTTGCGACTTTTGCGTTGATGCTTTTTGTGTTGGGTGCCGGCGAGGGCGAGTTCAGGGCGGGCTGGTTCGTCGAGTCTCTGGCAACGCAAACGTTAATCGTGTTTGTGATTCGCACGCGGCGGGTGCCTTTTTATAAGAGTCGACCATCGCTTGGCATGATGATCGCCGTTTTTGGTGTTGTGCTCGTCGGGGCTTATCTGCCGATTTCGCCTCTTGCCTCGCCGCTCGACTTTGCACCGCTGCCGCCAGTGTTCTTTGGTGCGTTGGCCATTATGACCTTGTTGTATCTCGTCTTGGTTGAGTTCGCAAAGCACGTGTTCTTTAAGCGCGAGCAGACGCGCCTTGACCACGGCAAACCTGGGCGTCTTCACACAACTCGCGCGGCAGTTGGGCGCGACCCAATTCATCGCCGTGCTGCGCGCTTTAGTTCGTCGGCTGGTGGTCGCGGCTCAGGTCGCTCGCAGGTCGGTCGCAAGCGTGCCGTTGGTCGCGGCTCAAGCAGCCTCAAGTGACGGGTCTGACCGTCTCATCGTTTCGCAGTTGAGTTGCCCGGTGGTTTTAGACGCCCACGCAGGTGATTTGGGTTTACTCCCGAGCAAAAAATGAATAAGCCCCAGCAGTTTGATCGATTCGCAAGCGAATTACAGGGACTGTTCTGGGGCTACTAGTAAATCACTTTGCCTGGCTGGCAATGCTTAACTAGACACGTCTGGCCGTTTGATCGATTCGCAAACAAATTACAGGGACGGTTCCAGACCTTCGACATTAAAAATAGTCCGAAAGGCGCTTGCCTGCAACAGGCTGGCTGTTGATAAATCACCATTTCGACAAAAGTTTATAACTCTTGTTTTCAGTTTCAATGAGAGGCCGCGATTGCCTGTGAATAAGTGAAAGCAGATAAACCAAAACAGCACTAGATTGCTACGAATAACGATGTTGTGCTCAGATGCGAGGGCGTGCTTCCGCAACCTAAAAAGTAGCAAGAGAGATTTGCCTGTGACCGATGAATGGTTTTTCTATTTGAGGCACTTCGCGTCAAGTCGCATGCAGCCTTATCTCACAAACACAAGCTGCGATCATAAAAACGCCCAGCTCTTATATGTCTGGAACGTTCGAATGTCTGCACTATTTTGGGAGCTAATCTGCCACGTTGAAGTGGCAGTAAGAAACTCCATTTCGTCAAGGCTTTCAGACGCGCAACCTGAGGTGGCAAGCAATCCGCACTGGCTATTAGATTTCGCATTGCCGTTTTATAGGGCTAATCCAAAATTGGTTAGACATGCGAAAGAGGCTATTAGGCGCGTTCGCGTCAACCGAAAAGAGGTAACAGGCGAGCAAGTAATTTCTGAGCTTTCGTTTGGTTTTTGGTGTCACTTGATCTCGAAGCAAAATCGAGCTGTTTGGCCCTCATTGGCAGGCAGCTTCAAAGGGCTGCCGTCGAGAAATCAAGCTCAAGTTTCAAAACTTATGTTTGAAGTGCGTGATTTGCGAAACCGCATCGGCCACCATCACCGCATCTATCATCTAGATCTAAAACAAAAGCACGAAAACCTCATGTTGCTAGCGCACTATGTCGACCCCGAGTTCGGCATGTGGTTGCGATCAAAGAGTCGCGTTGATGAACTGCTGTTACTTCGGCCACAAGCCTCGCCCACGCTGCAAACCCTGCAACCCACACCGCCTAAACCATAAAGTCACCGCCAAACCCTAGAATCAAACCATGACCAATCCAACTGAGCCGACTGCCGGCACGAGCGAAGCGGCGGTTAGCCCGACGCGCACCGACGTGCCTGAGCGTCAGCCGTGGTTGGAGCAGTTGCGCACCGTGCCTAACCTGCTCAGTGCTTTGCGCCTGTTGCTGGTGCCTGTGTTTTTGGTCATGTTGCTGAACAACCAAGGTTTGATTGCGATCACGATTTTGGCGGTTTCGAGCATCACCGATTTTCTCGACGGATACCTCGCGCGCCGCTACCACCAAGTCACCCGATTGGGGCAGTTGCTTGACCCGGCTGCTGATCGCCTCTACATCTTTTCGACGTTGATTGCGTTCAGCATTCAGGGGGTTATTCCTTGGTGGTTGGCGCTGCTGGTTATCGGGCGTGACTTTATGTTGCTAGTGGTTTACCCGATTCTTGCCACGCACGGATACGGCCCGTTGCCGGTGCATTACCTGGGTAAAGCGGGCACCATGGCGCTTCTCTATGCTTTTCCGTTGCTACTTATTGCCAACATCTGGGTTGAGGCTGCATTTGTTGTGAATCCGTTAGCATGGGCCTTTGCGCTCTGGGGCGTTGGTCTTTATTGGTGGGCTGGTTTTGTGTATGTCAAACAGGTTATCGATGTGGTTAAAACGGCTAAAGCCACAGCTTAGAGTCGGCTAAACTTATGGCTCTAAGGAGTCATAATGGTCGAGTTTTCAGAGTCACAGGGCGAGCCTGAGGTGTTAACCACCCAGCGCTTTAGCAGTGACCTTTTGGCCGACGATAAGGCCATCAGCTTTGAAGAACAGGCAGCTATTAAAGCTTTGCCTTCTGGCTCGGCGCTTCTAATCGTCAAACGTGGTGGTGAGCTGGGTGCTCGCTTTTTGCTCGACGCTGACATCACCACTGCTGGTCGTCACCCAAACGCCGACATCTTTTTAGACGACGTGACTGTTTCGCGCCGCCACGCTGAGTTTCACCGCATCGGCAAATCTTTTCAGGTCAAAGACCTAGCCTCACTTAACGGCACCTATTTTGATGGTGTTCGCATCGATAGCGCTTTGCTTGACAACGGCGCTGAGGTTCAAATCGGCAAGTTCAAGCTGGTTTTTCACGCTTCACCGGCTGATTTGGTGGCCGGCCACTAAAGATGTCTGCTCTAAATTCAGTTAGCCCAATCAGGGGCCGCGAGGCCAAGCTTTTGACCATTGGTCAGGTGCTTAACCTGTTGCGCTCTGAATTTAGCGACCTAACCCCTTCAAAGGTTCGTTTTCTTGAAGACCAGGGTTTGGTCACTCCTGAGCGCACTGCTTCGGGTTATCGCAAGTTCAAAGCTAGTGACGTTGATCGCCTGCGTTTGGTCTTGCAGTTGCAGCGCGACCGCTACCTGCCTCACAAGGTCATCAAAGACTATCTTGAAGACCTCGACGCTGGTCGCCAGCCGAGCTTGCCTGCCATGCCAAACACCAAGGTGGTTCGTGGCCGAGCTAAGAAGCTCACCAAGCTTGACCTTGTTAGCCAAAGCTCAATCACCGACAGCATTTTGAGTGCAGGCCAGGGCGCCAAGCTCATTGGCGAAGCACCGTTTGGTGTGAACGATGTTGAGATTGCCAAGGCTCTGGTTGAGCTGCAAAAGTTTGGTCTTTCGCCACGGCACCTAACAGCGCTGCGCGTTGAGGCTGAACGTGAGGTTGGCATTATCGAAGGCGTTATCAAGCCTGTGCTAACCCGCAACGACACTTCGAGCCGAGCCCGCGCCGAGCACCTTGCACGTCAGATGCAAGATTTGTTCAACACGATTCGCAACGAGGTCATCGACCGCGAAATCGGTCAAATCGACTCAAGCTCAGACGCCTAAATTACCTCGACACGCCGAGATTAAAAATTAACCACCATTGTGGCAAAAACAGACAACAATTAAACCTGAGGTTGAACCTTTAAGTTTTCTGAAAAAAGCACCGCAGAAACCTTAAAACAACTTCACACTTAAACTTCGGCAAGCGCATTCAGAGAGGAGCCCCGATGACTGAGATCAACGACGGCACCCCTGAATACAGCGAACTTCTTGTTACCGAGGGTTTGCCAGTGATTGACCCGCGCAGCGGCTATCGAGGCACCACGGCTGCGAATGCGGCCGGCATCACTTATCGCCAGCTTGACTACTGGGATCGCACCGGCCTCGTTCAACCACAGGTTCAGGGTGCTGCAGGTTCAGGCACGCAGCGTTTGTATTCATTTAGAGACATTCTTGTTTTGAAGCTCGTGAAGCGCCTGCTCGACACCGGCATTTCACTGCAGCAGATTCGCGTTGCTGTTGAGCACTTGCGTTCGCAGGGCATCAGCGACTTAGCTCGAATCACAATGATGAGCGATGGCGCTCGAGTTTATATGTTCACCACAGAGCACGAGGTTGTTGACCTCGTTGGTCGCGGTCAAGGTGTGTTTGGCATCGCCGTTGGCCAGGTGCTGCGTGAGGTTGAGGCTAGTTTGGTGAACATCAGCACCAACAGCATCGATGAGGTTGATGAGCTGAGCGCTCGTCGCCAAAGCAAAAAAGCTATCTAAAGCTTCTTTAGCCGCTGCTAAAAGTTATTCGTCGCCGGCCAGAAATGGCGGCAATTGGTTCTCGAAACTCTCTAACGAAACCAAACTTGCGCCATCTTGCCCGCGGTGAGGGCCATATTTTTCACCTTTGCCCCGTTTCTTGGGCTTTTCAGTCTTAGGTGGCTTAGCCTTTGATTTCTTCGCCGCTGCCGTTTTGGCAGCCTTGCGGTCGCGACGACCCTCAGGCAAAATTTCAACCTCTGCGGTTGAAAGAAAAGCTTGAGCGTCAACAACAATTGGTGCGCCCGGTGCATTGTCTTTGCATGAAGCCAAAACTAGATCTAACACCTGATCAAACTGGCCTGCCAACGCTGCTGCGGTTTCGCCAGGCCAACTGTGAATTGGGCGTGCAGCACCGGTTGCCTGTTGCATGGCGGCACGCTCTTCGAGGCGCACTGTCAATAACTCTGAGCCAAACATTTCGGTCAGTTCGTTGACGCGAAACAGGTGCTCTTGTGATTGTGGCTGAAAACGGTTGACCAAAACGCCCACCGCCTTCAAACGTTTGTTAATGTTGCGTGCGATTTCATCTAGCGCCTTCATTGCCCTGTCAGAAGCCACCACCGAGAAGAACGAAGGTTCGCTGACAATCAAAACTCGGTCGCTCGAAACCCAAGCGGTGCGGGTGAGGCCATTGATTGACGGGGGAGTGTCGATGATTACGAGGTCATATTGTTTTTCAACGACCGCCAGGGCTTCTTCGAGCTTCCAAACGTCTTTGAGTGTTGGCTGTGGGGTGTCAAACATCAAAACCCGAGGGCTGCCAATCATTACATCTATGTTTCCGGCGTGAACCTTAGCCCAGCTAGAAGATACGATAGACCTATGCACAACGTTGTGTCGGGGTGATTGCAAAACATCGGCACTTGTTTCGCGAAAATCCCCAATGGCGCCTAAGCCGGTCGTTGCATCGCATTGTGGGTCAAGGTCTACTACTAAAGTTCTTAACCCGCGCGCGAATGCAGCCGATGCCAAACCTAAGGCAACGGTGGTCTTGCCGACGCCTCCCTTGAGGGAGCTAACGCTAAGAACATGCACCTGAATAGGCTACCTTTTATTCAAACGTTTTACAGAACGGTGACGACTGAATGTTTAAGAAGATCCTGGTTGCTAACCGCGGTGAGATTGCGATTCGCGCTTTTCGCGCTGCTTATGAGCTTGGCGCAAAGACCGTTGCCGTCTTTCCTTATGAAGACCGCAACTCGGCTCACCGCCTAAAAGCTGACGAGGCTTATCAGATTGGCACCAAGGGTCACCCGGTGCGCGCCTACCTTGACGTGTCTGAAATCATTCGCGTTGCCAAAGAGTCTGGTGCCGACGCGATCTATCCTGGCTATGGTTTCTTAAGCGAGAACCCAGACCTAGCTCAGGCTGCTGCCGACAACGGCATCACTTTTATTGGCCCAACCGCCGACATCTTGCACATGACCGGCAACAAGGTTAACGCTAAAGAAGCTGCAATTCGCGCTGGCGTGCCTGTGCTCAAGTCAAGCATTCAGTCTTCTAACGCCGAAGAGATCATTGCGGCTTCGGCTGACTTTGGTTACCCATTGTTCGTGAAGGCAGTTGCCGGTGGTGGTGGCCGTGGCATGCGCCGCGTTGCCGAGGCTAAAGACCTACCTGGTGCACTTGGCGAGGCTATGCGCGAAGCCGAGAGCGCCTTTGGCGATGCCCGCGTGTTTCTTGAGCAGGCCGTTTTGCGCCCACGCCACATTGAGGTGCAAATTCTTGCCGATGGCGCCGGTGGCGTCAGTCACCTGTTTGAGCGCGACTGCTCGATTCAGCGACGCAACCAGAAGGTTGTCGAAATCGCTCCAGCACCACTCATCACTGAGCAGTTGCGCCAAGACCTTTATCGCGACGCAGTGGCGTTTGCAAAAGAAATCGGATACAAAAACGCCGGCACCGTCGAATTCTTGGTTGACACCGTTGGCGACAACGCTGGCAAGCACGTGTTCATCGAGATGAACCCGCGCATTCAGGTTGAGCACACCGTGACCGAAGAGATCACCGATGTTGACCTCGTGCAAAGCCAGATGCGCATCGCATCGGGCGAGACACTGGCCGACCTTGGTTTGACTCAAGACAAGATTTCGATGCACGGCTTTGCCATGCAGTGCCGCATCACCACCGAAGACCCTTCTCAGGGCTTCAGACCAGACACGGGCAAGATCACCACCTACCGTTCACCAGGTGGCGCAGGCATTCGTCTAGATGGTGGCACCGTCGCAACCGGTGTTGAAGTTAGCCCACACTTTGACTCACTCTTGGTGAAGCTCATCTCAGTAGGTCGCGACTTCAACTCAGCCGTGACCCGCGGCAAGCGTGCGCTCGCCGAGTTTCGCATTCGCGGTGTCTCGACGAACATTTCGTTCTTGCAGGCAGTTTTGGCCGACCCAATCTTTGCTTCGGGCGACCTAAGCACCTCGTTTATCGACGAGCGCCCACAGCTTTTCACCGCTAAGCCTTCACAAGACCGCGGCACCAAGATTTTGTCTTGGCTCGCCGACACCACCGTGAACCAGCCGAATGGCCCAAGAGGTCACCACATTTCACCGTCGGTCAAGCTGCCAAAGGTTGACCTCAAGAGCCCTGCGCCTGCCGGCTCGCGCCAGCAACTGCTCGAGCTTGGCCCAACCGCGTTTGCTGCTGCGCTTCGCGCTCAAACTGCGGTTGCTGTCACCGACACTACGTTTCGCGATGCGCACCAGTCGTTGCTGGCCACTCGTGTTCGTGGCCGCGATCTAGCTCAAGTCGCCCCTTATGTTGCTCGTTTGACGCCTCAGCTTCTTTCGGTTGAGGCTTGGGGCGGTGCAACCTATGACGTGGCGCTTCGTTTCTTGGGCGAAGACCCTTGGCAGCGTTTGGCGACTTTGCGTGCGGCAATGCCAAACCTTTGCATTCAGATGCTTTTGCGTGGTCGCAACACGGTGGGTTACACGCCTTACCCAACTGAGGTGACTGAGGCTTTTGTAGCTGAGGCTGCTGCCACCGGCGTTGACATTTTTAGAATCTTCGATGCGCTTAACGATGTTGACCAGATGAAGCCTGCGATTGATGCTGTGCTTGCCACTGGCACCGCTGTTGCTGAGGTTGCGCTGTGTTACACCGCTGACCTTCTTGACCCTGACGAGACGCTCTACACGCTCGACTATTACTTGGGTCTGGCTCAGCAGATTGTTGACGCTGGGGCGCACATCTTGGCAATTAAAGACATGGCTGGCCTGCTTCGCCCAGCTGCCGCTGAGAAGCTCATCACGGCTCTGCGTGAGCGTTTTGACCTGCCAGTTCACCTTCACACTCACGACACCGCTGGCGGCCAGCTAGCGACCTTGATGGCTGCGATTAACGCTGGCGTTGACGCGGTTGACGTTGCTAGCGCGCCCATGGCCGGAACAACCAGCCAGCCTTCGGCTTCGGCCCTGGTTGCAGCGTTGGCTCACACGCCGCGCGACACTGGAATTCCACTTTCGTCAGTGACTCAGCTTGAGCCTTATTGGGAGGCTGTGCGCAACGTTTATGCCCCGTTTGAGTCTGGTTTGCCTGGCCCAACCGGTCGCGTTTATAACCACGAGATTCCTGGTGGTCAGCTTTCAAACCTTCGCCAGCAGGCGATTGCGCTTGGCTTGGGCGACCACTTTGAGCGTGTCGAAGACATGTATGCCGCCGCTAGCCGCATTCTTGGCCGCCCAACCAAGGTGACTCCGTCGTCGAAGGTTGTTGGCGACTTGGCTTTGCACCTGGTTGCAGTCAACGCTGACCCGAGCGACTTTGCCGAGAACCCACAGAACTATGACGTGCCTGACTCTGTCATTGGTTTCATGGCTGGTGAGCTGGGCGATTTGCCCGGCGGATGGCCCGAGCCATTCAGAACCAAAGTGCTACAGGGCAAGCACCCGAAGTTTGGTGTTTCACCGGTTTCACCGGCTGACCTTGAGGCACTTCAGGGCGCTAACAGCGAGCTTCGTCGTTCAACTTTGAACCGCCTGCTGTTCCCAGCTCCAACCGCCGAGTTCTTGAAGTCACGCGAAACCTACGGCAACCTCGACCAGGTTGACACCGTTGACTACCTCTATGGTCTTGAGCAGGGTCGCGAGCACATCATCGAGATCAGCCGCGGTGTTCAGCTGTTCGTTGGTCTTGAAGCTATTGGTTCACCAGACTCAAAGGGTGAGCGCACCGTTATGGCAACCCTCAACGGCCAGCTTCGCCCGATCAACGTGCGTGACCGCAAGATTGCCGTCAACACTGTTTCAGCCGAAAAAGCCAACGCAAACGACCCGGCCCAAGTGGCTGCTCCGTTTGCCGGTGTTGTGACGCTGCAGATCGTCGAAGGCACACCAGTTGCAGTCGGTCAGCCGGTGGCAACCATTGAAGCCATGAAGATGGAGGCCACCATCACGGCCACCAGCGCTGGCATCGTGCGTCGTCTAGCTGTGACCAAGACCCAGTCGGTTGACGCTGGTGATCTGATCATGGTGATCGAGCCTCAGTAACGCGTTTCGGGTTGTGCGGCGCAAACCTGCGCTGCACGCCTGCGCTGCACGCCACCTCACGCCAATGGCGAACAAGTGCACAGAACTGCCACGACCCTAACCAGCTCGACCCAAGTTTGCTAAACTCAAACGGTGCTTCAGCTTGCTCTGCAGAATGAATCACCCCTGACCTAGGAGGCCTTGCTTTGGCTATTTTCGGCAAAAACCCCGACTCTGCTCCAATCGATTTGCCAAACCTGGCAGCCGATGAGGCTAAGCCTGCCGAGGCTGACTATTCACTAGCCGAAGTTGCTATCGACGCTGGCACTGTTGACGTTACCCCTGCGACCAGCGTGGTCACCATTGTCACTTCAGACGCCCCGTCTTTCGACCCAGCGCCTTCAGAGTCAAACGACAACAGTGCGGTTTTTGCGCGAGCTAACTACAGCCGCCGTGACAGCTTGCGTGGCGAGGTTTTTGACCAGCCAGAGCCTGCCGCGATGCTCACCGCCGATCGCCTGCTTGACCAGAGTGCTCGCAACCGCCCGGCACCCGAGGGTGGCATTCGTCGTTTCGTTTATTTCGCTAGCCTCAAGACTTTCAACCCTGGCGATTCGGCCAAGGTTCGCGAGCGCAAGGCTCTTGACGCTCGCATTGGCGCAACCCTTGAGGGTGGCGCAAAGTTTGTTCCGATTCTGACTCGCAAGGGTGGCGTGGGCAAGACCACCGTCAGCACCTTGTTGGGCATGGCTTTGGCTATGGTTCGTGAAGACCGCGTGATTGCGATTGACGCTAACCCTGACCGCGGCACTCTGGCCGAGCGAGTCAGCAAGTCAACCCGTTTCACCGTGCGTGACGTCGTGAACCGTGCAGCAGCTATCGACGGCTTCAACGACTTTTCAACTATGGTTTCGCGCGACGTCACCCGCCTTGACGTTCTAGCTTCAGACAGCGACCCAATGTTGTCAGAGGCTTTCAACGAGGGTGACTACAACGTGGTTGCCGACATGGCTGCTCGTTATTACAGCATCGTTTTGACCGACTGCGGCACCGGAATCGTGCACTCGGTTATGCGCCCAACTTTGCAGCGCGCAAACAGCCTCGTGATTGTTTCTGGTGGTTCGGTTGACGAAGCCCGCCTTGCAAGCGAGACCCTAACCTGGCTAGAGGCCAACGGTTATGGCGAGCTGGTTCGCAACTCAATCGTTGCTCTAAACACCGCAACCCAGGCAACCAAGCTTGTTAAGCTCGACGAGATCGAGCAGCACTTCAAGTCGCGTGTTCGCCACGTGGTTCGCATTCCTTATGACGCAGCTTTGGCTGCCGGTTCGGTTATTAAGTTCGCCGACCTAGACAAAAACACTCGCGAAGCTGCTCGTGAACTTGCAGCTCACGTGGTTGACACTCTAAACGAGGGTTAATCTCAGCGGGCCAAGGCAAAACTATGACCGTTCGTGAAATTCGCCTTTTTGGCGACCCAGTGCTCAAATCTCCTTGCGACCCGGCCGTTGCTGGCCCCGATGGCAAGTTCGACGCCAAGGTGCGTGCGCTGGTTGAAGACCTTGTTGACACCACCCAGCTGCCTGGCCGAGCTGGAGTCGCCGCCACCCAGATTGGCGTCGGCATTCGAGCTTTCAGCTATTGCGTTGATGGCAAAGTCGGTTATCTAATCAACCCTAAAATCACCCAACTTAGTGGCGATTTAGTCCACGTGGATGAAGGCTGCCTCTCGGTGCCAGGTCTCTGGCACAAAACCCCTCGCTACCAGCACGCCGTGGCTGAAGGTTTCGACGTTGATGGCAACCCTGTGCGCCTAAGCGGCTCAGGTCTCATGGCGCAGGCGCTGCAGCACGAGTGCGACCACCTAGACGGGTTGCTCTATTTAGACCGCCTTGAGCCTGAAGAGCGCAAGTTGGCCATGCGCGCACTGCGCGAGAGCGACTGGTTCTTAGCTCGCTAAAACCCGTCGAAAGAGCTTTTCGTTAGGCAGGCTTGATGTCGTTTGAACGAGTGTCAACGTCGTCGGTGCCATAGATGCGGTCAACTACGTCAGCAAAATCGTTGAGCACGGCGTTGCGCTTAATCTTCATCGAAGGCGTGACGTGACCCGAGGTTTCGGTTAGTTCAATCGGCAAAATCTCAAACTTGCGAATCGACTCTGCCTGTGAAACCTGGCGGTTCACGCGCTCAATGGCATGTTGAATTTCTTTGCGCACAAGTTCTGACTCAGCTGCATCTTGCAGGCTCATGTTTTTGTCGCCACCGTTGTTGGTGAGCCACATTGGGAGCATTTCAGGGTCAAGGCTGATGAGAGCCGCGATGAACGGCTTGCGGTCGCCAATAACGACGGCTTGTGAAATTAGCGGGTGAGCGCGAAGTGGGTCTTCGAGCACTGCAGGGGCAACGTTCTTGCCACCGGCTGTGACCAAAAGTTCTTTCTTGCGACCCACGATGCTCAAATAGCCACCTTCGTCGATTTTGCCGAGGTCGCCAGTTCTGAACCAGCCGTCAACGAATGATTCTTTGGTTGCGGCCTCGTTGCGCCAATAACCCTTGAAGAGGTTGATTCCGCGCAGCAAAATCTCGCCGTCGTCGGCAATCTTGCCTTCGGTGCCAGGTAGCGAGCTGCCAACCTTGCCAATCTTGATGGTGGTTGGGCGAGTGATCATGGCAGGGCCAGTGGTTTCGGTTAGGCCATAACCCTCAAGAACGACAACACCGATGGCCCTAAAGAAGTGACCGAGGCGCTCACCGAGTGGGCCGCCGCCGCTCACGGCGTATCCGAGATTGCCACCCATGGCAGCGCGAATCTTGCCGAAAACGAGCTTGTTATAAAGCGCAAACTGGGCACGGGTTTTGATGCTCGGGCCCTTGCCGCCTTCGAAAGCCTGAGCTTGAAGTTCGCTCGAATATTTGATTGCCACGTGGGCTGCGCGCCTAAAAATGACGCCCTTGCCGTTAGCCTCGGCTTTTTGCTCGGCGCTGTTATAAACCTTTTCGAGCACGCGAGGCACAGCCAATAAGAAGTCAGGCTTGAATGACTGCATCGACTCTGAAATCTTTTTGATGTTGTCTTGGTGGGCAACGGTGATGCCGGCGGCGATGCAAACCACCGAAATGAAACGGGCATAAACGTGGGCCATTGGCAAGAACAAAAGCGTGCGGTGGCAGTCGCGCAAAACCTCAGGCAGCGCGTTAATCGCGTTGTAGCTGAGGTCAACAAAGTTGGCGTGAGTGAGCTCGCAACCCTTTGGCAAACCCGTTGTGCCCGAGGTGTAGATCAAGGTCGCAAGGCTGTCTTTTTTAGCAACGTGAGCGCGCTCACTGAGGGTTTCGTCGCTCACGTTTGCACCGCGGGCGGCTAGGTCAGCCAGGCAGTCTTGGTCAAGGCGCCAGACCTGCTTCACGCTCGGTAGGCTGCCAACAACTTCTGCAAAGCGCTGATACATGCCCTCGTTCTCAAGAAAAACTGCGACTGATTCGCTATTTGAAAGAATCCATTCAAGCTGAGCTGGTGCGCTGCTTTCATAGATCGGAACAACCACACCACCGGCAAACCATATCGCAAAGTCAAGCACAACCCACTCATAGCGGGTGTGGCTCATGATTCCAATAGCTTGGCCGGGCTTGATTCCAGCGTCGATTAGACCCTTGGCTGTCGCGGTGACTGCCGTCAAAAAAGTGTCGGCGTCGATGCCCGACCACGAGCCATCGCCATTGTCTTTTTCAAAAAGTGGGCAGGCAGGGGTGTTCGCAACTCGCTTCAATAAAAGGTCTGCGAGGTTAAAGTCATCGGCGACAAGGGCCAACGGTGGTTCGATGCGCTGCGTCGCTGCGGCCATGGGATTTTCCGTTTCTAATTGATGCTCAAACTGCCTGTTTATTGACTTTTGGTTATGCATAACTTTATTGCCTACAAAGGCCAAAAGCGTCGCTTGGTGCTATCTGGTTTATAACAAGTTAGCAGTGCAAAGAGACCGCCACACAGTCGCCACAGTGGGTGACGCGATAAACTTTTGTGAACGTTTAGAACGTGCCATTTTTAACCCCAATCACAAGGACCAAATATGTATGCCGTTGGAATCGACATCGGAGGCACCAAGATTGCTGGCGCACTGGTTAACCGCGAAGGCAAGCTGCTCAAAGAGCTTCGCGTGCCTACCCCTGCGACCGACCCTGAGGCCATTGTCGATGCTGTCGTTGGGCTGATCAAAACCCTTTCTGAGGGCGAAGTTGTTACTGCTGCCGGTGTTGCTGCGGCGGGCTTTATCGACGCTGACCAGGCAAACATTGTTTATGCACCAAATATCGGATGGCGCAATGAGCCGTTCAAAGCCAAGCTCGAGGCGAAGCTAGACATTCCCGTCTTCATCGAGAACGACGCAAACGCTGCCGGCTGGGCAGAGTTTCGCCACGGCGCAGGCCGCGGTTTTAAGCACATGGTCATGTTGACCATTGGCACCGGTGTTGGTGGGGCAGTGGTGGTTGACTCTCACCTGTTGCGTGGCGGCTTCGGCATTGCCGGCGAGCTTGGCCACATGCGCCTGATCGAAGATGGCGAGCCTTGCGGTTGTGGCAACAAAGGTTGCCTAGAAAGCTATGGTTCAGGCACAGCACTTTTGAAGTCGGCTAAAAAATTGGCTGCATCTGACGATGCAACCGGTGCGCGTTTGCGCGAGCTTGAAGTGGCAGCCGGTGAACTAACGGGCGCTCAGGTTTATCAGGCAATTCAAGAGGGCGACGCAGGTGCCTTGGCACTGCTTCGCCAGCTTGGCACCTACATTGGCACAGCCATCGGCAGCCTCGTTGCGATTCTTGACCCAGAGGTCGTTGTTATCGGTGGTGGCGTCAGCGCAGCCGGCGACCTTTTGCTCGACCCGATTCGCGAGGCCTACCTCGCTCATCTGCCAGCGCGCGGCTATCGCCCAGAACTCAAGATTGTCGCAGCCGAGTTTCTAAACGACGCCGGCTTGGTTGGCGCTGCCGACCTAGTGCTTTCAAGGCTTGCTTAGCCACAAAAGCGCCAAACCGCTAAACTTGAAGGCATATGCGTCAAGTTGCACGCATTTTTGGCTTTGGAATTTTGAGAAAGGAACCTTGAAGTGACCTACTTCTTTCTCAAAACGTTCATTCTTGGCCCGCTGCTTCGTGTGCTTTTTCGCCCTTGGGTTCGTGGCGCCGAGAACATTCCAGTTAGTGGCGCTGCCATTTTGGCCAGCAACCACCTAAGTTTTTCTGACTCAATCTTTTTGCCTTTGATGGTTCGCCGCCCAGTTGTGTTCTTGGCTAAGAGCGAATACTTCACCGGCAAAGGTTTCAAAGGCGCTTTGAGCCGCTGGTTTTTCACCAGCACCGGTCAGATTCCGATCGACCGTTCGGGTGGCAAGGCCAGTGAGGCTTCGCTCAACACGGGTCTAAGAGTTTTGGCTGGCGATTCGTTGCTCGGCATCTACCCTGAGGGCACTCGCAGCCCAGATGGTCGGCTTTATCGCGGCCGCACCGGCATTGCGCGCATGGTGCTTGAGGCTAAGGTTCCGGTTATTCCAGTGGCGATGATCGACACTGAAAAAGTTCAAGCTATCGGCCAAAAACTTCCTCGAATTCTTCGCGTCGGCATTGTCGTTGGCAAGCCGCTCGACTTTTCACGATTCGACGGCATGGAGGGCGACCGCATCGTGTTGCGCGCTGTGACCGACGAAATCGTCTATGAGCTGGCAAAGCTGAGCGGCCAAGAGTACGTTGACGCCTATGCTTCGTCGGTCAAAGAGAAAGCTGCCAGAGCCGCAAGGTAGGCGAGCAACTCGACCAGGCGGCGGGCGTTGGCCCGATTGGCGAGCATCCGAGTTAAAAAAGTTTAGAAACCACACCAACCCAACCACCAAGGAACCCCAAATGACAGAAAAATACGTTGCCACAGACCCTGCTGTTCTAGCCGGTCTCGACAACTATAAGAACCTGCCTGCGGTTCAACAGCCAACTTGGCTTGACCAAGACGAGCTTGCTCGCGTGAAGGCTGAGCTGAGCGTGTTGCCTCCGCTAGTTTTTGCTGGTGAGGTTGACACTTTGCGCAGCCGTTTGGCTGATGCAGCTGCTGGCAACGCATTTTTGATGCAGGGTGGCGACTGCGCCGAAACTTTTGCTGATGCAACCGCCGACAAGATTCGCAACCGCGTCAAGACTTTGCTGCAGATGGCTTTGGTTTTGACCTACGGCTCATCGATGCCTGTCATCAAGATGGGTCGAATGGCTGGTCAGATGGCTAAGCCTCGCAGCTCAAACGATGAAACCCGCGAGGGTGTCACTCTGCCGGCCTACCGTGGCGATGCAGTCAACGGCTACGACTTCACCCCAGAGTCACGCGCACACGACCCACAGCGCCTGCTCAAGGCATATCACACCTCAGCTTCGACGCTGAACCTAGTGCGCGCCTTCACCACCGGCGGTTTTGCCGACCTGCGCTCAGTTCACGAGTGGAACAAAGGCTTCGCCGACAACCCAGCCAACGCCCGCTATGAGTCATTGGCTAAAGAAATCGACCGCGCTATCAAGTT
The DNA here is from genome assembly GCA_039804775.1 of Actinomycetota bacterium. GTDB lineage: Bacteria > Actinomycetota > Actinomycetes > Actinomycetales > Microbacteriaceae > Rhodoluna. The sequence goes on from JBDLVN010000013.1 coordinate 59,259, forward strand.
CATGGCTGCCTGCGGTGCCGACTTCAACGAGCTTCGCACCACCGAGTTCTATGTGAGCCACGAAGGCCTTTTGTTTGACTACGAGCGCCCACTAACTCGCATCGACTCACGCACCGGCCTGCCTTATGACACCTCGGGTCACTTCATCTGGATCGGCGAACGCACCCGACAGCTCGACCACGCCCACATCGACTTCATGTCAAAGATTCGCAACCCAATCGGCGTCAAGCTTGGCCCAAACACCCAGCCTGACGACGTGCGCGAGCTAATCGAACGACTCGACCCTAACCGTGAGCCTGGCCGCCTAACTTTCATCACCCGCATGGGTGCTGGCAAGATTCGCGAGGCAATGCCAAAGCTTGTCGAGGCAGTCAAGGGCACCGGTTCAAACCCGCTCTGGATCACCGACCCTATGCACGGCAACGGCATTACAACATCAAACGGATACAAGTCACGCCGCTTCGACGACGTGATGGACGAAGTTCGTGGTTTCTTTGAAGTTCACCGCGCAGCTGGCACAGTGCCTGGCGGAATTCACATCGAGCTAACCGGCGACGACGTTGCCGAGTGCTTGGGTGGCTCAGAGGCTATCAACGAGGCTGAGCTTGAGAGCCGCTATGAGTCACTCTGCGACCCACGTCTAAACCACATGCAGTCGCTTGAGCTTGCGTTCTTGGTTGCCGAAGAGCTTGGCAACGCAAAGAAATAGCTAGAAGCTGCCAATAAACTCAGAAGCTGCTGATTATCACGGTGTCACCCACATGCAGGGTGGCACCTTGATTTTTTGAGGCCGATGTCACTTTGGCAATGCCATAGTTTGACTGCAGTTGATTGGTGCTCACGACTGGCTTCAGCCCAGCGTCGGTCAAAAGTTTTTGGGCTGCGGCTATGGTCTCGCCAACGACTGCTGGCATCAAAACTGTTTCTGGCCCTTTAGAGACCACAAGTTGCACGGCTGAGCCAGCGCCAACCAGTGTGCCACTTGGCACAAGTGAAATCACATTGCCCTTAGTTACGCTGTTGCTGAACTCTTTAGTGACGGTTGGCTCAGCCAAGCCCGCCGCCGTTAGCAGGGTCGTTGCAACGTCTTGGCTCAGGCCTTCAACCACGGGCAGTGGCCCGAGCGAGACCTTTAGGTCGATTGCGCTGTGCTCTGCGATTTTGGTGGTTGCGTTGCCTTCGCCGTTGAAACCTTTGAAGTCATAAACCTTGGTGGCTTCGCTGTTGTTGAACCAGCTGTCAACTTTGCCCAGGGTGAAACCACTGCTTGCAATGCGCGCTGTTGCGCTGACTAGGTCGAGACCAAATAGGTCTGGGGCGCTGACCATTTTTGGCCCGGTCGAAACATAAATGGTGATCGCGGTGCCGTGCATGGCCAGGGAGCCGGCGGCAGGGTCGGTGCGGGTGACCTTGCCTTTTGCCACATCGCTCGAGGTTTCTTTGACAATGGTTGGGTCGGAGTCAAAGACCTCGAGTGTTTGCGCGGCTGCACTTTGGCTGAGGCCGTGCACATCGGCGATGGTGTTGAGCGCGCCTGGGCCGGCCGAGAAATACCAACCGGTGGCTGCGCCCACGACAATCACAAAGACCGTGATGGCAACCCAAACCCAACCGCGGCGGCGCTCGTTGCGACGAGTTTGCCACCAAAAGTCGGCTTGAGCATCTTCGTCTAGGTTGCTTTCGTAGTGGCCGTCAAAGTTGCTGTCACCTTTGCCGTCGAGATCGCCTGCGCCATAGCCACCGAAGTGATCATCGACCGAGCCAGGCAAGATCGCAGTGGCGTTGTTCCAACCTTCGCCCAAAATCGCAGTGCCGTCATCGTCGGCCCAAGCTTCGGCAACTGCCGGCTCAACCTCATAGTCGCTATCGGCCACGAACCCGGCCTCGCCAAAGAGCAGTGCATCGTCGGGCAAAACTGAGGTTGCGTCGAGGTCACGTGGCAGGCGAGAGGTCTTTGCTTGTTCGATGCGACCAAGTTCTTTTTGCGCGCGCACCACAACTTTGTGAAGTTCTTCGGCGTTCTTTGGTCGATAGTGAGCTTCACGGGTGGTTGCCCAAAGCACGATCTCATCGAGCAGGGGAGTGATCTCTTCGTTGAGCGTTGACGGTGCTGGCACACGATCGTTGGCGTGCTGATAAGCCACCTGAACAGCTTGCTCGCCTTCAAATGGCTGTCGGCCAGTGAGCATTTCAAACATCATGATGCCAATGGCATAGATGTCGCTTCGAGCATCAGCCAAACCGCGAGTCACGAGCTCTGGAGAAAGGTAAGCAACCGTGCCAATCAGGTTGCCGGTGGTTGTGTTGTTCTCAATCTCACGAGCCAAACCAAAGTCGCCAAGTTTGATGCGCCCATCATCGGCCAAAAACACGTTGTCTGGTTTGATGTCGCGGTGCAAGATGCCGGCTTTGTGAGCAGCTGCCAATCCAGCCAAAACACCCTCGATCAGCTCAAGAGTCTGAGCTGAGTCAAAAGTGCCAAAATCATCAAGAGCTTGTCGCAGGGTTATGCCGGCGATATATTCCATCGCCAAATAAACCAGCGGGCCATCTTGGCCTTGGTCGAAAACGTTGATTAGGTTGGGGTGCGTCAACCCCGCAGCGATTTTGGCCTCACGTGTGAACTTAGCCACAAAACTTGCGTTATTGGCTAGGTGCGGGTGAATGACCTTGAGCGCAATCTTGCGGTCGAGTCTCAAGTCGGTTGCCAAGAACACGCTAGCCATGCCACCCTGCGCAATGAGCGACTCAACGCGATAGCGACCGCCAACGGTTTGACCGACTATTTGGCTCATTGCGTCTCAACTCTTTTGTTCGGGGTTTTAGGTCTGCCACGGGTAGCTTGTGCGAACATCCTCTTAAATATCGTGCCACAGCCACCTCAAGATTTCGTTTAGGTGCAGATGTGTGGCAATCTTTACTTGTGACTGATTCGCTCGCCAATGTTTCTGCTTGGCTAACTGTTCCTGATGCCGCAGACCTTTTGGGTGAACCGCTTGGGCGCGTTCGCCGACTCATCGAAGAACACACGCTTATCGGCGTGAAGCGCGACGGGGTCATGATGATTCCCGCCGACTGCATTCAAAACGGCGAAGCACTGCCTAGCATTCGCGGCACCATTCACGTTTTGCTTGACTCGGGTTTCACAACCGAAGGCGCAATCGAATGGCTCTACACCGACGAACCAACTTTGGGCAAAACCCCAATGGCTGCGTTGCTTGACGGTCAAAAGACACAGATTCGCCGCTTGGCTCAAGCACTAGCGCTCTAAGCAGCCTCTTAATTCAACGAGGATGCCTTCGGCATCCACTAGCTCTGACGGTTGATTACTCGCTCGGCTAGCATCTTAAGGTTTGCCTTTGCGGTTTCATCAATCGGCAACTCGGCCAGGGCGAGCAAACTTTCGTCTGCCAAATCATTGATCATGCGCTCGGTCTTGGCTAGCGCGCCAGAGTCGATAATCGCCTGCTGCAAAAACTCAATCTGCGAAGCGTCGAGTTCGCGACTGGTGAGCAGTTCTTCAAAAATGCGGCCTGCTGAGTCTGGCAAAGTTTCGCGGGTTAGGGCAACCAAAACGGTGCGCTTGCCTTCGCGGAGGTCATCGCCAGCTGGTTTGCCGGTGACTGAAGGGTCGCCAAAGACACCCAGCACATCGTCGCGCAACTGAAAAGCTAGGCCAAGCGGAATTCCGAAGCTTGAAAAACCACGACGCAAGGCTGGGCTTGCGCCAGCAAACGCGGCGCCAATCAGCAGGGGAGCCTCGAGGCTGTATTTTGCAGTTTTATAAAGCATCACGCGGTTTGCTCTGGCCACGGCTTCGTTGATCGGGCGCGAGGGTGCGGCGTTTTCTTCAACCACATCGAGAAACTGCCCGGCCATTACTTCAACGCGCATTCGGCTGAACTCTTCGCGGCAGGCCGTTGTGATTTCGTCATTAGGTGACTTGAGCAGGGCATTGCCAAAAATCTCGCTGCTCCAAGAAAGCATTAGGTCGCCGGCAAGAACCGAACCTGCTACACCAAAGCGCTCTGGTGAGCCAGCCCAACGCTGCTCTTTGTGCCAGGTCTCGAAACGCTTGTGAACCGCCGGTGCGCCGCGACGGGTGTCTGACTGGTCAAGTAGGTCATCGTGCACTAAGGCTGCTGCGTGAAACATTTCAAGTGCGGTTGCAATCGAAACGATGGCTTCTTGAGAAAGTTTTTGTTGAGCCTCATCTTGCTTGGCATCAGCGGTTGGCAAGCTTGCCATGAATGCCCAGTAGGCAAAGAGTGCGCGAAATCGTTTGCCGCCAGCCATCAAAGACTTCGCAAAGTCGATCATTGGGGTGAGGTCGGTTGAAATAGCCTCAAATTCGCCGCGGCGTTCGTGACAAAAATCGTCGAGTTGGCCTTGAATCTGCTGAAGAAGGGTTTTAGGTTCAGTCACTCTTATAGCCTAATCTGCAGTTCGCGGTTAGAATTTAGAAATCGGGGAGCCCGCTTTAATGCGCAAGCAACCCATCAGCCCACTCGGAGGTCTCATGGCACTGTCTGAACACGAACAGCGAATGTTTGACGAGCTCGAGCGCGAGTTGCGCGGCGAGGCTGAAGCTCAAATTGCACGAGTGCGTGGCGGCCGCTGGGCGCTGTCAGTTTTGTTTTTCGTGGCAGGTCTTGCCGCTCTAGTTTTTGCCGTTGCGTCACAGCTAGTTGTGCTTGGCGCTCTTGGGTTCATCGCCATGCTGCTCGCTTTAGTTCTGGCTACCGGTGGCTTCGGCTCAGGCAGCTCGCAGGCGGCGCGCGGTTCAGCCGGCAAGTCAGCGCCGGGCTCAGGCTCGGCAAAGCCGGCCAAACCGGCTAAGCGCCCGCGCTCGGGTTCTTTCTTTGAAGATCGCTGGGACAACCGCGAGAGATAGCACACAGGCAGCGCACAGTGTCTGCACGAAGCATCCCTTTTATGGCGCCTGGCTTAACGCCTTAAGTAAGGGTCAAGTTTTTGCATAACTGAGTGCAAACGAGTGTCGCTGAGCAGATTTGCCGAACGAGAGACCTTTAGTCTCATTTCAAGTGAAGAATCAACACAGCTTTCGACGAGATTGCGTTGTCTTGCGGGTCGAAATTTCATCTGACGTGGGCTTAACGTCTTACATTTACGCGGGTGTGCCCTCTAATGGGCGCGAATATTGGTGTGGCTTTATTTTGAGCGGATGCTGGCGTTCTTGAGATCAAGCTCGGGCTTGCTCGTGCTGAGTTGCAACCCTGCACTCCCAACTGACTTGCCATCGGCTAGAACCAATTCGACAGGACTCTCACGAAACTTTTTAGATAAACTGATGCCATTTGCCCTTTCCCCGTGCGTGCATAGGTGGTTACCTACACTGAAACTGTCCGAAATTCGTGGGGCCTATCAGTTTGTTGAAGTGCACCTGCCAAAGTTTTTTGGGTTGTGAAACTGCCACTGTCGCTGCTGTCGGTGAAGTGATCTGTTGTGATCAGGTTTCCGCTTGTTTGGGTTAGGTTTCGTGTCAAAGAGTCTTAGGGGTAACTGGTCGAACTTATACAGCTGTCTAAATCTAGGGATGACGGAGCCCCTAATGACCCCGCCAAGCGCGACAGGCCCCACCCCAAAAAACCCCTTCCTTGCAGGAAATCACGGCTCAACTAAATTTTCAAGTCGATTTGCGATTGTTTATGAAAGCTTTATTTTGAGGAGTCTTCCTACCATGTGGTGACGCGCTGGCGAATGTGTATGATTAGCAATCGTTGCTATTTTTCTTTTGCATTTGAAGCCAGCGATAGCGCAAAATTGGCCGGGCCATTAAGACCAAAGTTGCAATGCCGAAAATTACAATCTGATCGGTCGTCACACTTTCGTCAAGACCTACTAGCAACATCAAACCGAATGTCACCGAAGCACTAAGCAACACGACGAAAAGGAACCTAAGAAGCACCTTCCAATCGCGACCTTTGCCAGAAGCAACCATGGCTTCTTCGGCTGATACCAGCTTAATAAGCGTCCATCCGACCGGGTATCCCGAAGCACTTAGCAGGCAAAGCATAAAGATTGTCATTATGGTGTCGTCCCCAAATATCGATTGAATGCAACCAATAAAGCACAGAAAGGATTTGGCTGCAAGCTATGCGATGTCTTCAGAGGTATTTTTTTCAGTCTCGACCGACGAATGGGCGCGACCGGCTTGCAACACTTCGGGTGAAAAAATAACCATGACTATCTCCGAGAGCACAGCGCCAACCCATAGCACTGGGAGCACCCCGACTGGGGTAATGGCGAGGCCGCTAATCACGATGCCGATGATGCTCGCGAGCGCATGGTGCTTAGGTACACCCAAAGCAGCAGGCGGGTCACGGTGAACAGTTTGACACCCTTGGAAACTTAATTTGTTTTGCCTTACAGATTTTGGTCCTTTTTGTCTGCCCGTTTATTTTGTTCTGCGTCAGCCAAATTTCGTTGATACTCCCGCTCAATCGAGTCCCAATCAAACAAGGCAGCGAATGGCCAAGTCGAGGCCCGTCGAGCGCGAATTTCGACGCTAAATTGCTTCTTGTTTTGCTCTGACCGAGCTCGACGCCCACTTACGTGCAGATAACGGCTAAACCCGAACGACAAAGCCCAAGCAACAAGAACGCACAATGAACATAAGCAAAGAAAAATATCTGAAAAAAAATGGCGTGTAGCGTAAAAGGCAAAGACTATAAGAGGGAAAATACATGTAAACAAAATAGTTATCGGGCCTACAATAACGGCCACCATAGAAAAGCGTTTTTCTTCATAGATCATCGCGGTTGTGTGAAAGATGAGAAATGCAGTGAAAGCTAGCCATGCAACATTGAAAACGTAAAAACCCGAATCTAGATTGGCAAAGGTATCAAGGGCATCGACCATTACACAGTCCTTCCCTAGTGTTTCCGTTTTTGTTTTATTTGGCGCACGAGTGGCTTACCGCGGGGTTCATTTTGAGACTGGTTAAACAGTTTGTTACCAATTGCGTTGTAACCTTTTTCAGAAACAGTCCCTGACACAAAGTCTAGGACTGACTCTAGGCCATCTTTTCCAGAGATTTTCGATAATCTCCTAGCCAGAGTCATTCCCAATGAACCACCGAGTACCCCACCTGCAGCGCCAATAAGTGCGCCAACGGCTACTTTCCTAAAAAGAGCACCTCCATGCAAATTTTGGTCACGTCCTTCGACCAAGCTTTCGATGCCGGCACTAAATGCGCCACCGAGAGCCATAGCCGCAACGCAACCAGCTCCTACAGTCACGACCCCCGTGGCGCCGCATATGCCAGCGACAATCAGAGTTGTAATAGTTCCAACAATAGCCCCGACCCAAAAAGAACGTTCCTCCCAAAACCAGCACCCTGTGTAGTCGTTTTGGTTTATCGGGTCATTCGGGTAGGTGTAGGTGGTTTCGTTACCGCCGGGGATCGGGTCTGGGCTTGTGAACTGCCCTGTTACCGGGTTATAGACACGAGCGCCCATCAGGATCAGCCCGGTGGTTTCTGTTTGACGGTTTGCTGTGCCTGCCCAGCCAAAGTTTTGAATCG
>JBDLVN010000014.1:0-12320 GCA_039804775.1 Actinomycetota bacterium
GCACCACAACGGGCACGCCGGCACGGCGCGCAGCTAAATAGGCTGGCGCGCTGGCATAGCCGCCAAAGCCAACCACCACGTCAATTTGATACTCGTCAATGTAGCGTTCAACCTGCTTCACAGCAGCGAAAAACTTGCCCAAAAACCCGAAGGCATAGCGGTTCAAACGGCGCGGGAACGGCAGTCGTGGAACGGTGAGCAGAGGGTATCCTCGCTCAGGAACCAGCCGAGCCTCGAGCCCTTCGGAAGTGCCGAGTGCCCAAACGCGATGTTCATAGTCGTCGTGCTTGATTGCGTCGGCCAAAGCCAGCATCGGGTTGACGTGACCGGCAGTGCCGCCGCCGGCAAGCAAAAACCTGGTCATCGCGCCCCAGCCCTAACGCTACGAGCTCGCGCCTTAGACAGCGGTGTTACGCCCTGAGCCTCAAGCAGCTCTTCTTGGTGAATCTGACGTTCGAAGGACAATAAAACTCCGATGGCAAAAAGTGATGAAATGAGCGAAGAGCCGCCCGACGAAATCAAAGGCAGCGGCACACCGAGCACCGGCAAAAGCTGCACAACCACAGCGATGTTGATGAGACTTTGAGCTCCGATCCAAATCATGATTCCGGCCGTCGCATTGCGCATGAAAGTGCTGCGGGTTCGCAAAAACAGGTTTCGCATTCTGAAAGTTAGCAACACGAAAAGCCCGAGCACTACGAGTGCACCGAGCAGACCGGTTTCTTCACCGATGATGGCAAAAATATAGTCGTTATCAACCTCGGGAATCCAAGCCCACTTGAGCTTCGAATGGCCAAGACCAACCCCGCCCCAGCCCCCAGCGGCCAAAGCCCAGATGCCGTGCACCGCCTGCCACGCGTTATTTGACGAGTCATCGCTGTAGTTGCCCAAGAAGATCGGCCACCAGGCAGAGATTCGAGCCAAACGGCTTGGGCCAGTAACAACAAAAATAAAAGTGGCAACAATGACCAGCAACCAAATGTGGCGCATCATTTTCATGTCAACACCGGTCATGTAGGTCATGCCGATCGCGATGGTTGCAATAACCATTGCTGTGCCAAGGTCGCTGCCCTTAAGAACCAAACCAAGAGCAATAATGATGAAAAACCAGTTGTAGTTGATGAAGCGTTTGACGTCATAGATGTCGGCTTCGCGTTTGGCAAATGAGTTAGCGATGAAGACAATGAGCCCAAACTTTAGGAACTCAGAAGGTTGAATGGTTGCAAAACCGATGTCTAACCAGTTTTGGTTTCCATAAACCGAAACACCCCGACCTGTGACGAAGATCGCGAGTTGAAGCAGAAGTGCGGCCCCAAAAATAGCCCTGGCGAGCTTGCGAAGGCGCGAAACCGAGAGCATCGAAAATGCGAACATTCCTAAAACGCCAAAGCCGCCATATTTCACCTGGTTCCAGAACACGTGATATGAGTCTTTGTATTCGGTGAGTGCGTTGACCGATGAACTCGAAAGCACCATGACCGCTCCATAAAGCACGATCAACATGGTGATGCCGAGAATGTAATAAAAGTTGAGCGATTGGCCACCAAACAGGCGCTTCAACCCGCGACCAAAAATCAGACGCCCGCGAGCAATGCGGCTTAGGCCGCTCTGCAAGTTTGGCCTGGGCTGGCGAATGCGGGCCACTAGTCGTTCACCCAGTTTGCAGCATCAGCGAAAGCTTGGCCACGGTCGGCATAGTCAACGAATTGGTCCATCGAGGCTGCAGCTGGTGCTAGCAAAACTACATCGCCCGACTCTGCCCAAGCCGCCGCCTGTGTTGCAACGGCGCGCATCACACGCTGTGCGTCACTCGAAGATTTCTCGGCGCCCGAGGCAATCGCCACAATCGGCACTTCAGGTGCGGCAGCAGCAAAAGCTTCGAGCACCGGTTGCTGGTCAACGCCAATAACTATTGCCCCGCGCAGATTGCCTTTGAATCGTTTGACAAGAGCGGTGACATCGACACCCTTGAGCAAACCACCAACCACCCAAACCACTTTTTCGAACGACGCCAGCGAGGCTGCTGCCGCGTGAGGGTTTGTTGCTTTTGAATCATCAAACCATCGGATGCCACCCCACTCACCCACCAACTCAATTCGGTGTGAGTCAAGACGAAAGCCACGAATCGCTTCGCGAATTGCAAGCGGTTCGACGCCAACTGCGCGAGCCAAGGCGGTGGCAGCTGCCACGTTAGCGAGCAGGTGCGGAGTGATCACGCCAATGTTTTCGATGTCGCTAATGGTTGCGATTTCGAGCGCGGTGTTTTTGCGGTCGTCAAGAAAAGCGCGATCGGCCAACACGTCTTCGACATAGCCGATCTGGCTCATCGCAGGTGCACCGAGCGTGAAACCAATAGCCCTCGCGCCGTCGGTGACGTTGGCGTTTTCAACCAAGCTTTCGGTGGCTGAATCTTGCACGTTATAAACGCACGCAACCAGTGTGTGCTCATAAACCTTGCCTTTGGCAGCCTGGTAGGAGTCGAAGCTGCCGTGCCAGTCGAGGTGATCGTCTGCGATGTTGAGGCAAACACTCGCCAGAGGAATGATCTGGCCAGGCAGCGGAGCCTCATCTTGAGCTGAGGGTTCATGCCCGCCGGTCGCAATAGGCGCAGAAAGGTAGTGCAGCTGAAAACTCGAGAGCTCGACCACGAGCGCGTCATAACCGATTGGGTCGCGCATCAGGTCGAGCATTGGTGTGCCGATGTTTCCGCCGGCTGCAGCGCGCAAACCGCCAGCAGTTAGCATCGCTTCGACGAGCTGAGTTGTTGTGGTCTTGCCGTTGGTGCCGGTCACTAAAATCCATGGTGCAATGCGTTCGGTCTTGTCGCGCAGACGCCAGGCAAGTTCAATGTCAACCCAAACGGCAACCTTATTTGCAAAAGCCCAAGCCACGATCGGTGAGTCTGGGCGAACGCCCGGCGAAACAACGAGAACCTGTGGGTTGTGCCCTGCCAAAATCGCTACGCCCTCGGTGGCAACCTGTGGGCCAATCACGCGAGGCACACCGATTACATCGAGAATGTCAACCTGGTCAGAATCGGCTTTCTCGGCAATGACCAAAACTTCAGCGCCGAGCTCGGCAAGGGTGTCAGCAACCGAAAAACCTGTCACGCCCAAGCCCAAAACGGCAACCCTCAAGCCTCGCCAATCGGCGTGCCAGCTGATCAAAGCATCCAAGTTTTTTATAGCGTCGTTTGACGAAACAGGTTGGTTCATGTTGCTTAGCGCTTTAGCCATTCGGCATAGAACAGACCGATGCCGCCGAGCACGCAAAGGCCCGCGATGATCCAGAATCGAACCACCACGGTGACCTCGGCCCAGCCTTTAAGTTCAAAGTGGTGGTGCAACGGGCTCATCAAGAAAATGCGCTTGCCTTTGGTGAGTTTGAAATAGATGCGCTGCAAAATCACTGAGCCGGTGACAATCACAAAGATGCCGCCAATTGGCACAAGCAAAAGCTCGGTGCGCGAAGTGATGGCTAGTGCTGCTAGCGCGCCACCCAGACCGAGTGAGCCGGTGTCGCCCATATACAAGTGCGCTGGCGCGGTGTTCCACCACAAGAAACCAATTAGCGCGCCCACGATGGCAGCAGCCACAACCGCGAGGTCAAGTGGGTCGCGGGTGTTGTAGCAACCGGTGAGGTGGCCAGGGTTGAAGCAAGACTGATTGAATTTCCAGAAGCCAATAACCGCAAAAGCACCGATTGCCATGATTGATGAACCGGTCGCCAAACCGTCGAGACCGTCGGCAATGTTAACACCGTTCGAAGCACCAGAGGTGAGCAAATAGAACCACAGCTGCACCAAAACGATGCCGATGACCGTGCCCCAAATGCCCCACTGCTTTGCCTCATCGTCAAAGGCTAGGTTGATTGGCATGTCGCGAAACAGCGAGATGCGGGTTGAAGCCGGGTTTAGGCCGTGGTCATCGGGCAAGCTGAGAGCCATCGAGGTGAAAGCAATCGACACGACTGCCTGCCCGCCCATTTTTGCCCAACCGGTTAGGCCGAGGCTGCGCTGCTTATGAGTTTTGATGTAGTCATCGGCGAAACCAACCAGCCCCAAACCGACCATCATGAAAAGCACGAGAAGAGCCGAAGCTGTTGGCATTTGGCCGTTGAAGAGCACGCCACCGAAATAACCGAGGACCGAAGCGATGATGATTACGATTCCACCCATTGTTGGCGTGCCGTGTTTAGTGTGGTGGCTTTGAGGGCCATCGTCGCGAATGAACTGGCCCCAACGCCACTTGCGAAACAGCCAAATGAAGCCAGGCGTGGCAAACAAGGTGAAGAAAAGCCCGATCGCAGCTGCGGCCATTATTGCTCTCAAGCTGAAACCTCCATCAATTCATCACCTAGGTGGCGCAGGTTGGCCGACTTTGACGATTTGACCAACACGATATCGCCTGCGACCAGCTTTTCACGAAGATAGGCCAAAGCCTCGGAGGCTTGTTCAAAAAACTTCGATTCGCCGTCATAAGAACCTTCGAGGCTGGCTCCCATGTGAATCAGTCGGGCTGCTTCGCCAACGACAACCAGTTGGTCAATGTTGTATCGCACCACGAGGCGGCCGATTGCATCGTGTTCGGTGCGCGAGAATTCGCCAAGCTCAGCCATCTCGCCCAAAACTGCGATGGTGCGGTGGCCTTGCCTGCCAAGTTGCGCAAGAGTTTGTAGGGCTGCCTTCATGCTGTCGGGGCTAGCGTTGTAGGCATCGTTAATGATCGTGACGCCATCTGCTCGATGCAACAACTGCATGCGCCAACGCTCGGCTAGCTCGACACTCTCAAGCGCCGTGACGATTTGGTCATGAGCAACGCCTAGCAAATCGGCAACCGCTGAAGCTGCCAAAGCGTTCATAATGTGGTGCTCGCCAAGAATCTGCAGACTCACGCGCGAAGTTTCGGTAGCACTCTGACCCTCGCCTAGACTCGGCCAGTGCAGGTCAAAGCTTGTGCCCGCAAGACTCATTTCAAACTTGTCGGCGCGATACTCAGCGTCACCGTTTGTGCCGAACCAAGAAGTCTTTAAACTCGCGTGCCCCTGCACAAGCTCACGCACCGCACCATCATCAAGATTTGCGATCAGTTGGTTGCTGTGACCGGCAGCGGCCTGCTCAGCCATCACGTCTAGAAGTTCGCCTTTGATTTTGGCTGTGGTTTCAACGCCACCAAATTCGCCAACGTGAGCTAGACCGACTTTGAGCAAAACGCCAACGTCTGGCGCAATCATTTCGGCTAGGTAGCGAATGCTGCCAAGACCCCCGGCGCCGAGCTCGGCAACCAAAAACTTAGTTTCGAAGTCGATTTTGAGCACAGAAATCGGTGCGCCGACTTCGTTGTTGTAGCTTTCGATTGGCGCAACGGTCGGGCCAACCTGGCTCAAAATCGCACGCAGCAAGTTTTTGGTTGTGGTCTTGCCGTTTGAACCGGTCACACCAATGACCTTGATGTTGCCGGCCGCTCGAACTTTTGAGAGCACAGCTGTGGCTAGCTTTGCCAGGGCTAAGACAACGTTTTCGACCACAATTTGTGGGTGTGAGCCGGCATCATCAACAAAGTGTTCGACAACCGAGGCGACGGCGCCCAGCTCGGCTGCCTTTGCCACAAAAAGGTGCCCGTCGGTGACCTCGCCTGGCTTGGCAAAGAACAGTGAACTCGCACTGACAAGACGTGAGTCGGTTTCAACCGAGCCTGTAACGACAAGGGCGGCAGCACTAGAGGCTGCGCTGTCGGGCGCGCCTGCGGTTGTGCTCTCAGTTGCAACGTGACCAGCAACAACAAGTTGCCCGCCGACTGCCTCAGCAACTTCGGCAAGAGTTAGTTTGATCATGACCAGCCATGTTCTTTCAGCGCTTCGCGGGCTTCGTGGCGGGCCGAATAAGGGGTGCGAACTCCCCGAATGTCTCGATAGTCTTGGTGCCCAGGGCCACACCACAAAATGGCGTCACCTTCGCTGGCTAGTGAAACAGCTTTGCGAATGGCAGCGTCGGGTGGCGAAACTTCATAGATCGGCATGTCTGGTCGAGCCTCGCGAGCAGCGGCCACCAGCACCTCTCGAATCGAGGCAGGGTCTTCAAATCTTGGGTGGTGATCGGTGATTACCAGAATGTCGCAGCCCTGCGCACCAACCTGAGCCATCGCTGGGCGCTTTGACGGGTCTCGGTCGCCGTCGGCACCGAAAACAAAGATCAGCTTGCCCTTGGTCACCTTGCGCACGGCGGCCAAAGTGTTCAAGAAGGCATCTGGACTGTGGCCAAAATCAACATAAACATCTGGGCCAGTCTCACCTGAGACACGTTCGGTGCGACCAGGCAAATAAGCGTGAATGCCTTGGGCGATTGCGCTTGCAATGCGGCTGAAGTCATAACCAGCCTCGAGCAGCATGGCGATTGCTAGACCCGCATTGGCGACCATGTGCACGCCCAACAGAGGAACGCTTGAGGTTAGCTGGCGACCATCTTTGCCCACGAATTCGAAAGCCGTGTGCTTGGGGGTTTCTTCTAAAACATTGACTGAATAGTCGGCTTCAGCAACGCGATCTGAGCGCGAGGCGATTGTCACAGCCTCAATCTGGCTGGTCTGGGCAAGACGCTGGCCGAAGTCGGTGTCAATGCAAATCACTCCCCTGCCAGCACGGCGCGGGGTGAAGAGCTCAGCCTTAGCTTTTAGGTAGGTCGGTAGGTCTGGGTAATCGTCAAGGTGGTCGTGACTTAGGTTAGTGAAGCCAACCACGTCAAAGTGCAAGCCGTCAACGCGCAGCTGACTAAGTGCCTGCGCCGAAACCTCAATGGCGATCGCGGTCACCGCACGTTCGCGCATGCGAGCAATCAGTGCCTGCATTTCGGTTGACTCGGGGGTTGTGAGGCGGCTAACGATAACCTCGCCAGCAATGTGACGCTCAGCGGTTGAGGTGAGCCCAGTGACTTCACCAAGCTGACGCAGAATGCCTTCAAGCAAATAAGTTGTTGAGGTTTTGCCGTTGGTACCGGTGGTTGCAAAAAGCTTTGGCAAACCCTCACCGACATTGCCATAAACAAATGCAGCAAGGTCACCCAATCGAGTGCGCGGGTTTTCAAGAATCAACACTGGAACTTTAGCTGCTGCGAGGGCCAGCGCACCTTCGGCATCTTTCAGATCAACCGCAATCATTTCAGCAAGTTCGGCACTGCCGGCTGAGTCAGTGACGATTGCAACGGCGCCTTTCTCTAAGGCTTTGGCAGCAAAGCGAACGCCATGAGTTTTGAGGCCAGGCATTGCTACGAACAGGTCGCCTGGGCGAAGGTCGTTGGTGTTCATGCTGATGCCGGTTAGTACAACCTCTGCAAGGTCGGCGAAAGGCAAATCAAAAATTTCAGATTCAGCCAATGAAAATTGGCGAGCCAACGCAGCCAAACTGACCGGTTTAACCCGCTCAGGGCGCAGGATTGGTGGAATCTGCTCTTTCATAAAACCAATTTCATCACTAGAAGTCATTTTTGCTCGTCAGACTTACCATTCGGTCGGAATATTCGCCGATTTGCCGTGCGAGAAAGGCACGCTGAATGTGCGCAAAATCTGATTCATGATTGCCTTGAAAGGCGGTGTTGCACCAATCGAGTTGCTCACGGTGCGCGGTTTATAAATCGTTACAGCCAAAACATATTGTGGGTCTTCGGCTGGTGCCATGCCGATAAACGAAATGGCGTGGAGGTATCCGTAACCCTTGCCCTCGCGCAGCTGAGCCGTGCCCGACTTGCCGCCGATGCGCCACCCGTCGATGCCAGCGGTGCGGCCAATGCCACCCTGCTCGACAACCTTCTCAAGCATGTCAACTGTGCTGCGAGCTGTCGCAGGGCTCAAAACCGAAACCGGCTTTGGCAAAACCGGTGCAACGAGTTTGCCATTTGACGCTTGGCAACCAGCAACCAGTTGTGCCGGCAGTCTAGTGCCTTGATTGGCGATGGTCTGATAGAAATAGGCGGTTTGAATCGGGGTAACAGCCAGGCCTTGGCCAAACATGGTTACGAGGTTGGTGAGCTTATCCCATTGCTTTGAAGGGCTCATGATGCCGCCCGATTCGCCTTCGAAGTGAACCGCAGTTGATTCACCGATGCCGAACATCTTGAGATATTTATAGCGAGTTGCGGCCGAGACTTTGCCGGCAATCTGCACGATGCCCGTGTTCGATGAGTCACGCAAAACACCGGTGAGGGTTAGCTTTTGGGTTGGGTGGGCGTGTGAATCGCTGATGGTGTCACCCCAAGGCAAATAAAGCGTCTGGGGTGCTCGAACCTGCGTCGAAGGTGTTGCTTTGCCCACATCGAGGGCGGTTGCAGCTGCCACGGTCTTCATCGTTGAACCAGGTTCAAACGTGGCCTGAAAAATGCGTGAGCCGCGGTCGGCAGCTTTGCTCTTGAAGAACACGTTTGGATCAACTGAGGGATACTCCGCCGCTGTCAAAATCTTGCCGGTCTTAGCCTCGACGATTACGGCACTGCCCCAGTCGGCGCGCTCACTCTTGACATAGTTGGTGATGACTTGCTGGGCAGAATATTGCAGGTCGTTGTGAATTGTTAGAACAACTTTTGAACCGTTTCGAGCGGCGCGGGTTGTCACCGTGCTCGACGGAATCTTGATGCCGTCAACACCCTGCTCATAGGTTTCGGTGCCGTCAACACCAGCCAGACACTCGTTCATTGTGCGCTCAAGACCAGCCAACGGTGTGCCGTCTGAACCCAAAAAGCCAACCAGGTTGCCTGCAACAGCGCCGTTTGGGTAAACCCGCACCGGCACGTCGTCATAAAAAAGCCAAGGAATATCGAGCGCAAGAATCTTGCGATAAATGGTCGCGCTGACTTTCTTTTTGATGTTGGCATATTTCGTGGTGCCAGTGATTTTCTTGACGATTTCAGCCGGCTTCATTTTGAGAAGCGGTGCTAGCTCTGTGGCAACATCGTCTGGGGTCAGCGTTACCAGTTGCCCATCAACCATTCGCGAGATTGGTTTGACAATGTCGGGAGCCGCGTTGATGTCATAGCGAATCACCGTTGTGGCAAGAACCTGACCATCGGCGTCAACGATGTCGCCGCGAAGCGCTGTGATTGGCACTGTGGTAGCGCGTCGGTCATAAGAGATTTTGTTGATCTCGGTTGCTTGCAAAACCTGAAATTGAACGAGACGCACCACGCATGCAACCGCAACCAGTGTGACTATCAACATGACCACGACTAGTCGATTGTTGCGCGGCGAAACGGAGCGCATCTGCCCTGCCTAAACTCGACTAGTTGGTTGGTGAAACGGGAATTCCGCTTGAAGCCAAAGTTACCTGTGGTGTAACCAAGTTTTTGGCAGCGACATTGGTTTTCGCAGCTTTTGCCCCAGGTGATTGGACTTTTGTTGCCGAAGGGTGAGCCTTTGCCGCGGCCAGCGAAGATGATTTCGACACCGCTGAGGCTGATGCGGTTGCAGCAGCTTTGGCTGCCTGTGATGCAGCCTCGGCCGCTTTCGACGCTGATGCCAGAGCAGCCGAAGTGGTGGTTGCCACTAGTGCTGCATTTGGCACAACGTTTTTGCCGATTCGAACCTCAGAGCTGGCAACAGCTGGGCGCGGGTGGCCGATAACTTTGCCATCTGACAGACGCAGATAGACCGGGTTGGCATTTGTGACCATGCCCAAGTGCGAAGCAGCATTTGCAAGGTTTTGGTCTGAGCCAAGCGAACGAACCTGCTCATCGAGAATCTGATTTGTTGTGGTGAGCTCGGTCATTTGAGCTTTCAAACCAGATAGCTGATATGACCCTTGCTGAATCATGATGCTTAGTTGCAGCCCGAGGAGGAACACACCAATCAAGCCAACGCTGAGCACGACGGCGGCTTGAAGAGTTGCCTTGCCGAGTAGTTTGCGAGTGAATACCTCCGTTGCCTCAACCAGGCGCAAAGCGGGTTGACGCTGAGCACGAGCTGCAGCAGCTTGGCTCGGGGTTAGCCGACGAGCAGCGCTATTTTGAATCGTCATGCTCATGCTGCCACTCGAATCTTTTCGGCTGCGCGCAAGCGCACTGATGCCGCGCGAGGGTTCTCGGCAATTTCTTGGTCGGTTGCCATTTCGGCACCTTTAACCACAAGTTTTAGAGTTGGTGCGTGTTCAGGCAGTTCGGGCAGACCGATTGGTGCCGAAGAGGTTGCTGCGCCCATAATCGCCTGCTTGACGATGCGGTCTTCGAGCGAGTGATAAGCCAAGATCAGAATGCGGCCGCCAAGGTTCAACGCGCCAATGGCGGCCGGCATTGTGTCGATCAATACATCGAGTTCACGATTAACTTCGATGCGCAATGCTTGAAACACTCGCTTGGCTGGGTGACCGTTTGATTTGCCTGGGATGAACGGAATCACCTTGGCAATCAATGTTGCGAGTGCTGCACTGCTTGTGAACGGTGCTACTTTGCGCTGTTCCACAATTTTGTGAGCTACCGGTTTGGCATAGCGTTCTTCGCCAAACTCTTTGAAGATGCGAGCAAGCTCGGCTTCTGGGTAGCTGTTGACCACATCGGCTGCGGTGCGGCCGGTGGTTGAATCCATGCGCATATCAAGTGGCGCGTCATAGCTGTAGGCAAAACCGCGGTCGGCTTGGTCGAGCTGCATTGACGAGACGCCAAGGTCGAGCAAGATTGCGTCAACACCGTTGTATCCGAGGTCATAGACAACGTCGGCGATTTCGTCATAAACGGCGTGAACAAGCTTGGCACGCGCGCCAAAACGCTCAAGGCGCTTGCCAGCTAGCTCAAGAGCACTTGGGTCGCGGTCGATGCCAATCAAAGTGAGTTCGCTAAAGCGATCAAGAAAAGCCTCGCTGTGGCCCCCAAGGCCAAGGGTGCAGTCAACCAAAACTTTGCCCGCGCCGGTTTCGCCAAGCGAGCCACCCAAAATCTCAAGGGTGCGTTCAAGTGCTACTGGCTTGTGAAGTTCGTTGATTTCTTTGGTCATTTTTATGCCGTTTGTCTCGGAGCCTTGATCCCCATCCATCAGCTGTGGCGAGGGGGAAGTTCGTCACAGCTGATGGCTGAAGGTCAAAGGTCAGAGGCGTTGGTGCTTAGAGCACCCCTGGCGTCACCTCCTCGTCGAGGTTGGCGAATTTCTCTTCTTGAGCTGCTAGGTAGGTAGCCCAGGCTGTTGCGTTCCAGATTTCAGCGCGCTTGCCGACACCGATTACAACTAGGTCTTTTTCGAGCGAGGCATACGCCCGTAGGTTTTGAGGCAAGGTAACTCGGCCCTGCTTATCGGGGGTCTCAGCGCTTGCACCAGACATGAGCACACGTGCATAGTCACGTGAGTCGCGGTTAGTGAGCGGTGCCGAGGCAGCTGCCTCGAGAACACTCTGAAACTCTGCGGTGCTAAAAATCACAAGACAGTTCTCTTGGCCGCGAGTGATTACAACGCCGGCGTCGAACTCATCGCGAAACTTTGCTGGCAAGATGAGGCGACCTTTTTCGTCGAGCTTGGGGGTGTGCGTGCCTAATAGCATCGGTCACTCCCCTCTCTGGGCTCTGGCCTCAGGCCTCGTCAGGCCTTTGGTGGTGTCGCAAATACAAATCTCGAGATTATTCCCGTTTTCTCCACTTTACTCCACTTTGCTCCACTTTCTGCTTAATTTGCTGTGAATTTGCATCAATTTGGTTACGAAATCGAAAAGCAAAACGGCAACAAAAAACCCACCCCGAAGGGTGGGTTGATAAATCTGAGGGTCTTAGGCCAGCAAACCTGCCGCCAGCGTCTAAAAAGGCCTACCTTTCGCGGTTGTCCCAGCGATCTTCAAAGAAAGAACCCGAGCGCGGGCGCTTAGCCGGTTTGGCCGGCATTGCCGAGCCTGAGCCTGGCGCTGACTTGCCGTCTCGAACAACCCATGTTGCTGATTTGCAACGCTTGGGGTTTTGTGCTTGACTGACCGCAATCGTTGTTGATTAGGGGCGGGTTTTGTTTCGTTTTGGGGTTTTTGGTCGGCTGGTTTCGACTGTTTTAGTTACGTCTTTGGTTGCATCTGGGTTGGTGCCTGTTTTTGGGGTTGGTGCGGCTAAAGCTTCTGTTGGTGTTTCTGATGGGTTTGTTGCTGATGATTTTTTGTCGGCTCAGGTCAGGGCTAAGCAGTTGCATCATCGGGTGTTGGTGTCTGGTGAGTTGACTGAGGTTTCAACTTCTTGGGTGAATGTTGATGGCAGTGTTACGACTGAGGTTTCTGGTTCGCCGGTTCGTGTTCGTGATGTTGGTGGCGAGTTTGGGTGGCGTGATCTTGATTACACGCTTGTGTTTGCTTCTGATGGTTCTGTTGTGCCTGTTAGTGGTTTG
>JBDLVN010000015.1:0-13547 GCA_039804775.1 Actinomycetota bacterium
ATTACAAGGTTTGGTACACCATTGAGCTTCACCAAAAAACCCCAGCCGTTGCCTCAGCGGCTGTTGGTGCAATTCAAACTGCGCCAGACTCGGGCTTTTTGGTCAAGAAACCGATTGACATAGTTGATGGCTATGGCGACCTGATCAATAACCCGCTTTCAAGCCTGGCAATCAACGACTTTGATGTTTCGGCTGACGATTTCTATCAGGGCATTGTGAAGAGCCAGGCGACTAACTTGGCGAGCCTCAAAAACGGAAAAATTTCGTTCAACCATGTTCTGGGCTCACCAAACATTCTTGGCCTGAACACTATGAGCAATGGTGCTCTTGTAGCGCTTTATATGAAAGACGTGACTGTTACCAAACCAAAGAAGTCAACGCAGGCGATTGTTGTTGGCGGCCTCGAGAAGATTCTTCTTGGCAAGGCTGGCAGCACAACCGGCATTTCAACTACCTATGGCGACATGATGCTGTTCTTTGTTCCAAATACCAACGGTGGGCGCATTCGCCTGCTGGGCTACTCCTTCGGCCTCGTGCAAGTAAAGGCATTAAAGTGACGACGAACGACGCATTCTTTAGAGCAAACTTGGCCGGCGCGGTTGACCTTTCGGCCCTGAAAAACCGTGCGGTTTCTGGTCAAGCCGCCGGAGCTTCTGCAGCCTCTGCAGCTGGCGGAGCGGCTGGAAGCGCAGCCGGGTCTTTTGCTGGCGCATCAGACGGCACAGAAGGCTCAATCGGCTCGGGGCTACCGAGTGCTGAGCCTAGCAATTTTGAACTAGCAAGCCTGGTCAATGAGCTCACCACCGCGAACCTGCGCAGTTTTATGGCGATTTCAAACTCTGTGCCGATTTTGGTCGAGTTTTATACAAGCCGCAGCGAGCACAGCAGAGAACTCAGCATCAAACTCGCTCGCCTGGTTAGAAGTGCTGAGGGTCGCATTGTTTTGGCTCGAGCTGACGCAGACAGCAGCCCTGAGTTAGTGAAGGCGTTCGAGGTTCAGGCCCTCCCTTCGGTTCACGTCATTCTAAAAGGTCAACCAGTTGCACTGTTCACTTCAGATCAGCCAGAAGAAGCTATCACTGAAGTTCTGACAAAGGTTATGTTTGCCGCTGGCCAAAATGGCATAACAGGAACAGTTCGTGTCACCGAAAGCCCAGAAGCGGCAGCCAGCGATGAGCCTCCCGTTTCTCCGAAACACGTTGCTGGCATCACAGCCTTGAACGCAGGCGATCTGGCCTTGGCTGAAAAAGAATTTGCTGCCGTGCTAGCAGACAGCCCCGCAGATGTCGTTGCGGCCGAGGCACTTGCCCAGATTCGCCTGCAGATTCGACTCGAGAACGTTGACTTTGATGCCGTGCTTGCAGGCGAACCTCAGACGCTTGACGAAACCCTGCTAAAGGTTGACTGCGTGCTCGCCACAGGCGAGTTAGATGTTGCGTTTGGATTGATTCTCGATCGTTTTGCCGTCAAGTTTGATGAACGAGAAGCACTTCGTCAGCGTTTGCTTGAGCTTTTCACAGCGGTTGGCCCCGGTGAGGCTGTCGCTAACGCGCGCAAAAAACTCACAATGTTGATGTATTAGCTTCGAGCAAAAAAGCCTCGCACCCAAGTCGATGAGTGCGAGGCGGTCTTTTAGGCTGGCCGAGTTGAATTTAGCTAGCCGGCTTGAACCAAACTGAACCAAGCGGAGGCACCGTAATGGTTGCCGAGAACGGCTGACCGTGCGAACCATCGCCATTGGCAACAATCTTGCCGCCGTTGCCCACACCACTGCCGCCGAACTCAACTGCGTCGGTGTTCAAAATCTCTACCCAGTCGCCCCTGATCGGTAGGCCTAGCGTGAAGTTTTCATGCGGGTGACCTGCGAAGTTGATGACGCAGGCGATGGGGTTGCCAAAGTCGTCGAGGCGCAAGAATGTGAGTAGGTTGCGGTCGGCATCGCCACCGTCAATCCATCTAAAACCGGTCCACTGGTGGTCGAGCTCCCACATCGGAGGGTTTTCAACATAGACACGGTTTAGCTCACCAACAAGCTTCAATATGGCTCGGTGAGATGGTTGGTCAACCAACCACCATTCCAGACCGTGTTCGATGTTCCACTCGGCAAATTGGCCGAACTCGCTGCCCATAAACAAAAGCTGCTTGCCTGGGTGGGCCCACATGAAAGCCAAATAGGCGCGCAGGTTTGCAAGCTTTTGCCAGTGGTCGCCCGGCATCTTGCTGAGCAGTGAGCCTTTGCCGTGAACGACTTCGTCGTGACTGATAGGCAAGATGAACTTTTCGTCGTAGGCATAAAGCATCGAGAAGGTGAGTTCACCGTGGTGATACCGACGATACATCGGGTCTTTTTGAATGTATTCGAGGGTGTCGTTCATCCAGCCCATGTTCCATTTGAAGCCGTATCCGAGCCCACCGCCGTCGGTTGGCGCGCTAACACCACCCCAACTGGTTGACTCTTCTGCAATCATCATCACGCCGGGGTTGCGGCGATATGCGGTTGCGTTTGCCTCTTGCATGAAACGAATGGCGTCTAGATTCTCGCGGCCACCATGGACGTTAGGCAACCAATCGTTACCCTCACGTGAATAGTCGAGATAGAGCATCGATGCAACCGCATCAACCCTCAGACCATCGATGTGAAACTCTTCAAGCCAGAACAGCGCGTTTGAGACCAAGAAGTTGCGAACCTCGGTGCGGCCAAAGTCGAAGATGTAGGTGCCCCAGTCAGGGTGCTCGCCCCGGCGTGGGTCGGCGTGTTCATAGAGCGGCTCGCCGTCAAAGCGACCGAGAGCCCATTCGTCCTTCGGAAAATGCGCTGGAACCCAGTCAAGCAAAACTCCGATGCCAGCGCCGTGCAAACGGTCGATCAAATAGCGCAGGTCATCGGGTGAGCCAAAGCGAGACGTCGGGGCAAAATAGCCAGTGACCTGGTAGCCCCACGAGGGTGCATAAGGGTGCTCAGCCAGTGGCATGAACTCAACGTGGGTGAAGCCGGTCTCTTTGATGTAGTCAATGAGCTCGTCGGCGATGCTGCGGTAGTTCAAACCGATTCGCCATGAACCCAAGTGAAGTTCATAGATGCTCATCGGTGACTTTAGGGCGTCGCGCTTTGCGCGAGCCTCTAGCCAGGTTTTGTCAGACCAAGTGAAGCGAGACTCTGTCACAATCGAGGCGGTTGAAGGGGGAACCTCGGTTGCCTGTGCCAAAGGGTCGATTTTGGTAACCCAGTGGCCAGCCTTGGTGAGAATTTCGTATTTATATTTGGTGCCCTCGTCGATGCCTGGAACGAAAAGCTCCCAAACACCATTGCCACCCATCACGCGCATTGCATGGGCAACGCCGTTCCAGTGGTTGAAATCACCAACAACGCGAACCGCCTGTGCGTTCGGCGCCCAGACCGCAAACGAAACACCTTTGAGGTCACCTAGGCTGCTGCTAAACCGCAGAACGTGCGAACCGAGAGCCTTCCAGAGCTCTTCGTGGCGACCCTCTTGAATCAGGTGCAGATCAAACTCAGTCAAGGTAGGCAAGTGACGATAAGGGTCATCGCTAACCCACTCAGGTGCGCCTTCATATTTAGCTGTTACGCGATAGTCAGGTTTGCTCGCTGACTTTGCGAAGCCCTGCCAGATGCCGTTGTGTAGGTGATCTAGCTCAACGACAGAGCCGTCGGCGAGTTTGGCAGAAACCTTTTCGGCCATTGGTCTGAGGGCTCGAATCACCCATTGGTCGTTTGCAACACCGTTGATCAGGTGCGCGCCTAAAACGCTGTGCGGGTCGTGATAGCGCCCCTCACTGACCTTCCACAGAACGTCAATGTGAATCTCGGGCAACTGCACTGCCTGTGACTTAGCCATTTTGCGCCTACCTAGTTGTGAACTTGAGTGATTTTAAGAATGTGAACGGGTTCGATAAACGCATCGAGGCGAACGAAGTTGTGAGCCGACCAGTGAAACGATTTGCCGGTGATCTGATCGACCACTTCGAACGAGGCGTCCTCTGGCAAGCCGAGTTTGGTCAGGTCGAGGTGAATAGTGGTTTCGCGAATCGAGTGTGGGTCAACGTTGGCAACCACGATGACAGCGTTTGACATGCCTGAATCAGTGTGCTCGGCCGCGAGGTATTTGCTGAAGACCAAAATAGCGCTGTCATCGCTCCAGTGCGTAACCAGATTTCGCAGCTGGCGAAGTGCCGGGTTTTCGCGACGAGCATCGTTTAGCTTCGTGATGTAGGGCGCGAGGCTTCGGCCCTGCGAAAGTGCGAGATCCCAGTTGCGAGGCTTAAATTCATATTTCTCGCTGTTGATGTGCTCCTCAGCGCCTGGGCGAGCAACTGACTCGACGAGCTCATAACCGGCATACATGCCCCAGCTGGCGCCTGCTGTTGCTGCGATAGCTGCGCGAATCTTGTGAGCTGGTCGGCCACCAAACTGAAGGTATTGTGTCAAAATGTCTGGCGTGCTGACCCAAAAGTTTGGTCTGAAAAAGTCGGCACTCTCGTCAGCAAGTTCATTGAAATAGCTGACCAGTTCGTCTTTGGTGTTTCGCCAGGTGTAGTAGGTGTAGCTCTGCTGAAAACCGACACGACCGAGGCCGTGCATCATCGCTGGCCTTGTGAATGCTTCGGCTAAGAAGATAACCTCTGGGTTCTTGGCGTTGACTTCGCCGATCAGCCATTCCCAAAACTGCAACGGTTTGGTGTGAGGGTTGTCAACGCGAAAAATCTTGACGCCTAGGGCGATCCACTTGTTTACCACGCGCAAAACTTCGTTGTAGATACCCTCAGGGTCGTTATCGAAGTTGATGGGGTAGATGTCTTGGTATTTCTTCGGCGGGTTTTCAGCATAGGCAATGGTGCCGTCAGCTCGCGTCGTGAACCACTCAGGGTGTGCCGCAACCCAGGGGTGGTCAGGCGATGCCTGCAGAGCCAAGTCAAGGGCGATTTCGATGCCCAACTTGTTGGCGGCTTTCACAAATGCTACAAAGTCGGCTTCAGTGCCTAGATCTGGGTGAATCGCATCGTGACCACCATCTGCAGAGCCGACAGCCCAAGGCGAGCCTGGGTCGTTTGGGCCTGCAGTCAAAGTGTTGTTTGGGCCCTTTCGGTGCGCGGTGCCGATGGGGTGAATCGGCGGCAAATAAAGCACGTCGAAGCCCATGTCGGCAACGCCTTTGAGTCGCTTAGTTGCCGTTTTGAAGTTACCTGAGCGCCAGGTCTGCTTCTTCTCGTCGAATTCTGCGCCTTCACTCCGCGGAAAAAACTCGTACCAAGCTGCAGCGCCAGCCGCTTGGCGCTCGCTCAAAATCTTGAACTCGTCACTTAGTGTGATGAGGCTTCTAATCGGATGCTCGGTAATTGCTGCCAAAAGTTCGGCGTCACCGTTGACTCGAAAGAAGCGCTCTTCAGGCGAAAGTGTTTTGTCAGCTAGCAGTTCGGCGGCGGCTAGCAGGCTCTGGCTATTGGCCATTGCACGATCTTTTTCGGCAGCGGCAGTTTTGAAGAGTTTGATGCCCTCGAGCATCATGAGGTCTTGGTCAACACCTGCGGCAAGTTTCACCTCAGTGTTGTGGTGCCAGGTTTCGAAATCATCGGCAAAAGCGCGAATCGCAAAGCGATAGGTGCCGGTTTCGGCAACTCGAGCCAGAGCGTGCCAGCGATCTGAACCTGGGGCACCGGCATGCATTCGGTGAACGCTGGTTATGCCTTTGGGGTTGGTTAGCAAGACTTCGGCAGCAAGCGCATCGTGCCCTTCGCGAAATACAGTTGCTGCAAAAGCAATAACCTCGCCAGCAAAGGCTTTAGCAGGCCATCGGCCTTCGTCGATGCTCGGTCTGACATGCAAAATCGGCAAACGACCGATTGGGTTCGAGCTGCGAAAACTGATGCTGTTAACTTTGTTCACACTCCATAACTTAGTGAAAAATTATGGCTCGCGAAGCGAAAAATCAAAGGTGTAACAGCTTCGTTGCTAAACGCTTACATTCTGAGCAGAAATGTCGTCGTGATCAGCGGCTTTAAAGAGCATCATCGAGGTTGCAGACATCTCAATTTTTTCACCAGGCACGAAGCTTTCGATCGTCGTGGGTGGCAAGTCTAGGGCGCTGTTCCAAACCAGCTCGAAGCGGGTCTTAATAATTTCATGTGGCAAAGTGAATTCAGCCGCAACTTCTTTGCCATGGGCCACAATCAAAAACCGGTTAGTCGAACCATCGCTATTGATATGCTCGGCAAACCTTGCAACCGTGCGGCTTTCAGCGTTGCCCCAGTCATCGTCGCCCATTATCTCGCCGTGAGCCGAGAACCATCTGACACGATCAGATTCTTCATGCATCAGGTTGTAGTTGCCAAAAGATTTGGGTCTAAGAACCGGGTTTTCACGGCGTAGGCGAGTGAGATAACCGACCGTTGTTTCGAGGTCTCGCTCGTTTCGCGAGGTGTCCCAGCTGACCCAGCTCAGTTGGCTGTCTTGGCAATAGGCATTGTTGTTGCCGAGTTGAGTTTTAGCCCGTTCATCGCCAGAGGTGATCATTGGCACACCGGCAGAAAGCAGAAGAGTTCCTAGCAGATTGCGCATAGCCTTGCGCCGCGTTGCCAAAATTGCCTGATCATCAGTGTCACCTTCGGCACCGTGGTTGAACGAATAGTTGTTGCTGGTGCCGTCGCGGTTGCTTTCACCGTTGACCTGATTGTGCTTGACGTTGTAGCTAACCAAGTCGTGCAGAGTGAAACCGTCGTGTGCTGTCACAAAGTTGACAGAACCAAGAACGCCAGTTGGCCCGTCAACGACGTCTTGCGAGCCCGAGAGGCGAGTAGCTAAATCGCCAACGCCGTTCCAGTGGTTTCCGCTGTTACGAGCGGTGGCGATGTCGGTGAGCCAAAAACGTCGCACACTGTCGCGATAGCGGTCGTTCCATTCGCTAAATCTGTCTGGAAAATTGCCAGTTTGCCAACCACCAAGGCCGACATCCCAGGGTTCAACAATCAGTTTTGAGTCGTTGAAAGTCGAGTCGGCCTGAATTCGCTGCAATAGTGGGTGGTTTGCGTTGTAGGTGTTGTTCTCGTCGCGTGCCAAGGTTGTGGCAAGGTCAAACCTAAAACCGTCAATCTGCATTTCGTTGGTCCAGTAGCGCATTGAATCGAGCACAAGATCAACCACGTGGCTATTTGCAAAGTTCAAAGAGTTGCCGCAGCCGGTTGTGTCTTGATAGTGACCGGCGTCATCCATGCGGTAATAGCTCGCGCTGTCTAACCCCTTGAAGCTAAAGACGTTGCCGTTGCTGCTGCCCTCAGAGGTGTGGTTATAGACAACGTCGAGGAGCACTTCAATGCCGTTGCGGTGAAGCTCGCGAATCGCGGTTTTCAACTCATTGACAATCGCTTCTGGCCCAGCGTTTCGGGCGGCTTCTGAGGCATAGCGAAACTGCGGGCTAAAGAAGTTGATGGTGTTATAACCCCAATAGTTGATAAGCCCCATGTTCATCAATCGAGGTTCACTAATAAACATTTGAATCGGCAACAGCTCGATTGCGGTTATGCCGATTTTTTTCAAGTGGGCAATCGTTGACGGGTGAGCTAGGGCGGCATAGGTGCCACGCAAATCGTCGTCGATTTCGGGGTTGCTTCGAGTCAAACCGCGCAGGTGAGCCTCATAAATGATTGATTCATCAAGCGGAATGTTCGGCTTAGTCACTCCCTGCCAATCGAAAGTGTCTTCGATGGCCACGCAATAATACTCGCGCTGATTTTCGCGGTGAACCGCTTTGGCATAAGGGTCAATGAGGTTTGCGGTGGGGTTGAATGTGTGGCGTGGGCCTTGAGGGCCGTCAGCGCGCAAAACATACTTTGTGCCGGGCACTAGCTTGGCCGATGTGGTCGCCCAAATGTCGTATTCACCCTTTTTTAGTGGCAGAGTGCTCGTTATTTGACGAAAATCGCTGTCATCAAGAATGCAAAGTTCAACTTTGGTGGCGTTTGACGAATAAACCCTGATGGTGCCTTTGCCGTTTTCGAACGATACGCCAAGCGTCGAGGCGTGGCCGGTGTTCGAGTCTGACATTTCAACCTTCAAAGACACATAAGTTGCTGGGCAAACATCGAAAACGCTTGCAGGGATTTTCTATCAGCCTACTAAATTTGTTGTTTCGGTCAGGTAACGCCCCTCGGCTTGACCGTCTTTCAGTGTGGTGTTGCAATCGGTAACAAATCACACTGGTGCGTGCCTTGCGATTAGGCTTAAACAATGGCCGTTTATCTAGACCACGCAGCAACCTCACCCATTAGACCCGAGGTTTTGTTGCGATACACAGCCGATCTTGCACTGGTTGGAAACCCCTCATCGGTTCATGGATTTGGTCAACGCGCCCGAATGGTGGTTGAAGATGCTCGCGAAAAGCTAGCCGCCACCATTGGTTGTCACCGAAGCGAAGTGATCTTCACGTCTGGCGGCACCGAAGCAGACAACCTGGCGATCAAGGGGCTGTATTGGTCGCGTTTCAAAGCCGATAATCGCCGTCGCATCATTATTTCAACTGCTGCCGAACACCACGCCGTGCTAGATGCTCTCGAGTGGTTAGAGTCTCACGGGCCTGAAGATCACCGGGCCGAGCTTCACCTTTTAGAACTAGATGCCAACGGCAACTTCGACCTAAGCGAACTCGAGAACTTTTTAACTGAGCGCGCCGATGAAGTTGCCTTGATTTCTTTGATGTGGGCTAACAACGAAACTGGCGTCGTCTCGCCAATTGCAAAAGTCTGCCAAATCGCTAGAGAGCACGGGGTTCCGGTTCACAGCGATGCAGTTGCAGCGTTTGGGCACGTGCCGGTTCACTTCGCCGGTTCGGGTCTTTCGCTTCTAACCATCACTGCCCACAAAATCGGCGGCCCTGTTGGGGTTGGTGCGCTCATCGTTAGTCGCGACATTGAACTCGTGCCAGTGAGCCATGGTGGTGGTCACGAACGAAAGCTGCGCTCGGGCACTCTTAACGCGGCTGGGGCAGGTGCGTTTGCTCTGGCGGCCTCAGAGGTTCGAGCGACGCTCACAGAGCGGGCTGAACGCGATGCAGCGCTCAAGGCAACGTTGCTGGCTGCGGTCAAAGAGATCGTCCCCACAGCGCAAATCACTGCCGAAAATGCTGAAACCCTGCCAAGCACGGTGCACATCAGGTTCACCGATTGCCCTGGCGACAGCCTTTTAGTTTTGCTCGATCTCAAAGGCATCGCAGTTTCAACAGGTTCAGCTTGCCAAGCTGGCGTCATTAATGCCTCGCACGTCATGCTTGCCATGGGTCGCGATGAGAACGCCGCTTCGGAATGCATCCGAGTGAGTTTTGGTTATAACACCACAGAAGGTGACATAGAAGAGTTCTTGGCCGCCTTGCCCGCGGCCTATGCGGGTGCGCGAAAGGCTGGTGAGGCGCGATGAAGGTTCTTGCTGCAATGAGTGGCGGTGTTGACTCAGCGGTTGCTGCCGCCCGCGCCGTCGAAGCCGGTCACGAGGTCGTGGGTGTGCACCTGGCGCTTTCGCGAAATGCTGGCACCTTGCGCACCGGTTCACGAGGATGCTGCACCATCGAAGATTCAATGGACGCCCAGCGTGCCTGTAACGTACTCGGAATTCCTTATTATGTCTGGGATTTCAGCGATCGTTTCAAAGAGCAGGTGGTTGACGACTTCATTGCTGAATACCAAGCTGGTCGCACACCTAACCCCTGCATGCGCTGCAACGAGCGCATCAAGTTCGCTGCGCTTCTCGAAAAGGCACTTGCAATGGGTTTCGATGCTGTTTGCACCGGGCACTATGCCTCGCTGCTAACCGATGACGCTGGCAACCTAGAGCTTCACCGAAGCAACGAGATGGCAAAAGACCAGTCATATGTGCTGGGAGTGCTAACTGCCGAACAGTTATCCCACAGCATGTTTCCACTAGGCAAAGAAGCGTCAAAAGCAGATGTGCGCGCCGAAGCTGACCGTCGCGGCCTTGCAGTTGCCAATAAGCCAGACAGCTATGACATCTGCTTCATTCCTGAGGGTGATACCCAAGATTGGATCACCGAAAAAGTTGGCGGCAAAGTGCCTGGCCAAATCATCGACGTTGACGGCAATGTTCTGGGCAAACACGAAGGTTCTTTCGGTTACACGGTAGGCCAGCGCAAAGGGCTTCGAATCGGCAAACCAGCACCAGATGGCAACCCGCGCTATGTGCTCTCGATTAGTCCAAAGACCAACACTGTGGTTGTAGGGCCTCAAGCTGCGCTCGCCGTGTCTGAGCTTGCAGGTACACGCTTCAGTTGGTGCGGCGTTGCCCCCTCGCAAGTGAACGAGTTTTTCGACATCGGCGTTCAGGTGCGAGCACACGGCGAAGAAGTCGCAGCTCAGGCAGCTGTCATCGGTGGCGAACTCGTGATTCGCGTGAAAGAACCAATCATCGGCGTCGCACCAGGTCAGACTGCAGTTCTTTATGTCGGCTCGCGGGTGCTCGGTCAAACCACGATCGATCGCACCGTCAGTGCAGTGGCAGGCGACCTAGAGGCGCTCGCCGAAAATATCGCTGCCGGGGCTTAAAGTTGAGCTGTGACTGACGCCTCAAACATCTCGAACGAAGCAGCCGCAGCTGGCAAAAACGAACACGATTCGCTAGTTGGCCGTGTTGCCGGACACGAATCCATCGTTTCGCGCGTGGCTGCGCTCAGTGATCAAATCAACGCTTATCGTCGGGCATATTACGAAGGCAACACAGTTTTGGTCAGTGATGACGCCTATGACGCGCTCATGGTCGAGCTTGAGTCTCTAGAGCGTTCGAACCCTGAGCTAATAAGCGGCGACAGCCCAACCCAATCGGTCGGTGGTTCGGCCAACGAGGCTTTCGCGCCGGTTCAACACCTTGAGCGAATGATGAGCCTTGACAACGTTTTTGGTGCTGAAGAGCTCGCAGCTTGGCTCGAAAAAACCGACAATGGGCCGTTTTTGTGTGAGTTGAAGATCGACGGCTTAGCCATCAACCTGCGCTATGAAAACTCAGTTTTGGTTTCGGCAGCGACCCGCGGTGATGGGGTAGTGGGCGAAGATGTCACTGCAAACGTGTTGACCATCAAGTCGATTCCGCGCAAGCTATCTGGCTCGGGCCATCCTCCGGTGGTTGAGGTTCGCGGAGAGATTTTTTATAACCTCGCCGACTTTGCAAAGTTGAACGAGTCCCTTGCTGCCGAGGGCAAGCCGCTGTTTGCCAACCCACGCAACTCGGCTTCAGGTTCGCTTCGTCAAAAAGACTCGCGAGTGACTGCAACTCGACCGTTGCGCATGCTCGTGCACGGCGTTGGTGCTTGGGCAAACGCCCCGGTCACTAACCAGTCTGAGCTCTACGAAGTTTTAGCAGGTTGGGGTTTGCCAACCTCGACCAACTATCGCGTCGTTGGTTCAGCCGCCGAAGTTCTTGCCTATGTTGAAGAGTTTGCCGCCAAGCGTCACAGCCTTGAGCACGAAATCGACGGCATCGTCATCAAGGTTGACTCTCTTGCAGCTCAAGCCGACCTCGGGTTCACCTCACGAGCCCCGCGCTGGGCCATCGCCTATAAATACCCACCCGAGCAGGTCAACACCAAACTGGTTGACATTCGTGTTTCGGTTGGCCGCACTGGCCGCGCAACCCCTTATGCCGTGGTTGAGCCAGTCAAAGTTGCCGGTTCAGTGGTTGAGTTCGCAACTTTGCATAACCAAGACGTGGTCAAGGCCAAGGGCGTGCTAATCGGCGACACAATCGTTCTGCGCAAAGCCGGCGATGTTATTCCAGAGATTCTTGGCCCGGTGCTTGCCCTGCGCGATGGCACCGAGCGAGCCTTTGTGATGCCAGCAAATTGCCCTGACTGCGGTTCACCGCTTGCGCCGGCTAGCGAGGGCGACGTCGACCTTCGCTGCCCAAACTCTCGCTCTTGCCCCGCCCAGCTGCGCGAACGAATCGCCTATCTTGGGTCACGCGGTGTGCTCGATATTGAGGCGCTGGGATACGTCGCCGCCTGCGCCCTCGTTCAACCGATTTCACCAGCCGAGCCTCCGTTGCGCTCTGAAGCTGGGTTGTTCAACCTCACGCTCGAAGATCTGCTGCCGATTCGTTCTGCGGTGTTAGATGCCGACACCGGTTTGCCCAAATTAGACGCCGACGGCAGCCCAAAGGTTGTTGAGTTTTTTAGAAAGAAAGACGGCAGCCCGGCTGAGGTTGCGCTCAAATTGCTTCGCAACCTTGAAGAGATCAAAACCCGCCCGCTTTGGCGCTTCTTGTGTGCGCTTTCAATCAGGCATGTTGGCCCAGTGGCGGCCCGCGCCCTTGCAACCCACTTTGGTTCACTCGATCGCATTTTTGCTGCAAGTGAAGCCGAGTTGGCCGTGGTTGACGGTGTTGGCGCCACACTTGCTCAGTCGATCATCGACTGGATTTCAGTCGATTGGCACCGCGAAATCATCGAATCTTGGCGGGCAGCGGGTGTTCAGCTTGAGGTTCCGGGTCACCCTGGGCCGGGTGCTGCTGCCGCAAATGATGGCATTTTTGCTGGCAAAACCATTGTGGTCACCGGCACACTCACGCAGATGACCCGAGAGCAAGCCGAAGAAGCCATCATTGAACGCGGCGGCAAGGCTGCCGGCTCGGTTTCGAAGAACACAGCCTTCGTGGTTGCCGGCCCTGGTGCTGGCTCGAAACTGGCAAAGGCTGAGACTCTGGGCATTGAGGTTATCGACGAAGCCGAGTTCTTGAACCGCATCTCAAACTAAACTAGTAGCAACCCCTATTGACTGGTTCAAGAGAGATTCATGTCTGAAATTACCCCTGATTTGGTGCGCCACCTAGCTGGCTTATCACGCATTCTTGTGACTGATGAAGAAGTCACCCACCTCGCTGAGCAACTGTCGCTAATCGTTGACTCGGTTGCTACGGTGAAGGCCGCTGTTGAAGGCGATGTGCCTGCAACCAGCCACCCAATTGCCATGGCAAACGTCTTTCGTGAAGACGTTGTTGAGCCTTCACTCACCCAAGAGCAGGCACTTTCTGGTGCACCTGACAGCGCACAGGGCCGCTTCAAGGTGAACGCCATTTTGGACGAGGAGTAAACCCATGACTGACCTAATCAAAAAGAATGCCAGCGAACTAGTTTCGTTGTTGCAATCGGGCGAAGTTTCTTCGGTTGAACTAACCAGCGAGTTTCTAAACCGCATCAACGCAACCAACGGCGTCATCAACAGTTATCTTCACGTTAGCGATGAGACTGCTCTCGAGGCAGCTGCCGCGGTTGACGCTGATCGTGCTGCGGGCAAGGCTTTGCACCCACTGGCAGGTTTGCCAATCGCGGTCAAAGACAACCTCACCACCACCGATGCGCCAACTACATCTGGTTCAAAAATTCTCGACGGATGGATTCCTCCCTACGATGCAACCGTCGTCAGCAAACTGCGCGCGGCCGGCATGCCTATTCTTGGCAAGACCAACCTCGATGAGTTCGCAATGGGTTCATCGACCGAGTTCTCAGCCTTTGGCCCATCGCGCAACCCTTGGGCTCTTGATC
>JBDLVN010000016.1:0-13538 GCA_039804775.1 Actinomycetota bacterium
GAGTTAGAGAGCAGGTTGCGAACGATGCGCTCAATTCGAGTTGGGTCAATTTCAGCCTCGCAGTTAACTTCTTGAAGTTGAATGCGCAGCGTGCATCCTCTTTCATCAGCAAGTGGCTGAATGCCAACCAAAGCCTCGCCAGCGACCTCGCGCAAATCTTTCACCTCAACCTCGAGCTTTGCCACACCGGCGTCAAAGCGCGACATTTCAAGCAAGCCTTTTAGCAAAATTTCAAACTTGTCAACCTGGCGTTCAAGGCGGTCAACCAAAGCCACCGAAGAGTCATCGAGATTCGATTTTTGCTCACTCAAACGGCTCAGTGAAAGCTTGATCACTGTGAGCGGGGTCTTCATTTCGTGCGAGACGTCAGACACAAAGCGTTGCTGCATCGTCGAAAGCTGCTTTAGGCGCTTGATCTGAGTTTCGAGGTCTTCGGCCATGCGATTGAAAGAGTGGGCCAAAGCCGCAATCACGTCGTGGCCTCGTTCGGGAATGCGGCGACCGAGGTCTCCGGCCGCGATTTTCTCTGAAACCTGGGCCACAACCAAAACCGGTCGAACCAACCAGTTGGTGATAAAAAGTGAAACCAAACCAATCAGCAGCATCGAAATGAGGCCGCCAAAAACCAGCGTGCGCTGCACAAAATCGAGGGTGTTCTGCTCACTTTGAAGGTCATAAACCAAATAGAGCTCGTAGCTGCCAGCCACCGGAATTCGAATCGGTGCGCCAACAATCAAACCAGGATGCATGGTGCGATCGGCCTGAGGTAACGCGACCGATTTGTAGTTGAGTTTGCCGTCAGATTCTTGAACAGCCACCCTCAGGTCTTCAGGAATCAGAGCAATTTCTAGGTCTGCTGAAATTGGGCTCTGCAATGAAGTTGTTGTTACTTGCCCGGGCGTTCGCACCAAAGCAACTCGACGACTTTGGCTGCTCGAACTGGTTTCGAGATTGGGCACAACCTGGTTCATCAAAGTTTGCAGACCACTCTGATTCGCTACCGATGCTGATGCAAAAGTGTTTTGAACGTCAGAGCTAGCACGACTGGCTTCGACGAGAATCTGGTCAACACGAGTGCTGAAAAGACCCGCGCCAATTGAATAAGACAAAAAGCCGCCAACGGCAACAAGTGACACCGTAGTTAGCAGCAACGTGAAAAGCACCGCACGCGCCTGCAGTGATCGACGCAGCAGCGCTAACGCCCAAGAAGCTGGGCCTCTGCGCCTCACTTAGCTCAAGCCAGCCTTATAACCAGCACCACGAACGGTCAAAACATATTTCGGGTTCTCGGCGTCTTCTTCGATTTTGCTGCGCAAGCGTTGAATGTGAACGTTCACGAGGCGAGTGTCTGCCTTGTATTGATAACCCCAAACCTGGTCAAGCAACATTTCACGTGAGAACACGAGGTTTGGCTTTGCCGCCAAAGTGCACAGCAGGTTGAATTCGAGCGGTGTTAGCGAAAGTTTCTCGTCGTCGCGCTTAACCTCGTGGGCATCAAGGTCGATGCGAAGCTGGCCGATGCGCAAAACCTTGTTGGCTTCGGTGATCGGTCGACGCATGAGGTTGACCTTCACGCGGTTCAGTAGAGCCTCAAATTTGAACGGCTTTTCAACATAGTCTTCGGCGCCAGCATCATTAAGCGCAAGCTCAAGGTCAGTGACCTCGGTTTTTGCCGAAACCATGATGATCGGCACCATCGAGAACTCTTTAATCTCGCGAATGATTTCGATGCCGCTTTTGCCCGGGAGCATCCAGTCGAGCAGAACCAGGTCAGGCTCGAATTCTCTGAAAGTTTCAACGGCAATCGCACCGTCGATGATGCTCTTGACCACATAGCCCTTGCTTTCAAGCTCTTCGGTGATCAGCTCGTTGATGTCTATCTCGTCTTCAACGACCAAAATTTTGTGTGGCAAGGGGCACCCCTACTTTTTAGTAACGATAGTGGTCAACTTTGAACGGGCCGCTCACTGGAACACCAATGTAACGGGCCTGCTCGTTAGTCAATACGGTCAATTCAACACCTAATGCGTCAAGATGCAACCTTGCAACTTTTTCATCAAGAGTTTTAGGCAACACAAAGACACCGATTTCGTAGTCTTTTGTGAAGATTTCGATTTGTGCGAGCACCTGGTTGCTAAACGAGTTGCTCATTACAAACGACGGATGCCCGGTGGCGTTGCCAAGATTCATTAGGCGGCCTTCAGACAAAATCAACACTGAGCGACCGGTTGGCAAACGCCACTCGTGCACCTGTGGTTTGATTTCAATTTTTTGTGCACCTTCGATGCGAGCAATGCCTGCCATGTCTACCTCATCGTCAAAGTGACCGATGTTGGCGATGATTGCCAGGTGCTTCATGTTTAGCAAGTGCTCTGGGCGTATGATGCCGGTGTTGCCTGTTGCGGTCACAAAGATGTCAATGGTTTCAATAACCGATTCGAGCTGAACAACTTGAAAACCATCCATGGCAGCTTGCAATGCGCAGATCGGGTCAACTTCGCTAACCAAAACTCGTGCACCCTGGCCACGAAGCGCTTCGGCCGCACCCTTGCCAACGTCGCCATAGCCGGCGACAAAAGCGGTCTTGCCACCGATTAGAACGTCGGTCGCGCGGTTTAGACCATCAGGTAGCGAGTGACGAATGCCGTATTTGTTGTCAAACTTCGACTTGGTCACCGAGTCGTTCACGTTGATGGCTGGGAACAAAAGTTCGCCACGCTTGTGGAACTCATAAAGGCGGTGAACACCGGTCGTGGTTTCTTCGGTAACACCCTTGATCTCAGCGGCAATGCGTGTGAAACGGGTTGGGTCAGCAACTAGCGAACCGCGAAGCAACTGCAAAATCACGCCATATTCTTCACTGTCGTCAACGCCGGTTGCCGGCACCGAACCGGCCAACTCAAACTCGCGACCCTTGTGAACAAGTAGGGTGGCGTCGCCGCCGTCATCCAAGATCAAATTTGGGCCAGTGAAATCTGAGCCCGCGGCGGCGGCTTCGGCCGACCAGTCGAAAATGCGGTCGGTGCACCACCAGTACTCGTCGAGACTTTCGCCCTTCCAAGCGAAAACTGGGGTGCCGGTTGGTGCCTCGGCAGTGCCCTCGCGGCCAACCACAACGGCCGCAGCAGCCTCGTCTTGAGTTGAAAAAATGTTGCAGCTCGCCCACCGAACCTGAGCACCCAAGGCAACCAAAGTTTCGATCAGAACGGCCGTCTGAACTGTCATGTGAAGTGAGCCGGCGATGCGCGCACCAGCGAGTGGCTGGCTCGGAGCATATTCATCGCGAATAGCCATCAGGCCAGGCATTTCGTTCTCAGCCAAGCGAATCTGGTGACGGCCAGCCTCGGCAAGTGAAAGGTCAGCGACCTTGAAATCGAATGTTGTGCGCGTTGAATTTAGCATTTGTCAATTATGACTGACATTTGCCAAATCGTTACCTTTTAGAGCGAGGATTATGCCTGACGAATCAGCGCCAACACTTCGTCACGAATGGCGACCATGACCGATTCATCGCGTGCCTCAACGTTTAGACGAAGCAAAGGCTCGGTGTTCGAAGCGCGAACATTGAACCACCACCATGAGTTCTCATTGCCGGTTGAATCACCTGTGCGGCCAACCGCAGTGACGCCATCGAATTCTTCAAAGTCAGCTCGGTCGGCAAAGGCAGACTGAACACGAGCTTTGGCGGCGGCAACATCGGTGACTGTCGAGTTGATTTCGCCGCTCAAGAAATATGGGTTGTATTGGCGAGCGAACTCTGAAAGCGGAGCCTCTTGCGAACCGAACTCGGCGAGCACGTGCATCGCTGCGAGCATGCCGTTGTCGGCACCCCAGAAGTCTCTGAAGTAGTAGTGCGCTGAGTGTTCGCCACCGAAGATCGCGTTTGTCGCTGCCATCTGATCTTTGATCAGTGAGTGACCCACCTTGGTGCGCACCGCAGTTGCACCATCGGTCTCGATGGTTTCGGCAACGATGCGCGAAGTGATCAAGTTATAAAGAACGGTGATGTCGGCATCTGGGTGGCTTGCACGCTCGCGAGCAATTTCGCGTCTGGCAACGATAGCTGCGACAGCAGACGGCGTAACAGCATCGCCGTTTTCGTCGATCACGAAGCAGCGGTCAGCGTCACCGTCAAAAGCTAAGCCGAGGTCAGCACCGTGTTCAACAACAGCTTTTTGAAGGTCAACCAGGTTCTTAGGGTCAAGCGGGTTTGCTTCGTGGTTCGGAAAACTGCCGTCAAGTTCAAAATACAGCGGAACGATTTCGAGCGGCAATTGGCCCAAATCACACGCGTTGCCAAGAACGGCTGGCACGGTCATTCCGCCCATTCCGTTGCCCGCGTCAATCACAATCTTGAGCGGGCGAATGTTGCGCAAATCTACAAGTTCGCGCAGGTAGGCCGCATAACGAGCGAGGATGTGCTCTTCACGATATGAGCCAGGCGCATCAACCTCGTCGATGCCGTTTGCTAGATAAACCTTGGCACGATCACGAATCGCGGCTAGGCCAGTGTCTAGGCTGATGCCTCTCGCACCAGCGCGAGAGAACTTGATTCCGTTATAGGTGGCTGGGTTGTGGCTCGCTGTGAACATTGCTGCAGCGGCGCCAAGCGCACCAGAGGCATAGTAGCTTTCATCAGTTGAGCAGAGGCCAATTGAAACCACGTTTGCACCGCGGGCCTGCGCGCCACTTGCAAATGCATCAGCAAACTCAGGTGACGAGTCGCGCATGTCATGCCCGACCACAACGTCTTGGCCGGCGGCGCCGAGTTCGTCAACAAAACCTGCAGCCAATGCCGCAACGATTTCGGTGGTTAGAGCGGTGCCAACCAATCCACGCACGTCATAGGTTTTTACAATCGAGTTCCAGTCAACCGACATTTATGCCTCTCAGAGCAACTATCAAACTAAAGCTCAAGAATACCCGACCGCCCATAAACTAGGCATATGGCAGAAGAATTCGGGCTTTCGGAGGGTCACCCCAAACCATCTGGCAAGCCTACCGATGCAGCTTCGCTCTTGCCTATGATTCGAAATAGACACGGCCGATCGATTCGACGAGTTTCTCTGAGCCCACTTTTTGCGCAAAGTTCGAGTCGTGTGGGCAGCTTTGAAGACATTGTTAAGAACACGGTTGAGTTCATCAAAGCCAACTTCACCGATGATTTGGGTGAAATGAAATATGAAATCTATGACTCCCCCACCTTTCGACCTGACACAAAAAGGGTTCGCCGCTGGGCTGTGAAAACTGACCAAATGACAATCGTTATTTATCGATTGCCCATTGAACGTTTCGGCCAACATCGTCGCAAAAGCCCATTTGAAATTCGCATGTCGATTGAGTTTCAGGTTTTCAGTGCAGCGGCCGAACTTATTGGGCGCGAGCCTGATTTCTTTTTAGACAATCACTAGGCGCCTGCGCGGCGGCTGCGCACCCAAGCGCAGCAGCGGTGGCCAGGCCAAAAACTAACGAACCTGTGTCGAAACTTGGCCGCCGAGGTTTTTCGAGTCGAGCACTTTGAACGTGGCGATGCCGGTGCCAAGCAAAGTTGTGAGGTTGGCATAAACCGGTGTGTCTGCAGAAATCAAAAGGTTCTGCCCAGCTGCCACTGGCACGCTCTTGATTGTGCTGGCAGCGAGTTCAAGTTGGGTTACTTGGCCAGAAACAAGGTTCTGAATCTCGACCGAAGCGGGCTGGCCAGCCCGAGTTACTATGTTCAACGCAGACTTGCCGAGGCTCGACACCATCACGTCGCGTGCCGATGTGGTTGGTTCGGCTGCTGACATCCAAGTGAAATCTGAACCGGTTGCAGTTAGAACCTTCGCCTCGTCAACGGCATTGCGACTCAGCTTGAGTGATGCCAAGACAGGTTTGGAGGCTCGAACCTCAACACTGTAGGTTCCGTCGCCCAAACCTTCAAGGCTTATGTCTGTGGTTTGCCCCACACCAACGGCTTGGCGAACCACGGTGCCGAAGGTCTTGGCGTCGATGCCCGAAACCAGAACGGTTAGGTTGACCTTTTTGGCTTTGCCCGCTGAAGCCTTCGGAACAAACACCCTTAGCAAAGGTTTCAGGTCTGCATAGTCGGGGTTAAGTTTTGCGATGGCTTTTGCTGCCTTGCTGCCAACGATCTGCATGCCCGGCAAGACCGCATCATTGGTTGCGGGGCTGCTGGGCGAGATGAAGTCAATGCCCGCTGCCACCAGACCGCGCACGGTTTTCTGCTGAACCCAGGCAGCAACGGCGCCACCCTGACTCGAGACGTGAACCGTCAAAGCGGGGTCGCTGGGAACAAAACCGGCCAATGGCAAAACGAGGGTTTTGCCAGCCATAACCGAAAGACCTTGCATTCCAGAAGCCTGAACTGAGCCAGATTCATCGAAAATTTCAATGTCGAAGGTTGAGTTGACCTGGCTTGGGTTGTGCACAATCAAAAGCGGTTGACGGCCGACGGCTGTGCTGGCACCTAAGAACCAGAATTCGCTGGCGGGCCTCACACAGTCAGCGCCAATTAGACCGTTTGCCCCAGCTGACATCGAAGTCGCTGGTGCCGAGAATTGTTGAGTCTGGTTTGCACTGAGCAGAGAACTGCCCTGCGGCAAGGCATCTTCTTGGCTGATGAGAGAGACAGGGGCTTCAGCACTTGCGAAATTTGAGGCACC
The DNA here is from genome assembly GCA_039804775.1 of Actinomycetota bacterium. GTDB lineage: Bacteria > Actinomycetota > Actinomycetes > Actinomycetales > Microbacteriaceae > Rhodoluna. The sequence goes on from JBDLVN010000016.1 coordinate 6,663, forward strand.
ATTTTGGTTTGCGGCGATTTGCGCCCTGCCAGAGTGCCCAAATCTAGCGGCGCCAGCTTTCGCACTAAGTTCAACGAAGCCTGGGCCAGGGCAAACCAAACTCAGCGCTCGCGCCAGAACGGAGTTTGTCTGAACAGAAACCTCAGAGCCTACTTTTAGGTTGAAAAACGAGTCGGTCTTGAAAACATTTAAATCGAATGCTAGGAACGCAGCCGTGAAAAGTGAGAGCCCTAAAATCGTGGCAAAAATCTTGCGCAGCATTAGTTTCGACCCTCCACTTCGTCTTGGTCACGACTAGAGGAGGAAGCGCTTGAATAGTCAGTGTCAGCAAAGTCTGCGACGGCAAAATCTGTCTCTGAAAAGTCTTCATCGTTTTCATCGAATATCGCACCCGTGTTTTTTGCTCTGCGCTTTGGTGCGCCGGGAATAGCCAAAAGCAAGAAGATCAAAATCGCTGCAAGTTGAACTGACTTAGTGATTGACCAGCTTTGCATAAAACTGTCAACCGGTCTGCTCGCATCTTGAGCGTCACGCACGCGCCACAACAAACCAAATTCGGTCTGCCCGATCGGCTCAAGTTCGCTAACCGAGTTGAGCGATGCGCTCAGTTCAAGCGCGCTATTCGTTGGCACCAAAACATAGCCGACGTTGGCCTTGGCTAGAGCCTCTGAAAGTTTCAAACCATTTGCCGAGATTAGGTTGGCAACCAAAGCGTTGGCCTGAACGAATGGTTCGCTTGAAGCTAAGTTTTGGGCAAGCGCAAAACTATAAGCCGTCGAATTTGTTTCAAGTCTCGAACCTCCGGCCGAAATGAATCTGGCCGAATATGAATCGTCTTTGCGGTTGGTTATTTCTAGAACTCGCAACCGACTGCCTTGTTCGGCCTCGGCCAAGACAAGCGCAGGCAGCGAGCGACCGTCGCTAAAGCTAAGTGCAAGATTGCTTGCGGTTGCCGGCGCTTGCGAGATTCCGAAAAACGCCATCGAGGCCACCGCGGCTGCGATGGTTGCCACGGTTACAAAGCCTGACGAAGCACGCTTGAACTTGCTGACCGCAAGCTCGAGACCTAGCCCAGCTGCCAGCAACAGCGCCATGGCAGCGAGAGCCGTTAGCGATGCCGAGCTGCCATGCACGGCAAGGCTTGCGAACCAAATGTTTTGAAAGACATAACCCGCCGACGCAGCTACCGTGGCAAACGCAATCAAGGCCCCAGCAACAAGTGCGCGACTACTCAGCAAGGCGGCCAAAGCCAGAAGCGCAATGCACACCGGCCAAGCGAAAAGCCAGGTTTGCCCGTGAGTCTCAGTCGCCAGGGCAGAGCCTAAAAATATTTCGACGAAACTATTTTGCGCTGAATCTAAAGGCAGGCCTGGGTCAGCAAAAATCGCCAATGATTTCTGCAGCACAACGGCCATAAACCAGGCATATGGTGCGAGGAGTGTAATCGCCAGAGTGGGCACCCAAAGCAGAACTTTGAGACGTTTGAGATTGCAAAGACAAAGCACTGCCCAGGCCAACAACGCGATCAAGCCCACCGCGGGTGAAGCAACCGCAACAGCAGCAAACAAAATGCCACTCAAGCCAACCCAACTTGACTGACGACCTCGAGCCGCTGTGCCTGCCGAGTTGGCTATTAATTTTGCAACGGCCAACACCAGCCAAGGCAAAAGCATCCAAGTAAATATTGCGCCGATGCGCACCTGATATTGGGCTGCTAGCAAACTAGGCCAGAGTGCATAAGCTAACGCCAACGCATTGCGAACCCAAGCACGTTTGCTAGTAAACCCAAACGCAAACCAGGCACCTGCAAAAGCAACCGACCGAGCCAGCAAAATCGCCAAGGCAAGGGCAAAGCTCGGTGTTGCGAACCAGAGAGCTCCAAGCCCAGCAAGAAGCCAGTTGAACGGGTCACTGGGGCCGGCAAAACCCAAACCCAGGTTTTGCCACGAAGCACCGGCGCGGCCAGCCAAAGCCAGCCAATTGTCGCTCATAGCCGAGAGCGAACCGCCAGTGGCCGCAGCGTTGGTTGGCCAAAACTGCCAACTCGAAATGAGCAACGCAAAGAACACGAGCCAACCGCCAGCAGCTGCAAAGTGTTTGTTGGCAACGTGCCGCCCCCGAGAATCGCCAGCAATCTGAGCTATTGCAGCCGTTTGCTGATCAGCGAAGTCGTCGGCAACGTGTGCTTGTCGAATGCGATTTCGATTTCTCACACTTGACCAGGTAGCCCGCAATGGCCATAGGGCTTTCAATGAAACGGTTCGACTAAGGGCAATTTTTCGCCGGCTCATTAGGCGGGCTCCGACAGTCGCGAAACCCCAGATTGCCGCAGCAAACTGCCCAGAGGCCAGTGCAGGGCGTTTAGTGGCAAAACTTACCAGCGCACGAACCACACCATTTAGTGGCAACGCCAACGCATAGAACCAAACCAAGGCCGCCGGGAGGTAAGCCAACTGCAAGTGGATTTCAGCTCGACGCATCGCAGTCGGCACGGCCGCTCGCAACCATCGGCGAGGGCGCAGCCCCTTGAGGCTCAGCGTGGCGTGTGAAATTCTGGCCGATGGCACCACGACCACTCGGTAGCCGCTGAGTCTGGCCCGAATTGAAAAGTCGATGTCAGAAGCCAAGTTTGGCGCGTGGCGATCGAAACCTTGCAATCGTCTATAAAGGTCGGCGCGAATCAAAGCGCCCGCGCTGCCGATTGCCAAGACATCGTCGGCACCATCATGTTGCGCTTGGTCTAGTTCGTCATCGACAATGCTAAAAATGCCACCAAGTTTGGTCAGGGTCAATCCCTGTTGAACGATTATTTTAGGGTTAGCCGCATCGAGCTGCTTAGGGCCTAGCAGGGCAACCGAAGGCGAAAGATCGGCTGCGGCGAGCATTTTCTCAAGCGCATCTGGCTCGGCAACGCTGTCGTCGTGAAGCAGCCAATACCAAGTGTGCTGGCCCTCAACTTTTTTGTCGAGGTCACCGTTTAAAGGCGCCAGCGAGTCGCCAGCGAGATTTGGAGTTGTGAAGATAGAAGTGGCCTGAGCTATGCCAGCGGCAACCAACGCTGCAAAGGAGGTATCTGACCTTTTGATTATTGGTGAAATGGCGAACTGGCGAAATACTTCGGCACACACCTGACCCTTTGAGGTGTCAACGGCAATGATCTCATCGACCGCTCGGGTTTGCGAAATAAGTGCGGCGAGTGTTTTGCTCAGCCACTCGGGCTGATCGTGACTTATAACTACAGCGGTAACGCGAACACTCATAGCTGAGGTCGCCCCATGGCTTTAGGCGCGCTTCTTGAGCTTGCGACGCTCGCGCTCTGAAAGGCCTCCCCAAATGCCAAAACGCTCATCGTTTTCAAGCGCATAGTCAAGGCACTGAGCTTTAACATCGCAACCGGCACAGATGCGCTTGGCATCACGAGTCGAACCGCCTTTTTCAGGAAAAAATGCTTCAGGGTCAGTTTGTGCACAAAGTGCCTCAGCCTGCCAAGCTAGTGCGTCTGATTCTGGGTCAGAGTAGGCGCCAGCAACCCCAAGCAAAATTGGGTCGACAAACCAGTTTTCGGGAACCCGGTTGTTGCTTTCCATGCTGATTTCCTATCTGTAACGCCACAAGACTGCAGTCGCATTGAGACTTTCGTTGTTGTAATTACACTGGTGTAACTCTCTATAAGTCAAGTTGAGTTGGGGCTTGGCAACCGCTCGGGCGTGTCGCAAAATTAGTGACAATCTGGTTGGTTGCACGTCTGACGAGACCACGGGGCATCCGCGTTAAATAAGGGTATTAAAGCGGTTTGCGCTAAGGCGGTAGCATTGAGACATGACTGTATTGGTGACTGGTGGGGCGGGCTATATCGGCTCGCATGTTGTAAGACTGTTACAAAACCGAGGCGAACAAGTAGTGGTCATAGATGACCTTTCTAATGGAATTCAAAAACGCATCGGCGACTCCAAACTAGTCGAAACAGACCTTGGGGCCGAGTCATCGGTGCAGGTGCTCATAGACACCATAAAGACCCACAACGTCACCTCGGTGATTCACTTTGCCGCAAGAAAACAGGTCGGTGAGTCAGTCGAAAGGCCTGAATGGTATTACCAACAGAACGTGGGTGGCCTCGCAAACCTCCTAACCGCGATGCGCGAGACCAAAGTTGATCGTTTGGTTTTCTCATCAAGCGCTGCTACCTATGGCATGCCAGACTTGCCGGCAGTTGATGAAGACATTTTGTGCCAGCCAATCAACCCTTATGGCGAAACCAAATTAATTGGTGAGTGGATGCTCGCCAATGCCGCCCGCGCCTGGGGTTTGCGTGGGGCGAACCTGCGTTATTTCAACGTTGCTGGCGCCGGGTGGCCAGAGCTGGCTGACACGGCCGTTGCCAACCTGGTGCCTATCGTCTTCGCAGCAATTCGCGCCGACCAAAAGCCGAAAGTTTTTGGCACCGACTATGCCACCGCCGATGGCACCTGCGTTCGCGACTATGTTCACGTGCTTGACCTTGCCGAAGCCCACCTCAGTGCGCTCGCCTACCTCGACCGCGACGACCGCCCACACGCCACATTCAACGTGGGCACGGGCACTGGTTCATCGGTTTTTGAAGTGCTCGATCAGGTTCGCAAGACAACCGGCATCGATTTTGAAGTCGACCTGCAACCTCGCCGCGCTGGCGACCCACCATTCTTGGCAGCTGACGTTTCTCGAATCAAAGAAACGCTTGGCTGGAGTGCAACGCGCGGACTCGACGAAATCATCGAAAGCGCTTGGGCAGCAATTAACTAGCAGGCTAAAAAGGCTGTTCCGCTGCCGGTCAGGCTCACAAACTTGGCATCAGCGGTGACGATGGCTGCTTCACCTCGACGCAGAACTGCACGTTCGTCGAGGCTGTCTGACACAGCGACCTCACCGCCGGTGCAAAGCAGAATCGAATCACGATCTAGCTTTAGATCAGCCAGAATATTCGCGCCGGTGAGATCAACTCGATAGAGCGAAAAGTCTGGGCAATCGGCATGATATCTAGCTAAGCCGTTCAAAATGTTTTGCGCTTTGAGAACTTCAACATCTAGGCTGCGAAAGTCAACTACGGTCAACAGCTCGCCGACATCAACGTGCTTAGGGGTTAGACCACCACGCAAAACGTTGTCTGAAGCGGCCATGATCTCGACACCTAAACCGCATAAATATGCGTGGATGTTGCCAGCCGGCAGATAGAGCGCCTCGCCCGCGCGAAGTGTCACGTGGTTCATTAGCATCGCCACGATAACTCCCGGGTCGCTTGGGTAAAGCGCTTCGAGCCTGGCCGCCAAAGGTGATCGGCGAGCGAGCTCGGCAGTGATTTCGCTGAGCCCTGATTTGATTTCAAAAGCGCGAGTGAAGGCTAATTTCAAGCCATCTGGCTTGCTCAGAAGTTCTGTGAACTCAGCCAGCAATGGCCCGAACTCTGCAAATGCTGACTGCGCTTCGTCTTGGCCTCGAAAACCGCAAAGGGCCTCAAAGCCGTCGACCAACGCAACAATCATTTCTGGCTTGTGTTTGTCATCTTTGTAGTTTCGATTGACGGCATCGAGTGCGATTCCCGCAGCGTTGTCGCGGGCAAAGCCCTCGACCGCTTGAGCCGAATTTGGGTGGGCCTGGATGCTCAATGGCTGATCGGCAGCCAAAATCTTGAGCAAATAAGGCAGCTGATGGCCTTCGAGCGCTTCAAGCACTGAGGTTTCGGGTTCGTCTGAAAGAAAAGTCGGTGATCCCGGGTGTGTGCCATACCAAATCTCGGCCATCGGCTCACCAGTTGGGGCCAGACCAAAATAGTCTGGGATCAAAGTTTTTGACCCCCACGCATAGTCGCGCGCTCGGTTGGTTATCTTGCGAATCACCAAGACCGCCTTTCTTTGCAAACTATTTTCATAAGCAACTTTAGGCGAGAGTCAGCAATAAACTGAGAGCCATGGATGCAATCACCGAACCGATTCGCGTCATCACTGACCCTAGACAGAAGGGCTACCGGCCAAAAACCTGGGTTGCGACTAGCGGTGTTTTCATTTTGATGGCGGCCGATGGTGTGCGAGCCGGAATCGGTTGGGTTGGCTGGGTCGCCGCTTTTGCGACCTGCTTTGTGCCCGCGATGATTTTGTTGGTTCGCAGCAAACCCCGTGAACTTCTCAGCCGCGTTCCACTCTCACTAACTGGTTTGCATCTCTTGATGGCTCTCAGCCTCATTTGGTCGGCATATCAAGCTTATTCAGCAAGAATCTTGCCACTGCAGTTTGCGTTAACACTTTTTGCACTCTTTCTTGTATCTCGTTTTGATTGGCGCGAGCTGCTGCGAATCTTCTCAAATGTGATTCGATTCGTCTTAGCCACGTCTATTATTTTTGAACTTTTCGCTGGTATCACTAATCAAAAGATCGCACCTCTCGTTTTTGAAAACCCTGGTGGCGGGGCCAGCCAGCCAGGATATTTTTGGAGCGAAGCCAATATTTTCAATGGCGAACGAATTCAAGGCATCGTTGCAAACGCAAACACACTTGCTGCGATTGCCATGGCAGGTGTCATTATGTTCGGTGTTGAACACATGATTTTTGGAGTGTCACGATGGCTGAGCTGGGTGAGTTTTGCCCTAGCCGCGGCGACGATCGCGCTAACTAAATCTGCTGGAATCGGCTTTGCGTTGATTGCTGTGATTTTGGCAGCAATCGTCTCAATCGCCGCCGAAGGCAAAGACCGCGAAACCAGACACCGTTACTATCGTCTGGCATGGACTGGCAGCGGAATCGTGCTGTTTTTCATTTTGGTTTACCGGGCTGAAGTCTTCACATTTATCGGCAAGAGCCCAGACATGACCGGTCGTTCTGGCATCTGGAAGAACGTTCTAGAGCTTGT
>JBDLVN010000017.1:0-11413 GCA_039804775.1 Actinomycetota bacterium
GAAGAAGCCGACTGGCGCGACCTAGTTTAACTTTTCAAACAATTCAAATTTATTGATAGATGTTGCTTAAATCTCTAAAACCCTCTGTGATAGGCTACTGACATCTGGGGGCAGCGAGCCACTGGTGTAAACATGGGGTGGGTGTGAAAAAGAGAATATTCCTATTATTGGCTGCTTTGACAATTGCAGTCTGCACATTTGATTCGCAGCCAGCTAGCGCAGATGCAATCACGACCTGCCGGGCACTTGAGGCAAATGACTGGCACCTCGATTCCAGCGTGCCAAATCGTATTTATCTTGATGAATCAACGGATTCTTCTTGGGTTGAGCTTCCTGAAGCGAATTTCGAACCAACAATGGCAACAGCCGAATCACTTGCGCTTTATGGATATCCAGAACGACCGAGCAATGATTCTGATTTAGGCGCGTGGACCAAAATCGTGGATGCTATAAGACCCTTAACACCTGAAAATATTTGCGCAACTTCGCTTGGCAGTCAAGACATACATGGAGCATTAGCGACTACGACATCACGAAACTGGGGCGGTTACTGGGCGTTAGGTGGCGCGGGGGCGTACATAGGCATTGAAGGCGACTATGTTCAGCCAGGGATAAACTCAGCAACGTGCCCCAGTGGAGTCGCTTCGGCGTGGATCGGACTCGGCGGCACGGATCCAACTGCGGTCAAGCTGATTCAGATGGGCACAGACATTACAGCAAGCGGCGTTCGCACATGGTATGAATATTTGACAAACACTGCAAATACCACCGTGTATCTATCGAACTTTACTGTTTCTGTTGGGGATCATCTTCATTTTTACATCGTGCGACTGCCCGCCGATGGTTACACCACATTTTCATTCTTGAATTTAGACAGCAATGTGAATAATTTTGTCGCAATACGAAGAACCCTGAGTTCTTCGTATTATGACGGGACCACGGCTGAATGGATAATGGAAAGACCATCCATATCATCGGGTACATTCACATCGCTAGCGAATTACGGCTCAATCAACTGGTCCGGAATGAACGCACAAATACCCGCCGGGACATATGTTTCACTGGGTAGCCAAACAGTGGTTATCGAAACTATGAAGAGCAGTTCGGGAAAGGTTCTTGATAAGCCATCTGGCTTAACAAGTTCAACTTCTGCCAATGATCATTGGGTAGCCTGTTCATGAGCCTGAAGCACATCATTTTAATCGGTTGTTCGGCCCTAGCGTCGTGCGTGGTTGCGACGGTGACTACAGTTCTGACAGTTAATGATCAGCACTTCGATGCGGATTCATTGCATGTTTTGAAGATGTGTTCTGTCAGCGAGTCGGTCATGCATGCCTCAATCACAAATCCCACGCTCCTCACACCAGACATTTGCGACGGCAATGCTTCAAGCGTGCCTTACAAACCACGTCCCTCGACACCCGATCCGGTCGCAACACTGAGCCCCGGCTCAATCTTTTCAAGGCGAGAAATCGGCAACCAAATAGCCAACGAAGTATTTGTTTGGTCAAATGGTTCGGTCACGCCGGTCTTGGTAGACGCAGATGGGACGCCAATTTTTCAAAATTCCCAAGCAACTGGTAACTAACAACCAAAGTTACACAACGGAAGTTACTGAATGCGGCGCTCGAGGCGACGCTTTGAAACCTCATAGAGCGCAACTGATGCTGCGATGCCTGCGTTGAGCGACTCGGTGTCGCGTGCAATAGGAATCGACAAGACCGCGTCACAGTTCTCTTGCACTAGGCGCGAAAGACCCTTGCCCTCTGAGCCAATGACTAGAACCAAAGGTTCGGTGCCTAGTTCGAAGGTTGGCAGGTTTAGCTCGCCGTCGCCATCGAGGCCAATCACAAACAAGCCGCGCTTCTTGAACTCTTTTAGAGTGCTGTTGAGGTTTGCTGCCAAAGCTACTGGCACACGCGCTGCTGCACCTGCCGAGGTCTTCCATGCCGAAGCGGTAACACCCGTTGAACGGCGCTGAGGCACGATAACGCCCTGGCCGCCGAAGGCTGCGACTGAACGAATGATCGCACCGAGGTTGCGCGGGTCAGTGATGCCGTCAAGAGCAACCAATAGTGGCACCTGACCGCGGTCAAGAATCTTGTCGAGCAACTCTTGTGGGTGCTGATATTTATAAGGTGGCACGGCTAGGGCGATGCCCTGGTGAACTGAGTCATAACCGGTCATGCGGTCAATCTCTGGGCGAGTGACCTCTTGAATCGGAATCTGGCGCTGGTTAGCAAGGTTGATCGCTTCTTTGATGCGGTCATCCATTTCGATGCGCGCAGCCAAGAACAAACCGGTTGCAGGTAGCTTGGCGCGAAGAGCTTCGGTCACGGCATTGCGACCCGACAAAACCTCGCCGGCGTCAACGGCTTTAGCCACGCGTGCACCGTTGCGAGCAGCAGCGCCGCCAGTGCCAGCGGTGCGGGTGCCGGGGGCCAAGAACTCACCCTTGCCAGCGGTGCGCTCAAACTCGCGGGTTCCGCGAACTGCGCTGCGACCTTCTTCGGCAGGCTTGTTGCCCTTATAGGCCTTGTGATACTTGCGGTCTTCGGCTTTAGGGGTTGGGCCCTTGCCTTCAAGGCCACGCTTGTTCTTGCCGCCAGTGCCTGGTCGGTTAGTGCTCTTTTTTGCCGCGCCTGGGCGACCTGGTTTGCCAGCCATTTATAAACTCCAATGTGTTGCGTCGGCGCCATCTTCTAATTTGATGCCGGCTTTTTGTAGTGCGTCGCGAATTTCGTCGGCGCGTGCAAAATCTTTAGCTGCCCTCGCAGCTTTGCGTTGTTCGATCAAACTGGTCATCAAAGCGTCTAACGCTCGGCCTTCGCCACTGCCCTGCGATGCCCACTGTGGGGCTTCTGGGTTGATGCCTAGAACTTCAACCATACCCCGAACAGCACTCAAAGCACTAGCCACTGCGGGCAAATCTTCGCGTTCGAGGGCGGTGTTGCCGGCGCGAATCGCCTCATAAAGCGCGGCGAGTGCTGATGGAATCGAAAGGTCGTCATTCATCGCCTCAATAAATTCGGTTGGCAAGACGTTTAGCAATTCTGGGCCAAATGCTACGACGGATGGCGCAAATTGCGTGTCGCTCAATCGCCTCGCGGCGCGCTCAAGAAAACCTTCGATGCGAGCAAGGGCCGACTCGGCTTCGTCGAGCACGCCCTCGTGATAATCGAGCACCGAGCGGTAATGGGCTGAGCCGAGGTAGAAGCGCACGGCGAGTGGGCGACCAGCGTTTAGAAGATCGGCAGCAAAGATTGAGTTGCCGAGGCTCTTCGACATTTTTTGACCCTGCACGTTGACGAGGCCGTTGTGCAACCAATAGTTAGCAAAAGCGTCGCCGGCTGCGCGTGACTGGGCAAGCTCGTTTTCGTGGTGCGGGAATCGAAGGTCGAGCCCGCCGCCGTGAATGTCGAACTGGCTGCCGAGATATTTCGTTGACATAGCCGAGCATTCGATGTGCCAGCCTGGGCGACCGGCGCCAAAGCGGGTTTGCCAGCTTGCAGAGGCTGGTTCGTTTGGCTTAGCGGCCTTCCAGAGCGCAAAGTCGCGCGCGTCACGCTTGCCGCGAGGGTCGGCGTCTTCGGCAGCGGCCATATCGTCGGCACGTTGGTTGGTGAGCTCGCCATAGTCAGCCCACTTGCTGGCTGCAAAATAAACGTCTGCGCTGCCGTCTTCTGCCTGATAGGCATAGCCGGCTGCAATAAGGCGTTCAATGATCTCGAGCATTTCGGCAATCGAAGCGGTTGCACGTGGCTCGTAGGTTGGCGGCGTGATTCGCAGCGCGCTGTAGGCAGCGTTGAACTCGATCTCATAGCGATAAGCCAGAGCCCACCACTGCTCGCCCGAAGCGGCTGCGTTGACCAAAACCTTGTCGTCAATGTCGGTGACGTTGCGCACCAGTGTGACGTTATTGCCCTTGACCATTAGCCAGCGGCGCAGCTGGTCATAGACCAGAGCCGAGCGCAGGTGGCCGACGTGTGGCGAAGACTGCACGGTTGGGCCGCACAAATAAATGCCAACTTCACCAGGCACGAGCGGGGTGAAATCACGCAGTGATTGTGAATGCGAATCAAAAAGTCTTAGGGCCACGAAATTAGCCTACCTGCGAGCGAAAAAGCAGGGCGTTAGCCACAGCGGCGACACCCTCGGTGTTGCCCAAGAAACCCAAGCCATCAGTTGTCGTTGCTCCGACTGTGACGGGCGCACCAACTAGGCGACTTAGCTCGGCCTCGGTGGCAGCTCGATGTGGGCCAACCTTTGGTCGATTGCCGATGATTTGAACCGAGACGTTCACAACGCTAAAGCCAACCGAGGCGAGCATTGCCACCGTGGCAGTCAAAAACACTTGGCCCGAGGCGCCGGCAAACTCAGGCCGGTCAACCCCAAAGTTTGAGCCGATGTCACCCATGCCGGCAGCAGCCAACAGGGCATCAACCACGGCGTGGGCCACGGCGTCGCCGTCGCTGTGCCCGTCGAGCCCGCGCTCGCCATGCCATTCGATGCCACCCAAAAACAAAGGTTTGGCAGGGTCGTCGGTGAACCTGTGCACGTCAACGCCCACGCCGGTGCGAAAACTGTTGGGCAGAACCTTTGAGTCGGCGTTCAGCCGAGCCTCGGCCAACTTGATGTCGTCGGGCGTCGTCACTTTTAGGGCCATCGGGTCGCCATCAACAAAGCGCAAGGTTGCGCCAACCGACTGAACTAGAGCTGCGTCGTCGGTGAAGTCTTCGGTTGCGTTTTTATAGGCTTCAAGAAGTTCGAAAGCCTGAAAGCCTTGAGGGGTTTGCGCGATGCGCAGCGTTTGGCGATCGACTGTGTCGAGCACAACTTCACCGGCAACGCGCTTGATGGTGTCGACGATTGGCAGCACGGGAATCGTGGCCAAACCTGTGTTGCGCACAGATTCGATGACGCGTTTAAAAACTGTTGGAGGTGTTAGCGCCCTGGCCGAGTCGTGCACCAAAATGATTTCGGTTGCTGGTGCAATCTGCAGCAGTGCGTTTTCGATTGACTGCTGGCGGGTGTCTCCCCCGGCCAAAACGGTTACCTTGGCATTTAGCCCCGTGTCGCTTGTTGTGTCTGGAGCACCAAACAGGCTTGCCAATGCGCCACGCAGATTTGACACGATTGCCTCGGCTTCGGCCAAGTGGCTAGAAGGTGCGGCGATTATTAGCTGCGAGACTTCAGGCACGTTAAAAATGTTGCCAAGCGCATGCTCAAGCAGAGTTCTTTCGCCTACTGTGGCAAATGCTTTGGGCACACCAGCGCCTAGGCGCTCACCCCTGCCGGCCGCAACTAAAACCACCGCGACGGTCATGAGAGGCCGACTAGTCGCGAAGAACGGTGTCTAGGTGTTCGCCGGCTGCGTCTTCATCGGTTGAACGTGCAAGAGCAAGCTCTGAAACCAAAATCTGGCGAGCCTTAGCCAACATGCGCTTTTCACCAGCTGAAAGACCGCGGTCTTGGTCGCGACGCCAAAGGTCACGAACAACCTCTGAAACTTTCACGACGTCACCAGAAGCTAGCTTTTCAAGGTTTGCCTTGTAACGGCGAGACCAGTTAGTTGGCTCTTCGGTGAACTCGGCACGCAAAACGTCTTCGACCTGCTTGACACCGGCAGCGTCGATCACGTCGCGCACACCAACCATGTCAACATTGTCGGCAGGCACCCAAATGGTGAGTTCGGTCTGTGAAACCTTTAGCTGCAAATAAACCTTTGTTTCGCCGCGCAAGGTGCGGTCGGCAACCTCAACAATTAGGGCGGCACCATGGTGTGGATAAACGACGGTTTGTCCAACGTCAAAACGCATGTGGAATCCCTTCAGAAACCACTAGTTTACCACAGAGTGCCAGATTTTAGGGGGTAAAATAGAACAGCAGTATGCCCCGTGCGCAGGAGGAAAAATGTTGGTTCGCAAGCTCGCAGTAGTAGCCGTTGCTTCGGCTTTGGTGTTGTCAGCCTCAGGTTGCAGCATGACAAGAAACGTTGCTACTAAAGAGGTTTATGCCCCTAGCGACGGCAGCCAGCTTGACGCCGGCCAGGTTCACGGCCGCAACCTTTTGGTTCTTTCAGACGGCAAGAGTGCCTATTTGATCGGTTCACTACTAAACGACGGTGAGACCACCGCAGCCGCTCAACTTTCAGTTGTGTCTGGCGCGACCGCAGCCATCACACCATTCACCATCGACGCACGCAGCAAGGTTGACTTTGGTTATGGCTCGGGCACTGCCGCGAGCGCAATCAAACTCGAAGGCGCATTGCCAGCCGTTGGCAGCAACATCGAGGTTGAGCTTTATTTGAGCAACCCAACCCCTGAAGCTTCGGCAACCGTTGCAGTTCAGGTTCTTGACGGTACCATCCCAACCTACGCCGACCTCATGACCGAGCTCTTCACAGAGGCAACCGCTGAGGCAACACCAGAAGCCACAACCGGCAACTAAGTTTTAGCTAGCAAAAAACCCAGTCATTCGTGCGAGTTGCACGGTGACTGGGTTTTTTATTTGGCTGTTTTAGACCTCGAACTTATAGCCCAAACCACGCACGGTTAGTAGGTGCATCGGGCGAGCGGGGTCATCCTCGATTTTTGATCGGATGCGCTTGATGTGCACATCTAAGGTCTTAGTGTCACCGAAATAGTTCGAACCCCAAACGCGGTCAATGATTTGCCCGCGAGTGAGCACTCGGTTGACGTTTTCAAGCAAAAGCTCAAGCAACTCGAACTCTTTCAGAGGCATAGAGACTTTTTCGCCGTTCACAAACACTTGGTGACGTTCAATGTCAATGCGCACCGGCCCTGCTTCGAGACTGCCAGACTCGGCTGAACTGGTTTGTGGCTCAACGCGTCGCCTGAGCACGGCCTTCATTCGAGCCAATAGTTCGCGGGTGATCTGAGGTGACTTCACAACATAATCGTCAGCGCCAATTTCAAGACCAACAACTTTGTCAATCTCTTCACTTTTTGCAGTGAGCATGATGATTGGCACGTTAGAGGTCATGCGAATCTGCTTGCACACCTCGTTGCCGTTAATGCCTGGCAGCATCAGGTCTAACAAAATCAAGTCTGGCTTGGTTTCGGCAAACTTTGCTAATGCCATGTGACCATCTTCGGCTTCGATAACCTGATAGCCCTCTTGAGTGAGAATTTCACCTAGTGCAAGCCTTAGAGGCAGCTCATCTTCAACTAGCAAGATCTTGGTCATTTGCCCACTGCTTTCTTTTTGGTTCGCTAACAGAAATTTTTTGTGCCATCGGCAAGCGAAGTGTGAAGGTTGAACCTAAGCCAAGTTGTGAAAAAAGTCGAACCTCACCGCGGTGGTTCAAAGCAACGTGCTTCACAATGCTCAGACCGAGCCCAGTGCCACCGGTTTGACGGCTTCGAGAAGCGTCGACACGATAAAAACGCTCAAAGATGCGGTCTTGCTCGTCGTCGGGAATTCCAACCCCGTTATCGGCAACTGTTATTTCGGCTACGCCTTCAACCTCCCTGAGGCCAACACCTACTTGGCCGCGGGTTTCGCTATAAATGATTGCGTTTTCGATCAGATTTTTGACCGCCATGGTGAGCATGTCGTGGTCACCATAAACTTTTATGCCCCGCGCGGTGGCGGTTCGAATGCGAATGTGTTTGTTTTCTGCCAAAAATTTGTTGCGCTCAACAGCTTCAGCAACCACCGCAGTTAGGTCGAGAAGTTGTGGTTTGCCTACCTGTTCGGCTGACTGAAGCTTTGAAAGCTGAATGATGTCTTGCACCAGGTTGCCCATGCGCTGTGATTCTTGCAAAATGTGGGTGCTGAATTTTTCGACTTTGGCGGGGTCACTCGTGTTTGAGCGCAAAGCTTCGGCTAACAGGCCAACCGCTGCAATCGGAGTTTTGAGTTCGTGTGAAACGTTGTCAACGAAGTCGCGACGAGTTTCTTCAACTCGTTTTGCATCGGTGCGATCATCGACCAAAACTAATACCTGGCCACTTTCGAGGCGAGCCGCGCGGGCGCTCACAAAAATGGTGTCGCCTTGCAGACCAGTTGTGAGTTCAACCTCGATGCTTTGTTCGTCGCCGGTTTCACGAGCTCGGTCAGCAAGTTCTGCGATTTCGAGTTGATTGAGCGAGCTTCCTCGAACCAAACCCAAGACCTGGGCGCTTGGCGTGCTGCGCAAAACGTTGTTGCCTGGGCCAAGCACAATGCCCGCGGTTGCCAAAACGTCGAGAACCTCGGCAACGCCAACGGGAACCAGGGTTTGGCTAGCCTGCTGCAGGCGAATTTGACGAATGCGACTGTAGTCAAAAATAAAGAACATGACGCCGCTTATTAGGCACCCGATCAGGATTCCCGCAAGTAACAAAAGCGAACTGTTCACATTGTTAACACTAAGCGATTGGGTGAAAACGCAACATAATCAAAGGGGCGCAGCGCGACCAAATTCGCTGCTAGTTCACGCTTAATTCGCAATCTGTTCACATAACTGCACAAAACTTGAAGACGTTCAAGAACGATAGACGAAAACACATTAGGAGCACTGCGATGCGCGAAGTATTTCAAACCGAGCTCAGCGACGTTCAGGCACGCTTGGTTGAGATTTCAGAATCGGTGACTCACATCATGGAGAAAGCCTCTGCTGCATTCTTGCAGAGCGATGTAGCGCTAGCAGACGAAGCCATTGCACTTGCTGAGTCAAACGAGAGCCGCGCGTTGGCTCTCGACGAACTTGTGATTCGCATTCTTGCTCGCCAGTCACCGGTTGCACGAGACCTTCGCATCTTGGTTTCAGCACTTCGCATGAGCGCATCGCTAGAGCGCATGGGCGCACTCGCTGGTCACATTGCCGCAATCGCCCGCTACCGATTCCCAGGTTCAGCAGTGCCAGCATCACTTCGCCCAACTTTCGAAGAAATGGGTCGCCTAGACATCGAACTTGCTCGCCGAGTTAGCGTTTTGCTCAAGAACACCGACGTTGACCTTGCACGTTTGATTCAAGCCGAAGACGCTCGCGTTGACGAACTTCACCGCAACGTGTTTGACATCGTTCTAGGTGACTCGTGGAAAGAAAACGCGGTTTACACCGTTGACGTGACCCTTGCCAGTCGCTACTTCGAGCGCTTCGCCGACCACGTGGTTGATATCTCAACCAAGGTCAGCTACCTCACCACCGGCACCTGGCACGACGTCGAATAACTTGCACCAACAAAAAACTCCGACCAGGTGCTCGGAGTTTTTTAGTTTTTAGACCGACTTTGCGAATCGCCAACTTCGGCTAGGCGTCGGCGCTGTTCGGCGGCGGCCTCGCGATCTAGCCCCAAACCACGCTCTTCAAGCTTTGCGCTGACGCTCTGGCGAAAGTCGAGTGACTTGTGGTCATCATATTTAAACTTGGCTGCAACGCTCAAAATTTCGAGGCGCACCGCGCGAATGCCAGACATCATTCGAACAAACGGTGCCGACTCGTCACCAACATCGGCATGCCCAACACCCGGTTGAAAGTCAGCCATCTGCGCCGAGACAATCGCAACTTTTTCGTCGTGATCATCAACCACGCTCAAACTGCAGGTGAACTGCACGGCAGCGTAATAGCTCGTCGGCACGCCGTGCTCGGCCGGCACACCCGAAGCCGCTCGCCACTGGCCTGGAATAAACGCATAGTCGCCGGTGATAGCAAGGGTCACTTCGCCGCCAGCTGCCTGGGCTGCCTCTAAATGGGGCCAGGCTGGGTTGGGGCGCGCGAAGTGCACAAAAACCTGAGTGCCGGCCAACGTGAAGTGCGTTGGCAAAACTACCGGCGCTTTTAGCGGGTCAAGATTGTTTACCGCAAGAACGCCAAAACGGTCGGTCGTGCTCAACCATTGCCGCCATTCAACCTCGCTAAAGGTTGAATCCCACAAATGAACAAACACGCCGACCGCCTCAAGTGGTGGTGCAGGCTAATCGCGAATCGATTGCCTGAGTTTTAGGTTCTTGATCTACTTCTTATTGCTCTATTTTTTGTTGCCTTGAGCAGCAACAGCAGCAGCGCCGGCAGCAGCAGCCTCAGGGTCGAGATATTCGCCACCCTTGACGATTGGCTCAAAGTTTGAGTTCAGGCGATAGACCAACGGAATGCCGGTCGGAATGTTTAGCTCGGCGATTTCGTCGTCTGACAGGCCATCTAAGTGCTTAACCAACGCACGAAGCGAGTTGCCGTGAGCTGTGACCAAAACGGTCTTGCCTTCGGTTAGGTCAACTTTGATCTCGTCGTTCCAAAGTGGCATCATGCGCACTAGAACGTCTTTAAGGCATTCGGTCTTTGGAATGTTTGCACCCAGGTCGGCATAGCGCTCGTCGTGGGCCTGCGAAAACTCGTTGTCGTCAGCGATCGGCGGTGGTGGCACGTCGAAGCTGCGGCGCCAGGTCTGAAACTGCTCGGCGCCATATTCTGCCAATGTCTGTGCTTTGTCTTTGCCCTGAAGAGCACCATAGTGACGCTCGTTGAGGCGCCAGTCGCGCTTAACGTCGATCCAGCTGCGCTCAGCCGCGTTCAACGCAATGTGAGCGGTGTTGATGGCGCGCTTTAGTCGTGAGGTGTAAAGCAGGGTTGGCTTGATGCCAGATTCTGCTAGCAACTCGCCGGCACGCTTAGCTTCGGCGCGGCCCTGGTCGCTAAGGTCAACATCAACCCAGCCGGTGAAAAGGTTTTCTTGGTTCCAAACGCTGTTGCCGTGGCGCAACAAAACAAGGGTGTATTCAGTCATAGTTGCTAGTTTATTCGAGTGGCATCAAAAAAACCTGTGGGCACTGTGACCCGCGGAACAACGAACCCGAACCGCTTGCGGCGCATCGACCGCTTTGTGGTGGCTCAGCGAATTTTGCGCACTGAGGCGGCCCCGATTTTGGTTGATCTCGGATTCGGTGCTAGCCCGATCACTGCCGTCGAACTTTGTGCCCGGGCTCGCGCCGTGAACCCATCGGCTCAGTTGGTTGGCGTTGAAATCGAGCGTGAGCGGGTGGCTCGCGGTTTGGCGGTTGCCACAGAGTATTTGCATTTTGCGCTTGGCGGCTTCGAGGTGCCGCTGCCCAACCCACCTTTTGCTGCGAGCCAAAAAGTGCACTTGATTCGGGCGTTCAATGTTTTGCGGCAATACAGCGAGGCCGAGGTGGCACCGGCTTGGGCCTTGATGTGCTCGAGGCTGGCACCCGGTGGGCTGCTGGTTGAAGGCACCTGCGATGAGATTGGGCGTTTGGCCAGTTGGGTCACGCTTGACGCTCAAGGCCCGCAAACCTTCACGATCAGCCTGCGCCTAAACGGTCTCGAATTGCCGAGCAAGGTTGCCGAGCGCCTGCCTAAAGCTTTGATTCACCATAATTTGCCAGGGCAGAGCATCCACGAATATTTACAAGCGATTGACGCTGCTTGGCGCCTTCACAGCCCGTTGGC
>JBDLVN010000018.1:0-9789 GCA_039804775.1 Actinomycetota bacterium
GCCGTCAGGGCCTGCGCCTTCGACGCGGGTGATGCCAACGTCAAGCACAGCCGAGCCGGGTTTGATCCACTCGGGCACGACAAAGTGTGCGACACCCACGGCGGCGACCACGATGTCGGCGCGGCGCACCGCGTGTTCAACATCGGTCGAGCCTGAGTGCAACAAAGTAACTGTGGCGTCGATGCCCTTGCGGGTCATGAGCAAACCTAGTGGGCGGCCAACTGTGACGCCTCGGCCGATGATGGCAACTTCGGCGCCGCGGGTTGGCACGTCATAGCGGCGAAGCAACTCGACGATGCCGGCAGGTGTGCATGGCAGCGGTGAGGTCAGCTCGCCCGAAACGCCAAGCACTAACTTGCCAAGATTCAACGGATGCAGCCCGTCGGCATCCTTCGCCGGGTCAATAAGCTCGAGCATTTCGTTTGTGTCGAGGCCAAAGGGCAGCGGCAGTTGCACGATATAGCCGGTGACTTCGCGGGCTTCATTTAGTTCGCGAATCGCCGCGCGCACGTCGGCTGCCGAAGCAGTCGATGGCAGGTCAACGCGAATCGACTCAACGCCAACCTCGGCGCAGTCACGGTGTTTGCCGGCGACATAGCTGTGGCTACCTGGATCGTCGCCAACGAGTAGCGTGCCCAAACCTGGGTGAATGCCCTGCTGCTTTAGAGCAACTACGCGTTCGGCCAGCTCAGCCTTGATTGCCTTGGCTGTTGCTAGGCCGTCGAGTTTGATCGCGGTCAAGCGACTACCAGTTCTCTAGGCCAGAGTACAAAGGGAACTTCTCGGTTAGCACGCGAACGCGAGCACGAAGAGCTGCAACATCTGGCTCTGGCTTTAGAACCGAAGCGATGATGTCGGCAACCTCGGTAAACTCGGCGGCGCCAAAACCGCGAGTTGCCAAAGCTGGGGTGCCGATGCGAACGCCCGAGGTGACCATTGGTGGTCGTGGGTCGTTTGGCACCGAGTTGCGGTTCACCGTGATGCCAGCTTCGTGAAGCAGGTCTTCGGCGGTCTGACCATCGATTGGTGCGTTGCGAAGGTCAACCAAAACTAGGTGCACCTGAGTGCCACCGGTTAGAACCTGCACGCCGTTTGAGGTGACGTCGTCTTGCATCAAACGCTTGGCGATAATGTCGGCACCTTCGATGGTGCGAGCCTGACGCTCTTTGAACTCGTCGCTCATTGCAGCCTTGAAGGCAACAGCCTTGGCAGCAACCACGTGCATTAGCGGGCCACCCTGCTGACCTGGGAACACGCTCGAGTCGATCTTCTTGGCATATTCAGCCTTGCAAAGAATCAAACCCGAGCGAGGGCCAGCCAAAGTTTTGTGAACGGTGGTTGAAACCACGTCGGCATAAGGCACCGGTGATGGGTGCAAACCGGCAGCAACCAAACCAGCGAAGTGCGCCATGTCAACCCAAAGCTTTGCGCCAACCTCGTCGGCAATTGCGCGAAACTCAGCAAAGTCGAGGTGTCGGCTGTAGGCCGACCATCCGGCGATTAAAACAGCCGGCTTAACTTCGTGTGCTCGCTGGCGCACGATATTCATGTCGATCAAAAAGGTGTCAGGGTTCAGGCCATAAGCGTGGGCTTCATACATCTTGCCCGAAAAGTTGAGGCGCATGCCGTGGGTTAGGTGGCCACCGTGGGCAAGCTCCAAACCTAAGATGCGGTCGCCAGGGTTCGCCAAAGCCATCAAGACGGCGGCATTAGCTGACGCACCAGAGTGAGGCTGCACGTTTGCGTGCTCAGCACCAAACAGAGCCTTGGCGCGGTCGCGAGCTAGGTTCTCAGCAACGTCAACAGCTTCGCAACCACCGTAGTAGCGCTTGCCTGGGTAACCCTCGGCATACTTGTTAGTCAAGACCGAACCCTGTGCTTCGAGAACGCCGCGCGAAACAAAGTTCTCGCTCGCAATCATTTCAAGGGTGTGGCGCTGACGGTCAAGCTCAGCAGCCAAAACAGCTGCGATCTCTGGGTCAGTTTCGCTAAGTGGCAAGTTAAATGAAGACGTCATTTATGGGCTCCTCGGTTTGGTTCAATTCTAAACCATTTAGCGCTCTTTGCAGCCCCGCGAAAACCGCTAGAACAAAGCCGAAACCGCGTCACAGCCACACAGCAAAAACACAGCTTTTTCTGGGCAAAGGCACACCGTTTTTCAGGCAAAAATTCAACCGCACCTGCCTAACATGAACTTGAGAGCAAGGAGCAGCGCATGATGGGTTACCCACTGCCTCTAGTTATTGGCATGGCATTGATGGCCGCCGGGTGCGTTCTTGGTTTCATTGCCTACGGTCAATTGCACGCCGACCACCACCGCGAGAAGCGCCACCACAGCCCCAGCCATTAGGCTTAAAGGCATGAGCACTGCTAACACCCACTGGGTTTTGACCCTTGTCTGCGAAGACAAACCAGGAATCGTTCACGCCATCTCGGGCGCCATCGTCGCAGCCAACGGCAACATCACCGAGTCACAGCAGTTTGCCTCAGAAGACACCGGGCGTTTCTTTATGCGCCTACAAATCGAGTCGGCTGCGCCGCGCGAACACTTCGAAAACCAGATCATTCCAGTAACCCAGCGTTACGACATGCAATGGCAGCTCGACATCGTCGGCCGCAAAATGCGCACCCTCGTTCTAGTTTCAAAGAGCGCCCACTGCCTCAACGACATGCTCTTTCGTCAGCGCGGGGGTCAGCTGCCTGTTGAGATTCCGGCGGTTTTTGGCAACCACAGTGACCTAGCTGAGCTTGCAGAGTTTTATGGGGTGCCATTCGAAACTCACGCCGTGACCGACGCCGGCTCGAAGGCAGCTTTCGAGCACCTGCTGCGTGACTACATTAAGACAGCCGAGGTCGAGCTAATCGTCTTGGCGCGTTACATGCAGATTCTTAGCCCAGAGTTTTGCGCCGAGTTTGCCGGCCGCATCATCAACATTCACCACTCGTTCTTGCCTGGCTTCAAAGGCGCTAACCCTTATGCCCAAGCTCACGCTCGCGGCGTCAAGCTAATCGGCGCGACCGCACACTTCGTCACCCCAGACCTCGACGAAGGCCCGATTATCGAGCAAAACGTAGTTCGCGTGGCCCACTCACACAGCAAGAGCGAGCTCGTCTCAATCGGCCAAGACGTCGAATCAAAAACCCTAACTCAAGCTGTTCGCTGGTTTGCCGAGCGCCGCGTGCTCAACGACGGCGAGCGCACCATCATCTTTAGCTAAATGTTGGCGAGCGCCAGCTCGAACTTTTTGGTTTCTGCAGAGCTAAGGTGAAACTTTTCAGCGATCGCATTTAGCGGCACATTTGCCCCCAGCGCCAACAGTTCCAAACCAACGACGTGCCCGTCTGAATCCAAATCTGCGTTCACAAGTTCACTAACGCGCTCTGTTCGAGCGACTGCAGCCTCGCGAAGGCTCACGTAGGCGCAATCGGCAAAGCGGTCGATGCTTACTTTTAGCGAGTCTTCCATTTCATTCCCTCCAAGCGGCTGATTTGATTATCACAGGTTCTGTCAAAAGAAATCCACCTTTCGTCCAGACTTTTAGCCCTCGGCCAGCTCTGGCTTTGCCGATGTATTCGTGCCCGCCATCATGACCTGGTTTCGAGAAATCATATCTGAGCAAAACCATCTCAATATCAACCTCGAGAACATGGCGTTGCTTCATTCGCTGTCGGGCATGATTTGTCAAAATGATTTGCATTCAGCGACATCACGCCTGCCGCCTCGTCAGGCGCTTTGAGATATCCACAGGCTCCCGTTACCCCGTTGTTATCTGTCTTAGCTAGCCTTAAAGCATGAAGAAATTTATGCGCGTTTTCGTTTCAGCAATCGCCGGTTCGGCACTAGTTTTTGGGGCGTTTCACGCCACTTCGGCAGCTCAGGCAAACGTTGTGCCTGCACCGAACAAAACCATTACTAACAAGTCAGTGGGCATTCAGATGTTTGAGTGGAACTGGGTTTCGCTTGCCAGTGAATGCACAAGCACACTTGGCCCTGAGGGCATCGACTGGATTCTCGTTTCACCGCCACAAGAGAGCATTCAGGGTGCTCAGTGGTGGGTAAACTATCAGCCAGTTAGCTACAAGCTTCACAATAACTTGGGCACCGAAGCCCAATTCACCGACATGGTTTCGGCCTGCAACACAGCGGGTGTAGCGGTGATTGTCGATGCAGTTATCAACCACATGGCGGCAGCTGGCGGCAACGGCACAGGCACCGATGGCAGTAGCTTTGGGCCTTATAACTTTCCATCAGCCGGTGCTGGTTATGGTTCGTCAGACTTTCACGCCTCAATTTCACCGAGTGACCCAAACTATTGCGATTCAAGCATCAACTGGGATTCCCTCTGGTCAGTTCAGCACTGTGAGCTTTTGGGCTTGAACGACTTAGCTACCGAGAAGAAAAGCGTTCGCGACAACATCGATGCATACCTCAACTACTTGCTAAGCCTTGGCGTTGCAGGTTTTCGCATCGATGCCGCTCGACACATTGACGTCGCAGAGCTGCAGCAGATTCAAGCTGGTCTAAACAAGACCACTGCTGGCCTTGACCCTTTCTGGGTGCAAGAAGTCGCAAGCGACAACACCGAAAACGACCAATATGCAGCCACCGGTCAGGTGTTCGGCTGGAGCTGGGTTGACGACATGGTTGCTTACTTTGGCGGTTCAGGCGACCTTTCAGGCGCACAGTGGGTCAGCGGAACCTACGCTTCACTCAACGGCACCACCAAGACCGTGACCATGGTGAGCAACCACGACACCGAGCGCAATGGTCGCGCTATGACCTACCAAGATGGCATCGGCAAGAAATATGCCCAAGCATCGATTTATACCTTGGTCAATCAATATGGCTTGCCAATGCTTTACACCGGATACGCGTTCAGCGACAACGATTCTGGCCCGATCAGAAGTGGGTCAAATGTGCGCAATGCCGTTTGCAAGTCAAGTTCTAGCGCGCCAGCGTCGACATATAGCGACGGCACCTATGTGTGCATGCAGCGTTGGACGTCAATCAAGGGTGCTATCGCCTGGAAAGACGCCGTTGGCACAGCCAAGGCCATCGTTTCTAAGGGTCAACTTGGCAGTTGGTCTTATAAATACAGCACCTACAGCTATAAGCGCGGCAGTGGTAACTTCATCATTTTCAACGGTGCATATAACGCAGTGAAAAACGCGAAGATCAACGTGAAGTTGCCAAAGGGCACCTACTGCGATTACATCACCGGCGGCACCAAGCCTAAGAAGACTTCAAAGGCCTGTGTTGGCACAAAGGTCGTTGTTGACTCAAAGGGTATCGCCACGTTCAACATTCCTTGGGCTGGCACGGTTGCAATCAGCACCAAGAGCAAGCTCTAAAAGAACTTGCAGGTCATTGGCCCTGCACAACAGGTTTGAGGCTTAAACGCAAAAAGGGTGGCACCGCGAGGTGTCACCCTTTTTTGTTAGCTACTAGACCAGCGAGTCGCGCCAGGCTGCGTGCATGCTCGCGAACTTGCCGGTGCCGGCAATCAACGAGGCAGGTGTGTCGTCTTCGATAACCTGACCGTGCTGCATCACAAGCACGCGGTCAGCAATCGAAATCGTTGATAAGCGGTGAGCGATGATGATCGCGGTGCGACCCTTCAACAGGGTGCGAAGTGCATTCTGAACAGCCCGCTCGCTAGGGATGTCGAGCGATGCTGTGGCTTCATCCAAGATCAAAACCACCGGGTCTGCAATAAACGCACGGGCAAACGAAATCAGTTGACGCTGCCCCGCGCTCATGCGGCCACCGCGCTTGTTGACGTCGGTGTCATAACCTTCAGGCAGGCTCTCGATGAACTCGTGCACACCAACGGCTTTAGCCGACGCCACGATTTCTTCGGTGGTCGCATCTGGCTTGCCCAAGGCAATGTTCTCGGCAACCGAACCAGAGAACAGATAAGCCTCTTGCGTCACCATAACGATTGCTCGGCGCAGGTCGTGGTTGCTGATGTCGCGCAGGTTGATGCCGTCGAGCGAGACCTTGCCCGCAGTCGGGTCATAGAAACGCGAGATTAGCTTCGCCAAAGTCGATTTGCCAGCGCCGGTCGTGCCAACCAGTGCAACGGTTTGCCCAGCGACAATCTCGAGGTTGAAGTTTGGCAAAATCTGCTTGCCGTTGCTGTAGGCAAACTCAACGTTCTTGAATTGCAACAAGCCTTTGGCGTCTTTTAATTCCGTCGGATGCTCCGGTTCTGCCACCGACGGCTGCTCTTCGAGCACGCCTGAGATCTTCTCGAGCGACGAGTTTGCCGACTGGTAGGCGTTATAGAACATTGCCAGACCTTCCATCGGGTCAAAGAATCGGCGTGCATAAAGTAGGCAGGCAATCAGGATTCCCACGCCGAGAGTGCCGTCGAAAACGCGCATTCCGCCAAAGAGCAGCACAGCTGCAACCGTGAGGTTGCCGATGAACACCAAACCTGGGTCATAGATGCCAAAGAGCTGAATCACGCGGGCGTTGACCTTGCGATAATCTTCGACCAACTCGGTGTAGGTTTCTTGGTTTTTAGGTTCTTTGCGAAACGCCTTGACGGCGCGAATGCCGGTCATGGTCTCAACAAAGTGAACGATCAGTTTGGCCGAAGCAACGCGGGTTGCTCTAAAGCCGATTCTGGTGTTCTTCTGAAACCAGTGCGTCAAAAACGCCAACGGAACAAGGCTGCAGAGCAAAATCACAAACGCCTGAGCGTCAAGCAGCAGCAATGCCGTTGCGGTGAAAATGCTATAGAGAATGCCCGCGACCATCTCGTTGCCAGAGGTGTCTAGCAGCTCTTTGATGCTGTCGAGGTCGTTGGTCTGACGTGAGATCACTCGACCCGAGGTGTATTTCTCGTGAAACTCGAGGCTGAGCTTCTGAGTGTGGTCGAACAAACGCTGACGCAAATCAAGCAGCACCTGTTGGTTGGTTTTAGCCGCAAAGACCATGAACCACGAAATCAAGCCTGCGGTAACAACACCGGCCAGCAGAAACAGCACAACCACCAATGCAACGGCGCTCCAGTCGCCCTTGCTCGCCTGTGGCAAAGCATTGTCGATGCCGAAGGCGATCAGTGCCGGGCCAACCGCTCGAACGGCCTGGCTAACCAGCACCATCGAAAAGCCGGCCGCCAGCCTTGCGCGAATCGGGCGCACGAGATTAAAGAGTAAACGCAGCGAACGCGCCCTAATCTCGCGAGACTCTGCTTTTGAAAGGTCAACAACGTCTTCGTTGGTCACACCGTGCATGGTCATTTGGTCACCTCTGTCGCGTTTTGGCTAGTCGCGGCCGAATCGATCTCAATGTCGTTGCCATCTTTGTCGAGGCTCGAGATCACGAATCGATAATGGTCGTTGGTCGCGAGCAGCTCGCTGTGCTTGCCCACGGCCGTAATGCGGCCATCTTCTAGCAAAGCCACGCGGTCTGCAAGTTGCACGGTTGAAGGGCGGTGCGCCACGATGAGCGCCGTGGTTGCCTTGAGCACCGTGCGCAAGGCGTCTTCAACGAGCGCCTCGGTGTCAACATCTAGCGCCGAAAGCGGGTCATCTAAAATCAAGACGGATGGCTTCGCCGCCACAGCCCTAGCCAATGCCAAACGTTGCCGCTGGCCGCCCGACAGGCTCAAGCCTTCTTCACCAATCTTGGTGTCTAGGCCCTCTGGTAGGTCATAAACAAAGTGCGCCTGAGCGATCTCGAGTGCTTCGGCCAGCTCAGCTTCAGTTGACTCTGGTCGGCCGAGCAAAACGTTGTCGCGCACCGATGCTGAGAACAGCGTGGCATCTTCGAACGCCATTGCGATGTGCTCGCGAAGTTCGGCGCGCGTTAGATCGCGCACGTCAACGCCATCAAGCAACACGGCCCCGCCGGTGACTTCATAGAGCCTGGTGGTCAGCGCCGTCAATGTGGTCTTGCCGCAGCCGGTCAAGCCGATGAGCGCAACCGATTCGCCTGGCTCAAGAACTAGGTTCACGCCTTTGAATAGATCTGGTGCTGAATCTGGAGCGTCAGGGTACTTGAAGTGCACATCACGCAGCTCAAGACGACCAGCAGGGTTCGCGATTGTCTTGGGGGTCTCTGGGTCAACGATGCCAACGGGCGCATCAATAACCTCAAAGAATCGCTGAACGGCGGTCTTGGCGTCAAGAGTCATTGACAGCAAGAAACCTACCGATTCGGTCGGCCAGCGAAGCACGGTTGTGGTCGCGAGAAAAGCAACTAAAGCACCAACGGTCATCTGGTTTTGAACAACTAGAACCATGCCAATAAACATCGAAACACCAACGGCAAGCTCTGGCACGAGAATCAAGAAAACCCAGATGTTCGCGATGAGGCCGGCCTTCTTTAGCTCGGTGTCGCGCAGTCTCTTGGCATCGGCAACGAACTTGCCAGTTGAATAGTCACCGCGACCAAAGGCTTTTAGCACTCGAATGCCGTGAACCGCCTCTTCAACCGAGGTTGCGAGGTCACCGGCCTGGTCTTGGCTGAGTCGAGCAAGTGCGTGATACTGCGCCTCGAATCGATAGCCGCGAATCCAGATAGGAATCGAGGTTAAGAAAAAGATGAGCCCAAGCAGCCAGTGAAAGCTAAAGAGCACGCCTAGACCAACAACAATGGTCAGAGCGTTGGCTACGAAAAGCACGATGCCGAACGACAACCAACGGCGAATCATGCTGAGGTCACCGGTCACGCGACTCAAGAGCTGGCCGCTAGGCCACTTGTCGTGAAACGCTACCGGCAGGTCTTGCAGCTTGGCATACAGAGCACGCCTCATGCCCGCCTCAACGTGGGTCCCTGGAATCAACACGAGCCAACGGCGCAACAGCACCATGAGTGCCTCGAGCACACCCATAATCGCCACAAGTCCGACGGCAAAGAAAAGTTGATCTTGGTGGGGGTTATTCGCCAGTTGGTTCACAAGATCGCGCAAATACTGAGGTATTGCCAGCGCGAAGAGGTGTGCGAGCAGCGCAGCCACAGTGCCCAGAATTACTCTGGGCAGTGCCTGCTTTGCATAGGGAAAAATTCTGATCAGCGTGCGAAAAGTACTGAGTTCACTGGTGGCAACGTTGGCGCCAGTTTGATTTATGTCGTTCACTAAAAATACAACCTTAGCTAAGGGGTCAGCGTTCCAGCCTAACAGCCGTTAAAACAAAAAACCCGCATCCAATGGATGCGGGTTTTTCGCAATTTAAGTCCGGCGGTGTCCTACTCTCCCACAAGGTCCCCCTTGCAGTACCATCGGCGCAGAAGGTCTTAGCTACCGGGTTCGGAATGTGACCGGGCGTTTCCCCTTCGCTATGGCCGCCGAAACACTTTCGAGTTTCGGTTACACAGATCTGGTATTTCTATTCAATTGTGTGTTCCCGATAGTATCTCGGGAACCACATAGTGGACGCAAGCAATAAAAACTTAGTATTCAAGTTATCGGCTTATTAGTACCGGTCAGCTCCATGGGTCTTTAGTCCCCACTTCCACATCCGGCCTATCAACGCAGTAGTCTAGCTGCGAGCCTCTCGACCTAAGTCATGGAAATCTCATCTTGAAGCACGCTTCCCGCTTAGATGCTTTCAGCGGTTATCGTTTCCGAACGTAGCTAATCAGCGGTGCTCCTGGCGGAACAACTGACACACCAGAGGTTCGTCCATCCCGGTCCTCTCGTACTAGGGATAGCCCTTCTCAAATTTCCTGCGCGCGCAGAGGATAGAGACCGAACTGTCTCACGACGTTCTAAACCCAGCTCGCGTGCCGCTTTAATGGGCGAACAGCCCAACCCTTGGGACCTACTCCAGCCC
>JBDLVN010000019.1:0-78470 GCA_039804775.1 Actinomycetota bacterium
CGTCTGGTGTCATTTGGCTAATCGGCGCGGCGCTCATCTTTGCCCCTAAGACCGTTCGCTGGGTGCGCGAAAACACACACTTTGCCTTTGCCGCTAACCTCACCGGTTTGCTCGTTTGGGCCAGCTGGTTTGCATATGCCCTAGGTAATGGCGTTCTAAACACAGCACCTGCATTCATCGCTGCGGCAACATACGCAGTATTCATCGCTGCTACCTTGATGATTCACAACTTCACTTTCAAGGTTGCAACCCACCAGATAGCGGCTGCAGTTGCAAATTCGCTCGGCGCATTGCTTGTGTTTGGCGGAGCACGCGTCGATGGTGGCTACGTGACACCGACCACCAGCGCTGTGGCCCTGCTCGTCGCGCTTGCCCTAATGAACGGCTTCACAGTAGTAAATGCCTTCGTTAACTCACGTGCGTCTCAGGCTGACTCAGCTGTGGTTCGCACCATAAACATAGTTGCGAGCGTTGCAGCCACCATTGCGGCTATTCCAACAGTGACTGGCAGCGCAAGTAACCCTGACGGCTCATTGGCTAATGCGGCTTCGATCTGGCCGATGCTTTTGGTTTTGATTTTGTTCGCCGGTGGACTGCTGGTTGTGCCAAACCTAGCGTTCGCTACCAAAAATGACTCAATCTTGACCAACAGAACAGGTCAGACACTGGTTGGCCAATCAGTGCTTTACATGGGCGCGGGTTTCATCTATTTGGTCACGCTGGCAAATAACCCGAATGTCTTCTTCACAGTTTCGGGTTACACCTTCGCTGTGATGGCAGTTGTGCTGAGCTACGGTGTGATTCGACGCGCGGTTTGGGCAATCACAACCTCTTATGGCCTTTCAACTATTTTTAGCATCGCCGTCGGTGAAGCAGCGATGCTTTATCAAAACGCTGGCCAAGAGGGCAACACGATCACTTGGGCTGTTTGGTTCTTGGTTCCGTTTGCAGTTCTCACCTACTTGCACTTATTTCTTATGCGAGTTCGCGCTGAAGCAAGCGTTGCCTACAAGGTTGGCCTGGGCGTCGGTGGTTTCGGCCTAACAGGGCTGGTTTATGAGGTAACAAGAGTCACCAACACGCTCAACAACTCTGCATTCCAAACCGATGATGCAAGAATGGGCGACTTTGTTCTGAACCAAAACGTGAACGCTGCCACGCTTCTCTGCCTCGGCGCACTTGTTCTATTGCTTCGCCTCGTGTCGGCTGTGCGCAAAGATCTTGCCCGCGACATGGTTCTCGAGTTTAGCGGTCTGATCGCTTTGGCTTTAGCGTTGGTCGAGACGTCCACAAGCATTCCTGGCGGCATCAACTCACTAACAACCCGCATCGTTCTGCTTGCGGTCACCGCTTTGTTGTTCGTGAACGCGCGCACATCCATGGCTCGCACGCAAACTTTTGCAGCATTCTTTATTGGGCAAGCTTTGATCTATAACCTGGCTGGCTGGGTCAAGAGTGACACCGACTGGCTCAAATCATTTGACCCGACTGAAGTGGCTATCGCCGGGCCATACCTGATCTTCGCTCTAGTTCTAGGTTGGTTCGCACTGACCCAGAAACTAAGTGCCAAATCTCAGATTGGCAATGTGGGCAACACCGTTGCGTTGGGCATAACCGGTCTAATCACAACGATGCAGGTTGCTTCGGTTCAAGTATTTGACGCGCCGAACCACAGCCTTATCTATGCGGCCACGACTCTCGCATTGCTATTCGTCTGGCGCTGGATCGCTCGAAACAGTTCGTTGCACCTTGGCGTTCTGGGCGCAGGCACCCTAGTTTGGATTGCCGGCGCATTCAGCACCTTCTATTCACTTGACGACATGGCTCACTATTCGCTTTATGCTGTTACATTCGTTGTGCCTGCCGCGCTTCTGTTGATAGACAGCCTTGTCACTCGCAAAGCAATCAGCACCTACATCGCCCTCGCACCGCTCATGACAACGGCCTGGTTCTTTGCCGCAACCATGATTCACGAATACCGAGTCGAATTCGCGGCTTTGCAGCTTATCGCACCTGCGGTTGCCTTTGCTCTGGCCACTTTGGTGCTGGTTCGAATCAAAACCCTAGAATCTTCGCGTTTCTGGTTTGCTGCAGTTGCCCCGATTGCCCTCATTTCGGGCATCGCCGAGCTGGCTGCCGCCAACACGCTCGTGCCAGTGAATAATGGTCAAGACTGGGGGGCATTACACAACAGCATAGATTGGCCAGCAACACTGCTCGTTGCCCTTCTGCTATTGGCTCTGACGCATTTGATCGCAAACAAGCTCTCGAGCGTTGCAAAAATTTCAACGCTTTTCGGTTCGGCGGCGTTGTGGCTCACAGGCTTGCTTTTTATTTTGGTTACCCAAGACCACACCTGGGTCTCAATGCCTGGGTACACCGACGAAAAAGTGGCGCGCAACGTCGAAACCCTAATCTATGTTGCTGTTTCAGTTGTCGTGTTCTTCTGGCACTCAATCGCGGCTAAAGCCAAGAGCACCTTGGTTCTAGCTGCCGTTGGCAGCGCAGTTAGCGGTGTCTTAGCCGACTTCGTGGTTCACGATTCGTACCTCAACTGGTTCGCAGGCCCTGAAATCGGCGCCCTCGTCGCAGCGGTTGGTTTTGCATTCACCGCCTTTGCCTATGGCAAGGTTGTGGGGCAAGCTAAGAGCACCCTCCTCACCTGGGGAATTCCGACAGCGGCACTGCTAATGCCTTCGGTGTTCTACACTTTCTCATCGAATCAGATCGCGCAGCCTTGGAACGAACTCGATGCCATCGGTGTGACTCGCTTGGTCGGTCTGGCTTTGGTTGGCACTCTGGTGATGCTAATCGGTGTTCGAATCGGCAACAAGGGTCTCGTCTATGCGTCAATTGCGACTTTGTTGATTGAGTTTGTTCCAGCGTTATGGATCGCAATCGGAAACCTATTTGGCGGTTCGGGTTATGCCAACGAGCTGCGCGGGTTGTTGATTGCGGTTACCTTCGTGGTTCTACAAACACTCTTCAAACGAATCATTCGCTTCAAAGCCAATTCATTGGCCATCTGGGGCATTCCAGCTGTGATAACGCTGGCACCAGCGCTGGTTGATGTCTGGGCGGCCTTGGGCCACGGCGTCGAGGCCAACGACTGGGTCAGATTCGTTGTGCTTGTGGGAGTATCCACCGGCTTCTTGGTTCTCGGTGCGATTCGCAGAATCTCAGGCCTGTTCTACCCTGGCTTCATCGGCGTAATCACTGCTGTTTTGCCATATGCCTTCGCGAGTGGCGGTGGCTTGGGCATCGTAGGCGCGCTCGTGGTCTTAGCTGCACTCATCATTTGGGTTGCAGTGCGCATCGACAAGTTCACCGGCTGGCTAAAAGAGCTCAACTAGCCGGCTGCTAAGCCGCACCCCGCCACAAAGCGAATATCGCCCAAAGCCTCCCCCCCCTGGCTTTTGGTTTCACCAGATGCATCCCCCGCATCAGTGAACGGCGGGGTGCCTCTAAATGAAAAAACTGCCCCTGTCATTATTGCGACAGGGGCAGTTTTTGTGCTGACTCAGCCAGCCGAAGTTTGTTACTTCTCGTTGGCACGCTTGCGCTGCGAGGTTAGACGTGCGCGAACAGTCGCGTCAAGCTCAACCTTGCGAATGCGAGTTGCCTCAGGGGTTACCTCAACACACTCGTCTTCGCGAGCGAACTCTAGGCACTCTTCAAGTGACAGAGTGCGAGGAGGCGTTAGCGACTGGAACTCATCAGAGCTTGACGCACGCATGTTGGTGAGCTTCTTCTCTTTGGTGATGTTTACTTCCATGTCGTCAGCGCGTGAGTTCTCGCCAACAACCATGCCTGCATAAACCTCTGAGGTTGGCTGAACGAAGAACGAACCGCGCTCTTGCAAAGCAACCATCGCGAATGGTGTAGCGACACCAGCGCGGTCAGCAACCATTGAACCGTTGTTGCGTGTGACGATCTCGCCAAACCACTGGTCATAACCTGCTGAGATGGCGTTGGCGATGCCGGTGCCCTTTGTGGTGGTCAAGAACTCGGTTCTAAAGCCGATGAGGCCACGTGAAGGCACGCGGAACTCCATGCGAACCCAGCCAGTGCCATTGTTCACCATGTTGCTCATGAGGCCCTTGCGAGCAGCTAGCAACTGAGTGATTGGGCCAAGAAACTCTTCTGGCACGTCAACGGTTAGGTCTTCAACAGGCTCGCAAAGCTTGCCGTCGATGCGCTTGGTAACAACCTGCGGTTTACCAACGGTTAGCTCATAGCCTTCGCGACGCATCTGCTCAACCAAGATAGCTAGAGCAAGTTCGCCACGGCCCTGAACCTCCCAAGCGTCTGGACGCTCGGTAGGCAAAACTTTGATCGAGACGTTACCGATAAGTTCACGGTCTAGACGGTCTTTCACCAAACGCGCTGTGACCTTTGCACCCTTGACACGGCCGGCCATTGGTGAAGTGTTGATACCAATGGTCATCGAAATCGCTGGGTCATCAACGGTGATAAGCGGCAATGGGCGAATGTCGTTTGGGTCAGCCAAAGTCTCACCAATGGTGATGTCTTCGATGCCCGCAACCGCAACAATGTCGCCAGGGTTAGCTTCTTCGGTTGGGTAACGCTCAAGAGCACGAGTAGCCAAAAGCTCGCTGATGCGAACGTTCTGGGTGGTACCGTCTTGACGAACCCAAGCAACGGTTTGACCCTTGCGCAGGGTGCCGTTGAAAATGCGAAGCAAAGCCAAGCGACCCAAGAATGGTGACGAGTCAAGGTTGGTAACGTGTGCCTGAAGTGGCGCTTCGTCGTCATAGCTTGGTGCTGGAATGTGCTTCAAGATTGCGCCGAATAGAGGCTCAAGGTCTTCGCTGTCAGGCAATGTGCCATCGGCAGGCTTGTTAAGCGAGGCGCGACCGGCACGGCCCGATGCATAAATAACAGGCAACTCTAGAAGTGCGTCAACGTCAAGATCTGGCACGGTGTCGTGAAGGTCGCTCGCGATGCCGAGGAGCAAATCGTGGGTCTCTTCAACAACCTCGTCGATTCGAGCGTCAGGGCGGTCGGTCTTGTTGACCAACAAAATCACAGGCAGCTTGGCCTCTAGCGCCTTGCGAAGCACGAAACGCGTCTGAGGCAGAGGGCCTTCTGATGCGTCAACGAGAAGCACAACGCCGTCAACCATCGACAGACCGCGCTCAACCTCGCCACCGAAGTCAGCGTGGCCTGGGGTGTCAATCACGTTGATGGTGATGTTCTTGCCACCAGCCGCTGGGCCAGCATAGGCAACCGCAGTGTTCTTGGCCAAAATGGTAATACCCTTTTCGCGCTCAAGTTCACCTGAGTCCATTGCACGTTCAGCAACAGCTGCGTGCGAGTCAAACGAGTTCGTCTGTTTCAACATGGCATCAACAAGTGTTGTTTTGCCGTGGTCAACGTGCGCCACAATAGCGACGTTGCGAAGTTCCTCACGCTTAGCGAGAGCCATAATTCATCCTCTTGGTTTTTTGAGTCGGGCGCGCAACAAAGCAAACGAACCGATCAATTAGATTGCGCAGGGCACTAATCAGCCACACTGCTCTTCAAGTCTAGCTTGAAGGCGCTAAAAAGCTACTATTAGCCCGCTAGATTCCAAGTGGCGTAACCTGCAGTCAAGCTCACGTTGCCAGCCGAGATCGGGTTTTTAGCGAACTTCTTAGAAATAGCAGTAACCACCGGTGCCTGATAAAAAGGCAAACCGTATGCAGTGCCGATCAGCTCGGCATCAATTTTCTTCAATGCCGAGGCTCTAGCAACCTGATCGTTTGCCTTGGCACACTCAACCAGCAAGTCTGAGAGATTTGAAGATTGGGCTACCGAAACCGCATCAGCGAGAGTCTGTTCGAGGTCAAGGTTCTCAGCTGAGAGAACAGCATTTTCACCCAAGAAAACGTCGTATTCACCGGCGGCCAAGGCTGCACTTGGGTCACTGAGCGAGACGTTCGAAAGCCTGAAACCAACAGATTCGGCCTGGTTAGCCAACACGCCATATTCGATCTGTGCCAGCGGATCATCGGCATCAAACAACACTCTGACGTCAACACGTTCGTCGAGCTGGCGCATGGTGTTGAATGCTTTCTGCGTGTCTGCAAAAAGGTAGGTCGCTGAGTTGTTGTCTTGAATCGTCGCGTCATAAAAGGCAGAACCTTGAGTGAATGCAAGCGAACGCGACGCCTGAACACTTTGCGTTGCTCCAGCGAGTGAACGCAGTTTTGAAATAGGCACGAGATTCAAAAATGCCTGGCGAATTTGCAAAGCCTTTTTAGCAGCCGATGCGCTAGATGAACTGCCATAGGCCGCAGGTGAAAAGCTACTGCCCTTTGCGAGGTTGAAAACAAGTGATTCGATGTTGCTGCCGGTCACAAGTTCACTCACAACTTTTTTAGTCTCAGCATCTTTGAGCGCGGCAGTGATTGCTTCGCTCGACTCCCCCGCCGATGGCGTGAAAGTAGCCAGGTCAAGTTTAGAAATTTTAAGCGCGTCGATCATTGCTAGTGCGCTGCTAAAGTAGGCGATTTTGATGGTTTCAGCACGGGCACTAGGCATCGCCGCGTTTTGCGGGTTTGCCTTTAGCGTTATGCCATCGCCACTCATCTCTGTGATTACATATGCTCCGCTAGAAACTGCAAGCTCTGGTTCGAGTGCAAAATTAGCGTCAATCGCATATGCCCGGTGGTAGCTCTTAGCTAGCGCCTTTAGGTCTGATGCGTTGGTGTCAAGAATTGCGGCACGCACTCGCTCATCGGCAGCCTTGGCATCAAGCTTCGCCGACTTAAATGCGAGCTGGGCAAGAGAGTGTGCCGGCACAGCCAAGCTCAGTGCCGTTTTGTAATCAGCAACTGGTCGATTAAATGTGATTGAAATGCTCAGCGAATCATCGCTGACTTTCGGCGCTCCAACGGTTTGCGAGAGTCCGTTGCCGTGGCGCGCCGAGTGAAAATTAGCTTTTGCCAAGTTCGTCGCGGCCGCCCATGAAAGCAAAAGGTCGCTTGCGTTGATTTGCTTGGAATCACTCCATTTGGCTTTGCCAGTGAGAGCATATTTCACGGTGAACGGCTCGGTGGTTTCAACCGTGACTGAGCCAAAATCTGGGTTCGCAACGAGTTCGCCGCTTGGGCTAACTGAATAGAAACTGCCGACCGTTAGATTCTCGATGTCTGAGCTGGTCTGCGCGGCAGCGCCATAAGTTGCGATGTCTGAGTTCAGAGACGCGACCGAGGCGATTTCACCGAGCACAACGCTCGAGCCAGAAACTAAGCCACCTGAAGCCGCGCAAGCTGTGAGGCTTGCCACCAAAGCGCCCGTGACGGCAAAACTCAATAAACGCTTCAAAGCTGGGCTCCTAAAAACTATTGCTTCTAGGTTACCCGTTGTCCTTAGAGTTTGCCGAGTTGCTCGAGGCGCTGTTCACGACGTTTGCGTTGAAGTTCAGGGTCAGGAATAGGCACAGCGCTAAGAAGTTTTTTAGTGTAATCGTTCTGGGGGTTCTGCAAAATCTGGTCACGGTCGCCAACTTCAACGAGTCGACCGTGATTCATCACAGCAATTCGATGAGCTAGAACATCGACTACTGCGAGGTCGTGGCTAATGAACAAACAGGCGAACTTCAGACTGTCTTGCAACTCAAGCAAAAGTTCCAAGAATCGCGCCTGCACTGAAACGTCTAGCGCCGATGTTGGTTCGTCGGCAATCAGGAGGTCGGGGTTCAAAGCCAATGCTCGTGCGATGCCTACACGCTGGCGCTGACCGCCAGACAGTTCGTGTGGGTAGCGGTTTCGGTATCCCTTTGGCAACTCAACCTGATCAAGCAAAAGCTCTACACGAGCGTTTACCTCATCGCGATTCAACTGCTTTGCTAGGGTCAATGGTTCGCCGATGCTCTGACCGATTGGCAAGCGAGGGTTTAGCGAACTCGCTGGGTCTTGAAAGACGATTCCTGTGTGCTTGCGCACCTGTCGCAGTTGGCGCTTGTCGCTCAGATCAAATCCGGCAACGCTGATTGAGCCTTCTGAAATCGGCAAAAGACCAATTGCAGCTCGCCCAACAGTGGTTTTTCCTGAACCAGATTCACCAACCAGACCGACAATTTCTCCTGGATGAATGACAAGGTTGAAATCTTCGACGGCCTTGAAAGCCGCAACTCGCCCGTGCTTTGGGTATTCAATCGAGACATTTTTAATTTCAAGCACTGGAGGTTTAGCAAGCGACGCTGCGTCAACGGTTCGCTTCGCGGCGAAGCCGAGCTTTGGCACCGAAGCAAGAAGCTGCCTTGTGTAGCTATGCTTTGGAGAACCAAAAATCTGGTGAACCTCGCCAGATTCAACGGCATCACCAGAGCGCATAACGATGATGTCATCGGCGAGGTCAGCAACCACGCCCATGTCGTGCGTGATCAAAAGCACTGCGCTGTCAATTTTGCCTCGTAAGTTTCTCATGAGCTGCAAAATTTCTGCCTGAACTGTGACGTCAAGGGCAGTGGTTGGCTCATCTGCGACTAGAAGGTGAGGCTCACATGCTAGAGCCTGCGCAATCATTGCTCGTTGGCGTTGGCCACCTGAAAGCTGGTGAGGGTATTTATTGAACGCCGTTGGAGGGTCTGGCAACTCAACCATCGTCAAAAGTTCAATGGCGCGAACTTTGGCATCTGCTGGGCTGATATCGAAGTGATTTCGCAGGGTCTCAACGATTTGAAAACCGACGCTATAAACCGGGTTCAGTGCCGTCATGGGCTCTTGAAAGATGTAGGCAATTTCGCGGCCACGGTAACGACGCAGAGAAGCGTTGTCGAGACCAAGCAGGTCTTTGTCGCCAAGTTTCACTTTGCCGGTCACACGGGCGTTGCGTGGCAACAGATTTGTCAGTGACATTGCAACGGTGCTCTTGCCTGAACCCGACTCACCGACGATTGCCAAGGCCTTGCCTGACTCAAGCTCGAAACTTAGGTTCTTGACAGCGGCATACCAAGTGCCATCAACCCAGAAATCGACAGAAAGATTTTCAACTGTCAAAACGCTACTCATGCGCACACCTGCACTTTATCTGTCAAAATAACCCAATGCCTTCTAAAAAATTCAGGTCTGCTTCTAATAAGTTCACTGCCCTTGTCGTGTGGGTTTTCGCCCTTGCCACGATTGTTGTCAATGCCGTCGTAACCTCTTTGAGCTTGAGCGTTGTCGCCATCTTGGTTCTGTTGAGCTTTATTGCCTGGCTTCTGTTCTGGCGCCCAGCTTTGATCATCGATTCTGAAGGCGTCAGCTTTCAAAACCCAATCAGATTTTGCCGCATTGAGTTTGCCGAAATGCAAGCCGTTGATGGCCGCTTTGGCTTGATTCTTCTGAGCAATGACAAGAGATTTAACGTTTTGGCCGTTACCGGTCGCAATAGCGAGACTGCCCGTGAAGTTTTTAGTCAGTGGCAGGCTTGGGTCGAAAAGAACGCTTAGGCTGACCGACTTGTTTTCGAGGGTCATTTGGCAAGTTCCTTCGCTTTTGGAACACGCTTTGTGCGAGGGTCAAAGGCATCTCGAAGACCATCGCCGATAAAGTTCACGCAGAGTGCGATTGCGACAATGAACAGACCTGGGTACCAAAACAACCATGGTCTGGTTGCAAAAGCAGTTTGGTTCTCGTTAATCAAATAGCCGAGCGAAACGTCAGGCAATCTCACGCCAAAACCGATAAAGCTAAGGCCAGTTTCAAGCAAAATGGCGGCCGACATCAACAATGTTGTGCTCACAACCACAACCCCGATGGCGTTTGGCAAAATGTGGCGAAAGATAATTCGTCGATCTGACGCCCCCGCGACTCGCGCGGCATCTACAAACTCACGCTCGCGCAAGCTCAAGAACTCGCCTCGAACCAGACGGGCGAGGCCTGTCCAGGTGAATAATCCTAGAAAAATAGCGAGAATAAACGAACCAAGGTTGCCAATCGAGCGACCAATCACTGCCCCAACGACAACTACCGGAATCGTGATGATTAGGTCAGTGAATCGCATAAGTAGCGAGTCAGTGCGACCACGATAAAAACCGGCAACCGAACCAATCACAACACCGATAAGCGTGGCAACGATGCCGA
The DNA here is from genome assembly GCA_039804775.1 of Actinomycetota bacterium. Classification (GTDB taxonomy): domain Bacteria; phylum Actinomycetota; class Actinomycetes; order Actinomycetales; family Microbacteriaceae; genus Rhodoluna. The sequence continues at coordinate 10,077 of JBDLVN010000019.1, forward strand.
TTACAAACATCACCATGAGAGACTGCTGAGCTCCGCGCATAACGCGAGCAAACCCGTCGTGACCGACTTCATCTTGGCCAAATGGGTGATTACCAATGGCAACACCAGTGCCGTCGATGAACTCGGGCAAGATGTCTAGGGTTGGAGCGCCGGCGTTTTCGACCGGGTTAATTTGTGCATAGCCAAAGCCATACCAGCCTGGCACGCGAATCGGTGTTGACTCGGTTCCAAGTTCAAGACCGACCGAAGTAAAAGCCAAAAGAATAATGCCCAGCAGTACAAAGACTGACACCATGGCTGCCTTGTGTCGCAAGAATCTTCTGCGCACCAAAGTTGCCTGGCTAAGGCCTGCAACGGCATTTTGTTCGATTGTCTGAGTCATTATTCCACCCTAATTCGAGGGTCGAGCAAACCATAAACGATGTCTGCTATCAGGTTGAAGAGAATGGCAACGGTGCCGGTAATCAAGAAAAAGCCCATGACTGGGTTGAGGTCAACATGCAGCAGGCTGTCTAGAAACAACTTGCCCATGCCACTGAATGCGAAAACTCGCTCTGTGATAACCGCGCCGCCGATAACACCAGCAAAGTCGAAGGCAACCAAAGTGGTGAGCGGAATCATTGCGTTTCTGAAGGCATGGCGCATCACGACGGTCCGCTCACTCAAACCTTTGGCTCGAGCTGTGCGAATAAAATCTTGATCCATAATCTCAAGCATGCTCGCGCGAGAATACCTCGTGTAGCCAGCAAAACCGATTAGCAATAGCGCGAGGGTTGGCAATAGTAGGTGGGTGAAAGTGTCAACACCCATTACCCAGAAGCTTCCTTGCAGGTTTGGAGTAGACGAACCCACAGTTGCAAATGGGCGGCCACTTACATAGCTGCTGTTGAAGTATGGCTGCCAAGCCTGCATGAAGCGGTCAACGCCGATGATTCCGGCCATAATGACAGCTGTTATGCCAGCGGTGCGTGCGACTGGCCCGCGGTCGACGCCGCCATTGAACCAGCCAATCGCGACGCCAATCGCCACGAATGCTGCTGCGATTCCAAACACGGCTGGGGCAAGAAGAGAAATAGAAATTGCATCAAATGGCAACCAAACAATTAGACCGAGAACGACGACCACTAATGAAGAGTTTCGTGCGCGCTTGTTGTCAAGACCGGTTGAAAGAGAGGTCACAATTAGCGCGGTGCCGACACCTAGAATTGCGCCAAAAATCAGACCGATTGATGGGTTTTCAAACCAGTGTGTCACGTTGATCAGGAGCAAAACCAACGCCGTAGAACCACCAGATATTGCGGCCACAATGCCGCGTCGACGCCAGGTGCCGCCTAGAATTCCTGACCAAATAAATGCTGCAAGCAGAGTGCAAACGATTAGTGCGACAGGACTGACTTGAGGTGAAACCAGAAAGTCGTTGAAACCGATTGCCAGGTATTGCTTGAGCAAAACTGCAACCCAGAAGACCGGTAACGAATAAAAAAGGAACGAAATAAAAGTTACTGTGTAGTCAAACCCGCTGTACTGACGCAAAGCGGTGGCGACGCCCACAATCACACCGAGCAAAATCGCAATAAGTGTGGCACTTGTGACGAGCTGCAAAGTGTGGCCTACTGCCGAAGCAAGCAGGGCATCCACGGGCTGGCCTATTAGGTTTTTGCCCAAGTCAAGCTGGCCAATTAGACCCGCGAGAATGCCTTTGAGCCAAATGAAATAGCGAAAATAGGGCGGAATGTTGAGGTTTAGAACCTCAATTCGGTGTTCAATCAATTGTTCTTTGTTGCGCGCTGTGCTTGTGCGCAGATCTTCAAGTGGGTCACCTGAATATGCCGTCAAAACATACATCACATAGGTGGCCGCTAAGAGCACCACTAGTGACGCGATCAGTCGCCTGCCAATAAAACTTAACAACGAATACTCCTAGTTGAGATTGCCTTGACTCTAATACTAAAAAACGGGGTGGCATCTAAGAGACGCCACCCCGTTTTTCACATGAATCTATTAGCCGTTAACTTGGCCGCCAAGCTGCTTCCAGTTCCAGAAGTTCCAGAAGAACATTGGAGCTAGAGGAGCTGGGGTGATGCCTTCGATTTTCTTCGAGTTGAAGGCGGTAACGCCTGGGAACTGGAACACGGTAACACCGTAGCCATCAGCCCAAACATTCTGCTCAACAGTCTTTAGAAGCTCTAGCTGCTTAGCAGCGTCGAACTCGGTTGAAAGACTTGCATAAGCTGCGTCAACGTCTGCGTTTGAGTAACCAGTGAAGTTGTTGCCACCGTCAGTGATGAAGGTTGCCTTTGAACCGGTTACAGCGGTGCTGGTTGACTGCCAACCGAATACGGTTGCATCGTAGGTGCCTGAACCAAGCAATGAGCCCCAGTTGTCGTCACACTTGTTTAGAACATCGAAGCCAGCTTCAGCTGCCGAGGCCTGAATCAAAGCGAACTCGTTCTGGCGGCGAGTGTTGCCACAACCGAACAAGAACTTGACTGTAACCTTGCCGGTCACACCAGCGTCAGCCAAAAGCTGCTTGGCGCCAGCGATGTCAACGGTTGCATAGTCGGCCGAGCCATTTGATGAAGCAATCGCTTCATAGTTTGGCGAACCAGGTAGCGCGGTCTGTGAGTCGTTTAGCTTGGCATCAGGGTTGATCGGGTTGATCAACTTGCTGACGATGTCTGCACGAGGAATCGTCTTCAAGAATGCTAGACGAACTGATTTAGCCTTCTCTGCGTCGCCACCATAGGTTGCTGCGTCGAATGGGCCCTTGTTGTTTAGGGTCAAGTCGATGTGCTCATAGGTTGCATCTGAAGTTGCAAGGGTTGTGATGCCCTTTGATTCTTCAGCCTGAAGCGCGGTCATGATGTCAGCGGTTGCCTGTGGAGAGATTGCGTCAACTTCACCGTTAGCCAATGCAGTTACAGCTGCAAGTGGGTCTTCGATGGTGCGAACGGTTACAGTCTCAATCTGTGGCTTTGGGCCCCAGTTGTAGTCTTTGTTCGCAGATAGAGTGACGTGGTCGCCCTTTACTAGGTCGCTGATTACATAAGCACCGTCTGAGACGAATACTGATGGGTCAACGTCACCATAGTTCTGCACGTCATAGCCGCTGCTCCAGAACTTTGCGATTGGAGCCAAAGTTGCTAGGTCTTTGTCTTGAACAGCCTTGATGAACTTAGCCTTGGCGTCTTCAGCGGTTAGCCCGTCAGCCTTGAACGCGTTCATGGTTGTTACGTGAGCAGCAACACCAACAGCGAAGTCAAGCTCCCAGTCAACCTTTGGCTCGTCATAGATGAGAGTCAATGAACGACCGTTGTCGCTGATTTCTGGAGTCTTGGTAACGCTGGCTAGGTCTGTGCCACAGCTGACCGAGTCAAAGAACACACCGGCGTCTAGAGCAGCCTGGTTGGTGATGTTGCCTTCGGCGTCATATTCTGGTGCAACGTTGTTGAACAAGCAGCTGTTTGCAGCCCATGAAAGCAACATGTCAGATGCATCTACGGGTGCGCCATCGCTCCACTTAACACCTTCGTTGATGGTGTACTTCACGGTTAGCGGGTCTTGGCTCACGAGCTCGTACTTGCCGAACTGCTCATTCTTTATAAGAGTCTGCTTGTCGTCATAGTAGTTAAAGCTTGAGTTAGCCATGTAGAGAATGTTGTTGTTAGATGTGGCGTTACCGTTTGAGGTCTGGCCATTTGCTGAATAAAAGTCTTGGTTCCAACCAACGTTTACGGCTGAACCTGCAACAATTTCAGATCCTCCTGCTGAACAAGCGCTAAGGCCTGCTGCAAGCAAGGCGGTCAGTGCGACTGCGGCGAGTGATTTTTTGATCTTCATGCTCTCCTACTTTCTAGATTAGATTTACTAACGCGCGCTAAAACAGTGTCGCGCTAGGCACATCTTTCGAGCCTAAGGCAAACCAAAAGCAACCTTGCGGTTTTATTGGAATTATTTACCAAACAGAAACAAGCGCGACATGAACTCAATCATCATGAAAGGCAAAGCCGGCAAAATGACCGTCATAACGAGCGAACCCCGGCCAGCGCGGGCGCGTTTTGGCATTGAAATCATCATTGTGCTCGCCCTCAGCCTCGGCGCTTCGGCTGTGTATTCGGTCCTCTCGCTTGTTGCAAGTTTGACGGCGCCAAAGGGCCTAGCCGGCTCGGTGCAACACATTAACCCGAGTGCATCCCCGCGCGAGTGGCTCGACTTCAGCTACCAATTCGTCGGCATTGCCCTTGCGCTTGCCCCAGTCGCGTTGGTGATCTATTCGGTCTGGCGCGGTGGCGACACCAGACCTTTCAAATCACTCGGATGGCTCCGCCCCCTCAAGTTCAACGACTTCGCAAAGGGTCTTGGCTTAGCCGCGTGCATTGGTTTGCCTGGGTTGGGGCTTTATTTTGGCGCTCGCGCTGTTGGTTTAGCTGCGCAAATTGTTCCGAGTGACTTGCCTGGCTATTGGTGGGCTGTTCCGATGCTTTTGCTGTCTGCTCTTCGGGCGGCGCTTGTCGAAGAATTCATTGTCGTTGGTTATCTTTTCAACCGGTTCACTTCGATGGGTTGGTCGAGTCGTCGGCAGATTTGGGTGAGTGCGGGAATCCGTGGTTCATATCATCTCTATCAAGGCTTCGGCGGCTTTGTTGGCAATCTCGCTATGGGGCTGGTCTTTGGTTGGCTTTATAAAAAATTTGGGCGCTTGCAGATTTTAGTCATTGCACATTTTGTGCTCGATGTCGTGAGCTTTGTGGGCTTTGCACTGCTACATTGGTTAGGCATTCAAATAAGAATGTAGCTTTTGCCTTTTGGTTGGGAAAACCCAGTGTGAATCTGGTGCTGACCCGCAACCGTGAATCAGGCGCGAATGGTTTTGAGTTCAACTCAACGCCATTGCTTCTGAAAGTCGGAATGCCAATCTGAGGGCGATTGACTCCAAAAATACCGTCGAGGTCTACGGGTGGAGTCGAATGAAACTATTCGACACCCCTTGCCAAAGTTGCAAGGGTTTTCGTTTAACCACATTCGCCTTCGCACTCAGATCGCTTAAGCGAAAGGTTTCGAATGTTCGAGGCTAAATCTGGGTTGCGCAAAATCGCAACAATCATCACCGTCACTGCCATCGCCAGCGCCCTGTCGCTTGGCTCGCTCTCAGGTGCGGCGAGCGCCGCTTCAAACAGCAACTTGCCGAAGACGGTGTCATTTCTTAAGGCCGCCTTCTCAGCTACCGATATTGAAACTCGAATGACCTCAGGCTTTGCCCTAGAGGCTTTGATTCAGCTAGCTGGGGCGGGAGTGACGGCAAGCGATCTAGATGACTCGATTGTGGCCGAGTTCACCGACCCTCGCCTGGTTTTTGGCAATCAGAAGCGACCAGGGTTCTTGATGGATCCAACCGCTTTCACCCTCAAGCCTGGCCTAACTGGTAAGTTCTTGTTCGCTAGCAAAGTGCTCAAAGCGCCCAACCCTGTTAAACAGACAAGACTTGTCGCCTCGCTCGATCAAATCGTCAAGACCGACGGTGGCGTTGCAGCCTCTCAAGGTAATGCCCAAGACATCGCATGGGTGGTTCTAGGCTTGCAAGCACAGAGTGACCTCGGCTCAGCCAGAAAGGCTGCAGCTGCACTAATGAAAATGCAGCTTTCAGACGGCGGCTTCAACTATGACCCGACTCTGACCACTGGTGGAACCGACGTCACCGCCATTGCGATTCAGGCACTCAAGTCACTTAACTTTGCAACCAAGAGCTCGAACACTAAGCGCAACTCTGTGGTCTCAAAGGCAGTGGCGTTTTTGAAGCGCACCGATGTGAACAATAACCACTTTGAAGCCTGGGGCGACCTCGACCCAAACGGCACGGCCTATGCGATCATGGGCCTTCAGGCTGCAGGCCAAAACGTTGCGGCTTATGCAAGCTGGCTGCGTTCAAAAGTTCAGAGTGACGGCGGAATCGAAGCACCTTGGGCAGTTGGTGCTGGTGATAGGTACGTCACGGCGCAGGGTTATTTGCCCCTTGTCGGAAAAACCTACCTAACTCTTTTGGCCAACCTCTAGCCAAGGCTGGAATCGTCTATGAAAATCAAGTTGCGCCCGGTTCTGATTGGCCTAATTCTGCTAGTGGCAGTGGTTGGGTTGACTCGTGTTGTGCCTGAGGCAACCCCAAGTCTTGAGGCTTCGGCGAGCGCGGCTGCTAGCTGGTGTGAGAAGGCCAATCTGGGAGTTTCACTTGTGGTCGATTTTGGAGCCGAATCTAAGAGGCAGGCGATTGTCAAATGTGCGGCTGGCTTCAACGCGGCGGGCATCAATGCGGCCGCGAGTTCGATGAGCAATGAACTAACAGGGTGGCAACTGTTCAAAGCAACGGGGGTCGAGGTTGCTGGAACGAGCGATTACCCAGTTGGCTTTGCTTGCAGAATTGCTGGTTGGCCAACCCCAGAAAAGCAACCGTGCACTTCGACACCCACCTATGCTCAAGGGCATTGGGCCTACTTCTATGCCGACACCGCGAGCTCGAGCAAGTGGGTTTTTAGCGGGGCCGGCTCAGCGATGCGCAAGCCCGTTTGCGGCAGCGCCGATGCTTGGCTCTTTGTGACCGGTGATGCCACAAACGGCACCGAGGCAAATGCTGTGCCGAGTGTGATTCCGAAGGTGTTTAGTTGCAATCCCTAACACAGGCAACCTCGCCCCGCCTTTCGCTAAACCCCTCAACTTGGTGGGTTCTGGCTATTGCTGGGGTTGTTTTGTGCACTGCAACTTCAAACGTGGTGGTCTTAGCCTCGATAGCAATAATTAGCGTGCTCGTGGTTCTGACCGATGCCTTTCGACCTGAAACTGATGGTCGAAACCAGAAACTTGGTTCGCTGCGCTTCTATCTGCAGCTTGCGGCCTTTGTGCTTGCCATTCGCATTGCGTTTCGTCTCGTTTTCAACCTCGGCTTCGACGAATCAGACACCGTGTTGTTGCAACTCCCCCGGCTAGCAATCAACCTTGGCATTGGCGAGTTTCAGTTGCTTGGCCCAATCTCGAGCGCAAACCTTATCGCTGGCGCCACCGACGGGCTGCGCCTGGCTGCCATCATTCTGGTTATTGCCATGGCGAACATTCAGGCCAACCCTAAGTTGCTTCTAAAAACTATGCCCGGTGCACTTTTTGAAATAGCGAGCACTGTTTCGGTTGCCCTCGGCCTTGCGCCGCAACTAATCGATAGCTTGCAGCGAGTGAGACGGGCGCGAAGACTGAGAGGCCGCTCAGCCGGTCTAACAGCGCTGCCGAGCTTGGTGATTCCCGTGCTCGAAGACACTCTCGAACGTTCGCTCGCGCTGGCAGCAAGCCTTGACTCAAGGGGTTTTGGTCGCACTGCAGCAAACCGGTTTCCGCGTTTAGCCCGCGTGGCGAGCTTGCTTTCGGTAGCCCTAATCGGAATCGGCAGCTACACCCTGCTTGCTGACCCGTCGAGCTCGTGGGTTTCGTGGGCTTTCTTGGCTATCGGCGCAATTTGCTTGGGTTTGGCTTTGCGCCTGAATTCAGCACGGGGTCAACGCAGTGTTTATAACAAAGCCACGTGGATGCCCGCAGATTTCGCAACGATAGCAATCGCGGGGCTGCTGGTAGCTGTGGCTTGGTTCGCGAACCTTGATTGGTTGGTGAGATCGTTTTGATCAGTTTGAAAAACTTGAGTTTCAGATTTAGCAACGATAGCGAACCAGTTCTCACGCGAATCAACCTCAAATATGGCGATGGCGAATTCGCCCTGATTTGCGGGCCAACGGGCAGCGGCAAGTCAACCCTTTTGAAAACAATCAACGGTTTGGCGCCGCATTTCACGGGTGGAACCTTAGGCGGCTCAATCACCCTAGACGGCATCGATGTGACCGGTTGGGCGCCTCATCAACTCGCCGAGCAGGTTGGCTATGTGAATCAGCAACCCGAAGGCGCTTTTGTCGCTGAGACTGTCGATCAAGAGATTGCCTATAGCCTTGAGCAGTTGGGAAAACCTCAAGATTTCATGTTTTCAAGAGTTTCTGAGCTTGCGCAACTTATGGGCATTGAGAAGCTGTTGAAGCAACGCCTCACTAGTTTGAGCGGTGGCCAACAGCAGAGAGTTGCCATCGCTTCGGCCATAGCTGCTGGAGCAAAAACGCTTTTGCTAGACGAGCCCACATCGGCACTCGACATTGCCGCCACACTTGACATCGTTGCAACGCTCGAGTCACTGACCAAAACCCACAACATCTCGGTGCTGTTGGCAGAACATCGCATCGAGAAGCTGCTAGAAATTGCCGACACGTTGACGGTTGTGCACGGCGATGGCACAGCAACTCAGGGCCCGCTGCAAGGCGAAAACCTCGACTTGCTTTTCAACAACCACCGCATGGTGCCAACGGTGGTTGAACTCAGCCACTTTTGCGGGTGGCAACCCACAGCCATCAGCGTCAGCGATGCGCGAAGTCGCTGGCTGGCAAAACCTCTGGCTCAGCGCGCAAATGAACCAACGCCCGAGGTGCGCGAGCCGGCAGAACCGAGCATCCGAGTTGAAAATCTAACCGTCGGCTTCGGGAGCGCCAATGAACCAGCGGGTCAAAAGGCCCTTGCCGATTTCACGTTTGACTTTCTGCCAGGTCAAATCACGGCGATTATGGGGCCAAATGGTTCGGGCAAGACGACTCTGTTATGGGCTCTCGTCGCTGAGTTAGAAAGTGACGCGGTTCGCACTGGGCAGATCTCGCCCGACTTCAAAAAGGTGCGCGCTGCTGCCCGATTGAGCGAGATTGCCTTGGTGCCGCAGCGAGCCGCCGACCTGCTTTTTCTGAATAGTGTTAGCGAAGAACTTGACGAATCAGACCGCCTCTCGAACCTGAGCCAGGGAACCACCGCGGCTATTCTGCAGCAGATCGCTGGTCGTCTCGACCCGAGGGTTCACCCTCGTGATCTTTCGGCTGGTCAGCAGTTAGCGCTGGTGATTGCGTTGCAAATGTCTAAAGGCGCTCAGATTTTGCTACTAGATGAACCAACTCGCGGTCTTGATTATGTTGCCAAGCGCGGTCTCGCCGACCAACTAGAGGCATTGAAGGGCAGCGGAAAAACCATCATTGTTGCCTCGCACGATGTTGAGTTTGTGGCTTCGCTTGCCGAGCGAGTTGTTGTGCTTTCAGACGGTCGAGTTTCGGCGCAGGGTTCAGCGACTGAAATCTTGGGCGCGCCAGGAGTCTTGCAGAGCGCCGTGGCTGCAATCGTTGGGTCAAACGGGGGCGACGCGAACGTTGGGTCAAACGCAACGCCCATCAACCTTGCGCAACTCGAACGCCGTTTTGTTGGCGGTGCCAAGTGAAATCAATTTCGTCAAAACTGACTGTTGCCGTTGCTGCTTTGGGCTCTCTTTTGATGTTTGTTTGGCCGTTGTTGATTGGGGCCGAAGATTCGATTGCCAAATCGGTCAACCAGGCTCACCTAGCCCAAAGCATCTTCATCGTTTTGATGCCTCTGATGATTGTCGTGGTGTTGGTCGAATTCTCGAGCGGGCAGATCACTGCTCGGCAGCTCGCAGTCTTGGGCGTTCTAACCGCACTAAATGCCGTCGTGCGACTTGCCGGCGCAGGCACTTCTGGAATCGAAACTGCATTCTTTTTGATTATCTTGGGTGCTTATGTTTTTGGTGCTGGCTTTGGCTTCTTGCTAGCTAGCGGCAGCATCTTGGTGTCGGCCCTGATTTCTGGTGGCGTTGGCCCGTGGTTGCCGTTTCAGATGATGGCGGCCGGCCTCGTCGGCATCGGCGCGGCTGTTTTGCCTCACCCAAAAAAATCGTGGATGCAGCGCGTCGTGCTCATTGCCTACGCCGTGTTTGCGGCGTTCGTCTATGGCGGGCTGATGACCATGTGGAACTGGCCATTCTTAGCCGGCGTGGGAACCAGCGTTTCATATTTGGCTGGAGCTGGATTGCTTGAGAATCTGCGCCGCTTCTTTAGCTATGAGCTGCTTACCGGAGGATTAATCTGGGATGCCGGCCGCGCCCTGACGACAAGCTTGCTGTTGCTGTTAACGGCACCAGCCCTGCTAGCAACACTGAATCGTGCCGCCAACAGGGCTGGTTTTGAAAAACGCGGTCGCTAGAGCAACCTAAGTTTTTGAGATTGGTCGAACAGTTTCGTGATTAGTTGAACTGAACCAACGAAAGTGCTACAGCTGCGATAACTGAAACGAGCAAGAGCTGGCTGGTCATCTTGAAGGTGTACTTCGATTCGCCGCGAACCTGGTGAACGATTGATGCAACGATCATGGTCAAGGCAAGACCGATGGCAGCTGCGATGGCTACGAACTGAGCCCAGACCTGCTCGCCAGCTGAAATTTCATAAACAGCGGCACCGGCAACAAGGCCTACAACGCCAGCAAGCTCAAGAAGCGCAATCACGCGAACTAGACCGGCAGGAATCTTTGAAACCCAACCGAAGCCAGCTTCAAGAAGCTTTGAAATCGGTGCGGTTAGCTTGAACATGCCTGCTTTGAAAAAAGCTACTGTCAAGAATGCGGTGGCCGCCCAAGCGACTACTAGTGAAGCGATTGCAAATGGTTGCATAGTTTTATCTCCTTAAAATTCGAATGAGTTGTTGCTTGTCTTTGTCGGTAAACAGGTTTACGCTTATAAGTAAAGCACTACTTGACTAAATAAGTCAAGGTGGGCTTGATAACTGACTTGGCGTGTCGCGAGGCCGTCGAGATAAATTCGAAGTTGGTGAATGTGGAACTCAAAGTTCAATGCGAGCGTCAAGGCGACGGTTGGCTCATTGCCGTGCCACAGCTAGACAACTTCACCACCATCACAAAACGTCTAGATAAGGCTAAAGAACTCGTCGAAAGCCGTGCTCGTGAGCTCTATGGTCATGAACTTTGCGATGTTGTCATCAAAGTCGAAGCTGAGATGCCAGGAATCATTTGCGACATCGAAGCTGCCCAGCACAAAATGCTTGAGGCCTCACGCCTACAAGAAGAAGCTTCAGCTGAAATTCGCAACGTAGTTTTGCGCATGCGCGAACAAGGTCTAACAATGCGAGACATCGCCGTCTTGCTAGGGGTTACCCCTCAGCGCGTTGCACAGCTGGTGCCACACGAAGTGGCTGCCTAAACTTTCCACTCTGGCAAACGCCACCCGAGATAAACCGCCGTCATGCGAAGTGCCACAATGGCAAAAGCCGAGGCAGTTAAGCTAACCAAAGTCGGCCAGCTCAACGCATCACCAACCAAAATCAACCAAGCACCAGCAAACGCGACAACTGAATATGGTTGGTGATCACTGAAAGCACGCGGAATCTCGTTGACAACAATATCGCGCAAGACGCCACCGAAAACCGCGCTCAGCACTCCCAAAATGACTGCAACAATGGCCGGCACATGCGAGGCCAATGCAATCTGGGTGCCGCCCGCAGTGAAGATTCCCAAGCCAATAGCATCGGGCCACAAAATCGCCCGTTCGGTGAACTCGAGGTGGCGCGCACGCATAAAAAGCATCGCCAGCACGCAAAGCGCCACGATTACATAGATCCAGTTGACGTTTTGCACCCAAAAGAACGGTCGCCGGTCAAGCAGAATGTCTCGCAAGGTTCCGCCACCAAAGGCAGTGAGAGCAGCGACCAAAGCCATGCCAACAAAGTCAAGTCGTTTTCGTGCAGCTTCGATCAATCCGCTCAAAGCGAAAGCTATCAGGCCAACGCCTTCAAACATCATTGCGCCGTTTAAGGCCCACCATTCGGCAGACGACTGAGTTGTGTTCACGAGAGTCGAGTTTATTCGTTTCAACTAGGCTTCACTTGAGGCCCCGCAGCAAGCGCCGGCCAGATCAGATTGGATGCCACATGAACAAGCCAGTGACAGTCACGCCATTTTTATGGTTCGACACCGACCTAACCGAAATGGTTGCGTTTTATGGCAACATCTTTAGCGACTTCAAGGTTCACAACGTGAACTCTTTTCAAGCTTCATTTGAACTTGGTGGGCAGAACTTTCTTGCCGGCAACTTTGGCCCCTATTACAAATTCAACGAGGCAATCTCGCTCTTCATAACCTGTGATGGCCAGGCAGAAGTTGACACCTATTGGAACGCCCTGCTAGCCGATGGTGGCGAGCCGGGTCGCTGCGGTTGGCTCAAAGATAAATACGGCATCTCTTGGCAGGTCGTTCCAAGCGCTTTGGGTGAAGCACTCTCAAACCCTGATCGCGAACTAGCCGACTATGCTCAACAGGCCATGATGGGCATGAGCAAAATCATCATCATCGATCTTGTTAAGAACTAGCTCGGTTTAGTTAGCGCCAAAACTTAGCGCTAGCCTCGACGCTTCAGCTTCTCAACCTCGGCATCAATCGCCGATTCGGTGATTGGTCGGTTGAAAGAAATTCCGTAGGCGTCGGCTAACGAAAGCACCACACCCAAACCCATGCCCAACATTGGCCACATCGGCCAGAAATATTCGCCAGGTGTAGTGAAGAACCAAATCACGCTCAGCCCAGAGTTCACAAGCACGGTAATCATCAAAAATTGCCAAGCGCTTCGCTTCTTTGCGATTGAAGTTTTAGCTTGCTCGCGCAACTCTTCTTCAGGTGTTAGTTTTTTGTCGTTCATAGCTTCAGAATAGTCAATCAAGGTGTTTGCGCACCAATGTGCCAAACTCCCCCATGTCTTGCACGGCCTCAAATCCTTCGGCGAGATACATCGACAAATGCCCGCGATAGTTAGCGGCCTGCTGCTCGGGCTGAGTGTATGGCGCGGCCTGAACCACGGCGAACCCGAGAGCCGCCAAGTCGGCAACCGCGTGCTGCATGAGCGAGCGAGCAACGCCCTGCCCTCTGAAAAGAGGATGGATGACGAAGCAGAGCATCCGAGCTAATTTTTCATCGGCATCAGGAACGCCCGGGAAAAGCTTTGAAGACCCGGCAGCACACCAGCCGACGACCTTGCCGTCGGAATAGGCAAGGTAACCCTGCATTTCACCTGAAGTCACGCGGTCACAGGCACTTTGCCGATTGCGTTCGGTTGAAATGGTCTGCGGGTCGGTCGCTGCCGGGTCGTCAAGATAGAACTGGCAGTAGCAACCCGACCATTTTGAATTGTCGGTGAAAGCTTCGTGATCAAAATAGTTCAAAAAATCATGAAGGTTATCGACGCTGAGCCGTTTGAAGGTTAGGTCTTTCATAGTCACTCCATTCTGAAATTTGCCAAAAGTTACGATACGAAAACGAACTGCGTAACACTATGAAACACTTTGCAGCCTCTGGTAGTTGCTAGGTAGTGTGAACGTATGACCGTATACAACGACATTACCGAAGCTTTCGGAAACACTCCCCTCGTTCGCCTTCACCGCGTCACCGACGGTGCGCCGGCTGAAGTTCTTGCCAAACTCGAGTTCTATAACCCTTCAGCCACTGTCAAAGACCGACTTGCAATCGCAATGGTTGATGCCGCTGAGGCATCAGGCGAGTTGAAGCCTGGTGGAACAATCGTTGAAGCGACCTCAGGCAACACAGGCATCGCGCTTGCGATGGTTGCAGCTGCGCGCGGCTACAAAGTTGTCTTGACCATGCCTGACAGCATGAGCCTTGAGCGTCGCACCCTACTTCGGGCTTATGGCGCAGAGCTTGTGCTCACTCCAGCCGCTGAAGGCATGAGAGGTGCAGTAGCTAAATCTGACGAGATCGCCGCTGAGCGCGGCGCTGTAGCTGTTCGTCAGTTCGAAAACCCTGCCGGCCCAAAGATTCACCGCGAGACCACTGCCGCTGAAATCTGGCGCGACACCAATGGTGAAGTTGACATTTTTGTTGCCGGAATCGGCACCGGTGGCACCATTACAGGTGTTGGTCAGGCGTTGAAAGAACTCAACCCAAACATTAAAATCATTGCAATTGAGCCTTTGGCTTCGCCAATCTTGAACGGTGGATCACCTGCTGGTCACCCGATTCAGGGAATCGGCCCAAACTTTGTTCCACCAGTTCTAGACACCACCGTTTATGACGAGGTTCTAGACGTGCCAAATGAAGAAGCCATCAAATATGCACGCCGTTTGGGTGCAGAAGAAGGTATTCTAGGAGGAATCTCATCGGGCGCAGCTGCCTGGGGTGCTTCGTTGATTGCGAACCGTCCTGAGAATGCTGGCAAGAAGATTGTTGTGCTGTTTGCCTCTTATGGCGAGCGCTATCTTTCAACTGTGCTCTATAAGGACCTTCAAGAAAGCTAGGCAAATCATCCGTTTCGGTGAAAACATTAGGGCAGTGCTCGAGCGCGATCCCGCCGCTCGGCACTGGCTTGAAGTTATCTTGACCACCCCTGGGCTTCACGCCGTGTGGAATCACCGAGTGTCACACTTTTTGTGGTCGATTGGCCTAAAAACCATTTCGAGAATGCACGCTTATGCTGGCCGCGCCATAACAGGCGTTGAAATTCACCCTGCTGCCTCAATCGGTCGTCGCTTCGTGATTGACCATGGCATGGGCGTTGTAATCGGCGAAACTGCCATCATTGGCGACGACGTCTTGATTTATCACGGGGTCACTCTGGGCTCTAAAACTGGCGAGCACGGCAAGCGCCACCCCACTCTTCACAATAACGTAGTGATTGGTGCCGGAGCTTCGGTTATCGGAAACATAACTATTCACGACGCAGCGCGCGTAGGCGCTGGCGCGGTTGTTACGCGCGACTTAGCTGCAGGCGCAACGGCCGTTGGCAACCCTGCCAAAGTTCTCTAAGGGCTCGCAGCCGGCTAAAGAGTTTTCTCGAAAATCACAAATTCGCTTATTGTTGCGACTTTGCGATAAACCTTCTGAGCTGTCTCATTGTCTTTGTGGGTCTGCCAATACAAGCGCCTTGCGCCACTGGCCGCGGCAAAATCAGCGCAGCCGTTGGTGAGAAATTCTCCAAGCCCTTGACGCCGCATGCCAGGTGAAACAAACAGATCTTCTAGATAGAGATCTGGTGTTTTGTTCCAGGTGGAGTTTGTGAAAGAGCAGTGAGCAAAGCCAACGATTTTGCCTTCGACCTCAACGCCAAAAGCCCAAAGGTTGAATTTTTGATCAAAGAAACGCTGCCAGGTGAGTGCGGTTTGCTCGTCAGAAAGCTCGTGCTGATAAAACTCGAGATAACCCGCCCAAAGTGCAGCCCAAATCTCGCGGTCTTCTTTAAACAGTTTGCGAAAGATTGGCGATGAGGCGGGCTTTGTGGTCATCAGCTAGATTGAAGCAAAATTTAGAAGCTCAAGGCTTCGGCTGTTAGGCCACGCGCTCCGCGGCCAGGCAGCTGATAACCGCCAAGATTGTCGTTAGTTTCGTCAACAACCTCTGAAGCGTCAATCTTGTGACCGCCCCACTCATAGCCAGTTGTGGTGTGAGCATCGGTGACAAGCGTCACGTCATAGCCACGTTCAAGAGCCGAGTGAGTGGTGTGGCGAATGCAGTTGTTGGTCTGCATGCCGGTGATTACCAAGTGGCTAACATTTAGACCAGACAAAATCTCTTCGAGGTTAGTACCTTCAAAAGAACTTCTAAACGTTTTGCGCACAATCGGTTCGCCCGCAACTGGTTGAAGCTGATCGACGATTTGCCAAGCATCCGAGTCGATTTCAAGCTCTTCATCGCTGTGCTGAACCCAAATCACGGGCGTGCCAGATGCCCGCGCCTTATCGATGGCAAGGCCGATGTTAGCCACCACCGATTCGAGGTTATAGGCACCCTCGACCACGCCATTTTGAACGTCAATAACCATAAGTGCCGTCTTGTCGCGGCCAACCAAAGTGCTCATAAACAAATGCTAAAGCAAAAGGGCGACGAATGTCCCCCAAGTGCGGTTGCCTCAGCAATTGCACGATTCGCACGCCAATCAAGTCACGCAAACGTCTGAATCTATGGCACTGCGTTGTGGTTCTAAAGTTGGATTATGTCGTGTTGCAGCTGCCCACTGCCGTCATCTGAAACACTCGGAGGTTGAGCGCAACTCTAGGGTCTGCACGTCTTGCTGCGACAAGCCCTGACCCTTCAACAAAACAACTTCAACAGAGAAAAACCGTCTAGCGAGGCTGCACCTAGTGCATATTCATTAGCTTCAGAATGCAATAGGCTGAAAGTGAGAGTGATATGCCTTTTTTTGGGGGGGGGGGGGACTTTGAACAAGTACACACGCATAGCGATAGCTCTAGCCGTTTTTGGAACAGCTTTTGCCACATCGCACTTTGGCATTCAACAATTATTCAGTGGTGACGACAAAGTAAGCATCACCTCGGTTGCCGTTGGCGATTGCCTCACAGACATCGGCACGGCAAACACGATTCAAGACGCCACCAAAGTTGTTTGCAGCAAAACTCACGACGCAGAAGTTTTTGCCATGAAACAGATTAACAGCGACGCAGCCGATGTGCCTGCCGATGTCGATGTTCAGGCAAACAATTTTTGCCGATCAGAGTTTGAAGGCTTCGTGGGTGTGTCATACGATGTCTCAAAACTTGAGATCATCACGACTTTTCCGTTGGCTGAATATTGGAAGACTGGCGATCATGGAATCACCTGCCTCGTTGGCAAGCCAAACTTCGGCACAACTAGGGGCACCCTGAAGAATTCGCAACAATAGGGGCAGACAATGGCAATCAAGAAGCGTTACCTAATCGGCACCGCCGTGCTACTGGCTTTCGCAGGTTTGCTGTCGCTAAGAAGCGCAATGACCACCACCATCGTGGATCGTCAAAAATCAGACAAAGCACCTGTGCACTTTCGCAATTTTGAAGTAGGCGAGTGCGTTTTGGTTCCTCCGACAGCTGTCGACACAAGCGATTTAGTAAGGACTGATTGCAATCTCGAGCACGATGCAGAAATCTTTGCGATCAAGCGCCCCCAAGACAAAAAGCCGACCATGCCTAAAAGCACTCAGCGCCTGCTTGACAGTTTTTGCAACACCTCGTTCAAGACATATGCCAATAACTCGCCTGATGCAAAAAACTTTGACATTTGGGCAGCCTACGGCGAGACTCCCGACTTTCAACAAGGTGCCACGACGGTCATCTGTTTCGCAAGCCTAACCAGTGGCGACACCATGAAAACTTCAATCAGGGCAGACATCAAAGGCTAAGGGTCTGGCGACGATCCAAAGTAAAAGCCGCTGCTCACGCGGCTAGCTGACCCAGCATTGGGCGCCTGCGATTAAAGTGAAAAACCCCTGATTTCTCAGGGGCCAGTCACTGGGCGATTCGAAGTTCTCGAATGGCCCTACATGGGATGTCGGTGCCTCGGTCTTTGACCACCGGGGCACTGTAGTGGAGATGGGGGGAATTGAACCCCCGTCCAGAATAAGGATTCTGACTCTTCTACGGGTGTAGCCTCTCGAACGTTTTACTCGGTTCTGAACCTAGCGCGAGGCGGCCTGTTCAACGAACCCAGTCTGAGTGAAAGTCCCAATCGGCCCTAAGACATAACCGACTAGCAAGATTTCTAAATGACGCCAGACCTCACATTGAAATCAACTGTGAGCTGACGGACTTCAGGCTAGTTGCTCTAGGCAGCTAGGGCGAAGTCGGCGCGGTTTGTATTTGCACCTATTTTTTACAACCATCGTTTACGAGACAAGATTGCATCCTCGACCCGCTTCTTTCAGGCACAAACATACCCTGTCGAAACCGATCATCCCCATGTTTAGTTTTGCTCATTTAGAGTAAGCCATGCGAGCGACAATTGCTAGCAGGTTCGCCTAAAACTCAGCGAATCACCAGTCTTTGCCTTTAGTTGACATGGCGCGATCAGATTCGCGCCTGTCTTGCTGCTCTTTCAGGGTCTGACGTTTGTCATATTCACGCTTGCCTCGAGCCAACGCGATTTCGACTTTGGCTCGGCCATCTTTGAAATAAATCGAGAGCGGAACAATAGTTAGCCCAGACTCTTTGATTTCGCGTCTCAACTTGTCGATTTCGACTCGGTTGAGAAGCATCTTGCGGCGGCGGCGGGTTGAGTGGTTGTTCCAGGTGCCCTGGTAATACTCAGGAATGTGCACGTTTTCGAGCCAAGCTTCGCCACCCTCGATAGTTGCGTAGCCGTCAACAAGCGACGCGCGACCCTGACGCAACGCTTTCACCTCGGTGCCCGACAAAACCATTCCGGCTTCATAAACATCGATGATGTGAAAGTCGTGACGGGCTTTGCGATTGGTGGCCACCACTTTTTGACCACGTTCTCTTGGCACGATTGACTCCTGAAATTAACAAACAAACAGCCTTGAAGTCTATCAAGGTTGAGGCTGGGGTTGCTAGAACTAAATCTTGAGGTAACGGTTGATGGCGCTGCCCGAGGCCACGGCGGCGAGCACGATGCCAACCAGAACAATGGCGGGGGCTATGACGAAAGCGTCGCTCAGCCCGATGAAACTCATATAAGAGATGGTGGTGGCAAGGTAGCCCTGCACAAAGAACTGCACCACGGCAATGACGGCAATGCCTGCCAGCACGCTGCCTATGGTTGCCGCAACCACTCCCTCGAGAATAAACGGCAGTTGAATATAGAAGTTGCTGGCACCCACGAGGCGCATGATTCCAAGTTCGCGGCGACGCGAAAACGCCGAGAGTCTAATCGTGGTTGAGATTAGCAGTGCCGCGCTGAAGAGCATCAGCAAAGCTATGCCAATCGCTGCCAGGCTTGCGGCGTTCAAAATTGCAAAGATCTGGTCGAGATAGCTGCGTTGGTCACGCACCTCAAAAACGCCCGACTGACCGCTGAGGCTTTCGATAATGATGCGGCTATCGTTTGGGTTTTTTAGCTTGACCCAATAAGTTTCAGGCAACTGTTCGGCTGTCACATACTTGGCAACAGAATTGCCTTTGAACTGTTCTTGAAAGTGCTGATAAGCCTGTTTGTGATTTTCAAACTCATAGCTTGCAACATACGCCTTGAGCGTGTGTGATTTGAGTTTTGCTTTGACCGCATCTTTGATGTCTGCGCCGGCTGCACCTTGAGGGCATGAGCTTGCCGGGTCGATGCTGGTGCACAAATAAACAGCAATCTGGGCGCGGTCATACCAGTAGCCCTTCATCTGACCGATTTGCAACTGCAAAAGGCCAGCGGTGCCAACAAAGGTTAGCGAAACGAACGTCACCAAAATGACTGAAATCACCATTGAAACGTTGCGCTTCAGACCTTGCGAAATCTCGCCAAAGATAAACCCGAGTCTCATGCGCCGGCACCTTCGCTCGATGTCATCGGTTTCTCGGCACGGTAGGCTCCCCCGCGCTCATCGCGAATAATCTCGCCGCCGCTTAGCTCAATAACGCGCTTTTTGAGTCGGTCAACAATCGACTTGTCGTGTGTGGCCATTACAACAGTTGTGCCGGCAAGATTGATGCGTTCAATCAGGGCCATAATGCCGTCAGATGTCGCCCCGTCGAGGTTGCCAGTGGGTTCGTCAGCGAGCAAAATGGCCGGCTTGTTAACAATGGCTCGTGCCAGGGCAACGCGCTGGCGTTCACCACCAGAAAGTTCGTTAGGGTAGCGATCACCTTTGCCCTCGAGTCCAACCAGTCGCAAAACATCGGGCACAGCAGCCTCGATCAAACCACGAGAACGACCGATTACTTCAAGGCTAAAAGCAATGTTTTGAGTGACTGTTTTGTTGGGCAGAAGTCTGAAGTCTTGAAAAACTACACCAAGCTTGCGGCGAAAATAAGGCACTCGACGACTCGGAATGCGCACAAGGTCTTCACCTAAGACGTGCACTCGACCCTTGGTCGGCACCTCTTCACGCAGCATCAGGCTGATGAGGCTCGACTTGCCAGAGCCCGAAGCTCCAACTAAAAAGACAAACTCACCTTTGTCGATTTCAAGCGAAACTCGATTCAAAGCTGGGCGCGCCGAACCTCGGTATTGCTTGGTGACGTTTTCGATGCGAATCATGGTGCTTTTAGCCTAGATTCAGTTGCCCGAACCTTGGGTTAGGCGGTGCCTTGTGTTGCCCCAACCTTCAGCAAATCTCACGAGTTTATTCGAGTTCAGAAGTTTTGCGCCAGCGAATACCCGCATTGATAAAGCCATCGAGGTCACCGTCAAAAACAGCGCTCGGGTTGTTAACTTCATATTCGGTTCGCAGGTCTTTGACCATTTGGTAAGGGGCCATAACATAGCTGCGCATTTGCTCGCCCCAACTTGCTTTGACATCACCGGCTATCTGTTTCTTTTTGGCCTCTTCTTCGCGGCGACGCACCTCGAGCAGACGCGACTGCAAAACGCGCATAGCGGCAGCCTTATTTTGAATCTGACTCTTCTCGTTTTGGCAACTCACAACGGTGCCTGTCGGCAAGTGAGTGATGCGAACAGCAGAGTCGGTCGTGTTCACAGACTGACCACCTGGGCCCGAGCTGCGAAACACATCCACGCGAATATCGGCGTCGGGAATATCAATCGCTTCGGTCATCTCAACGAGCGGCACAACCTCAACCGCAGCGAAAGAGGTCTGGCGTTTGCCAGCGGCGTTAAATGGGCTCATGCGCACCAGG
The DNA here is from genome assembly GCA_039804775.1 of Actinomycetota bacterium. GTDB lineage: Bacteria > Actinomycetota > Actinomycetes > Actinomycetales > Microbacteriaceae > Rhodoluna. The sequence continues at coordinate 30,566 of JBDLVN010000019.1, forward strand.
CGGTGTGTGCCAGCCTCAACTGAAAGTGTGCCAAAGGCAAAAGGTGCGTCGATTTCGAACGTTGCCGATTTGATTCCAGCGCCCTCTGAATAACTGATGTCGAGAACCTGGGTTGGCAACTTGTGCTTCTCGGCATACCTGAGGTACATGCGCATAAGCATTTCGGCAAAATCGGTGGCATCATCGCCACCAGCCCCCGAGCGAATGGTAACCACGGCTGCGCGCGAATCATATTCACCGTTTAGCAGTGTTTGCACCTCAAGTGCCGCTACGTTTTCGGTGAGCTGCACGAGCTCGGCTTTAGCCTCAGCCTGGGTTGACGCCTGAGTCGCCGCGTCGCTCTCGTCGTTGGCCATCTCAACCAAAACTTCAAGATCGTCCACTGCAGCAATTGCGCCATTCAGACGATCTAACACGCTCTGTTTTTGCGAAAGCGCGCTCGTTACTGCTTGGGCGTTGGCCTGGTCATCCCAGAGATTAGGGTCGGCAGCACGAGCCTTGAGTTCATCGATTTCGGCTTGAAGTTTGGTTGGGCTGAGCACCTCGCGCACGCTCGAAAGAGTTTGTCGAAGTTCGCGAATCTGTAGTGAGAGGTCGAGGTCAGCCATTTGACTTCTAGTTTATCGAGCCTGGGGCGCTGCGAGGTCTGAAGCTTTAGGCAGGCTGCGTTCGCCAACTGTCAGGGCCTCGCCTGGTGAATGGGTTATTCGACTCTGCTTGATAATAGAAAGGTGAGCTCACCCCATCAAAAACCTTTTGCGATTCGCAATATGATTGTGCCAATTTTTGTGCCGTCATTGGTTTTTGTCAGCGGCGAGGCCTCGCTTTTGCCGATCTTGCCCGCAACCGCTGAAAAACTCGGCGCTGATTTGCCGATGGCCGGGCTGGTCGCAGGCATGGTGATGCTGGGAACTTTGCTTTTTGACATTCCAGCTGCAACCTTCGTGCACCGTTTGGGCGAGCGCGGCGCGATGATTGCCGGAGCATTCGTTGCCTCTATCGCGGTAGCAACAGCTGCCCTGGCAACTGAGCTTTGGATGCTCGCTATAGCCATGTTGGTAGCCGGAATGATGGCCTCCATATTTGGTTTAGCAAGACACGGATACATGGCTGAGATGGTGCCCGTATCGCATAGGGCACGAGCGCTTTCGATGCTGGGAGGCACGTTTCGCGGTGGAGCCTTTCTTGGCCCCCTTGCCGGAGCCTGGGTTGCTGAAGTGTATGGCCCTCAAGAAGTCTTTTGGCTCGGCGCCGTGTTGTGCGCGCTGGCCGCCGTGTTTTTGATTGTGGCGACACCAGCCGACAAACCTGGCACCGATGCACCTTTGAATATTGGAGCGGTTTTGTCAGTGGCAAAACAAGAGCACAAGTCGCTTTTGACCCTAGGTGTGGCCTCGGCCATATTGAACCTGATTCGCACTTCACGATCTCTTGGGTTGCCGCTTTGGGCTCTAGCAATCGGACTTTCGCCTTCGCATGCCTCGCTTTATGTTGCAATCGCTGGCGGTCTTGATTTTGCACTCTTCTATTCGAGCGGTCAGGTGATGGACCGTTTCGGTCGCCGGGCAGTGGCACTGCCAACCCTGATCGGGCTTGCGACCACATTTGCATTGCTGCCATTCAGCTTCGATGACTCAACGTTCTTGACGGTGGCCCTGCTCATGTCGTTGGCCAACGCGTTGGGCAGCGGTCTGGTGATGGTGCTCGGCGCCGACCTGGCTCCCCCGAAACAACGAAACGAATATCTGGCATCATTCCGCTTGCTGAACGACATGGGCAACGCGGCTGCACCTCAGTTGATTTCGTTGCTCACAGTGCTGGTTAGCTTGAGCTTCGCGTTCTTCAGCATGTCTGGACTGAGTTTCATCGGTGCTCTGATCATGCTGCGCTACCTGCCCAAGAACGGGCCAGCCATCGCGCCAAAGAAGTTTTAGGCGAGCATGCAACTCAAAGGCGTCTAGCTTTTGCCGTTGCGCAGACCACGTGCCCGGCCTCTGCGTTGCCCGCAAAGTCAAGAAAACTCAGCGCAATGGGTGGCTTGAAAGCCGAGCACACTTTGGCCACAACGGTGAAGCCATCAGGTGTGCCGGCCTGAAAATCGAGGATGCCCGCCTCACGCGCAAAACTTCGCGCTGACGCTTCTAGCACAGTGGGGTTGATCTTTGCCCCTGCGAGTTGATCTGGTGTGAGCTCGCCATCGACTGCTAGGGCGAGAGCTTCTGCCTGTTGGGTTTCGCGTTCTTGAAACAGCAACAGGGCGCCTGCGTTGACAAAGGTCAAAGTTGCGGCGAGCAGCACGGTTGCTAGGCCAATGGCTAGGGGCGCAATGCTGCCAGTTTCGTCGGGCTCCTCAAGGCATCGGCCTGCTATGGCTTTGAGGGTGCTTCGAAGTTTCACTTAGACCACCTCATGACCGCTGTTGCGGTTGCCTGTTTCACTTTGACCTTCAGGCGAATTACCTGACCTTTTGGCAAGCACGGCATGACTTCTGCACAGTCGATCTGCCAAGAAACGTCAGATCTATTTTCGTGAAAGTCTGATGCGATTTGCGCAAGAGCCGTTTCAAAATTCAAACTCTGGGCGTGGTCTTCTTGAACCCAGGCACGTAGGCCATGCTCGGCCATTGCTGTCGCGGCGAACTGGTCATTTTGTTGCCCGATGATGTCAATCGAGAACCACGTTATGGGCAGCAACAGAAAGATTCCATAGCCAAGCACCTCGAGTGGCGCTGAACCGCGGTCGCTATTGAAATTCAAGCGTGGCATGAGCAGTGGCCTCGAATTTTGTCAGGTTGGGCATCAGCGGTAAGCCGGGGAGGTTGGCGGTTAGCCTAACCACGGCCGTGCAAAGCCCATCGAGTTTCTGAGTCGCAGCCTCGATTGTTGTATCAAGTTTGTTGCCAATCAATGTTGAGAGCGAAGTTCTTGCGGCCGCTGCTGCCGCGAGTTTTGCACTGTCATTTGATTCACAGCTCTGGGTTGAACTGATGTCAGCCCTAGCCATCAACCTTGCTGCATCAGTCGCTGCATTAGTGAGCACAGTTCGCAAATACAGATTTGTGATGATCGCCATCGCCGAGGTGAAAATGACTAACAGGGCAAAACTGGTCAGAACAAAATCGACAACGGCCGAACCATTTTCTGCTGAGTCAGGGCTTCGAAACGGTTTAGATTTTCGCGACCCGTCAATTCGAGCCATTTAGTAAGCAACGACTTTGTTCATCGCGGCATCAAAAACTGTTTGCAACGCCGGGCCAGCTAAACCCCACATCATCACGACTAAACCCGCTGTCATTAGGGTTATCAGCACCCAACCGGGAACATCGCCTCGGTCACTTGCAAGGCGACGACGAAAATATCCTTTTGCCAGCGCAAGTGCTTCGCTGCTTGCTGGGTCAATCGCCTTAGTGTTTTTGGTTGCTGCGGGTGTTTCATTCATTTCTCTCTCATTTCTTTGGTGGTGGTTGGGGGTCTGCCTGCTATTGCGTGATTGATAAGACTTGAAGGCTGGGGTACACGGCAAAAATCACTGTGATTGGCAAAATCAGAAAGATCAGCGGCACGAGCATTCGGGTTTCGTTTTGCCCAGCTCTTTTTGAAATGAGTTGTTGAGCTTCTGATCGCAGTGCTTTCGATTGCTCAGCGAGCATTTCTGCCAATGGTGTTCCTCGTTGAAGTGCGAGTTGCAATTTGGTGCACAGCTCAGAAACCTGCCTGCTATTCGCACGCGCGCTCCAATTGCGAAGCTCCGCCGGCAGGGTTGAGCCAAGTTGCACGGCCATCACAACTCGGTGCAAATCGTTTGCGACTTGGCCGTTTGCTTTTGCTGAAACACGAACTAGCCCGGAATAAAGGCTTTCACCCGAGGCGAGAGTCACCGCTAAAAGGTCTATGACGTCTGGCAGTTCGAAAAGTTGGCGACGCTGCGAGTTCGAAAGACCATTGCTCGCGAGCAGACCAGTGAGTAACAATTTCACGCGGATGATTTGATGCCCGATCGGGCCGCCCCGAGCCATTATGACGCTGGCTTCAATCGCGTCGGCTTTATCTAGCCGTTCAAGAAGCTGGTTCTGTTGGCGAACGAAAAAGCGGTCAAAAATGAGCCAGAGCGCAAAACCCAATGCCAAGCTCGAAAAGAAAATGACTGTCAGAGAAACCCGGTTCATTGCAAGACCCGAGGCATCTTGGGTAGCGAACCCATTAGGTGAATCAGCCAATAGGCGAAGGCCGAAAGCAGCAAACCACCGATCAAGATGGTTGATCCGCCGCTCGAGTTATAAACCGAAGCATTCTCGGGGCGCGAAGAAAGAAGCGCAACGATGAGCCAGGGTGCTGCGACTGCAAGTTTGGCAGTGCCTAAGACCCAAGACTGTTTGGTTTCTATATCTGCATCAAGTGCCAGGTCTGCTCTGAGGCTGCGAGATTGTTCGCGAAGCAACGAGTGATAGCCGCTAGAGCCAATTTCACTGACCATGCGCACGAGCTCGATAAGACGATCGGCGTGAACCTCGCCAACGTCCGTTTTGAGTTCGGCCATAACTCGGTCAAGGCTGAACCCACCAGTGAGTTTTGCGCTCGCTCTAACAAAATGGGCTTGCAAAGATGCAGGGGCGTGTTCGGCTAGGTCGGCGATAGCCTCGACGATGCTTATGCCCGCAACTTCGGCAGAGGCTAGCGAGTCAAGAACTTCGGGCCACATTTTTGCAATCTCACGTCGCCTTTGGCGTGCCCTACCCTGCAGAAGCTCGATGCCGAGGGCAGCAACCATCACCGCCAGGCAGAGGCTAAAAACTATCAACCGACTCATCAGATAGCTCCACACGCCAAACAAAATCGACAAAGTGAGTAAACGCCCAACGAAACCGGTTAAACCCCAGCGGGCAAACCCTGCCCCCTCGAGCAAGTTCAACAGCGAAGATCTCGTTCTAGCAAACATGACTGGTCACCAACTCTTTTCGCGATTCAGAAAGTTCAACTGATCGCACCTCAATCACTTTGCGCACGCCTGGTGCCACTTGAGCGCAATGCACCACCAAATCAATACACGAGGCCACGGTGGGCACAACGAAGTCGCGCGTGATGTTGCCACCGGCTAACAGCGGCAATGTGGCCAGTTTGAGAACGGCATCATCGGCTGAGTTTGCGTGAATAGTGCACAAGCCCGGCAGTCCAGAGTTCAATGCAATCAGCAGGTCAAGCGCTTCGGCTTGCCTCACCTCGCCCACAACCAAGCGGGTTGGTCGCATGCGCAACGCCTCAACAATGAGGCGCCTGAGGCTCACCTCACCAATTCCCTCAAGATTTGCCTGCCGAGCCTGCAGAGCAACCCAGTCTGGCAAGTTGGTTCTAATCTCAAAAGTTTCTTCGACAGAAACGAGGCGTTCTTGCCCTGCAAAGCGCGGTTGCGCAAGTTCATTTAGCAATGCACAGAGCAGAGTTGTCTTGCCTGCCTGGGTTGCCCCCGACACGAGTATGTTTTTGCCAGAGACTATCGCATCGTGCAAAACCTGCTTCTGCGTCTCGGTAACGGACTGGTTTGCTAGCAGATGATCAAGGCTAAGAACCTGGCGGCTGAACTTGCGAATGTTCACAGACCAATGCGCCTTTGTCAGGCTCGGAATAATGACGTGCAAACGGGAGCCATCTGGCAACGATGCGTCAACAAAAGGCGTTGACCGATCTAAGCGACGGCCACAGCTTCGCAGCATCTTCTCAACAATTGCGCTCAATGCGTCGGCACTCAGGTCAAGTTCCATCCTTTGATGGCCAGCAGCCGAAGCCACAAAAACCTCGTTTGGGTGATTAACCCAAACCTCTTCGATTGCAGGGTCGTCGATAAAGGCTTGCAAGACGCCAAAGCCGTCTAGCCTTGACTGGGCGGCTTGGCGCAGGTTTGTTTCAAAATCTTGGTGGAATGTGTCACCGTTGGCAAACAGCTTTCCCTCACCGGCAGCAAGCTGCCGTTCGATTACCTCGTCAATCACCGAATCGACGGTTGATTGCAATGTTTCTAAACTCACGAAGCCCTCCTCTCGTGTCATCAAACCCCGTGTTATCAAAGCTTTTGAGGTTTGTGTTCTTGAAGAAAAATCTGCCACAGCAACAAAATTGCAAACTTGCACTTATCCACAGGCAAACATGGGCTAAACTAATCAGGCATGCGTGAGTGGCGAAATTGGCAGACGCACTGGATTTAGGTTCCAGCGCCGCGAGGCGTGTGGGTTCAAGTCCCACCTCGCGCACGATTGTGATGAATCAATACATGGTTCTCACTGAACCCACAGGTTTATACCTGTGGGTTCTTTATTTTTGGCCAGTATGTGGCCGTGGGTTCGATTTTGTATTCGCCTAAAATTTCTCCTGTTGTTTGGTGTGTGACTGTTACGTGTGTGTTGTCGATGAGCAGGATCACGCGTTCTCCTTTGTTGGTTCTTCCTACTCCGAGTCTGTGTAGTTTTCCGGCTCGTCTGAGTGTTACTTTGCCGGTCTCGTCGAGGCGGTCGTATCTGACTCTGTAGTGTTCCTCGAGCACGTTTTTGATGGGTGTTGCTTTGATTGTGTTGTTGTAAACCTGGTGGGGTGTTTGGCGTTTAAGTGATGTGTGTGGTCGGTTTTGGTTGTAAATGATTTTGAATTTGTTGAGTTGTTTTTGTAGTTCTTCAATGTTTGTTGCTTTGGGTTGTTGGGCTAAATAGTTTTTGAGTGTTTGGTGGAATCGTTCGATTTTTCCTTGGGTTTGTGGGTGGTTTGGGGAACCGTTTTTTTGTTTGATTCCTAGTTCGGCGAGTGTGTATTCGAATCTGTTTTTGCCGCCCCGATATTTTGAGGTGTAAACAAATCCGTTATCGGTGAGGGTGGTTTGTGGGGGTCCGTAGGTTTCGACGCATTGCAGGAACACTTCTACTACGGCGTCTCCTGTTACTGGGCGGCATGCTTTGCAGGCTAGGAGGTATCGGGAATGGTCATCGAGGAAATTGAGAATTTCGATGTCTGTGCCGTTTTTAAGTTTCCAGTGTGTGAAGTCTGATTGCCAGGTTTCGTTTGGTTGCCCAGCTTCGAATCTGATGTAACTGGATTTTGGTCGTTTGCGGGGTTGGGGTGTGATTTGTTGTCTGTTGAGGTGCCAGTGGATTGAGTGGGGTCCGGCGTCTAGGCCTAGGTTTTCGAGTTCGTAGCGCATTTGTTTCACGGCTTCGATTAGGTGCGGTGGTGTTGCTCTGGGGTTGCTTTTTGGTGTGCGTTTTTTGGGTTCTAGGGCTTCTAGGCCGTGTTCGTTGTAGCGTGCTAGGAGTTTGTCAATCCATCGGCGTGAGACTTTGTATTTGTTAGCTGCTTCTTGTTTGGTGAGTCCTTGGTGGGTGATGGATAGGACTATTACGCGCATTTTCGACATGCCTAATTTTGGGAACTATGTCGTGAACTTTGTTGTGGTTTGAACCCACGTTTTGTGGTGGTGTGTGGGAACTATGTGGTGATGCATGTGAGAACTATGTCGTGAATCACAACACCACCTCGCGCACGATTGTTAAGTCTCGAGAGATGCTTGACAAACGAACCCACGGTTCGTGAAGTTTGGACCCGAACTTTTTAGTTCGGGTCCTTTCTTTTTGCCCAGTAGAGTTTCGTGGGTTCGATTTTGTATTCGCCTAAAATTTCTCCTGTTGTTTGGTGTGTGACTGTTGCCTGTGTGTTGTCGATTAGGAGGATCACGCGTTCACCAGCGTGGGCTCTTCCTGCTCCTAATCTGTGGAGTTTTCCGGCTCGTTTGAGGCTCGCTTTGATATGCCCCGGGTATTCTGGATAGTTTCTGTGTAGGCATCCCCGAAGGAAACAGTTAGGAAGCTTCATGCCGAGAGCATATTCAGAGTAGTTCCGGGAACGAGAGGTGGAAATGGTTTGGAGGATGTTTCACAACTTGGTGTGGTGGCTAAATCCCTGGGGTGAGCGTTACAGGTTTGAATAAGTGGATGCGTCAGGGTCGGTCAAAGCTAGAAATAGTGAAACGTGCCGCTGCTTTGTTTGCCAGGGATAACATCCTCCCAAAATGAAACACCCAGTGGTTGCATTCTTGGCCAGGCGGGGATTCAAAGTGTCCAGGGTCTGTCGAGTGTTGAAAGCTAGCCAGTCAGGGTTTAACGACTGGGCTGAAAGGCGCAAAAATCCATCCAATGCTGAGTTAAGGCGGCAGATTTTGAGTGTTCAGATTCGTGAAGTTTTTGAAGAATCAAGACTGGCCCATGGTGCCAGGCGTATCCATGCTGAGTTGACTCTCAGCCAGCGTGTAGTCGGTCTTTAGGAACTGTGGCAAAACTGATGCAAGGTGATGCAAGGTGATGCAGGCGTCCCAACCAGACGTAACTGGTAGAAGAAGAAGGTTGCTACTGCTCAAGAATTATCGAATCGTGACTTCGACCGGTGTGGCCTCAACCAGGTGTGGGTAGATGGTATGACGCAACACCCTACAAGGAAAGGTGTCTTGTATTGTGCAGAAGTTTTGGACACCAACTCAAGAAAGATCTTTGGTTGGACTATCAACTCGAGCCTAACTAGCCAGTTGGTGACCAATGCATTGAACATGACAATCAGGCTTCGGCAACGGCGACATTCGAGTCTTGGCTCTTTGACTCCGGTGGAATAAAAACCTGAAAATGCTCACATCAAGGGATGCCACGAAAAGCTAGAAAACTTGTTCAGAAAGCCTCGGAAATTTCAATTTGATAAAAAATCGCAGTCTGTAGTAGGTTTACAACACCACGGGGTTTGGTGGTTTGAAATTTTTTATTGGGGGATTTATGAAAATCAAGATACTAGCGCTTTTAGCTATTTCAGGACTTTTAACCTTATGGGCAGCGACTCCGGCAAATGCATTTGCGGATTCGACCTGCTCCCCGGACGGTTTATATTCCATGGCTGATGTCGATTTGGGAATTACGGTCTGTCAAGATTCTTCAATCTCGATTGCTCTAGGCGCAGGCTCTCAACAGGTAGAGGCGCCTCAGGGTGGTGCCGTCATCTCGCTCATGTATGCGAGCCCTACTGATCTAGATTTCAATCAAGTATCAGTCTTTACCGATGATAATCAAAAAGTAGGATTGGTGATCGATGGTGTTCCCCATGGTGCAACGCTCGTGGCTGGATCGTCAGGTTCGATTGAGACCTTAGCGACTTATCCGGGCTGCGGCAGCACAAGCTATAGTCTCCTTCCGAACCATTGGAACAAAACTTATTCTTGGTACTACAACTCTTCTAATTCACCAAGTTCGTCGGCGCTCTCAGAATTGCAGTCGTCAGTTTCACTCTGGAAATCCGGGGTTAACCGGTGCACTGGGCAGACGTATTCAAGCTCATTCGCATCACAATATGTTGGCAGCACGAGCCTCAGCCCAAACTTCTCAATCACCACCAGTGGTGGGGCATCGACCATTGGTTGTGGTTCACCAGACGCAAATAGTGTGATCGGGTGGCTGCGGCCGACTGGCACGTCCACCTTACTCGCGGCAACATGCACTTGGCCATCTGGAAGCCTACTAAATATCGCAGGAGAGTCGGACGTCTTTGTAAACAGAAACTCTTCGTTCTACTTTGGGACAAGCACCGCGGGTTGCACAGGCTCTCTTTATGATTTCAGAGAGATTGTTACCCATGAGTTTGGGCATGTTGTTGGCTTGGGTCACTCGTATCAGTCAGACGGCCAAATAATGAAACCAAACTTCAGCCCTTGTGAAACTGGTGAACGGTTACTTGCTCCTGGTGACATTAGCGGCCTCAATGTTTGGTACTAGAATGAAGCTTTCCATTTTCAGTAAGTACGCAGCCTTATTGGCGATTTCATTGGCCTTGACTTGCACCACTAGTGGCTGCAGCGTTGTACAACCCGATGAAATCACAACTCAATCGAGTCCGAGTGTTGCATGCATAAGCCGAGGCACCTTGCATGAGGAGCAGCTAAAAGATTCACCAACAGCAGTATGCGTTGGGCACAAAGTTAAAGTTCTGCTCAAGTCTGGCCAAACAATTACGGTTCCAGAAGTCGGGACCTACGGAGCTACGACTTGTACTGACTCTTCAGTAGCCGGAGAAAGCGAGTGTTACACGATCTTTACCGATGAGGACGGTTTTCCTCATGTGTCCAGAGGTTGAGAAGCAGCAAATCTATTTGACGCGCTTCTGGTAATCCAGAAACCGCTAATTCGTCTGCGAAGTTCCTGGTTGCCTTGCAACTGATTATCAAAAGTGTTCGAGTCTTATTCGTGTGCGCTGTTTCAGCTCGTGACAACGATTTCTCACCAAGTTTATCAGTTGTTTCTCCTCACTGATTCGGTCCAGTCCAAACGTAGGCTCGACGAGTTTCTGCCAACGCATCGGCGTGAATAGGTACTGCTCTAGCTCTGAGCGCATGCAGGTGGCGGTGGGGTTAGACAAAAGTTGTTTACCTGGTCCATCTTGTGGAAATGTGCCTTATCTCAAATCCTCGGGGCAGTTCCAAGCGAGAACTATGTCGTGAATCACAAAACCACCTCGCGCACCAAGCAAAAAAACCCGATTAGTCGGGTCTTTTTTCTTTTACCTTCTAGAGCACCGCTCTCAAATGCGACACAATAAGAACGTGAGCACGCAAACCGAAATCGAACTTTTTGAGAATCTCAATCTCGACCTCAACTTGATTTGCGACTACCCAAAGTGCGAAACCAAAGCAACCCACTTTTTAGTTTGCCCAGTTTGCCGTGCCAGTGAAAACATGTGCGACCCTCACACCGTTCTGGCCCACATGGCTGAGCCTGATGAGTTCGTGGTTTTTGACAAGTCGTGCGGTCACCGCGTGTTGATGAACGAATGCGGCAAGGTACCTATCGGTTAAGCTGCGGTTTGACCTTGGCCCCGAGCAGTTCGATCGACTTCATAACCGTGAGGTGATCGATAAAGCCGGCATCCATTTGCAAAAGGTGTCGGTCATGACTCAAACGGTCACGCAAAGCAAGAATTCGATCGGCGACCTCATTTGCGTCGCCGGCAAAAATCGCACCGTCACCATTGGCTTGCACCTGCCACGACTTTTCGGTCGGAATCGAGAATCCTCGTTCTGCCGCCACTTGGTGCATCGTGTGCATCCACGACGGAAACATCGCGTCTTTGGCTTCGCGAGAGGTGTCGCCAATGAGCCCAAAGCTGGCGATGCAAACTTTCAGAGCCGAGGCGTCGTGTCCGGCCAATCGAGCGGCCTCGCGATAGTAATCAACTTGGGGGCCAAATCTCATCGGGTATCCCCCGATAATGGCATAGGCGATGTTTTGGCCCAACCTGCCCGCGCGGGCCGATGACTCGGCGGTGCCGCCCGTGCCGATCCAGATTGGCAAGCTGCCAGTCATTGGGCGCGGCCAAACCTGGGCTTCGTGAAGCGGCGGCCTGAACTTGCCTCGCCAAGAAATAGGATTCTCGGTGTTGAGCTTCAAAAGCAGTTCGAGTTTCTCTTCGAATAGCTCGTTATAGTCTGCGAGGCTTTCGCCGAAAAGCGCGAAGCTCTCGGTGAACGAGCCACGACCAACAGTGATTTCGGCGCGACCGCCAGAGATTAGGTCAATTTCGGCGAACTGTTGAAAAACCCTCACCGGGTCTTCGGTGCTTAGAACGGTAACGGCACTGCCGAGGCGAATGTTTTTTGTCAGAGCCGCTGCAGCACCAAGAACCACTGCCGGAGCAGAGATCGGAAAATCAGGGCGGTGGTGTTCGCCAACACCAAAATAGTCGAGACCAACTTCGTCTGCCAATTTGATGCGCTCAAGCAACAGCTTGATTGAGCGCTCTGGTGAGAACGTTTTGCCCGTTAGCGGGTCAAACGATGTGTCACCAAAGCTATAGACGCCAACCTCCATCGATTCACCCCTATTGTCGAATGGTTCTGTCTTGAGCCTATGGCAATGCGGTGGCGGCTGCTACCGCTGCACCGGCATTAACGATGCCTGAGCCACAGCGACCATCGTTGCTATAGACAGGCGCCACACCAACATTTGGGTTGGCGCAATGGCCGAGAGTCGTCAAATATTCATTCGTTGTCGGGCCAGCGTGCCACGCCAAGTTCGGGTCGCTGTTGAACGGTGTAGCGGTTTCGATGATGATTTGAGCGGCCTGAGCAAAGGTAATGTTCGGGTGCGCTGCATACATCAGAGCCACAACGCCCGAGACTAGAGGCGCGGCCATGCTGGTGCCTTCTTCATAGGCATAGTCAGCCGCTAGAGGGCCACGCGTGCCAGTGTTGATTGTTGACAAGATTTGGCCCGCAGCATCAACGTCAGTGTTTGTGGTTTGAGTTGAGTCGCCACCCGGCGCTGAGACATCGACAGCCGGGCCCGAGTTGCTGTATGAGCTGCGGTCGCCAACCGCGCTGGTTGAACCAACGTTGATGGTGCCGAAGCAGTTGCCTGGGTAACTGCGGTAAGCCTGCATCAGATCGTTGCCAGCTGAGGTGACGATGGTGACGTTGTGGTTCACAGCCTCCGTGACAGCAGCCTGCGTGGTTTTGTCACAGAAGTTCTCGCCCGAGGTGCCCATCGAGATGTTGATCACTTGAGCAGGGTGCAGGTTGAGCAGCGGCTGATTGGCCTTGGGCACAAGCGCCGTGTCAATCATGAACTGAGGCACCGGCAAGCCGACAGCCCAGGTGATTGCAGCTGCTAGGTCGCTCGATAAACCACCCTGAGGGCCAAGCGCGCGAATCGGCAAGATTTGAGCATCGGGGGCGACACCGGTGATGCCTTGACCGTTGTTAGCTTCAGCAGCAATCAGACCGCTAACGTGGGTGCCGTGCCATGAGCTGTGCTTGAAGGCATCGTAGTCACCTGGGTCGGCAGGGTCGGCATCCCAGCCTTCTTTGTCATTGGTCGGAATCGTGGTGAGTGTCGGCTTTGAAGTTTTGACGTGGTTGGTTACGAAGTCAAAACCATAAACCTTGCCAGACTCTCTAACGTATTGGTTGTCGAGATCTGGGTGTGCGGTGAAGCCAGTGTCAATAACTGCAACCGTCACGCGCTTTGGCTGGTTGGCCGAAATATAAATGCCCTTGTTGAATGACCAAGCGTTTTCGATGTTGATGCCGTAGGTGCCATTTAGGTACCACTGGTGATTGAACATAGGGTCGGTCACGGTTTGAGTTGGCAGGCTGGTCACTGAACCGCGGCTATTTGTTGCAGTGACGGAAGCGCGATATGTCTTGCCGACAGTCAACCCGGTCAATGGGCAAGAATAGGTCGTTGAATTAAGTGGTTGGCAGGTGACGTCGGTCTCGCCACTTGCCGAGGCTGTAACAGTGTATGAGACTGGCAAACCGCCGCGCTGTGAGACGTTTTGTGGCAACCAGGTTGGCGAGACTGAGTCTTTAACGACGTCGCTGCCAACAAAAACCGGGGTTTGCGGTGCGGTGGTCGGGGTCACGGCTGATCTAGCAGAAGCTAAACCACGCTTGGTGAATGCGCCCACTTTAGTCAGGGCGCGAACTCGATAAATGTATCTAACACCAGCGCGAATCGAACTAGACACGACAAAGCGACGAGCGATTGACTTGGTGTTTGTGACGATTTTTGTGAATGACTTGCCGCCATTTGCACTTTGTTCAATCTCATAACCAAGAAAGCTGCCGCCACGAAGGGTCTGAGGCTTGCTCCAGGTCAAAAGCACTGAAGCCAGTTTAGGGTTCGACGACGACCAGGCATCGGTTGCAACCAAGCTTCGCACTGCGCTGGCTGACTTAGCCCAAGAAGCAGAAACAGTCTTGACCGAAACGTTGCTTGCTGCAGCTGCTGCAGCCACATGAGCTGTCGGCTGCATTTTGATGATCTGGTCAGGTGAAACAAATTCGACTTTTGGGCTGCGGGCAAGGTTTGCCATCGCAGCTGCGATTTGAGGCTTGGTGACAGGGCCAGCGAAGCTGACCGAATACATTCCCAGGCCTAAACCCTTGCGCGGCACAAGCTTGATGCCAGCAAAATTCGATGCGGTGACTTGACCGTTGCGTGCGAATGGGTTCACGCCATCGCGAAACTTGATCACAAGCCCGGCAACATCCACTTTTTGAATCTGCGCCAAATAGACGTCGGCGGCTGATGTGCGCGAGGCTGCACTGGCGGCCTGAGCAGAAACAACTGCGGTCGAGGCAACTAAAGCCAAGCCGGCAAGAACCGCGACATTGCGCGACAATTTTCTATAAATCACTGTTTAACCCTAGGTGAATAGTCTGAATGTGAACTGAGAAGAATTCAGCAGTTACAAGCTTTTTTGAAGCAAAACGGTGCCGAGCCAGCGCTCGAACTTGAACCCCACTTTTGCTAAGTGACCTTGGCTCTTGAAGCCAAAAGACTTGTGAAGCTGAATCGAAGCATCAGCGCCACGATCTGAAATAACGGCAACAACCTCGCGAACACCAGCTGCCTTTGCAGCCGTCAGGAGTTCTTGCATGAGGCGGGTTCCGACGCGCTTGCCAATAGCTGCTGGGCGCAAATAGATGCTGTCTTCAACCGTGCGACGATAAGCCGCTTTGGCACGCCAAGGAGCAACGTAGGCAAAACCTAAAAGTTGACCGCTCGGGCTAACCGCAACCAAGAAAGGCATCTTCAAACCGCTGAGCCAATCAAACTTTTCACGCCAGTCGGTCAGCGACATCGGCTCAATATCGAAAGTGACCGCGCTGTTCTTCACATAGAAGTTATAGATTTCTAGAACCCCACCAAGGTCGGTCACCACAGCTTGGCGAATGGTGATTTCACCTTCGGGTTCAACCGGCTTTAGCTTGGCTTTGCGAACTAAACGCCAACGCGATTCTGAATCAAGTGCCACAGGTCACTCCTAACCTATCCAATCTATCGGTTGAAGCCCCTTTTCGACTAGCAAAAGGTTCACTTGGCTGAATGGTTTGCTGCCAAAAAACCCGCGGCGAGCCGACAGTGGGCTGGGGTGAGCCGCGGTCAGAACGTTGGCTTTGCCAATCGCTGGCTCGAGCAACCCAACCATGCTCTGCGCGGGCTTGCCCCAAAGAATCGCCACGAGCTGCTCACCCCGCAAAACCGCTAGGCGTTCGATGGCCGTGGCTGTGAAGGCATGCCATCCTATTTTCAAATGCGAGTGCGTTTCACCTGGCGCAACGGTTAGGGTGCGATTTAGCAGCATGACTCCCCCGCCCGCCCACTTCGCCAAGTCGATCTGAGCCGCTTGTTCAGGTGAAATGTCGAGGTCGCTGGCCAGTTCAGCGCGAATGTTTTGCAGGCTGCGCGGCTGCGGTTTGATGTGCATTGGGCAGGCGAACGAAAGCCCTATTGCGTGGCCCGGTGTGGGGTATGGGTCTTGGCCAACAATCAACACGCGGGTGTCGTTTGGGTCGGCTGCAAAAGCTCGCATAACTTGATGTGCCTCGGGCAAAAAAACGACGGATGCTCGCCCCACACCCAGAACCTCTTCGATGGAATCAAGCGTGGCTCGTTGGTCTGCCAACAGACCTTGCCAGCTCGGATGCATCGCCTCAAAGAACATAAATAAATTGTAGGTCGCCCGTGTCATACTTTTGCCATGGACTACTCAGCTCTAGCCGCCGAAGCGCGTCAATACCTCCCGTTTATGCAGGCAAACCGACAGGCTTTTCATCAGATTCCTGAGGTTGGTTTGCACCTGCCTCTGACTCAGGCGGCCGTGCTTGAGCGCATTGAGGGTTTGGGCGAGATCAAGCTGGGCAAAGACCTGAGTTCGGTGACGCTGCTGATTCGTGGCGCAAAACCTGGCCCGACCGTTTTGATTCGCGCCGACATGGACGCCCTGCCAGTGATTGAAGAGAGCGGCGAGGCCTTCGCTTCGACGAACGGCGCAATGCACGCTTGCGGTCATGACCTGCACATGTCTATCGGCATCGGCGCAGCTCACCTCGTTCACACTCACCGCGACCAACTTGCTGGCAACGTTTTGTTTTGGTTTCAGCCTGGCGAAGAGGGCAACGGTGGCGCCGATGTGATGCTCGCCGAAGGGTCTCACCTGGTTGAGGGTGTCAAACCGGTCGCGGCCTATGGCGTGCACGTTTTCTCGATGTATCAGTCGGGCATTTTCGGCACACGCAGGGGCGCACTAATGGCCTCAGCGGGTGACGTCAAAGTGACTGTGAAAGGCGCCGGCGGTCACGGTTCGATGCCGTGGCTCTCTAAAGACCCAATCTCGGTTTTGGCTCAAATGATCGCGGCTATTCAACCGGCAATTAACCGCGAGCTGAGTCAGCTCGACCCAACGATTGTGAATGTTTGTTGGGTGAAGGCTGGCAATGACGTGACCAGCAACGTGACACCGGCTGAGGCTAGTTTTGGTGCAACGATTCGCACCTTTAGCGACGCACATTTCGAGAAGGTGCGCGCAGTTCTCAGCCGTATGCTAAACGGCATCGCAGACGCCTATGGTGTCGAAGTTGAAATTGTGATCGACAATGGCCAAGGCCACGCAACCAAAGTTCTTTATAACGATGACAAGGCAGTTGAGCGAGTCGAGCGCTTGGCACCACAGGTGCTTGGCGAAGGCCGCTATGTAAACCTGAAAGACCCAACCCCTGGCGGCGAAGATTTTGCCTCGGTGCTCAAAGAGATTCCAGGTGCTTTCGTGTTCGTTGGGGCTTGCCCGACTGAGCTTGACCCAAACACTGCACCCAACAATCACTCTGAAAAAGTTCGCTTCAACGACACAGTGATGCCAGATGCAGCCGCACTTTTGGCATCGCTAGCCTTCGACACGCTCGACGAAGCTGGCGCTGCCTAAACTAGCGCGGCCACTAAGTTACGAACTATTTCGAGCTAACTTGTGGTCGTTGCGACTCGTTTCTATGGTTTAGATAAGCCTTTTTGGTCTGCAAAAAGTGCAAGACCAATCGAACTTCAAGAAACGAGAAATCAAATGAGCAACGACACAACTCAGTGGGGTTTTGAAACCGCCCAGATTCACGCTGGCGCAACCCCAGACCCAGTCACCAACGCGGTAGCAACACCGATCTATCAGACCACCGCTTATGTCTTCAACTCGAGCGAACACGCCCGCAACTTGTTCGGTCTTGCCGAGTTCGGCAACATCTACACCCGCATCATGAACCCAACCCAAGATGTTGCAGAAAAGCGCATCGCGGCGCTTGAGGGTGGCACCGCAGCTTTGCTTTTGTCATCAGGCCAGGCAGCTGAAACTTTCGCAATCTTGAACATTGCCGAAGCTGGCGACCACATTGTTTCATCATCAACCGTTTATGGAGGCACCTACAACCTCTTCAAGTACACACTGAAGAAGCTTGGCATCGAGACCACCTTTGTTGAAGACCAAGACAATCTAGACGAGTGGGCTGCGGCCGTTCGCCCAAACACCAAGCTTTTCTTTGCTGAGACCATCGGCAACCCGAAGGTTTCGATTCTTGACATCGAAGGCGTTGCCGGCGTGGCACACGCAAACGGTGTTCCACTGATCGTCGACAACACCGTGGGCACACCGTTCTTGGTTCAGCCACTAAAGCACGGCGCCGACATCGTGGTTCACTCAGCAACCAAGTTCTTGGGCGGTCACGGCACCGTCGTTGCCGGTGCAATTGTTGACGGCGGCAAGTTCGAGTGGAGCAAGAGCGACAAGTTTCCGGGCCTAACCCAGCCAGACCCTAGCTACCACGGCGTAAACTATAGCGCAGCTTTGGGCGACGGCATCGCCTACATCATCAAGGCACGCGTTCAGTTGCTTCGCGACCTAGGTTCAGCAATCTCGCCAAACAGCGCTTTTCAGCTGATTCAGGGCATCGAAACCCTCAGCCTTCGTGTTGAGCGTCACGTTGCCAACGCAAAGGCTATTGCCGAGTGGCTAGTGAAGCACCCACAGGTTAAGAGCGTTAACTATGCAGGTCTACCAACCTCACCTTGGTATGCA
Organism: Actinomycetota bacterium; assembly: GCA_039804775.1. Lineage (GTDB taxonomy): Bacteria > Actinomycetota > Actinomycetes > Actinomycetales > Microbacteriaceae > Rhodoluna. The sequence continues at coordinate 48,472 of JBDLVN010000019.1, forward strand.
GCCGGCCAGAAGTATGCCCCTAAGGGTGCAGGCGCAATCGTTTCATTCGAGATCGAAGGAGGCGTCGAGGCCGGTTCGAAGTTCGTCGATGGTCTAAACCTCTTCAGCCACGTTGCAAACATTGGTGACGTTCGCTCACTCGTGATTCACCCAGCCAGCACCACCCACTCACAGCTAACCCCTGAGCAGCAACTAACCGCAGGCGTAACCCCTGGTCTAGTTCGCCTATCAGTTGGCCTCGAGACCATTGCAGACCTCATCGCCGACCTTGAAACCGGTTTTGCTGCTGCAAAATAACTGCGTAACGTTGACACAAGTCAACAAACCATTCGAAACAAGGATGGCGAGTTCAAACAGCTCGCCATCCTTGTTTTAGCAATTAGGTCAATCATGGAATTTCAAACATCTGAAGACACTGTTCCTTCAGCGTTTATCACCGAAGAACAGGCGCGCCAACTTGTTGGCAGACCGCCTGCCAGCGGCGCATGGCGCGACGGCGACCCTGCGGGTGAGCGCCAGTTCGCCAACGTTGGCACCCTTCAGCTTGAAAGTGGCCGCGAACTGGCAAACGTCAGAATCGCCTATGAAACTTGGGGCCAGCTAAACGCTGACGCCAGCAACGCCGTTTTGATTTTGCACGCTTTAACAGGCGATTCTCACGCCGTCGGCGCCTCAAGCGCCGCCCACCCGACAGAGGGCTGGTGGAACGAGATTATCGGCCCGGGTCTTGCGATTGACACCGACCGATACTTTGTCGTCGCTCCAAACATGCTTGGCGGTTGCCAAGGCAGCACAGGGCCATCATCACTCGACCGTTTAGGCCGCGAATATGGCCCTCAGTTTGCCTACCTAACCATTCGTGACCAGGTTGCGGCGCAGGTAGTTCTAAGCGATCTCGTCGGCATCGCCAAATGGCACAGCGTCATTGGTGGCTCGATGGGCGGCATGCACGTGCTCGAATGGGCAATCGAGCACCCTGACCGACTCGATCGAATCGGAGTTTTTGCAGCGCCTGCAATTGCCTCGGCAGACCAAATAGCGCTCAACTCGGTTCAAATCGAAGCGATTCGCACCGACCCAGCATTCAACAACGGCGATTATTACGACGCCAAAGCCGGCTTTGGCCCACACCGTGGTCTTGCACTTGCGCGCCGCATGGCTCTGCTCAACTACCGTTCACCCAACGAACTCAACGCTCGGTTCGAACGCACCTGGCAAAGTTCAGTGAACCCACTCGGTGGCGGCGGTAAGTTCGCGGTTGAAAGCTACCTCGACTTTCACGGCAACAAGTTCACCCGCAGGTTCGACGCAAACTCATACATAACTTTGGTTGAGGCGATGAACTCTCACGACGTAGGTCGTGGGCGTGGCTCGGTGGCGCAGGCGTTGGCCAGCATCCGTGCAAAATCACTCGTCGTCGGCATTGATAGCGACCGGTTGTTCCCAATTCAAGACCAGGAGTTGATCGCCAAGCACATCGGTGGCGAGCTGATTGGAGGCGAGCTGCGGGTAATCGAGTCGGCCTTTGGTCACGATGGGTTCTTGATTGAACACAAAATCATGAGCTCACTCATCTCTGAGCTTCTCGCAAGTTAGCTGAGTGTCGGCAAGTTAACAGCCCCTCGAAAGTCAGCTGGCCCTAAGCCTTTGGCTTGCCCATGCTGGTCAGTCTGAGGTTTGCCCACACCAGTAGCAAGATTAATCCGAGGTTTCGAACACCCAAAATAGCAACGGCAAAAGGTTCGGTTGCAATTAGGTTGTTATAAAACAGCGGGTAAACCAGCTGTGTGAACAGCGCCAAACCCAAAACAAAATAAGTTGGCACGCCCCACTTCTTGATACCGAGGGCCAAGCCGAGAATCACGGGGGCAACCAACCAGAGTTGATATTGCGGCGAGCCAACTTTGTTGAACACAATCAAGTCAAGCGTTGCCGTCAGGGCCGTCACCGCGGCGAGCTGTGCAGAGTTTGCCCCCGACTTTAGACCGCGCCAGTGCAAATAGCCGGTGATTGAAATTGCTATTAGCAGCACGAAACTCATCAAGAACGAAATCACGCTAACCATGTCGCCAGAGACCTGATAGGTGGTTAGCAGCGGGTCAAAATAGACAATCGTGTTCGACTCGTGAAGTGAAGCCAAAACCACCCACGCATAAGCGGCCGGCGACTCAACTTGAAGACCTCGATCAGTCTGCAAAGTCACGAAACTAAACAGGTTGCCGTTGCCACCAAGCAAAACCCCCACACCCAAAATCACTAGGCATGCTGTGGCTAGGGTCACGACTTGCTTTTTGAATGCCGAGCCTTTTTGCAACAACCCAAGCGATAAAGCCACTGGCCAGACTTTGATCCACGCTGCGATTGTGAAGAAAACCAATGCGGGTCTGGTGTTTTTGGCGAAGGCATCATGAAGCAAAGGCCGGGCGGCGTCCTCAGACCCAACCGCAATGCCACCCCATCGAATAATGAAGGTCACACCGATGATGGCAAGCGAAGCGCTAATGCCGTCAAGTCTTGTGAAAGCGACGGGGCCAAGCAGACCCAAAAATGCTAGATAAAACCAGGCAGCGCCAAACGATGAGCGACGACGACCCCAAGCCACGAGGTTGCCCACAGCAAAAATATTCAGAATGAGAGCAAGCAACTGCCACGAAAGGAGGTAGTCAAAAGGGAGTAACAGCTTTGCCAAAATAATGGGAATCCAAGCTAAAAACGGATACACCCATGGTTGAGCAACGCCCAACCATTTGCGATCTGGGTGTAGTGCATCGACCCATGGTTTGTAGGCATTCAACACATCGCCAATGGCATCTTTTTCAACCGATGTGCCTAAAAGGTACAACACAACGTGAACGGCAATAGTGGCTGCAACCAGCACGAATATGTTCGTACGGAACACTTTGAACAGTCGAATCATCGAAACCCCAGATAGTTGTTGCGTTAAGCCGAGAGCTGCCGAACGGCCAGCCTCACAGCATCAGCGATGTCGAGCGCAGCTGGTGGGCCAGCCTGCATCGCTATTTCTGCCGCCAAAGAATGCACCTTCACACCAAGCTCGGCTATGTCGGCGAGTTTGAGTCTATCTGCCAGAACTTCAGCTGAATGCACTGCCAAAAGCGCGCCTAAGATGCCGGCCAAAACGTCACCGGTGCCTGCGGTTGCCAACCAACTTGACGCTGGTGGCAGAACCAGAGGGTCTGCGTAGGGTTCGGCGATTATAGTTTGGTGGCCTTTCAAAACCACTAACTGGCCGGTTAGTTGCGCCGCAAGAGCGGCAGCCTGAATAGTCGAAAGAGTCGCCACTGCCGCTGCGGGTTGACCGAGCTGGCGCAGCAGTCTTGCGAGTTCACCGGTGTGAGGCGTTAGCATTGCGCGACCGGTGAGCTTTGAAAAATCAACCTGGGTCAGTGCGCCAGCATCGATCACCACTAGGCCAAAGTCATAGATGTTCTGAACAATAACGTCGGTGAAAGCCTCGGCGGGCATTCCCGAACCAACAACCCAAGCGTCAGCCGGGCCGTGTTGAATCACAGTCTCTGGCCTGCCCAGCAACACCAAGTTGGCTGGCTCATTTGGGCCAAGATATCGAACCATGCCCACGCCAGTGCGCACCGCACCTGAGACGCCTAGAAGTGCCGAGCCAGGAAACTCTCTCGAGCCGGTAATAAACCCAACCACCCCGCGCGAATATTTGTTATCGTCGGCCGCAGGGGCCAACAATAGCTGATTCAAATATTCATGCACCATAACTAAAAGATACCTTCGCAACTAATGTTTTAGGCTTTAGCCATGGCCAAATTATTTGAACCAATCACCGTTCGAGGTTTAGAAGTTAGAAACCGCATCTGGGTGCCGCCGATGTGTGAATATTCTTGTGAAAATCGCGATGGCGTCGTGAGCGACTGGCACCTGGTGCACCTTGGCTCTATGGCCATTGGTGGTGCTGGTCTGATTATTGCCGAGGCGACCGGAATCGTCGCTGAAGGTCGCATTAGCCCTTGGTGCCCTGGCATCTATAACGATGAGCAGGTTGTGGCCTGGAGGCGCGTTACCGACTTCGCCCACAGCCAAGGCGCAAAGATCGCACTGCAGCTCGCGCACGCTGGCCGCAAAGCCTCCACCCACCGCGAACAGTCTGGCCACGGCTCAGTCTCGATTGCCGAAGGTGGTTGGCAGAGCGTGTCGAGCACCAGTGAAGCTTTCGACGGTTATGCCGCGCCGCGCGAGCTAGAGACTCACGAGGTTGCAGTTTTGGTTCAGGCTTGGGCAGCTGCAGCGGCTCGGGCGATTGCCGCAGGCTTTGACGCGGTTGAGGTTCACGCCGCCCACGGCTATCTTTTGCACCAGTTTTTGTCACCGCTCACAAATAAACGAACCGATGAATATGGTGGCAGCCTAGAAAATCGCGCCAAATTTGTCGTGGATGTCGTTGCCGCCATTCGCGAAGCGATTCCTAACGACGCCCCGATTTTTGTGCGCTTTTCAGCAACCGACTATGCCGAAGGCGGAGTCACTCCTGACGAGATCGCAACCGTCGCTAAATGGTGTGCCGAGAATGGAGCTGACCTATTTGACATTTCAACCGGTGGCTTGATTACCGGCGTGAAGATTCCGACCGGCCCTGGCTATCAGGTGCCTGTTGCCGAAGAAATCGCCGAAAAAGTTGGCCAGCCAGTGTCAGCTGTCGGTCAAATCACCTCAGCGGCTCAGGCAGAAAAGATTCTTCAAGATGGCCAAATCGCCGTTGTGATGCTTGGTCGCCAGAGCATGCGCGACCCACACTTTGCTCTGCGAGCTGCGCACGAGTTGGGTGTTGACGTTGACTACTGGCCGATTCAATACAGCCGAGCCAAGTGGCCTAAGGGCTAACCTCGGTTGGCGGCGCGGCGCGACGCGGCGAGCCTACCGGCGCTCTGCGACGAGCCTAGCGACGCGTTGCGACGCGCCTAGCGACGCGTTGCGACGCGCCTAGCGACGCGTCGCGTCTTCGACTTCGCCGACTAACTCCTCGATAATATCCTCGAGAAAAAGCACGCCGGTGATGTTGCCCTCGGCATCGAACGACTTAGCCAAGTGCGCGCGAACACGCTTCATGCTGGCAAGTGCATCTTCGAGTTCCATAGACGCTGGCAATGAGAGCAGGCTGCGAATGCGCTTTGCCGGAACAGGTCGATCTGCTTCATCGAGGCGAAGGTCTATGACATCTTTGAGGTGCAAATAACCGGTGATTTCGCCGTCAACCGATTTGAGAACGTAACGCGAGAACCCATATTTTGCTACGGCTTGTTCGATTTCACGCGGGGTGACCAAGTAGTCAAAAGCAATGAGTTGCCCAACGGGAACAGCAACTTGAGCCACTTTCTTTTCGGTGAACTCAAACGTGTTAGAGATTGTTCCGCTCGTGTCGCTGAGCACACCCTCGCGCGTTGAGTGCTCGACAATGTCTTCAACCTGGTCGAGTGTGAAGGCCGAGTTCGCTTCATCGCGAGGCTTAACTCGCACTGCCTTCAAAACTAGGTTGGCAAAGGCGTTTAGAAACCAAACCAAAGGCGTGAGAATGCGAGCGAAGCCAAAGAGCATCGGCACCAAAATGAGTGCGGCGCGCTCGGGCACAGCGAACGAGATTTGTTTAGGAATCATCTCGCCAACGACAACGTGCATAAATGAAACTAGAGCGAGGGTGAGGGCAAAGGCGATGCCCGCTGAGACGGCCTCGCCGACCCCAGTCAAAATCAACACAGGCTCAAGAAGGTCGTGCACCGCAGGCTCAGCAATCACTAGCAGAAGCAGCGAGCAGACGGTCACGCCAATCTGCGATGCTGCCAGCAAAAGCGGCACTTTCTCCATCGCGTGAATCGTGGTGCGAGCCTGCAAACTGCCGGCCTCTGCCAGCGGTTCAATCTGAGCACGTCTAGCTGAGATCAACGCGAACTCGGCCGCAACAAAAAACCCGTTGCCCAGAATGAGAACGAAGGCCCAAATAATTCCAACCAGTGGGCTAGGCATCTTGCACACCTACCTCATCGTGGGCGGTTGGAATAAAGCGAATGCGCTCGACTCTGCGAACATCCATGCGCTCGACGCGCAAGATGCCATCGTCGATTTCAACCTCATCGCCAACTTTAGGAATGCGACCAAGAGCGCTCATCAAATAACCGCCCACAGTTTCATAGGCGCCGTGCTCTGGAACCTTGATGGCCATTTCAAGCAACTCGTCTGGGCGCATCATGCCCTCAAAAAGAACGCTGTCGTTCACGCCACGACGCACACCAACGCGCGCACGGTCGTGCTCGTCAACCAGGTCACCAACGAGTTCTTCGACAAGGTCTTCGAGCGTTACTAAGCCGGCCGTGCCGCCGTATTCGTCGGCAACAATCGCAAACTGCAAACCCTTGGCGCGAAGCTCGCCCATCAGATTTTCAAGGTTCATGGTTTCAGGCACGCGCAGCGGTTCTGCCATTAGAGAGGTGACTCCAACCTCAGCGCGACGCTCGCGAGGCACCGCAGCGGCCTGCTTGACGTGCACCACGCCAATCACATCGTCGCTCGAACCATCGAGCACAGGAAACCTCGAGTGACCTGTCTTAATGCAAAGAGCAATCACGGTCGCAGCGGTGTCTTCGCGATTCACGACAAACATGCGAGGTCGAGGTGTCATAACGTCAGATGCTGCCAGTTGGGTGAGTTGCAAAGTTTTAGTGATCAGCGTCGCAGTTTGCTGGTCAAGAGCACCTAGTGAAGCGCTGCGTCGAACCAGCGAAGCCAGCTCTTCGGCGGTGCGGCTACTGCTCAGCTCTTCGCGAGGTTCAATACCAAACCACCGCACAACGGTGTTGCCGACTTTATTGAGCAGCCAAATCATCCACGTGAAAACCCACGTGAAAACCAACTGAAAAGGTGTGACGAAACGGTTCACGGCCAGCGGTTCGCTCAATGCAAGTTTTTTAGGAACAAGCTCACCAAGCAATGTTGAGAACAGCGTTGCGATCACCATGGTCAAAATCAGAGCGGTAGGTTCAATCACCGAAGTTTCGAAACCCCAGCCCGACAACACCGGTGTGAGCAAATTCGAGAGTGCGGGTTCAGCCCAAAAGCCGGTCAGCATAGTGGTTAGAGTGATGCCGAGCTGTGCGCCTGAGAGGTGGGTGCTGGTTCGCTTGAGGGCTCGAATCGAGTTGCTCAAACCTGGCTCACCACGATCGCGACGCGATTCAAGCTCGTTGCGGTCAAGGTTAATCAGTGAAAATTCGCTCGCCACAAACAAGCCGGTGGTCGCTGTGAGCAACACACCCAGGGCGAGCATTAACCAATCATCCATAGTTAAAGACAGCTTATCGGCAATGGGTTTCTTAAACGTTGCAGAAGATTGCCCAAAGCCTAATATCACAGCTCTATAACGGGTAGGCTTAAAAAGCACGTTTATAGGGCAAATGGTTATAAAGAGGTGGTCTTTTGTCAAGCGAAAATTCGCAAAGCGAAAACGAATTCGGAGCCAACGAATGGCTCGTGGCCGAGATGTATTCACAATGGTTGGCTAACGCCGATGCTGTTGATAAATCTTGGTGGCCGATTCTCGAGAAATATCACACCGCCGTTCAGCCAGCTAGCACGTCTGCAGCGCCAGCTCCGGCTTCTGCACCGACACCAACTGCCGATCCAGAGGCGGCACCTGTCGCCGCACCGGTTGCGACACCAACCCCTGCTCCCCTAAACGTTGCGCCAGTGACTCAGCCTGGCGAAGCTGCTCCGCTCGTTGCTCGCACAACCCGCGTTGAGCCAAAGCCACAGCCGATTCCTGCTCAAGCCCCAGTCACCAGCGCCATTGGTGTTGTTGCCGAAGGCGAAGCCGAGCCGCAAGATGAGTTCACAGTTTTGAAGGGCATGGCTAAAGCTATTGCCACCAACATGGATGTCTCGCTCACGATTCCAACCGCAACCAGCGTGCGTGCGATTCCGGCAAAACTTCTAATAGACAACCGCATTGTGATCAACAGCCACTTGGGTCGCACCCGAGGTGGCAAGGTGTCTTTCACCCACATCATCGGCTATGCGATTATTCAGGCCATCAAAGAGTTTCCGAGCCAAAACGTTTATTACGACATCATTGACGACAAGCCAACCTCGGTTGCGCCTGCTCACGTCAACTTTGGTCTCGCAATCGACTTGCCGCGACCAGACGGCACCCGCGCACTTGTAGTGCCAAGCATCAAGCGCGCAGAGCGCCTGAACTTTGCCGAGTTCTTGGTGGCCTACGAAGACGTGGTCAAGCGCGGCCGCGACAACAAGCTAACCGCTGACGACTATGCCGGCACAACCATTTCACTAACCAACCCTGGTGGCATTGGCACAGTTCACTCAGTGCCTCGCCTTAGCAAGGGTCAGGGTTCAATCATTGGCGCTGGCGCGCTTGAATACCCTGCAGAGTTTCAGGGAATGTCAGAGCAGCAGCTCACCAAAATGGGCATCGGCAAAATTGTTACCCTCACCTCAACCTATGACCACCGTGTAATCCAGGGTGCTGGCTCAGGTGAGTTCTTGAAGAAGGTTCACGAGTTGCTACTCGGCGAGCGCGGCTTCTATGACCAAATCTTCAGAGACCTGCGTGTTCCTTATGAGCCAATTCGTTGGGTCAGCGACATTGAAAGCGATGACCTCGACGAGCGCAACAAGGTTGCCCGCATTCAAGAGCTAATCAACGCCTATCGCGTTCGAGGTCACCTAATGGCTGACATCGACCCGCTGGAATACAAAATGCGCTCGCACCCTGACCTAGACGTGTTGACACACGGTCTTAGCTTGTGGGATCTTGACCGCACCTTCAAAACCGGTGGCTTCGGCGGCAAGCCGAAAGCTTTGTTGCGCGACACCCTAAAGATTTTGCGCGACACCTACTGCCGCACTGTAGGTATTGAATACATGCACATTCAAGACCCTGAGCAGCGCAAGTGGATGCAAGACCAGCTCGAGCACCCCTACACCAAGCCAACACGCGAAGAGCAGTTGCGCATTTTGGGCAAGCTCAACGAAGCCGAAGCTTTTGAGACTTTCTTGCAGACCAAGTTTGTGGGTCAGAAGCGCTTTAGCCTTGAAGGTGGCGAGTCAGCTATCGCTGCACTCGACCAGTTGCTTCAAGCCTCAGCAAACGCTGAACTAAGCGAAGTTGCAATCGGCATGGCGCACCGTGGTCGCCTCAACGTTTTAACCAACGTTGCTGGCAAAACCTATGGTCAGGTCTTTCGCGAGTTTGAAGGCAACACCGACACCAAGACTGTTCAGGGCTCTGGCGATGTGAAGTATCACCTAGGCACCGAAGGTGTCTTCACCAGCGCTGAGGGCAAGCAGGTCAAGGTTTCACTTGCTGCTAACCCTTCTCACCTAGAGGCCGTGAACCCAGTGCTTGAGGGCATCGTTCGCGCGAAGCTTGACGTGCTCGACACCATGCCAGAGAGCTACCCGGTTGTTCCTGTGCTGATTCACGGTGACGCTGCATTTGCGGGCCAAGGCGTTGTTCCTGAAACTCTAAACATGTGGGCACTTCGTGGCTACCGCACCGGTGGCACGATTCACCTGATCATCAACAACCAGGTTGGTTTCACCACTCCACCGGCTGAATCACGCTCAACCACCTATTCAACCGACGTTGCCAAGGGCATTCAAGCCCCGATCTTCCATGTGAACGGCGATGACCCAGAAGCTGTGGTTCGTGTTGCTCAGTTGGCTTTTGACTTCAGACAGCAGTTCAAAAAAGACGTAGTAATTGACCTTGTATGCTACCGTCGTCGCGGTCACAACGAAGGCGATGACCCGTCAATGACCCAGCCACTGATGTACAACCTCATTGAGGCAAAGCGCTCAGTTCGCACCCTTTATCTAGAGGCGCTTGTTGGTCGCAAAGATATCACCCGCGAAGAGTTTGAATCTTTCAACACCGATTTTCAGGCCAAGCTTGAGAAGGCATTCGTTGAGGTTCACGAGGCGATGGCTGCCAGCGTTGAACTTGTTCCACGACCAGTTGGCATTGGCACCACTGCAAGCGACCACCCAACTCTCGCCCACCCAACGGCTATCGACCGCAGCATGGTCGAGCTAATCGGTGACGCCCACAACAACACCCCTCCGGGCTTCCACGTTCACCCTAAGCTTCAGCAGCTTTTGGCCAAGCGTGTCGAAATGAGCCGCCAAGGTGGCATCGACTGGGGCTTCGGTGAGCTTTTGGCTCTCGGTTCTCTCGTTGTCGAAGGTGTTCCAGTGCGCATGGCTGGTCAAGACAGCCGTCGTGGCACATTCGTTCAGCGCCACGCGGTCTTCCACGACCGCGAAAACGGTCAAGAGTGGATGCCTCTGCGCAACCTCACTGCCGACCAGGCTAAGTTCTGGATCTATGACTCACTGCTCAGCGAGTATGCAGCAATGGGTTTCGAATATGGTTACTCAGTTGAGTCGAAGAACTCGCTTGTGCTTTGGGAGGCTCAGTTTGGCGACTTCGCCAACGGCGCTCAAACCATCATCGATGAGTTCATCTCGTCAGCAGAGCAAAAGTGGAACCAGCACTCAGGTGTGGTTTTGCTGTTGCCTCACGGCTATGAAGGTCAGGGACCTGACCACTCATCAGCTCGCATCGAGCGTTACCTGCAGCTTTGCGCCGAAAACAACATGACTGTTGCACAGCCGTCAACGCCGGCATCGCACTTTCACCTGTTGCGCCGCCAAGCGTTCACGACCCCTCGCCGCCCACTCATCGTGTTCGCGCCGAAGTCAATGTTGCGCCTCAAGGCAGCCTCGAGCTCGGTTGAAGATTTCACCACAGGCACGTTCCGCCCAGTTATCGACGACGAACAAGGTCTAGACAAGAATTCAGTAACCCGTGTGCTTCTTTGCTCGGGCAAGGTTTATTGGGATCTCTTGGCAGAGTCGCAAAAGCGCGGCGATCGCACCACGGCAATCGTTCGAGTTGAACAGCTTTACCCAACCCCGGTTGATGAAATCAAAGCAGCCTATGCGCAATACCCGAACGCCAAATTGGTTTGGGTTCAAGACGAGCCAGCCAACCAAGGCCCATGGACCTACATTGGTTTGTTCTTGCCGAAGTACATGAACGGCCAGGTAGCCCAGCTGGTTTCACGACCAGCATCGGCATCGCCTGCAACCGGTTCGGCAAAGCGCCACGCGGCTGAACAAGCTGACCTCATTGCGAGAGCATTCGACGCCTAACCTATGACCTCACAGCCGCGCACCCCAAGAATCGTCATCATCGGCGATGCCTTGGCAACCTCGGCTGGTGACCCAAAAGGCATGGGATGGGTCGGTCGCGTTGCGGCGAAAACCACAGCTTCAGACCCACTTGCTGAGGTTTATGCCATAGCTGCACCCGAAGAAACATCGGCAACGCTGTCGGCACGTTGGGCAGCTGAAGTGCAGAAGCGGTTCAGCCCCGACACCGACAACCGACTCGTGATTGCTCTGCCAAACACCGACGCCGTCGCAGGCATCTCGACCTCACGAAGCCGCTTGAACCTAGCAACAATTCTTGACGAGTGCCGCTCGGCAGGTGTGTCAACGTTTGTGATTGGCCCAACTCCAAGTCGCATCGCAACTCTCAACCGCGACATCGAACACCTGGCGTCAGGCTTTGAAGATGTTTGTGCGCGCCGAGGCGTCTATTTTGTTGACTGCTTCAGGCCGCTAGTCGATCACGAGGGTTTCAAAAATGAGCTCGAGAACTCGCCGTCAGGGCATCCGGGTCAATTGGGCTATGGACTAATGGCGTGGTTGATTTTGAATCGCGGATGGTTCGAGTGGTTGGGTCTCGAAGAAGTCGACTAGGCCTCTAAGGCCTTCGACGAACTAGGCGTGGTCGATGCCAGCCTGCATAGCGCGAATGTTCGCCAAGACTCGCTCAGCAAGTTCTTGAGGCGGCACCTCAGAGCAGGCGTCTTGAATCGAGTTGTTCACGAAATGCTCGAGGTCATAGTCGGCCTCGCAACTGTCGCAGTTGGCTAGGTGTGCGGTGACCTCAGCGACTTCTTGCTCACTGAGCTCATTGTGCAAAAATTCGTGCACGTGACGCTTAGTTTCTTGGCAATCAAAAGTCATTAGAGGCTCCCCGTTTCTGAGTCTTTAGAAGTTTTTGCGGCTGCTTTAGGAGCAGTCACATAGCCTTCTTGAATTGCATATTCTAAAAGTTTTTCGCGGAGCTTTTTCTTTCCGCGGTGCAGTCGGCTCATCACTGTGCCAACCGGAATCTGAAGTTCTTGGGCAATCGTCGCATAAGGCATCTCAGCGATAACTGCTAGTTCGACCACCTGTTGAAACTCACCCAACTCAGCAAGAGATTTCTTGATGATGTCGGCAGGCAAACGGTCTAGGGCTTCAAGCTCGGCTGAGCGTGAAGACAAGCTGGTGAGCGAAGAAACATCGCCCAACTGCCATTCTTCGAACTGGTCGATGCTGACTTTGGCCTGGTCTTTAGCTCTTTTGTTGTAGCTATTGATTTGGGTGTTGGTCAGAATGCGAAAAATCCAAGCTTTCAGGTTTGTTCCCTGTTCAAACTGATCCCAAGCGTTGAAAGCCTTGGCAAAAGTGTCTTGAACGAGATCTTCGGCATCGCTTGGGTTTTTAGTCCAACGCAAAGCCATGCCATAAACCTGTGGCATTAGGGGAATAGCAAGTTGTTCAAATTCCAAAGCCTTTTGGGCGGCGGTGCGCTTGACCTCTTTGGCTTTGGTGTTCGGCAGGTCGGAATTTTGTGCGCTGTTGTGGGCGCGGCTAACTTCACTCATTGGTTTTGAGTTTAGCGCTGTCTTTTTGAAGCTAACCATTGAAGTGGCATAACTGCTCAAAGTGACCTCCATCTGCGCTAAATTTGAACCAATGACTTCTCAAAGCTATTCCCCAAACTGGGCTGCCCCTATTGCTTCGCGACCTTTAAACGCTGTTGTAGCCCTACCGGGGTCTAAGTCACTGACCAACCGTGAACTGGTTTTGTCGGCGTTAGCCTCTGAACCAACCCTTTTGAAGGCGCCACTGCACTCGCGCGACTCGGCTTTGATGATTGAAGCTTTGCGTTCTTTGGGCGTTGGCATCGAAGTCTTATCGAACGGCGATATCGAAGTCACTCCAGCTGTATTACGCGGCCCAGCCACCATCGATTGCGGCTTAGCTGGCACTGTGATGCGCTTCGTGCCACCTTTGGCAACCTTGGCGATTGGCGCTGTGGCCTTTGACGGCGACCTTGGCGCAAGAAGACGACCAATGCACGTGACCATCGACTCACTGAGGGCGTTAGGTGTTGAGGTTGTTGACGGCGAAAATGACGGCCTCGCAGGCAGCCTGCCATTCACAATCAAGTCAACCGGCGTTGTGCGCGGTGGCGAACTGACCATCGACGCTTCAGCCTCGAGCCAGTTTGTTTCTGGGCTACTTCTGTCAGCCCCACGTTTTGAGCAAGGCCTAACCCTTCGCCACGAAGGCGAACACCTGCCAAGCCTCCCCCACATCGAAATGACCCTAGACACGCTAGCCAAACGCGGCGTTCAGGTGAGCAACCCGTCACCCACCGTATGGCGGGTTGAGCCAGGGGCCATCAGCGGCGGAACCGTTGTAATCGAACCCGACCTCTCAAACGCGGGGCCATTCTTGGCCGCCGCGATGGTAGCGGGCGGTTCGGTAACAGTGCCCCTGTGGCCAGAAACCACAACCCAGGTAGGCGATGAGTTCGACGGCATTCTGCAGCAAATGGGTGCCCGCGTTGAACGCGGCGCGGCTGGACTAACCGTTCACGGCCCAATTGACGGAGTGATTCGCGGGCTCGACATTGACCTAGGTATCGGCGGCGAGCTGACGCCAGTGGTTGCGGCGTTGGCGGCTCTAGCCAGCACACCAACTCGCATCAGCGGTGTTGCCCACCTTCGCGGGCATGAAACTGACCGCCTCGCAGCACTTGCCACCGAGATCAACCGCATTGGCGGCATTGCCCGCGAAACTGCCGATGGTCTTGAGATTGACCCTGCGACCAACGGTCGCGACGGCGTTGGCTTGCACGGCGCACAGTGGCTCAGCTATGAAGACCACCGCATGGCAACGGCTGGAGCAATTATTGGCCTGCGTGTGCCGGGCATCGAAGTTGAAAACATTGGCACAACTGCAAAGACCATGCCGAACTTCACAGAACTTTGGGCAGAGATGCTTTCTGGTTCGAGCGCTGCAAACGATGGCATCAGCGATGACGCCGGCATCAGCGATGATGCCGAAGGTGGCGCGACCGCTTGAGTTGGCTTTATGAGCCAGAGTCTGGCGCGCACGACCTAGATGAGTCTGACGTTCGCGTGCGCCCGAACCCTAAGGGAAATAAACCTCGCACCAAGATTCGCCCTGACCACAAGTCAGCCCCCATCGGAATGGTTTTGGGCGTTGACCTTGGTCGCTACACCGTCTTGCTAAATGATGAGCCAAGAACCATCACGGCGACTCTGGCCAAAGAGCTTCGCAAGGCTGGCGTTGCAGTGGGTGACCGCGTTGCACTAGCTGGTGACATTAGTGAAACTGTTGGAGCTCTGGCTCGCATCGTGCGCGTTGAGCCTCGAACCAGTCTGCTGCGCAGAAGTGCAGACGACAGCGACCAGGTCGAACGTGTGATTGTGGCAAACGCCGACCAGATGCTGATCGTGGTTGCTATCGCAAACCCTGAACCTCGCACCAGACTTATTGACCGCTATCTAGCGGCAGCGTTTGACGCCGGCCTTCACCCGATTTTGTGCATCACCAAGGTTGACCTAGCTGACCCAGCCGAGTTCCTAAAGAACTTTGACAACATGAACGTCGATGTTGTGCTTCACCGCAGTGACGAACCAAGCCTTGACGAACTTCATGAGATTTTGCGCGGCCACACCAGCGTTGCCGTAGGCCACTCGGGCGTTGGCAAATCAACTCTCGTGAACGCGTTGGTGCCAACTGCCATGCGTGCCACCGGTCACGTGAATGCCGTCACCGGGCGCGGTCGCCAAACTTCAACATCGGTTCGCGCCATCGCCCTCGATGACGGCTGGATCATCGACACCCCAGGTGTGCGCAGCTTTGGTCTCGGCCACATCAAACCCGAGAACCTACTTCGCTCGTTCGAAGACCTTTACACGATCATCGAAACCTGCCCACGAGACTGCAATCACACCCTTGAAGCACCTGACTGCGCGCTTGACGATGCG
This sequence comes from Actinomycetota bacterium, assembly GCA_039804775.1. GTDB lineage: Bacteria > Actinomycetota > Actinomycetes > Actinomycetales > Microbacteriaceae > Rhodoluna. The sequence continues at coordinate 63,672 of JBDLVN010000019.1, forward strand.
ATTGCTGCCGAAACCCTGGGCGATTCAGGCGCAGCGCGTGTTGATTCACTGCGCCGCATCATGACGAGCCTAGACAGCGCCGGCGAAAACGAAGTGCGCCCACCACGCGGCACCGCCTAAATTAGAAGCATGTCGAACTTCACCGCAGACCTAGCGCTTGCCCAAACGATGGCTGATGCCGCCGACCAGATTTCACTGGCCCGCTTCATGGCGCTTGACCTTAACGTTGAAACCAAACCCGACCGCAGCCCGGTGACCGATGCCGACCGCGCAGTTGAGTTGGCCTTGAAGGCGATTCTGGCCGAACACCGCCCAGAAGACGCAATCATTGGCGAAGAGTTCGGCACCAGCGCAGGCAGCGATTCGGGCAAGAACTCGAGCACGGGCACCAGCGCCGGCACCAGCGCGAACACAGGCAAACGCGAGTGGATAATCGACCCAATCGATGGCACCGCCAACTACATGCGAGGCGTGCCAGTTTGGGCCAGCCTCATCGCTCTGGCAATCGACGGCAAACCGGTGTTGAGCGTGGTTAGCGCCCCAGCACTCGGCCGCCGGTGGTGGGCCGCGCCAGAAGTTGGCGCTTTTACGCGTGATGTGAGCGGAGAGGTGCGAGGCATCCGCGTTTCAAAAATCGCCGATGTTGAACACGCCTCGTTTAGTTACAACAACTTGCAGCTGTGGGATTCAGAAGGCTACCTCGATGAGCTCATGAAACTGAGCCGTGAGGTTTGGCGCACGCGAGCCTATGGTGATTTCTTAAGCTACATGTTTTTGGCTGAAGGCTCGCTCGAGATTGTTGCCGAACACGATTTGAAGGTTTATGACATCGCCGCACTTGTGCCGATAGTCGAACAAGCTGGGGGCAAGTTCACTGCAATCGATGGCCCGCTCACGCAGGCGAGCAGCTCGGTGCTAGCCACAAACGACAGACTTCACGAGATAGCCCAAACCGCGCTTAGTCGCTAAAGAAGTGCCAGCCGAGCCACCACCAAACGGTGACAACGGCGATTCGCGTGGTGCGTTTAGCCATCACAAACTCAACCACGGTGCTCACGCGGGCAAATAGGTGAGGCTTGATGCGTCCGAGCCACCAGATTACAAACATGGCAATAATCGGCAGCAGATAGAGGGCATACCAAATGTAGGTGCTCGGCTTCACGGCTGCACCTCGCTGTCGTCATCGGCGTGAAGAACCAAATCACGTTTAGCAGCGCCCACCTTGCCAGCATGGTCAACCGCTTGAACAACCTTGCGACCGCGCAAAACCTGCATGAGGCCAACACCCATAGACATCCATAAGCCTAAGAAAATAAACCGAATCTCTGGATGCTCCAATGTCGGACTCACTAAAAATGAAACCGTCGGAAAATCTTCGCTGTTATGAACCCGATCGCTGATTACATAGGCGGCAAGCTCAACCACCGCCAAGAAGATTCCCAGACCCATGAAGCTGCGGAGCGAACGGCGAAGGGGCTTGTCGTAGGTGATCGTGATGTGCTCTTCGTTGTAATAGGTGAGCAAAACAGCGATTGGCAAAACCGCGATCAAGACCCAGTCGTCTTGAACGCTGTGACGCGGGTTGGCATAGAGCACCGTTGCGCTAGAGACGATAACAAGAATGATCCACCGCAAACGAAAAACCGGGCGAGCGCCGAAACTAAGTGGCAAGAGTTTCTTCCACTCCAAAATCATCAATACCGCTGCGATGCTGAAGATTATTGCGTCAACATAGGCATGACGAAGAACTTGAAAGAGAATGTTCACTGCAAAAGCAGGCAACCACAGGTTCATGCCGCTAACGAGCTTTTTAAACCACAACACGCACGCCCCCTTCTAGATTCGCCTGGCAAAAATCGATGATGCGATCACTGACAAAAGCATAGCCAAAGTGATGGCTGCTGCCTCACCCGAGTTTATGGCATTCGTGGTGAGGCCAATGCTCACGATTGCTGTGGGAATGCCCAAAGACGCAGCAGTCAACGCGGCCTCGTCGAATTGCTGCCCAAAGATGGTGCCACTCATGTGACTGGCAATGCCCAACACCACGAGCATGAGCGACAGCACAACGAGGTTGGGTTCGACGAACACGCGCCTAAAGTCGATGCTTGCCCCAAGCAAAACATAAAACACCGGGGCAAATAAACCCTCTGTGACAGCGAAGAGTTGTTTGGCAAGTCGATGTGGCACACCGTTGGCGGCAATCGCAAGACCGAGAGCGAAGCCCGCAATCATTACGCTCACCCCAAAACTTTGAGCAAGCGTCGCCAAACCAAATAGCGCCAATAGGCTGATTCTTAATTCAAGACCGAAGCGGCGTTCACGACTGAACTTTCGAAACTTTGACCAGACGCCGTTGCGTTCGCCGGCGCGCAACAAGAAATAGAGAACAAAAGCGCATGCTGTAACTGCTGATGCGCCGATCAAAATCGTCGGGGTTTTGCTTGGAGCCATGACCGCAGGCAGCGCCAAAATGCCGAGTAGGTCAGCAACGGCGACCTGAGTCACTAGCAGGGCAAGGTTTTTGCTGGGCTTGGTTTGACCCTTAGAAGACTCTTTGCCCGAAAGCAAAGGCAAAACCACAGCTGCCGAACTTGAAGCCATAATCAGCGCATAAATCGCTAAGTGTTCATGACCAGTTATCTGAACGATGGCCCATGCAGAAACCAGAGCAAAAACGGTTGCAATCGCAATGTTGCGAGCAGCCAGAAAGAACTGTTTAGAACTAAATGTCTCTTTGACCTTGATCTGGCTGCCGACCAGCATCATCACAAGGGCGAACCCGATTTGTGAAATCAAAACCGTGGTGGGCTCTTTAACGTCAATAATGTTGAGGCCTGAAACACCAAAGGCAACACCAACCAAGATCTCGCCGACTGCGACCGGAACACCAAGCGCCTTTGGCCATGCCAGCAAAGGGCCTAGCAGGCCAATCGCTAGCAATAGCAAAAGGTTAGACAAGATTTAGCCTTGAGTGCCCCGAAGCCTTAGCGCCACAAACCGATGATGAGCGACATGGCCAAGATGCTGACGATGTCATTGCCTGCTTCGAGAATCCAAACTTTGAAGTTCTGGCCTGCAAAGAGGCGGTGTGAGAGCGAGGCAGCTCCAGCAAGGCCAACACCCAAGACGAGACCGATAACTAGAACGTCGCCAAAAGCGATTGGGTTGTTGTTTGGCCCTGAAACAAATGCCATTACCAAAGCAACGGCTACAGCCTGAACGAACTGACCTACGAACGTGCCACCAAAAACGATGCCCATGTTCTCGCCGCCCGGGCGCTCATCGGTCGAACGACCCATGGCCTTCCACCAAACCGGAAAAAACGTGCGTGGACCAAACCAAACCGAACCAATGGCGATGGCGGCGACGGCTGCCACAGCAACTGCGGCAAAATTGATGTTTGCAAGTGCAGACATTTCAAACCTCTTTGTTTTGAATGAACAGGTGCCTTCAGTCTAGCCAGAGCGGCCCGCCCGAGTGCCTCAGCTGAGCTTGGCGACCAACTCGTGGTCTTCGCCAAAGGCCTGCTTGGCCCTAGTCAAAATCAGCAACTTGATGATGTCTTTCGGCAGCGGTTTATCGACGGCGAATTTGAACACCCCTTGGCTATGCCCCAACGAATATGGCGCGATTTCGCCCAACACTTTATCTACTACGTGGCCGCTGTAGGGAATCCAGCTGAGGTGGTTTTTGAACGCCGCGAACCCACCGAGCGCCTTGCCCTCAACCATGAACGCTGGCATTGCGTAATAAATCTCTTGGGTTGCCTCGGGCAATATTTCGAGGATGCTCGCCCGCACCGCCTCAAGCGTCGCGCGTTTAACAGGGTCTAACGGGGCAAGATAGGCGTCGATGTCGGCTTTGCTCATGGCAAAAGTTTATTCTCACGAATAAAAATGGTTAAACAGTTGTTGTAATAAACATGAGCCTAAAAGAAATTGAACTAACCATGATTGATGGTCGACCAACCACGTTCGGCGAATATGACGGCAAGGTTGTGTTGGTTGTGAACGTTGCTTCGCGTTGCGGGCTAACCCCGCAATATGAAGCTCTTGAGGCTCTTCAAAAGAAATATGGCGAGCGTGGTTTCGCAGTGCTTGGTGTGCCGAGCGATCAGTTTCGTCAAGAGCTCAAGGGCAATGATGACGTAGCTGAATATTGCAGCACAACCTGGGGCGTGACTTTCGGCATGACCGAAAAAGCTTTTGTGAACGGCAAAAAGCAACACGCACTGTTTAAAGAATTGAAGAAGAGCAAAGATAGCGTTGGCCTTGGCGGCCCCGTTATGTGGAACTTCGAAAAGTTCTTGGTGTTGCCAAATGGCGAGGTTCACCGTTTTCGCCCAACCACCAAACCAGATGATGAAGCCATTGTTGCCCTGATTGAAGCTAACCTGCCAGACTAGTTTCACCGTCGTGCTCTCTGCACGACTTCTGAGCGGGGGCATCATGAATTTCAAAACTGCAGTTCGACGAACTATTAAGGGCATCGCAGACTATCGGGGCGTGGCATCGCCCGCCGAGTTTTGGCTCGGTGCTGCTGTTCTCACCGCGGTGGCTGGATTAGTCATGTGGCCTTGGCCGATTGCGATTGCCTGGGGCAACGCAAACATCACTTCTGAACTGTTCTATGCGATGTATGCAGTTCAAACGCTCGCTTTTCTTTATCTGGGTGCAACATTTGTGGCGCTAACTGCTCGAAGGTTGCGCGACGCTGGCCGCAGCCGGTTTTGGGCATCACCTCTGGCATCGATCATTGTGCTAGGTGCTTTGATGAATGTCGAGCCAGCAACAAATTGGCTTTTCGGCAACAGTGCAGATGGTTCGCAACCGGTGCCCGGGTTGCTCGAAGCAATCATGATTTGGCAAAACGCCGCCACAATTTTCACTTTGATAATGGTGCTTGGCAAAAGCAAAAATGCAAACCCGATTGAGGCCAAGTATTGTTCTAACTGTGGCGCAAGTGTCACCGTCGCAGCCGCTGCATATTGCGCAAGTTGTGGCTCGCAAGTAGGTTAGCCAGATTAGTTAGAGGCGATTTGAGTGAAGTCTGTGCTTTCGGCATCTGCGCTGGCTCTATCTCTAACGCTCTTAGTGGGCACCACATCACCGACGGCTACTGCAGCACCGGTCGCCAGTGAAGCACCGGTGGTCAGTGCAGCAATGCCGGCAAACGCGGCGGCGAAAGGCCTGCTGACTAAAACATCGGTCGCTCCCCTGCAAAACGGTGCAGACGTTTCTTGGCTGCCAACCATCGAGGCGGCCGGCAGCAAGTTTTATAACTCAAAGCGGCAGGCGGTTGACCCGCTGACTCTGATGAAACAAACCGGGCTAAGCGTTGCGCGCATTCGACTTTGGGTGTACCCGAGCACGAAGCACGGTTCGTTGCCCGAGGTGCTCGCGTTGGCAAAACGTGTGAAGGCAGCGGGGCTGAAACTTGTGCTCGACATTCATTACAGCGACTGGTGGGCCGACCCCGGCAAGCAAACTAAGCCAGCAGCTTGGGCAAACCTAACTCAGACCCAACTCGTGGCTCAGGTGCAGAGCTACACAACGACGGTGCTGGCCCGTTTTGTGAAGCAGAAGACCGTGCCTGCCTGGGTTCAGGTTGGCAATGAGGTTGGCAACGGGTTGCTTTGGCCCAACGGTCAGCTCGACCAGTGGACTACCCCGAAGTTCACCGCAATGGCCAATCTCTTGAACGCGGCTCAAACTGCAACTCGCAAAACCAGCCCAACCAGCAAAGTGATGATTCACCTTGAGACCGGTGGCGATGCGGCAAAAACCGACGGATGGCTCACCTACAGCTTCGCCAACGACCTTCTTAAACCCGACGCCATCGGTTTGAGTTATTACAGCCAGTGGGGCGGGCCCTTGAGTAACCTAACCGACTCGATCAACGTTGTGGCAAGCAAGTGGCACCTCCCCGTTGCGGTTGCTGAAACCGCCTATGCCAACACAACGGCTAGCGTGAGCCAACAGGTAATCGACGTGAGCAAAGCCGGGTTGACGGGTTTTGCTTTCACAAACCGCGGGCAAGCCGCCTATGCCACTGCGGTGAGCAAACTTTTGAGAAGCGCGGCCGGCTCAAAAGCCATCGGTGTTTGGTGGTGGGAGGGCTTTTCGCCAAACACCGCACAGTTGAGCTGGCAACTAGAGCCTTCGGCAATCGCGATCTCGTCTCTGGTCTATGGCTCGGGCAAGGCAAACCTCGCGATGGCTGCACTTGGCTTAGCGAAGTAGCGTTGCCTCAGCCAAATAGCCCTGCCTCGCCGAACATTCGACAGCCACAATAAACTTGCCACATGGCGATTGACGAAAAACTTGAAGAACTTCTGGCGCTCTCAATGCGCGGTGTTGCCGAGCTGCGTGAGTCGCCGCTAGGTTTCAGCATTCACCGCTTGCCTAGCTGGACTCACATGTATCACCAGCATGACCCAGTGACCGAGAAGGTAGCCAACCACAGCTCTGGTGTGACCATCAAGCTGGTAACCGAGGCTACGCAGGTTTCGCTCACCTACCGCTCACTGCGTGATCAAAATCTTGCCGACGGATTTCTCTCTGCCCCATCAGCCGTCTCGCTAACCTACACCGATGCGACCGACCCAAATGCGGGCGTCGAGCAGCACCTTTCTGTTGCACACAGCAACGGTGACCTGCGGGTTTGGAACGGCATGGTCAACACCGGCACGACCGAGGGTGACAACTCGGTGGCAGTTTTCGAGTTGCCAGATGTCGCCGATGGCCACGCTCGTGAAATCACGCTGTGGTTGCCGCACAACTGTGAGATTCAGCTGATCGACCTAACGGCAAATGCTTCCCTGATTGCTGCCGAGCCTAAGGTCAACTGGGTGCACTATGGCAGTTCGATTAGTCATGTTCAAGAGGCTAAAACCCCCGCAGAAACTTGGCCGGCGATGGTTGCTCGCGCGCTAAACGTTGACCTTTATAGCCTAGGCCTGGCAGGTTCGGCAAACGCCGAGATGTTTGCAGCGCGAACCATCAGCGGCGCAGCAGCCGATCTAGTCACGCTCAAGATTGGCATCAACACCGTCAACGGGGCAAACATGACCATGCGCACTTTTGTGCCAGCCGTGCACGCTTTTCTTGATGAGGTTCGCGCTGGCCACCCCGATGTGCCAATCGTTTTGATTTCGCCGTTTGCGATGCCAGCTGCTGAGAATCACCCTGGCCCAACTCCAATGGTTGAGGGCGGCAAAATCGGTGCATCAGAGTGGTCGCCTCACGAGTGGGTTGGCGAGCTTAGCCTCAGCCGCATTCGCGAGGCGTTAGCCAAGATTGTTCAACAGCGCACCAACCCAGATATCGCGCTCGAAAACGTTGACCCGCGCCTGTTCTATGTTGATGGCACCGAACTCTTTGGTCTTGAAGATGCTCACCTTTTGCCCGATGACCTGCACCCAAGCCACGAGGCTCAACCGATTATTGCGGCAAGGTTCTTGAAGGCACTTGAGCGCCTAAAGCTAGTCGCGCTTTAGATAAAGCTTCGAGGCTACCTTGGTGACAGCCTTTGTGCCCATCATCGCCGAAAGGCGAGCGGTCACGCTGTTGAGAACGCCGACGACTACTGATGGGCGAGGATTGCGGGCATCTAAGCCCTTAAACATGGTGTCAACCACTGACTGCGACGGCATGAGAGTGCCAAATGGTTTGGCATTAGCCACCTCAAAGAACTCGCTTTGAGTTGCACCAGGGTTGACTGCCAGCACGCGAACGTTTTTGCTGTTCACTTCGCCCCAAACCGAGGCGGTGAAGTTTCGCACGAAAGCCTTGGTTGACGAATAAACCGCCATGCCAGGCACCGGCTGAAAAGAAGCTGTGCTGCCAATGTTCACGATTGCACCAAAATCGCGCTCGATCATTCCTGGCAGGTAGGCGGCGGTTAGGTCAACCAGCGCACCGATGTTTAGGCGAATCTCCTGTGCAACACGGTCACGGTTCTCTTTGACGAGTCGCTCGTTGGTGCCGAAGCCAGCGTTGTTCACTAGCACATCAACCTGCACACCACTCTTGGCCAGCTCAGCCTCGAGCTCGGCGGTGGCGCCTGCCACACTCAAGTCTTTGGTCACGGTGGTGACCTTCACGCCCGTGGCTGCTTCGATCTCTCGAGCGACCAACTCAAGTTTGTCGGTGCGACGCGCAACCAACACAAGGTCGGCTCCCCTGCAAGCAAAACCCTTGGCGATGTCAACGCCGATGCCCGAACTTGCGCCGGTGATCAAAGCTGTTTTGCCAGAAAAATCTAATGCCATGGTGGCCTCCTGTTGTTTAGGTTAGCTAGTTGGTGAGGTGTTCTGCAAAGAAAGTTTCAATGCGCGACCAAGCATCTTTGGCATCTGCCGGGTTCGGTTTAGCTCCTGAGATGCGAAGCAGTGTGCCAAAGAACGGGCCACCAGCTTGTTTTGGGTTCATAAAAGCGTGGCCCGAGTTTGCATATTCTTTAACATCGTGGGCAATGCCTCGCGCCTGAAGCCCAACTTCGAGGCGCTTCGCCGAACCTTTGAGCTGGGCGTCTTTAGCGCCGAAGCTACCCACGATTGGGCACGCGCCGTCAAGAACGGCATCAATATCTTTTGGCAACATTCCATAGTTGATCGAAGAAGCGTCATAGCCACGGTTGGCCAAAACGAGGGCGAAACCTCCGCCAACGCAGAAGCCAATCACACCAACTTTGTCGGTGGTGTCTGGGCGGGCGAGCAACATTTGCTTGGCAGCCTCAATGTCTTCAAACGCTTGGCCATGACCATTTGCCAGAGCCCTAAAAGTTGCGGTCAAACACTTGCGCGCACCGCCACGACTAAACAGGTCGGGCATAATCACCACATAGCCAGCCTCAGCCAACCTAGTCATCTGCGCACGCATCACGTCGTCGATGCCGAACACTTCATGCACCATCACAACACCGGGGCGCGGGCCTTCGGCGGCTTGGTCTGGCAAGGCGATGACTCCGTGAAGTTCGGGCGTGATTTGAACGTCTAAAAGCTGCATGGCTCAAGCCTATGGTGTGAGACGAAGGTGTGTGCCGAAGGCATCCTCGCTAAAAAACGAACCCCGCAACTTTTCGGCTGCGGGGTTCGTGACTTGAGACAGAAATTACTTGGCGGCACCAGCTGCAGTAGCGGTTGGCACCTCGATGAGGCGACCAGAAGTCACGTCATAGATGTAGCCATAAACCGGAATTCCGGCAGGCACAAGCGGGTGAGCCTTGATGCGAGCGACGTCTTCGGTGACGCTCTGAGCCTGGTCAGCGATGGTTAGCCAGTCGATGTACTTTGCCTCGGCTGAACCTGGGCCAGTGCCCACGTCATAGAAACCCTCAGCGCCAAGCGCGGCAGTCTCGAGGCTGTTGGCTAGCAGACCGCGAATAACCTCGTCGGTGAAGAACTCCATGCCGCAGTTTGAGTGGTGAATGACGAACCACTCCTTGGTGCCGAGAAGCTTGTAAGAGATCACGAGTGAGCGAATCGCGTCGTCAGAAGCGCGGCCACCAGCGTTGCGAATAACGTGAGCGTCACCCTCTGAAAGGCCAGCATATTTTGCTGGGTCAAGGCGGGCATCCATGCAGGTCAAGATCGCGAAACCGCGCGCAGGTGGCAGGGCGAGTTCAGATTTTGCGCCGAAGTCGGCGGCATATGCTTCGTTAGCTGAGAGTACTTCTTTTAGAACAGACATTGAGGGGCATTCCTAAATAGTTTGGGTTTTGAGCTGGCCAATCGCACCAGTTATTTGAAACATTAGTTATTAGAAAAATGGGGCGGGGTTATGTTACTTCGAGTGAAGTTTTGTGACGCATTTTGACACCACAAAGTTACGTAGACTCGAGACATGAGCATGCATCGTGGCGGGCCGATGGGCCGATTCTCGACTGACCCCGACAAGATTCGTCAGCGAAATGCTGAGGCTCCCAAAATCGAAAACCTTCTTGGCAGAATTATTGAGTTGTTCGCGCCCTACCGCACCCAGCTAATAACCACAGTCGTGCTGGTTTTGATCGGTGCTGGCTTAGCTGTGTTGCCACCGCTACTGATTCAGAGTGCTTTTAACGACGGATTGTTCCCGGCTAGCGGCAAACCGAACCTTGGCATCTTGACGAGTTTTGTATTGAGCATGATCGGCATTTGGCTACTAGCCGCATCGATAGGCGTTTGGCAGACCTACCTGACATCTTCTGTCGGAAACAAAGTTATGGGCTCGCTTCGCGTGCGCATGTTCGCTCACCTTCAGTCGATGGAGCTCGCGTTTTTCACCAAGACTAAAACCGGCGCCATTCAATCGCGCCTAGCCAATGACGTCGGTGGCGTCGCCGGAGTCTTGAGCAACACCATCAGCAGCCTGCTCGGCAGCGCAGTGACTGTGCTTGCGTCATTTGTTGCGATGCTGCTGCTCAGTTGGCAGCTCACCATCGTGGCAATCATTATGTTGCCGTTAATGGTTCTCGCTCAGCGCAAAGTCGGCCAGGTGCGTGCCAAAATCGCAAGCAAAACCCAAGATTCGCTAAGCGAAATGTCATCAATCACCCAAGAGTCACTCGGCGTTAGCGGCATCTTGCTGGCCAAGAGCTTTGGGCGCCAAGCAAGTGAAATCGCACGCTACGAGGCAGAGAACAAAAACCAAATCGGTTTGCAGGTTCGCCAAACCATGAGCGGCCAAACCTTCTTTGCTCTCGTGCAGGTGTTTATGAGTTCGATTCCTGCCGTAATTTATTTGTGCGCGGGCTGGCTCATTTTGCACCAAGACCTGATCACCGTCGGCACAGTGGTTGCGTTCACCACCGCGCAGTCGCGACTGTTGTTCCCAATGATGAACCTTTTGACAGTGGCACTTGACCTTCAAACGTCTTCGGCTCTCTTTGCCCGCATCTTTGAATATTTCGACCTCAAGCCGCAGGTCACCAACCCGAGCGAGCCGAAGTCGATTGACGAGGGTGCGCTTGGTAGCATCCGCTTTGAAAATGTCACGTTTGCCTACCCCGGTGCTGGTGACGACGTCGAGCCGACACTCAAGGGCATCTCGTTTGAGGTTGAGCCTGGGCAATACGTTGCGCTGGTTGGTGCCTCAGGTTCGGGCAAGACCACCATCAGCTATTTGCTGCCGCGCTTTTATGACGTGACCGGCGGCTCGGTAAGGTTTGCGGGCGTTGACGTGCGCGAGCTAAACCAAGAAGAACTCATTGACCGCATCGGCATCGTCAACCAAGAGACCTATCTGTTTTATGACACGATTCGCGAAAACCTCGCCTATGCGCGGCCCGACGCAACCCAAGAACAAATCGAGGCGGCGGCCAAAGCGGCAAACATTCACGATGTGATCGTGGGGTTCCCGAAGGGCTATGAAACCATGGTTGGTGAAAGAGGATACCGACTCAGCGGCGGCGAAAAACAGCGCATCGCAATCGCGCGCGTGCTGCTCAAAGACCCGCCCGTAGTCATTCTTGACGAAGCGACCAGCGCGATGGACACCAACTCTGAGCGCATCGTTCAAGCCACCTTGGATGCAGCCACGGCAAACCGAACCACCATCGCCATCGCGCATAGGTTGTCGACGGTGGTCAACGCCGACCTCATCTTGGTGTTAGACGCCGGCCGCATCGTCGAGCGGGGCACGCACGCCGAGCTAATGGCGGCCGGTAGCGCCTATGCGCGGTTGGTCGCGGCACAGGCTACAATTTAGTCAACTATATAGGCTAGATGCCGAAACCAAACAGGATGGGGGCCTGACATGCGCGTAACGCAGCAGGAATACGATTTTGTGCAAAACATTCTCGTGCCATTGAGCGCCAGCGGACTATCAACCGAAAACGAACTGCAGTTGCCGCCAGAAACAACCCTTGAAGAGGCATTTGCACCGTTCCCGGCATTTCTAAAGATGATTGACAAACTGAATCCTGATCTTCGCAAGATTCGTTACCTTGAAAATTTTGGTTTCCAACTGATTTTTTTGCACAACTGGGTGATTTTTCCGACGAGAACGATTAATTTTTATCCGGACCCTAGAGGATTCGGCGCAAACATCGAAGACTACAAGTGGGCCGCCATGCGGCACTCGAGTGACATTCAGAAAATCACGTATGGCATAGACAACTACCGCTCGAGAAATCCGTTTAGTCGAAAAGTAACAAAAGTTAGCGTCATGCGGTTAGAAACAAACGACGACGACTACTACACGGCAGCCATGCCGTTGCTTGATGCGCCAGATGGCGAAAAGTTCATAGTTAGCAAACTCAAATCGATTTCAAAACACTGGCCAGTGCAACTTGCACCGCGCGAAACGAACAGTCAGCGCTGAGCGCATAGTCGACTCAACCCATGCATAGACTTGAGCCTATGAGCATGCAGGGCAGCACAGTTTTGGTGATTGGCGCAAACGGGGTTTTCGGCCGACTAACAGCCGAGAAACTTATGGCGATGGGTGCAAACGTGATTGGCACGGCGCGCAGCAACGAGAGCGCTGCAAACCTGCCAGCAGGGTTGGCACAGGGGCTTTTGCTAGACCTTGAAAGCGCCGAGTCAATTGCCACCCTCACGGGTTACCTAAGCACCAACGGCGTGCAACTCGACGGCATCATCAACCTAGCTGGTGTGGTGGGTTTCGGTCCGTCGGTTGACACCAAGGCTAGTGACGCCCAGAAACTAATGGTTGTGAACCATTTGGGGCCATCCGCCGTGATTTCTGCGCTTTTGCCAGTGCTGGCTAAGTCTGAGCGCGAACCATTCGTGCTTTCGATTAGCGGTGTTGTTGCCGAAAAGGTGTTCCCTGGCATGGCTGCCTATGTCGCCAGCAAGACCGCCCACAGCGTTTGGCTCAAAGCTTTCTCACTCGAAGCTCGTCGCTCAAAGGTGCGCGTCATTGACGTTCGACCAGGCCACACCGAAACTGGCCTCGCAAGTCGTGCAGTCTTTGGCGTTGCGCCGGCATTCCCTCAGGGCATGACCCCGCAACACGTTGTTGACAAGATCATCGAGGCGATTGCCTCGGGCGCAACTGAGGTTGCGAGCACCGACTTTTAGGGCTTCACCAAGAGCTGCGATTTGACAGCCCCCCCCCCCCCCGCAAATAGGATTGCGATTACGCAACGACATGCGTATTTGGGGCAGGGATGTTCGAACTTTCAGAGCAACAAAAAATCAGCTTTGCTGGTGTGGTTCTGTCACGACTTGAATACGAGTCGATTTCTGCCATCTCAAAGTCAGAAATCGAACTGCTCATTTTCAAAGCTTTTCTCGAGGCAGGCGCATTCGATCTAACGACTCCCCCTTTTGAAATCTCTCAAAAAACCATGATGCCGCTCTCAAAGATTGAGAACCTGATTTACAAGGTGCACCTCGCGGTCAGGAACCCCGACGAGCAATTCGCCGATCTCGCCCGCAACATCCATTTCGTTGACGCCGACCCTGCAACTGGGGTAATAACGCTGAGCGTCGAGAACAAATTCTTTCGAGAGCTTCTAATCTCAAAATTGCGAGCTCTCAACGTCTACACAAACGGCACTTTCAATAAGGACCTCATCTTCCTATCGGAAGCTAACTTTGACGCAGTCTTGAGCCTGATTTCAGTTAAAGGCGCGGCCGAACTCAAGTCAACGAAAAAGGCCGTCGCACGACAGTTTAAGACAGCTCGGTTCATAGAAGCCATCAGACCGATGATCGCAGACCTAACAGCCCTTGCTTTCAAAACGTCCCTTGAAACCTTAATCCATCACTATCTATAGGAAAAAATGAAGAAATCGGCCATTTTCATCTCTGGAATCGTTATTTTGTCTCTAACCGCTTGCTCAAGCACTGCAAGTGGCGCGGCGAAAAATTCAGACGACGCAAAGTGTAAAAAATACGAATTTACAATCTCTGCTATCGAAACAAAAGCAAACGATGGCGTAACTGAGCAGTTGGGAGTCGTAGACGCATTCAACGCAGCAAGTGATTTGGGTGATTTGGGTGTTGAATACAAGACGAAGAAAAGCAAGTTAGTCGATTCGGATGTCTTCAACAAATACGCTGACACTTTTGAGACATGCCTATCAGATGCAGCTATGACGCTATTAATTAGTAGTGCAGATGCTTTCGCTGCTGCAGGCAACTAGCAAGCAGCACAAAAATACGACCTAAACCCGGTGCCAACGCAAAGGCCGCGCATCGCGCTCACGCTCGATAACACCTTTTGCCTCGAGGTCTAGCTGCACGCACTTAGCCCACCATTCGGCTTTGGCTGCGCCGGGAAAGACGTGTGAAGGCAAGTGAAAAACAACTTTGTTCCGCATCTCGGCTTGGGTTAGACCAGGCTTGGTTCGTGGCAGAATCGCCATCAACGCGTCGCGCATCGCGGCATATTTGGCTGCGTCAACTTTGCCTGACCAACCGGGTTGGTTTGCGTTGCGAATCTCAACGGTTGCTCCGCTTGAGCGAACCTGAGAGCCTCTGGCCCCGCGTGGTTTGTCGCTCATGATGAAAGTCTTTCTTTGGCAATGCCTTGGTTCGAAGATATCATCTTTGCATGAGCAAAATCGTTTTGTGGGTTTCTGACCTCGCCGTGCAGACCGAGTTTTATCGATCGCTTTTCGATGGCACGGTCAGCAATGCTTCGGCCGAGTTCGCTGAGGTTAGCGGTGGTGGCAACAGCGTGTTGCTGCACCTGCTGCCCGAGGAGTATCGTTTCGAGACGCCCCTGACCGCCCAGCTGCCGAAACAGTCTGAGGTCGCAATCAAGCCCGTTTTCAAGACGGATGACCTCACGGCCACAAAACTACGCACCACACACACGTTCGCGAGTTTTGCCGAAGGCA
>JBDLVN010000020.1:0-13322 GCA_039804775.1 Actinomycetota bacterium
TGCCCTTCAAGGCGTTTGATGATCCAGTCAACCACGCGAATGTTGTCTGAAAAGCCTGGCCAAATGAACTTGCCGTTGGCGTCTTTTCTGAACCAGTTGACCTGAAAGATCTGCGGGCGGCCTTGGTCGCTCAAGGCCTCGCCAACCTCAAGCCAGTGTGACCAGTAGTCGGCCATGTTGTAACCACAGAACGGCAACATGGCGAATGGGTCTCGTCGCAAAACACCAACCGGGCCTTCAGCTGCAGCCGTTTGCTCTGAAGAGATTGTCGAACCCATGAATACGCCGTGAGCCCAAGACTTTGCTTGGGCAACCAGAGGCACGTTGGTTGCTCGTCGACCGCCGAAGAGAATCGCATCAACTTCGAAACCTTCGTTTCGGTTCCAGTCACTTGGCGTGGTTAGGCAGTTAGCGATTGGCACGCAGAATCGTGAGTTGGGGTGGGCGGCAGGTGTTTCAGACGACGGAGTCCAGTCGTTACCACGCCAGTCGATGAGGTGCTCAGGCTTTTCTTCAGTCAAGCCCTCCCACCAAACATCGCCGTCGTCGGTGAGAGCCACGTTGGTGAAAATGGTGTTTGAGCGAATCGCATCGATTGCGTTCTTGTTAGTTTTGATGCTGGTGCCTGGCGCAACGCCAAAAAAGCCGGTCTCAGGGTTGATTGCAACTAAACGACCGTTGGCGTTTGGTGCTAACCAAGCAATGTCGTCGCCGATGGTTTCGACTTTGTAACCCTCGAGATTCGGCATCAACATAGCGAAGTTGGTCTTGCCGCAAGCTGAGGGGAACGCCGCGGTGAAGGTGAACTTCTTGCCAGCCGGTGATGTGACACGCATGATCAGCATGTGCTCGGCGAGCCAACCTTGGTCGCGACCTTGAACTGAGCCAATGCGCAAAGCCATAGCTTTTTTGCCCAGCAACGAATTGCCGCCATAGCCAGAGCCGAAGCTCCAGATTTCACGGGTTTCAGGCAGGTGCACAACTTTGATCTTGTCTGGGTTGCAGGGCCATGAGCGATTTATTGTCCATGCGATATCTTCGTTGAGCGGCACGCCAACCGAGTGAACAGCAGGCACCCATTCAGCACCTGCTTCGATGCGCTCCTTCACCGTGGTTGAGACCGTGGTCATAACTGCCATCGAGGCAACGACATAGGGCGAATCGGTGATTTCGATGCCAAAGCGCGCCTGAGGTGAGTCGAGCGGGCCCATCGAGAACGGAATCACATACATGGTGCGACCCTGCATGCATGAGTCGAAAAGCTCTTTGAGTTCGGCGCGCATGATTGCTGGCGCGACCCAGTTGTTCGTCGGGCCGGCATCCTCTTGTTTTTCTGAGCAGATGAAGGTGCGCTCTTCAACGCGGGCGACATCGCGCGGGTCGGTGCGGGCGAGAAAACTGTTCGGTCGCAACTCAGAATTCAATGGGATGAGCGTCTTTTCGCGCACAAGATTTTCTATAATCTGTTTCTGCTCGGCGGCTTCGCCGGTGACCCACACAACTCGTTCTGGCTTGGTTAGTTCGGCGATTTCTCGAACCCAATTTTGCAACGCTGATTTAGACATGGAGACTCCTTTGTCAACACGATTGTGCAGTCACACTTAGTTGCTGTTAAGCATAACTTAACACTTTCGAAGTGACAAGTGCGCGCTTTAGTTCAGTGCAAAGGGGTTTGCAACGAGCGAAGGGCGCTGAGGCTAGGCGGTTGGGGTTGCGAAAACCTCGGGGTGCTGGGCCAAGAGCAGGCGAGTGCGGCGAATGTGGCCGGCGATCATGCGCTCGGCATCTTCTGAGTCGCGGCGAGTGATTGCCTCGACGAGCAGTTTGTGTTCGAGGTGAGTTACGTCAAGACCGGGGCTGCCCGCAATGTTGGCATAGGCCCTGCGGTAGTGCTGCGTTGTGTTCCAGAGACGTTCGACGATCTCTTTCAAAGTTGTGTTTGGCGCGCCAGAATAGCTCAGCATGTGAAACTCGCGGTCAAGCTGCATAAAGCCAGCAACATCGCGATTGGCTTGCATCTGGGTGGCGAGCTCGTCGAGCTTGGCAAGTTGAGCCGCAGTCAGGTTGGCAAGACTTTCGCGCAGCAGCAGCGGCTCTAGGCGCTCGCGAATTTCATATTGCTCGAGGCATTCATCGCGAGTCAGGCTAGCCACCCAAGCGCCTTGGTTTGAAACCACCTGCACGAGCCCGTCGGTCTCAAGAATGCGAAGTGCTTCGCGCACCGGAATGCGACTCGCCTGATATTCCTCAGCGAGCTCTTCTTGTCGAATGCGCTCGCCAGGCACCCATGAGCCGGCCAAAATCTTCGCGCGCAGCTGGTCTGCGATGCGGTGGCTGGCTACATTTGGCGAGGTCATGAGTTCTGTTCTGTGTGGCTGTGTGGGGCTGGCTAGCAATGGCTAGTTTGCTGGTTTTGCTGGGTGCCACAAAAGTTTATCGGCAGTGGCCTCATAGGCCTTGCCTTGCGGGTAGCTCACAAGTTCAAACTGCATGCCCCAAGGGCTCAAGAAATACAACCAGTGTTGGCCAGCTGAAGCACCCGAGCTGGCAGTCGGCGTGCTCAACATTCTGATGTTGTGACGTTCTAGATGCGCAACGGCTGCACTCATGTCGTCAACATAGAAGGCAATGTGGTGACCGCCAACGTCACTGTTTTTAGGTGGCTGCAGATTTTGATCTGGTGCTTCGTATTCAAACACCTCAAAGTTTGGCCCAAAGTGACACCTATAAAAGCGCAACTCTTTTAGCACCGAGCGCGGGTGAATGTTGAGGTGTTCGGTGAACCAGTCATCGTCTTTGATCCACGGCCCAAGACTATAGATGAACTCAGCGCCAATGACGTTGACAAAAAAATTGTGCGCCTGTTCGATGTCGGGCACCGTGAAGCCGATGTGCTCGGCGCCTCGAATTCCGGGGATTCCCTTCGGCGATGTTGAATCGTTCATGCGTCTAATGTATCCACAAACAGTCCAAAACTGCCAAATACCTAGATAACGAAACGATATATCTTTGCAAATGTATCCATTTTGCAGATACACTGAAAAAATCACTTACAAAGGAGCAAGTGCCCGTGCCAACGATAAAAAAACTTGAAGCAGCATCACCCTGGGTTTATCTGACCACCACCGCTGCCGACTACAAAGCCGCCGACCCGCAGCTCTTGGCAGACATGCTTGCACAGCTGCACCTGATTCGCGCATTCGAAGAAGCTGTGCTTGATCTGGCCGGCGAAGGCCTCGTGCATGGCCCAGCTCACTCGAGCATTGGCCAAGAAGGTGGAGCTGTTGGGTCAGGAGTGCGCTTGCGCCCAACCGACGCTGTGAACGGCACACACCGCGGCCACCACCAGTTTTTGTCAAAAGCCCTTTCATATGTGGCTCAACAGGGTTTCAAACTCGACAACATTGTCGAAGCTAAAACCCAAGAACTTCTAACCCGCACCCTCGCCGAGATTCTTGGTCTTGAGCAGGGTTTCTCGCGAGGTCGCGGTGGCTCAATGCACCTGCAGTGGCTTGAGGCCGGCGCGCTTGGCACCAACGCCATCGTCGGTGGCGGTGTTCCGCTAGCCGCGGGCAACGCCTGGTCGCAGCGCCACGCAAAAACCAGTGACATCACAGTGACCTACTTTGGCGATGGCGCAACCAACATCGGTTCGGTTCTAGAGACCATGAACCTAGCAGCCGCCTGGAGCCTGCCACTTTGCTTCTTTATTGAGAACAACCTCTATGCCGTCTCAACCAACGTCAACGAAGTCACCCACGAACCGCGCCTGTCGGCTCGTGCTCTCGGCTTTAACCTGCCATCTTGGCGCGTTGACGGAATGGACCCTCTGGCAGTGCACCTCGCCATGGAACAAGCCGGCGAATACATGCGCACCGGCAAAGGCCCCGCACTTATTGAGGCAGAGGTTTATCGCTTCTTTCACCAAAACGGTCCATACCCTGGCAGTGCTTTTGGTTATCGCGACAAGGCCGAAGAAGCAGCTTGGCGAGCACGCGACCCGCTAGACCGTCTAGCGAAAGAGATGAAGAAGCTCGGTCAGATTGACGACAAGGGCATCGCATCGGTTCGCGAGCAAGCTCAGGCGGCAATGAAGATTGCCGTGGCTGCAGTGGTCGAGGCTGACCCGAACGGTCAAGCCGGCACTCGTCGCATCAAACCAAACCTGTGGCCAGACGCCAGTTTTGTTGACACCGGAATTCGCGGCGATGCCAGTGAACTCTCTGGTGCCCGCACACTTGAGGCCGAGGCGGTTGCCGGCGGCAAGACCGAAGTTAAGTTCATCGACGCGGTTGCTGCCGTAATGGACCGCAACATGGAGCGTTCTTCAGACATCATCACGATGGGCGAAGACATCCACCGTCTAAAAGGTGGCACCAACGGTGCCACAAAGGGACTCTCGACCAAGTTTCCTGACCGCACCCTCGGCACCCCGATCAGCGAGAACGCCTTCGCTGGTCTTGCCTGCGGCATCGCAACCGACGGTCGCTATCGCCCAGTGGTTGAGTTTATGTATCCCGACTTCGTCTGGGTGGCCGCTGACCAGGTGTTCAACCAAATCGGCAAGGCACGCCACATGTTCGGTGGCACCAACCCAGTACCACTCGTGCTTCGCACCAAGGTTGCCATGGGCTCAGGTTATGGCTCGCAACACCTTATGGACCCAGCCGGCATTTTCGCAACCAACCCGGGCTGGCGCATCGTCGCAGCATCAACCCCTCATGACTACATCGGTTTGATGAACGCAGCTTTGACTCTCAAAGACCCAGTGCTCGTCATTGAGCACATGGACCTTTACAACACCTCAGGCGAGATTCCTGACGGCGACCTCGACTATCAGATTGAACTTGGCAAAGCCAAAGTTCGTCGCTCAGGCAAGGCGATGACTGTGCTGACCTATCTATCGATGGTCGGCCACAGCCTAGACGCTGTTGAGCAAACCGGCATCGACGCCGAGGTGATCGACCTTCGCTGGCTCGACCGCGCCAGCATCGACTGGAACACCATCGGTGAATCGATTAAAAAGACCAACAGCGTTCTCATCGTTGAGCAAGGCGCCAAAGGCACCAGCTATGGAGCCTGGCTATCAGACGAAATTCAACGCCGTTTCTTTGACTACCTTGACCAGCCAATCGAACGCGTTACCGGTGGCGAAGCAGCCCCAAGCATCTCAAAGGTGCTTGAGCGCGCAGCCATCGCAAAGACCGAAGAGGTCGTTGCAGGTTTGAAGAAGGTTGTCGCAGGCCACGGAGGTGCTCGCTAATGGCTACCGTAGTCAGAATGCCTAGCGTTCTAGCCGGCGCAAGCGAAGCCGCCGTTAATAAGTGGCTAGTTGCCGAAGGTGCAGCCGTGACCGTGGGCCAACCCCTCGTCGAGCTCGAAACCGAGAAGGCAGTCGTTGAATACAACGCCGAAGTTGCAGGCACAATAGGCAAATACATTTTGGCCGAAGGCAAGTCTGCAAACATCGGCGAACCAATCTGCGTGGTGCTTGCTGCTGGTGAAGATGCCTCTGCGGTCGATGCTGCGCTCGCCGAGCTCGGTGGCGTTGCGGCTGCGGCACCTGCTGCACCTGTTGCAGCGCCCGCCGTTGTTCCTGTTGCCACAGCAGTGTCAGCCCCGGTTGCCGCGCCAATCGCCGCACCCGTCGCTACACCCGTGGCGGCTCCAATCGCAGCGCCAGCATCTTCTGCACCAGCCCAAACAGGTTCGCGCATTTTCGCCTCACCAATCGCTCGCAAAATGGCGCGCGACCACAACCTAGACCTTGCCGCTCTTGCTGGCACTGGGCCGCAGGGTCGCATTGTGCGCGCCGACGTTGAGGCTGCAATAGCAGCTAAGCCAAGTGCGCCGGCAGCCGCAGGGGAATCCTCGTTGAATTCTTCGGCAGCACCTCGCGCAAACGTTGTTACCGAGGTTCCACTTTCGGGCATGCGCAAGGCCATTGCTCGTCGCCTGCTTGAGAGCAAGCAGACGATTCCGCACTTCTATCTGACCGCCGAGTGCAACGTTGACAAGTTGCTCGCCTTGCGCGCCGAGATTAACGGCGCCGGCGGTGTCAAGGTTTCGGTGAACGACTTTGTGATTTTGGCGGTTGCGAAAGCATTCGTTGATGTTCCTGAAGCGAACGTCACCTGGGGCGAAAACGTGATTTATCAGCACTCAAACGTTGACATTTCGGTTGCTGTCTCGATCGAGGGCGGTCTGGTCACCCCTGTGCTTCGCGATGCTGGCAACAAATCGCTTTCGGCAATCTCAGCCGAGGTGCGCGACCTTGCCGAACGCGGTCGTTCAAAGCGCCTGCAGCAGGCCGAACTTGAGGGCGGTTCGTTCTCGATCTCGAACTTGGGAATGTATGACACTCTTGAGTTCGCCGCAATCATCAACCCACCACAGTCGGGTATTCTCGCTGTTGGCGCAGCGAAAGACCAAGTTGTTGTTGTCGATGGCGAAATGCGCGTTGCCAAGGTGATGCGCGTGACGCTTTCAGCTGACCACCGTGCGGTCGATGGAGCGCTGGCTGCTCAATGGCTCGCTGCTTTTGTGAAGCGAATCGAAAACCCAGTCACCACGCTTATCTAAAACTTCAAAAGATATGAAAGATTAGAAACCTAATCTTCGAATCAGAAACGGACAAACTGATGAACGCATCACGCGAAGCTGCTCTTTTGGCAAAGGTGCCAACCCAGCTTTATATCAACGGCGCATGGGTCGATGGCTCAAGCGGTCAAACCATTGATGTTCTCGACCCTGCAACCGGCGAGGTGCTTGCCAAAATCGCTGACGCCAGTGTTGAAGACGGCAAAGCTGCGATCGATGCTGCCGCAACTGTGCAAGAGGAATGGGCTAAGACACCACCTCGCGTGCGCGGTGAACTGCTTCGCAAAGCCTTCGAGCGTGTGCAAGAGCTCAAAGACGACTTTGCGCTTTTGATGACTCTTGAAATGGGCAAGCCATTGGCTGAGGCCGTTGGTGAGGTCAACTATGGCGCAGAGTTCTTGCGTTGGTTCAGCGAAGAGGCCGTGCGCATCACCGGTCGCTATGGCACCAACCCTGAGGGCATTGGCCGCGCGATTGTTTCTTATGCGCCGGTTGGCCCTTGCTACCTAATCACTCCGTGGAACTTTCCGCTAGCCATGGCCACCCGCAAGATCGCACCAGCAATCGCAGCCGGTTGCACCATGGTCATCAAGCCTGCAACGCTGACACCGCTGACCACGCTTTATTTCGTCAAGATTCTTGAAGAAGTTGGCGTGCCTAAGGGTGTGGTCAACGTTATTACCACGAGCAAGTCTTCGGCAGTTTCTGCCCCAATCATTGCCGACAAGCGCCTTCGCAAGCTTTCGTTCACCGGCTCAACTTCGGTGGGCATCGCGCTGATGAAGCAGGCGGCCGACAACGTGCTTCGCACTTCGATGGAGCTCGGCGGCAACGCCCCGTTCGTGGTCTTTGAAGACGCCGATCTCGACAAGGCTGTTGAGGGTGCCCTCGCAGCAAAGTTTAGAAACATTGGTCAGGCTTGCACCGCAGCAAACCGATTCATCGTGCATGCCGATATCGCCGAAGCTTTTGCCGCCAAGGTGACCGCTCGCGTTGCTGCCATGAAAATTGGTCGCGGCACCGAAGACGGCGTTAGCATCGGCCCGCTCATCGACTCGGCTGCAGTGAACAAAGCTAAGTCGCTCGTTGCCGACGCAGTTAGTCGCGGCGCGAAGGTCACCACCGGCGGCAACGAAATCGAGGGTGCTGGCACTTTCTTTGAGCCAACCGTTGTGACCAATGTGCAGCCTGGCAGTGAGATTTTGACCGAAGAGATCTTTGGCCCTGTGCTTTCAATCGTCACTTTCAAAACCGAAGACGAGGCCGTTGCTATTGCAAACGACACCGAATATGGTTTGGCAAGCTATGTGTTCACCAAAGACTTGGCTCGCGGCCAGCGCCTAATCGAAACGCTAAAGACCGGAATGATGGGTCTGAACGTCGGCGTTATGTCTAACGCTTCGGCACCGTTTGGTGGCGTCAAGATGTCTGGCTTGGGTCGCGAGGGTGGCGCCGAAGGCATTTTTGAATACCTCAGCACTAAATACACAATGACTCCGAACCCGTTTGCCTAAATCTGCTTTCGTCACGACCCGGTCACTGCAAGGTCGCTGAGGGTTCACCCCAAAGCGCCCTTTGCATGAAAAGCTATAGGTTATGAAGTTGTTTCGCGGTTCTAGTCGCTCGTTGCTGATTGCGTCGCTCGTTGCAGCCATTGGCATGAGCGTTGCCGCCACCAGCTCGGCTATGGGTGCTGCCACAACCGTGGTGAATTATGACATCGATAAGGCCAGCTCACTCACGGTTATTGTGAACAAATCACGCCCTCTTCGACCTGTGAAATATGGCCCAGCCAAGTTTGGTTCTTATAACCTCGCGAAGCCTGCCTCAGATGCGCTTTCAAAAATGCGTCGGGCAATGGCTAAGGCTGGCGCTGGCGAGCTGCTTCTTTCAAGCGGATACCGCGGCTATGCCAACCAAAAAGCTATCTATGCGAGCAAGGTGGCGCTTCTTGGTTTGTCAGCTGGCCAGCGGTTGGCGGCCAAGCCTGGCTATAGCGAACACCAAACCGGTTTGGCGGCCGACCTTTCGGCAGCTGGCCAAGGTTGCTCGATTCAAATCTGCTTTGCCGACACCAGAGCTGGCAAGTGGCTTGCTAAAAATGCCTGGCGCTATGGCTTTGTTTTGAGATACCCAAATGGTGCAACCAAGGTCACCGGTTATCAGTTCGAACCTTGGCATTTCAGATATGTCGGCACCCCGCTTTCACGCGAGATGCATTATGCCAAAGCGACTGTGCTCGAGACCTATCTGCGACTGCCACCAGCGCCAAAATATGGTTTGCCACGCGGCACTCAGACACCGCTGCCAACAACGACACCGACGCCAACACCGACGACACCGACGCCGACACCGACGCCAACACCGACGACACCAAGCCCCACACCAACAGCAAACTAAGCTTCTTGAAGGGGTTTAGAAATAGGGGGCACTTTGAAACGCAATCTGAGACGCAAATATTTAGCTAGAAGACTCGCGGCTTTGGCGCTGGTGATGGCCGTTTTCGTGGGCGTCTCAGCACTCGCGGCCGGTGCGCTCGGTTGGGTTGGTTCTTTAGCAACAGGTTGGTTTGCGCCGTCACCGAATTCACGCGGCTATGACGTTGCAACCTCGAGTTCGCTCACCGTTGTCGTCAACAAACAAAGGCCACTGAGCCCTCTAGATTATTACCCCGCTCAAATCAGCGATTTCAACTTAACGCCTAAGGCCTCCGCTGCTTTCGCCAAAATGCGCTCTTCGATGGCTAAGGCCGGTGCTGGCGATCTGGTCGTGGTGAGCGCTTTTCGCGACTATGCGACTCAACTAGAGACCTTCACAAAATACACTTCAGACTTAGGTGAGACAGCAGGTGAAAACCGTGCAGCCAAACCTGGTTTTAGCGAACATCAAACCGGTTTAGCCGCCGACATTGCCGCCACCGGTCAAAGTTGCGCCATCAAGATCTGCTTCGCGCAAACCAAAGCCGGTCGCTGGCTTGCCAAAAACTCCTGGCGTTTTGGTTTCATCTTGCGCTACCCCAAAGGGGCCAGTGAAATCACCGGCTATCAGTTCGAGCCCTGGCACTACAGGTTTGTTGGGCCCCAACTTGCTCGTGAAATGCATAAAGCCAAGGTCGCAGTGCTTGAGACTTATCTGAACCTAGGCCCAGCGCCAAACTATTAGAATTTCAGCATGACCTATCAGCACGCTTCGCAAGCATCCGTCGTAATTAATAAGCCAATAGCCGAGGTTTTCGCTCTGCTAAATGACCTAGGTCAGTTGGCTGACTGGACCCCATTTGTCAAGATGGACCCAACCACGACCTACAGCGTGAACGATGTTCGGTCGGGTGTCGGCGCGGTTTATAGCTGGAGCGGCAAACGCATGGGTAAGGGCACTCAGACCATCGTGGCCGTCACTGACCCGACTGAGATTCACTCAAAGATGACTTTTGGCGCTAAGGCCACAGCAGACACGTCTTATATTTTGACTCCCGTTAGCGAAGGCACTTCGGTTGCTTGGGTTATGTCTGGCGATCGCAGCCTGGGCGATCAGATTCTTGGTTTTCTCTTTTTAGACAAGATGATGAGCAAGAACTTCGCGAATGGTTTGTCTGACTTGAAGGCGCTGCTCGAGTCACGCTAGGTTCTCGCCAAGCCGTCGCTAGGTCGTCGCTAGGTCGTCGCCAAGTCGTCGCCAAGTCGTCGCTAGCCTTTCGCGCCGCGTTCACTCGCGTCGGTTTCGCCCGCAGCAAACGGCACTTGCGCTTTTTAGACAATAGCCCTTTACTTAATGCATGGCTATTGATGCAGCAAACCTAAAATTTGGGCTAGACACCTTCGGTGATATGACCGTTGACGACGCGGGCAAACCCGAATCAGCCGGTCAGGTGATTCGCAACATTGTTGCTCAGGCAGTTCACGCTGATCAGCTTGGCCTTCATGCCATCAACATTGGCGAACATCACCGCGACGACTTTGCCGTTTCAGCGCCCGACACCGTGCTTGCCGGAATCGCCACCGTGACCAACAACATTTTGCTTGGCACTGGTGTGACCGTGCTTTCAAGCGAAGACCCAGTGCGCGTTTATCAACGTTTTGCAACCATCGCCGGGCTCTCAAATGGCCGGGCTGAAATCACTGCGGGTCGAGGTTCATTCACAGAGTCGTTCCCGCTTTTCGGCTATGACCTCAGTGCCTATAACATCCTGTTTGAAGAGAAACTCGAACTGCTCGTTCAACTGCTAACCGAGGGCCCAATCACCTGGCAGGGTCAGACTCGCGCTTCACTGACCAACCAAGAGGTTTACCCAAAGACCGAATCGGGCATCGGCCTGCGGGTTGGCGTCGGTGGCAGCCCAGAATCTGTGATTCGTGCTGCGCGCCTAAACGTTCCGATGGCGTTGGCAATAATCGGTGGCGACCCTGCTCGCTTTGCGCCGTTCGCCAAGCTTTATCGCGATGCTCTTGAACAGCTCGAACGCCCAGCTTTGCCGGTTTCGATTCACTCGCCGGGCCACATCGCGGCCACTGACGAACAGGCTGCCGAAGAACTTTGGCCGCATTACGAAAAGTTTGTGACCCGCCTCGGTCAAGAACGCGGATGGCCCCCAATGTCGAAGGCTCGCTTCGTCGGCGAGATCGAATATGGTTCGCTCTATGTGGGTTCACCTGAAACCGTGGCTGCCAAAATTGTTCACGCTATCGAGTCAGTCGGTGCCGAACGTTTTGACCTCAAATATGCCAACGGTTCAGTGCCTCAAAGCAAGTTGCTCACCTCGATCGAACTTTATGCAACCAAAGTTGTGCCGTTGGTTCGTGAGATGCTGAGCTAGCAGGCGAGCGCCTGCAGGCATCCCCTGTTTATTGGCGTTGTTGTTGCCTATTTCGCTAGACTCACCATGTTCGCCCTTTTGCGAACGATGTTTCTAGATAGGTGAAAACTTTGAAGTTTTTTGAATCTTCGCGCGCTGCCCACAGGGGCAAAAGTTCAAGCGCAAGCCGCAGAACAGCAGCGGTGCGCGCTGGTCAATTCGCGCTTGTTGCGACCATCGGTTTGGCTCTTGCTTTCAACGCAAATGCGGCAAGTGCTGCCGGGGTCTCGGGGCTAACCTCAACTGCAAGCGTGTCAATGGTGCCAAGCGCTGGCCAAGTTGTGTTGACGGCTACCCAGCCGGTTGCGAGCGTTAACGGAACCCAGGCTCAGACCCTAGTTCAAAAGATTGACCCAACAAAAACTCACCTGACCAGTGTTGAAGATATCGTGTACCCCCACGGCTGGACGCTCCTGGTCTCTTATGACAATGGCGCAAGCTTCACCGACGTTTTGCCGACCAGCGCAACCGGCACCGGCACTAGCTGGGATCTAGTGAATGCTGTCAAAGCCACCGGTGACATTTATTCAAACGGTGACGTCAATGGTCGTCAGTCTGTAACTGGCAGCGGAACCCTGGTGACTCCAGAAAGCGGCCAGTTTGTCGGTGGAGGCACCGGCGATGGTTGGAACGTTTTCTTCGACAACGACAATCACGTGTTTCGTGTTTCACACCACTCAGCGGTCACCGTTTCTTGCTATACCCGTCTAGGGGCAGACTGTGGCGATGGCTGGGAGTTCACCCCAGGTGGCAACTTCACAACCGCGATGACCTCACCAGGTTTGGTTGACAACGAAAACCACCACATTTGGCTCGCTGTGACACTTACAACCAACTCAACCACTGGCTTTTTGTGTGTTGACATTTCAGACTTCACCACCGGCCCGTCACTTTGTGGTGGCAGTGCCCAGACCGCTTATCAGGCTTTGGGCGGCATGGCTCGAAACGACGGAACTTTTGGCATGACTTCGGTCGGCAGCAAGTTCTATGAGTGGAGCTCGGCTGGTCAGATTCTTTGCCTCGACACCGCAGCAAACGAAGGTGCGGGTGCCCCTTGTGCAAACCAGCCATACACCGACGCCAACATCTCTTATGCGGGTTGGGCCTACAACTCACACCTTGAGGTGTGGCAGAGCTCGATGGTTGCATCGAACGGAAAAATCTATGCAACCGGCGCTGACGGCCAGCCACTTGGGGGCCCGAACGGCGGCAACAACGCAACGTTCCCTGACACTTATGTCATGTGCATCGACCCAGCAACAGACACTCGTTGCGATGGTTGGCAAGATGCTCAGGTTTTGCCGAGCGGCAAAAACTTCGACTATGCCTATGAACTACCAAGCTCAACTGGCGTTATTCTCGGCGTTTGTTTTCAACGCTTTGGCACTGCTGGTGGTGAAGATGCCACCTGTTTCAAAGAAGACGGCACCACACTAGCCCAAAATGCAACGCTTGCACACAGCATCAAGGCTTCGGCTTGGAACGCCGCGGTTGTTACCAACGCTCCTAGTGTTTATGGCACCCGCTTCTACTACACCGGCAGTGACGGTCTGGCTTCGCCAAGTAGCAACACCATCAACTGCTTCGACACCAGCACGAACCTACCTTGCACTGGTGGTTGGCCGATCGTCGGTCAGACTGCCTACACCGCGGTTCTTGACCCACAGAACAGCAACTGCTTGTGGATCAACGATGACAAAAACCAGATCAATGCTTATAACGTGCTCGACACAACAGCTACTGTTTGTGGCCCACCACCTGGAGCAACTTTCTCGCCTGAGGCAATCGTGCCTCGCATGGGTTGCTCAAACGCAGACTCATTAGATGCTTGGGGTGACTTCACTATTACTTCACCGGCGCCAAGCGGTTA
>JBDLVN010000021.1:0-9111 GCA_039804775.1 Actinomycetota bacterium
AGCGCAAACCATGGCGAAGAAGATGTAGGGCGTGATTGCGCTGAGCCACTGGTTATCAGACCCGAGTGCAAGCAATAGGGGGTAAGCGAAGCCTCGCTTTAGCGGCGTGTGACCGTCGAGAATCGTCATGTCACCGCCTTTTTGCATTAGGTGAGCTACTGCCAGAATCCAGTAGCTGTCGCCGTGTCTGGTCGCGGCAAAACCTAGAACGCGTGTGGCTGCAACTGATGCCAAGCCGGCAACGACGGCAGCGATGACAGGTCGATATAGCCCTGCGCGAGATTTCAAGGCTGCGATGATTAGCGCGATTGCTAAAACAACATAGAAGATGCCGGCAGAGAACTCGCGAATCGAAAACAGGTTGCAGGTGGCGAATATGATTACGCGCGCGCTGGTGGCAAAAATGAGCCCGGCGGCGATCGTCAACAAAGGTGTTCTAACGCCCAACAACCAGGCGCCCGAAAGGCTGCCCGCCGCTAATAGGGTCATGACCAGAAAATCGTTAAGCACGCTTGGCCCCCTCTGTCAGACGGTTGAGCAGGTTGCGTTCAATGAGTGCAAAGAAGTTGTTCTCAATTCGAACGGCAACAAAGGTCACATCTTGACTTCGCAGCTGAGTGTTTGGGTTCCAATAGATGCTCAGTGTGCAGTCTTTGGCAATCTTGGGCGCGCAAGTAACACCCAAAACCTTGCCGCCGAATGGCAACTTGTGAACATAGTTCTTTAGCAGCGATTTGCTCAGAGCTTTGTGTCGGCCGGCTCGATCATGCACATAAACGTTGCGGTAATCAATCGGAAAATGGTCATAGTTAGCGATTGCGTGATTGAAAATTCTCACTACTTCGTCGCGAACTCCAAAGCTTCTCACGGTGTTGTTTGTGTCAGAAACTGCCATGTCATTGCGCACATGGGTGATGCGAACCGTCTTGAAATAGTTAGACAAAATAAGCGGCGCGTTCTCAACCCAATCTGAGTCGCCGATGTAGCGCGAAATTTCAAACTGAGTATTGTCGGTGGTGAACGGTTTGGCTTGAGTGTTTAGCGCTTGCAGGTTTGCGATCAATCCGACTGCCGCAACAATCAAAACTGCGAGAAGGCGCCAGTTGCCAATTCGTGTCATTTGGTGGCCCCTTTCGCGTGTAGTGCCTGATTGATTGACGCCTCGAGGCGATCTTTTAGTGTCATCGAAAATGTGGCAGATATGTGGCTGTCGTCGCGATAAACCACAATGTTGTTTATTACCGGTGGGCAGGTTGTTGCCGAACAGTATGCATCTGTGTAATCAGCATATGTCACTCCTGCCAAATCTTTCACGGCTGGGGCGAGCAAGTCGGCTGGGCTCATGGCGTGTTCGCGAGACAACCCGCAATCTCGAGCTGAGTTTTGCCCAGCCGCCGAAACGCAAGCGATAAAACTGGCAAGCGGCTTTGGATTGTCGAGAATCACAAGCCATTGACTGCCCTGGCTGATCAGGCGTTGAACTTCGGTTTTATAAGCGGGCGCTGTGTCGGCGAAGTTGCCGGTCACGTAGGTCGATGTCGAGTTGATGATGAGGTCAAACTTTGGTTGTGTTTTGATGAATGCCTCGAGTTGAGTGTTCCAGGTCTTGCAACTTGGGTGAGCTACACCAGAGGGAATCGTTTGCGCATCGGCAAGAGGGCAAGCGTTTTTTGTGGCAATAACGAGGCGCCAGTTATGTTCAAGGGCAAGTGCCTCGAGCGGCGCAAAATATTGGCGGGCATGCGAATCACCAAAGAGGCCGATTTGCACAGTGCCGTTTTTGTCACCTCGCACACAAAAACGGAAGGCGCTGTCGTTCTTCTGCACCCTGCAGTTGGTGCGTTCGATTTTAGGAAAATCAGTGGCAACTTTAGAAATCGACGGATGCAGGTTCTTATCGCTCCAGCTCGAGTCAACGCCAGCCTGCGCAAAGGCCGCACCTCCGAAGATTGCACCAACAATGAGGGCCATGGCGCTCGCCGCGGTTAGCAGTTGATTGCGAGGGGTTTTCTTGGCGAGGCGACCAAATCGAATCGGGTCTTCGACGAATCTTTTTGACAGGTATCCGAGCAAAATAGCTAGCGCAGCGATGGCGACTCGGTCGCTGGTAGTTAGGTTTTGATGCAGCACCCAGGGCGCAAGCACAATGATTGGCCAGTGCCATAAATAAAGCGAATAAGAAATGTCACCTAAGAACTGAATCGGCCAAAACCTGAACAACCACCATGGCGATAAGAAACTTCGAGAATCGCCACCCAGCAAGAAAGCCATCGCGCCGAAAACTGGCACGGCAGCCCAGTAACCCGGAAAAACCGTGTGACTGTTGAACTTCAGAAAGGCATAGAGCATTAGCGCCATGCCAACCCAAACTAAGACCGCTTTCAAATGGCGGTTTAGGGTTCGACCGCTGAAGATCACTGCAATGAGTGCTCCGCCGGCAAACTCCCAAGCTCTCGTGAAAGTGCTGAAATATGCAAGCTCTGGCGATTCAATGCTTAGAGCTATCGAATAGAACAGGCTGATGACAAAGAGGGTAGCCAAGCCGGCAGTTATGAGCAACTTCGGCTTCGCTCTGAAGATTTTTGTGAAGATCAAAAGTGAGCCCAGAATCAGCGGCCAGAAAATGTAGTATTGCTCTTCAACCGAAAGCGACCAAAAGTGCAAGAACGGCGAAAGTGAAGTGTTGGCGGCCAAATAATCGGTGGCTTTGCTAGCTAATACCCAGTTTTGAACATATGCGATTGACCCGAGTGCTTCGTCAACGTAGCTCAGAAACCAAACCGGCGGCACAAAAAGAATCATTGTTAGTGCCGTTGCAAAAATCACGACTAGCGATGCTGGCAGAAGGCGACGAGCCCGCCTGGCCCAAAAATTGGCAAACTTCACTTGCCCGGTAGCTTCAATTTCGCGCCAGAGTTGACCTGAAATCAGAAAACCTGAAATCACAAAAAAGATGTCAACGCCGACGAAACCGCCTTTGAAATGATCTGGCCAAAGGTGAAAAACTAAAACCGAAACAATCGCTAGTGCTCGCAGTGCCTGAATGTCAGGTCGGCTTTTCGATGGCAAATGTTGCTGCGCTAAAGAGCTATTCATTTAAGAAACTCCTTAGCGATAATGGCTTCAAAATTGCTTTGCAAAGTGGCGGCAAAGGTGTTGGTCAGGTGACTCTGGTCTCTATAAACAATAATGTCGCCAATCACACCTGAACAGCTCTGCGAGCAATAGAGGTCGGTGAAGTCTGCTATCACTACGCCTTTTAGCTCTTTGGCTTTCTGCCAAATCTTATCGACTGGCTTGAGGGCGGCTTTTCGAGGAGTGCTACAAACTTTGTCGGCAGTGCTTGGGTGCGCTTCGATGCAATCGGTGGTGTCGGCTCTTGGTTTCGGGTTATCTCGAATCACAAGCCAAGACGAACCTCGTGCCTGTTGAGATTTGACTAGCCGCTCGAAACTCGGCCCGATGTTTTTCACCTGAGATGTGACATAGCTCGACGATGCTTCGATGATTAGGTCAAATGGCTTCACACTCTTTAGATAGCTGTCAAGGCTCTGTTGCCATTGCACGCAGCTCGGCTCGGGCAAGCCGGCCACCGATACCTCAGTCGACAACGGCGGGCAAGCTGATTTAGAAAGCAGAGTTAGCTTGAAGTGATGTTTTTTTGCGATTGCCTCAAGCGGTGTGAAATATTGCCTCATGTGAGAATCG
Source organism: Actinomycetota bacterium (assembly GCA_039804775.1). Classification (GTDB taxonomy): domain Bacteria; phylum Actinomycetota; class Actinomycetes; order Actinomycetales; family Microbacteriaceae; genus Rhodoluna. The sequence continues at coordinate 3,709 of JBDLVN010000021.1, forward strand.
CCCAGCAGAGCAACGCTTGTTTGACCTTTTAGGTCGCCATATGAGCACGCAGTGAAAGCATCATCAACTTTCGAAACGAAACACTTGGATTTTTCGGCATGTGAAATATCGCCATCGAGATCAGCTAAAGCCGGCCTAAGGTTTGTCGATGCGGCGTTCTGCGCCAAGCGGGTTTTTGTGTTGGCTTCAAGCAGCACGCTTGGAACCATGACCGCAAACATTGCCGCCAGAGCAAGCACCAGTTGCACCAGGTTGCTTCGTCGAGCTAACCAACCAAAACGAACCGGGTCTTCGACATAACGCTTTGAAGCAGCGGCAATCGCGATAGATGCAACCAAGATAGCCAGAGCGATTATTGCTTGATTGGCGTTGCCAAGCCATAGCGGCACCAGAACCACCAAGGGCCAGTGCCACAAATAGAGCGAATATGAAATGTCGCCAAAAAACTGTGTAGCGCGCAATTCAATCAAGAAGCGCGGCAGAAACCGATTGCCCGACTGGCCACCATAGAGTGCAAGTGCGGCACCGACCGTAGGCACAGCGGCCCAAAAACTTGGGAAAGGCGTTGTGTCGCTAAAGAGAAAAATGCCACTCAACATCAACACCGAACCAAACCAAAACCAAACCGGGTTGCGATCTTTTGGTTGTTTGGCTTTGAGCAACGCGTCGTCAATCGCAACGGCTAAAAGAGCGCCGATTGCAAATTCCCACGCCCGAGTGAACGTGCTGAAATATGCCAAAGGTGCGTCAGCTGCCGTGAGCCAAATCGAAGCAAAAAGACTGCTCACCACGATGACTGCGAGAAGGCTTGAGGCGAGCCACGCTCTTGACTTCATTGAGTTTTTAAAACGAGAGCCAACCCACAAAACTAAGCCAACCAACAGTGGCCAAACCAGGTAATACTGCTCTTCAACCGAAAGCGACCAAAAATGCTGAAACGGCGAGAGCCCAGAAAGATCTTGCTGAAGGTAGTCGGTTGCCTTTGCCATGAGCAACCAGTTTTGCCAATAAGTCGCAGAAGCCGAGGCCTCGTCGAAAATGCGAACCGACCTCGTTGCAGGAAGCAAAAACCAAGCCGCCAAAGTGGTCAACAAAATGACAAGAAGTGAGACGGGCAAAAGACGCCGCGCTCGCCGAGCCCAAAATTGTGCGAACCTGACCCTGCCCTCATCGCGGGCTTGGCGCCAAAGCTGACCCGTGATTAGGTAACCCGAAATAACAAAAAAGATGTCAACGCCAACGAAACCGCCAGGTGCCGCCTGCGGCCAAAGGTGATAAACCACCACGCTCAAAATCGCTAAGGCACGAAGAGCCTGAATGTCGGGCCGAATTGCGCCGTGGCTGGCCTGGATTGCGCCGTGGCTGGCCCGAATTGCGCCGTGGCTGGCCTGGATTGCGCCGTGGCTGGCTCGAATCGCAGGCCGATTTGAGCCAAGTTGAGGGCTTTCGGGCATGGAACAAGTTTAATTGGTAGTAACCATGACAAATCTGAGCATTTCGAACTCGCCGGTGAGCGCAAAGCGCTACCACCGAAGCAGACGTTTGATGTTTTTGTTTGCCAGCCTGCGAACTCGTTCTCTAATGACTCGCAACGAGTTAGCCGCAATGGCTCTTGGGCCAGGGTGTAATTTTGCTCAGCTGCACGACCGAGTTCAATCGGGCCTGCTCGAAAAGCGCGACGTCACGAACCTTGGCGCGCTTCGCGATCTCGCTTGGGTTCTAAGCAACCAAATAATTCATGAATCAGACCTAGCTTCGGCTGCCGCAATCTATGACTGGGTTATCAAAACCTACGGGTTTAGTCGGCTTTCACACATGCACCGAATCGCCTACGCTCTTTGTGCGCTCAGGTTGGGGCGTGTTGAGGCCGCTCGCCGATCAGTGACCGCTGGAGGCTTCAATCAGCGCACCAAGTGGTCAAAGCTTCTGACACGCCTTTTGCCACAGACCGCAGCCACCACTCGGGTGCAGCAAGCCGGCGAAGCGCTCAACTACATGTTCATGTTTGGGCGAGACTATTCAATGCCCCTCGAGTTTCTAGAAATCGACATAGCAAACCCGTTTCGCGGCGTTGCTGCCCACGACCTCACCGAGCTTGCAACCAAGTCAGAAACTAAAGCTTGGCTTGCCAGGCTCAGCCGGGTTTTGTCAGGCCCTCACCTTGCCGGCCTTGAGCTATCGGCGACCGCAGCCACCGAGAACCTGGTAGCCCCGTTTGAGCGGTTGGCGGCGTCACCTGGGCGGGCATCCGAGTTTAAAAAAACAAGCAGTGACAGCGCGAGCCCGCTAGTGACGGTTGTGGTCAGTGCGTTCGAGCCCAACGAACACATTTTCACTTCGATCAAATCGATTCTCGCGCAGACCTACCAAAACTTTGAAGTGCTGGTCATCGACGACGCTTCACCGCTGAAGTTCGACGAGATTTTGCAGCGGGTTGCCTCGCTTGACCCTCGCGTGCGAGTTTTGCGCCAAGCGGTCAACGGCGGCACCTATCGCATTCGCAACCGTGCCCTCGATGAAGCAAAGGGCGAGCTCATCACTTTTCAAGACAGTGATGACTGGATGCACCCGCAGCGCCTCGAGATTCAAGTCGGTCAGCTTCTTTCGAACCCGGCCAACATTGCAAACATCTCGATTTCAACCCGTTTGACCGAACGTCTTGAAGCAGCCGAGTCGGGTCGCCGCCTGCGCATCGGCATTTGTGAACCGGCGTTGCTCTTTTGGCGCGAAAAAGTGCGCAACCAGATCGGCTATTTCGACACTGTGCGCAAGGGTGGCGACACTGAATATCGCCGTCGCCTCGAACGCGCCTTCAACACAGACGTGGTCATGGTTTTGCCTTGGCGCACCTTGACGATTCAACGGGCCGATAACGGCGGCTTGACTCAGGGCGAGCTCGGCTTCAGATGGATCACCGAGTTTCGCACCCAATATCGCGACAGTTATCTTCACTGGCATCGCAAGCTGGGCAAGGCTGTTGGTTGGCGCCTTGAGAACACCGAGGTTCGAGCGTTTTATGCACCGCGCCAAACAGCTTTGGTGGGCAGCGAGGCTAGGGCACCACAGAATTTCAACGTTGTTGTCGCGGCGAATTTTCGCGACCCGATTAACACGGCCATCGCTCTATCGGCGATAAATAAAAACTTGGATGCCGGCCTCACCGTCGGACTCTTGCAGTTGAACAGTGTTTTTCCGTTGCATTTGTCGCGTGCCATTTCACCCGAGGTTTTGACTTTGCTCAATGCGGGCAAAGTTGAGTTAGTGCAACCGCACTTTGAGTTGCAGGTTGGCAAACTCGAGTTGTTGGCGCCTAATGCCTGGCTTAGCTCTTATTCTGCCGACAGCTTTGCATGGCGGGTTGCCGAGGTTTGGCCGACCGCACCGGTTGACGCTGCTGAGAGCTTTTTGCTCGCTGGCAATGATTTGGCAACTGAGCTAGCCCGTCAGCTAACTAAGGCTTTTGGTTCGGCTTCACTGGTTGTAGCCAGCTAGCTAAAAAGCCCGCACCCCACCAGAGGTGCATCGTTGGCAGCACGATCAGCAACGCTGCTCGTTTGGCCAGGCTCAACTCAATCTTCGGCTTGTCGGTTGCCGTGATGGCCACTAGCGCCACGCCTGCAAGATATGCCGAGAGTGGTGCAAAACCGAGTTGCGCGACTGCGCCGATTAGCTGACCCGACCAGACCGTCGCTCCCAATACGCCAGCGGTTATTCCGAGCACGCACATCAAGACCAATAGGGGCGGAGCCAGATATCTCGGGTTTGAGCTTTTCGGGTTGTGTCTCACGAGCTGCCCACGCCAAAAGCCGGTGTCAAAAAATTGTTTGGCGAGTTTTGCCCAGCTCGAACGAGGGTGATATTCAACTTCAAGTCTTGGGTCGAACCAAACCACTTGGCCTGATTCACGCAATCGCAGGTTTAGCTGCCAATCTTGACCGCGCACAAATGTTTCGTCAAAGCCGCCAACAGCGCCGAGTGCCGTTCTTCTAAAAACCCCTAGATAAACCGAGTCTGCCGGGCCAGCCTCAGCCCCAACGTGAAACGCACCGCCGCCTAAGCCGAAACGGCTCATGTAGGCCCAGGCCACTGCAGTTTGAAAAGGGGTGTGGCCAACCGCGCGCATTAGGCCGCCCACGTTTGCGGCACCGGTTTCATTCAAGATGTTTAGTGCGAGCGCCGCGTATCCTCTTGAAAGTTTGCTGTGTGCGTCAACGCGAATCACAACATCACCGGTTGCGGCTGCGATGGCGGCGTTTAGGCCGCCAGAGGTCGTGCCGCTCGCGTTGGAAACAAGCTTTAGGTGACGACCCTGCTGCTGTGCCTCAGCAACCAACGAGTCAGCGATTGAATTCGTTTGATCGGTCGAGGGGCCGAGCGCCAAAACCACTTCAACAGCATCGGGGTGGTCTTGCTCAAAAATGCTTTCGACTGCGGTTCGCAGGTAGCGCTCTTCGTTCAGAACCGGCATTACAAAACTAATTGTTTTCAAAGCCGCAGCTTTGTTAGTCATCTAGCGGAGCCCCAACAAAAGCTGAGTAGGCCTCACAGACTTCGCGGGCGGTGCCATCCATTTTGATGATGCCTTTATCAAGCCAGATAGCTCGATTGCAGGTGTCAAGAATGGACTTCATGGAGTGGCTAACCAAAAAGACTGAACCAGCGCCGGCTGCGAGCTCACGCATTCGTGCCTCGCTGCGCTTGCGAAAGTCGCTGTCGCCAACGGCAAGGGCCTCATCGATGATCAGAATGTCGTGTTCACGGGCCGCGGCGATGGCAAACTTTAGGCGCTCGACCATTCCCGAAGAATAGGTGCTCATCGGCAGATCAATGAATTCGCGCAGACCAGAAAAGTCGACAATCGCTTCGAATTTTGTTGCGACCTCCGCTTTAGACATGCCAAGGGCGAGGCCGCCCAAAATGATGTTCTTTTCGCCAGAGAGCTCGCGAATCATCGCAGCGCCAACACCTAGAAACGATGGGCGAGAGCTGGCATAAACTGCTCCCGAGTCGATGGGCAATAAACCTGAAATAGCGTTCATCAAGGTGCTCTTGCCAGAGCCGTTTGTGCCAATCACACCTATGCTGTCACCCTCATAGGCAGTCAGGCTCACGCCACGAATCGCCTCGACTTCGCGAAGCTTGCCACTGCGTTTTACGCGGGCTGTTGAAGCTGTGATTTTTTTGCCGCTCGAGAAAACTCGATAGGTCACAACGACGTTGTCAACGATTACGACCGGCTTGCGGTCGGCTTGGTTCACAGTGTTTTTGATATCGGCGCTAGACATTTCGACCAAACTTTTCTTCGGCTCGCCAGAAAAAGATGAAACCAAAGGTCAAAGCAGCCAGCGCCCAAATCGTGCCAGAGACCCACTGATAAAGGTCATAGCTATAACCCTGCACCAA
>JBDLVN010000022.1:0-30987 GCA_039804775.1 Actinomycetota bacterium
TTTTGCTGGTCAACGATCAGAACGAGATTTTTCTAATCAAAACCCATTTCGACCCTGAACTTGGTCTTGAACCTCGCTGGTTGACTCCCGGTGGCGGAATCGACGCTGGTGAAACGCCTCATGAGGCGGCAGTTCGTGAGCTTGCCGAAGAAACCGGTCTGGTGATTGCTCAAAACGATTTGGGTGAAGTTTTTCTAGAACTTTCTGGCCGTTGGGATTGGTCTGACGGAATTCATTACCAAACCTACACAGACACGATTTTCTTGCTGCAGACCAGTGACTTTGAGCTTGACAACTCTGGTTGGACTCAAGACGAGCACCGCGACGTGCTCGAGTGGCGCTGGTGGAACCTGAGCGATTTGCTGGCAACGGGTGAAAGCGTTGGGCCTCACGGGTTGGCTGAGCAGCTGAGCAAGCATCCTCTTTTTAGCCGATAATGAACATTATGTCAAGTCGCGTTCTGGCGAGCGCTTGAGAGCTGTTGTGTGTCCGCGCGCGCTGTTGACTGCCCGCGCTGTTGACTGCCCGCCCCTAGCTGCCTTGCCTGCGTGAGCGCCCAGCAGCTGGTTAGGCTGTGGCGCTGGCGTTGATCCATTCGGTGAGCTTGGCTGCAGCAGCGCCAGATTTGAGTGCAGCATCAACGGTTGCGAGTGCGTCTTCAAAGCGCAACTTCAAATCAACGTCGGCGCGAGACGAATCGTGAGCAAGTTGATAAGCCACTACCCCTGCGGCGGCGTTCAACTTCACAATGTCTGTCGCAGCGGCGATTTTTGCCGCGTAATCTGGCGATGAATCGCTGAGTTGGCCAGCGACCTGGCCGCTGAACACATCACGGGCGACCTGGGCGTTGTATTGCGCATCGCCACCAACCAAAGTTTCGACACTCACCAGCTCGATGCCGAAATCGCGTGGGTCGAGCGTGAATTCGCGCACCACTCCCCCAGAAACCTGCCAAATGTGGCTCTTGCCTGTCGTTGTGAGTTCGTCAAGGCCGTCATCGCCCCGAAAAACCAGCGCTGTGCGCCCGCGAGCAGCCATTTCAGCTGCAACCAGAGGCGCAATCGCTGCGTTTGCCACGCCAAGCGAGGTTGCAACCGGCTGAGCAGGGTTTGCGAGCGGGCCAAGAAAGTTGAACGTTGTTGGCACACCAAGAGCTTTGCGCACAGGGGCAACAAATCGCATCGCTGGGTGAAACACCGGTGCAAAAAAGAACGTAATGCCCGCTTGTTTGAAAACCTCGGTCACCTGTTCTGGCGAAAGGTCAAGACGCACGCCCAAAACCTCAAGCATTTCGCTCGAACCGGTTTTGCCAGAAGCCGAACGACTGCCGTGTTTTAGAACGGGGATTCCCGCCGCCGCACTCAAGACGCTCGCCATTGAGCTGACGTTCACCGTGCCGACTAGGTCTCCCCCAGTGCCAACGATATCGAGCGCATCGTTGCCCGTGGTCAGCAGCACCGAGCGCTCAAGCATGACGTCAACCAAACCTGAGATTTCGTCAACGGTTTCACCTTTTGCGCGCAGCCCCATGATGAACGCGCCCATCTGCCCTTCGGTGGCATCACCGTTCATAATCTGCTGCATTACCCAACTGGTTTCGGCTCGCGAAAGGTCAGATTTTTGCAAAAGTTTGCCAAGCAGAGCCGGCCAAGTCAAAACAGCGTTCATAGCAAAAGTTTATGGCTGAAATTGCGCTATCCACGCTCATATATGACGAAAAGATAACGGCTGCGGGTTTAGTATTAACCTATGTCTTCAATCAATTTGACGCAGCAAAATGCACCCATCATCAACCGTCCTAGCCAGACCGCAGTGGGCACCATTGTCTGGCTTGGCAGTGAAGTTATGTTCTTCGCCGGTTTGTTCGCAGTTTATTTCAGCCTGCGAGCCAACTCGGGCAGTCTTTGGGGCGACGAGACCCCTCACCTTAATGTGCCTTTTGCGCTCGTCAACACCTTGATTCTTGTCGCATCTTCTTTTACCGCCCAGTTTGGTGTTTTCGCCGCTGAGCGCATGCAGCCGACCCGAACTGGCTGGTCGCCGGTCAAGTGGGGCGTCGTCGAATGGTTCTTCTTGAGCTTCATAATGGGCGCAATGTTCGTTTCTGGCCAGGTTTGGGAATATGCCAACCTGATCGCCGAGGGAATCACTCTGGATTCAAACTCATATGGCAGTGCCTTCTATGTAACAACCGGTTTTCACGCCCTTCACGTAACAGGCGGTCTAATCGCCTTCTTGCTAGTGATTGGCCGCACCTATGCGGTGAAGAAGTATGGCCACAAAGAGGCAGTCAGTGCGATTGTCGTGTCTTATTACTGGCACTTCGTTGACGTGGTTTGGATCGGCTTGTTCCTGATCATCTACGTTCTCAAATAAAGATTTCTCAGCTAAAGCATTAAAAAAGAAAAGTAAGGCGAAATGTCATTTCTAAAGCGCAAAGCTAACTCAGCCCGTCGCAGCCCGTTTGCTGCCGCGATTGTCATCGCACTAGGTCTATTGCTTTCGGGTGGTGGCTACGCAGTTGCTTCAGGCGCTGTGACCTCAGCTAATGCCAGTGACCCATACAAGAGCGCGGCTAACATCGCTGCCGGCAAGAAGCTATTCTTGGCAAACTGCGCCAGCTGCCACGGCCAGAACGCTGGAGGCACCTCAGCTGCGCCTAGCCTTATCGGTGTTGGCGCTGCATCGGTTGACTTTCAGGTTTCATCGGGTCGCATGCCTGGTCAGGGTTCAGGCCCTCAGATGCCGTCAAAGACACCACAGTTCGACGACCAGCAGGTCATAGAGCTAGCTGCTTATGTAGCGTCACTAGCTCCAGGCCCAGAGGTTCCAAGCGACGCGGCCGTCATGGCTAACGGCAATGCCGAACGCGGTGGCTCGTTGTTTCGCACCAACTGCGCAATGTGCCACAATGCGGTTGGTGCCGGTGGCGCACTCACCGAAGGCAAGTATGCTCCGAACCTAATGGACAGCGAACCTCGAGAAATCTATGAAGCAATGATTACTGGCCCACAGAACATGCCAGTTTTCAGCGACGCAAACTTGACCCCTACTGACAAAAAAGACATCATCACATACCTAACCTATGTTCAAGACCACAAGTCACCTGGTGGCTATGAACTTGCAAACCTTGGCCCGGTTGCCGAGGGACTTTTTGCGTGGATCTTCTTGTTAGGTCTCATCATTGGCATCACAATCTGGCTTGGCGCGAAGTCAAACTAGTCAGCTTCGACACAAACTGAAGATTTCAAACTTTCAACTAAAGGGAGTATCTAATTGAGCGACAACTCTAATGGCCTAGTGCCTAGCTCAGGCGAGTCAGACGAATACGCATACAGCGCAGGCGCCGGTCTTGTTCTAAGCGACGCTATCGCCGACCCTGGCATCGAACCGCACCGTGTTCGAATGACAGACAAGAGCGTCAAGCATGAAAAAGCTGCAGAGCGCCAGGTTTCTGCAATGTTCGTCATCTCTATTCTTGGCAGCATCTTTGCGATTTTCGCCTATTTCTTCTGGCCCCTAGACGAGGCAAACCTTGACGCAGTTCGCATCAACACGATGTTCTTGGGTCTAGGAATCACCCTTGGCCTATTCGGCATCGGGTTTGGTGCAGTGCACTGGGCAAAAACTTTGATGCCAGACGCTGAAGTGTCTGAAGAACGCCACCAGACACGCGGCACCGAAGAAAACCGTGCTCGCGCAGTTGAGATCATCAAGCTAGCTGACAGTGAGTCAGGTTTCTCACGTCGCAAGCTGATTCGTCGCACGATGTATGGTGCACTAGCTTTGTTCCCGCTGCCGGCAATTGTGTTCTTCAAAGACATGACCACCGAGGCGAACCCGGTTGAAAAACTTCGCCACACAATGTGGCAGGCAAACAAGCGCCTCGTTCAAGACCCATCAGGCGTTCCAATCAAGGCAGCTGAAGTAACCGTTGGTTCTGCGTTCCACGTGATTCCTGAAGGCCTAATCGAAGCTGACCACATGCTCGGAGAGAAATCGAAGGCTGCGGTTCTTTTGGTTCGCCTTGACCCTCAAGACATCCACAGCGCTAAAGAAGCCGACTGGGGCTATGAGGGCATTGTTGCCTATTCAAAGATTTGCACCCACGTTGGTTGCCCCGTTGCCCTTTATGAGCAGCACACCCACCACCTACTCTGCCCATGCCACCAGTCAACATTTGACATTACAAACGACTGTGCAGTGGTTTTCGGCCCAGCAACTCGCGCTTTGCCGCAGCTAAAGATCGGCATTGACGCAGAAGGTTACCTAATCGCCAAGGGCGACTTCGAAGAACCTGTTGGCCCTAGCTTCTGGGAACGAAAGGCAAACTAATGACTACCGCTACTAACACTCAGAAAAAGGGCGGCTTCTTAGCTGGCACTGCAAACTACCTTGACGAGCGCGTCGGTGTCGCCGGCATTCTCAAGGAATTCGGTCGCAAGATCTTCCCTGACCACTGGTCATTCATGCTCGGTGAAGTTGCACTTTATAGCTTCGTTGTTCTGCTGATATCAGGCACCTTCTTGACGTTCTTCTTTCAGCCTGCAATGACACCAGTCATCTATGACGGTGTTTATGGCCCACTGAAGGGTGCTGAAGTTTCTATTGCATACGCATCAACCCTTGACATCTCATTTGAGGTGCGCGGCGGTTTGCTAATGCGTCAGGTTCACCACTGGTCAGCGCTTTTGTTCGTTGCAGCTGCCGGCCTTCACATGCTTCGCGTGTTCTTCACTGGAGCATTCCGCAAGCCTCGTGAAATCAACTGGGTCGTTGGCTTCATGCTCTTCGTTCTTGGCATGGCTGGCGGTTTCACAGGTTATTCACTACCTGATGACCTTCTTTCGGGCAACGGTCTGCGAATTATTGACGGCATGATCAAGGGCCTACCAGTAATCGGTGCCTACGTTTCATCACTTCTATTCGGTGGCGAGTTTCCAGGCGAGCAAATCGTTGCACGCCTTTACAGCTTGCACATCATGTTGATTCCTGCACTGATCTTGGTCTTCGTGGCGATTCACTTGTTCATGGTTGTAATCCACAAGCACACTCACTACTCAGGCCCAGGCAAGAAAGACACCAACGTTGTTGGCTACCCTCTAATGCCTGTCTATGTAGCAAAGGCTGGCGGTTTCTTCTTCTTGGTGTTCGGCGTGATCATGGTGATCGCTGCAAACTTCACCATCAACCCGGTCTGGAACTACGGTGGCTATGACCCATCACCAGTTTCAGCTGGTACCCAGCCTGACTGGTACATCGGCTGGCTAGACGGTGCCTTGCGCTTGGCTCCAACCCATCTTGAGGTTGTTGACTGGGCAGGCCACACTTGGTCATGGAACATCCTCTTGCCAATGATCGTCGGCATCGGGTTCTTGGCTGTTGTTGCGCTTTACCCATTCTTTGAAGCGTGGGTTACTGGCGACAAGCGTGAGCACCACGTTCTCGACCGTCCACGCAACGCTCCTACCCGCACTGCAATCGGTGCTGCCGGAGTAACTTTCTATGCAGTTCTATGGGCTGGTGCTGGCACCGACCTCATTGCAACTAACTTTGCAATGTCGTTGAACCAGGTTCTAAGCACGATTCAGATTCTGCTAATCGTGGCTCCAATCGTTGCGTTCCTAATCACCAAGCGTGCTTGCTTGTCGTTGCAACGCAAAGACCGCGAGATTGCCCTACACGGTCACGAGTCGGGTCGCATCATTCGTTTGCCACACGGTGAGTTTGTTGAGGTTCACGAGGCTGTTGACGCCTTCGAGCTTTACAAGCTAACTGACTACAAGGCCTACCGCCCAGTAGCAGCAGCAGCGAACAGCAAGGGGCGCATCACATTTAGTTCACGAGCACGTGCTGCTTGGTCACGCTTCTTCTTCGAAGACCGCGTCGAGCCAGTAACACAGACTGAGCTTGCTGCCACGCACCACGACCACGGTCAGGTAGAAGCTGGCCACTAGCCAGCACTTGATCCAAAGTTCACCAATAGGCCCTCAGCATCGCGCTGAGGGCCTATTTTTATGCATAGCATTTGCGTCTGACAGGCGAGGTCCACAGGCGCCACCGCAAGCGCGAACTCCCCCCAAGATTTCGAGCTACAGAGAGTCTCTACGCAGTCATGACGTCTTCGTGCAGTCATTTGGTTCGACTCTTCTGAAGCCACGCGAACGTTCGGTTGAAGCGAGTGGTACGCACGGATCATGGCGGCTGCAAATAACGCTGCGCCCGTTACATGCGCCGCTACAAATCTCTCGGATAAACTCACGGAGAGACAAGAGGTAAAAGCGGTGATGCTAGCGCCACAGAGCGCTAAAGGATGAGCAACGGAGCGCCCATGGACTACTCACATATCGGAGTCGCAGCGAAACGGCTACGGAACCGCTCAGGCGCTGGCGTATAGATAACAGCAACCTGAGAGACCCGCCGGAGGCAAGTGCCCGAGTGTCGAGTGTGTCGCGCGAACAAAAAAAGTGCCCTGACCGATGGCCAGGGCACTCTAAAGGTTTGGTGCGGCTCTAGTGAGCGTTTACGCCTGAGTAGTACTCATAGACGAAGCGAACTAGCGAGATGATTGCGATTGGGAAGGCAATGAAAAACAGCCACCATCCGATGGCCAATGAAGCAAATGCTAGAGCGCAGCCGATGCCGAGAAAGAATGGCCACCAGCTCCATGGGCTAAAGTGGCCTTGCTCGAAGTCGCCATCTTCAACTTCTGCATCAAGGCGGTCCTCAGGAGCGGTGCCCTGGTTCTTCGCCGCGCTGCCTAGGTAGTAGGCGATGAAAATCGATAGGAACACGAGCATTGCAATAGCGGCAGAACCGATGACTTCGATCTTGCCGTAGCTAACCCAGTTCCAGACGACATAGCCTGCTGCGTCAACAAGATAGAAGATGGCCAGTAGCCAAAAGAGGCGTGCGTTAGTTTTCACGAGTGATTAGCCCTTCTGTGCAATCGCTGCTTTAGCTTCTGCTGAAGCTGCTTCTGGGTGGTTCAAGTCAAATGCTGGCGATTCTGAGCGAACGCGTGGCATTGAAGTGAAGTTGTGGCGAGGGAACGGTGTGCCGGTAGCCCACTCTAGCGAGCGGCCATAGCCCCATGGGTCATCCAAGGTAACGATCTTGCCCTTGCGAGCGGTAATCCAAACGTTCCAAAGGAACGGAACCATCGAAAGACCAAGAATCAGCGAACCGATTGTTGAGACCAAGTTGAAGTCTGCGAAACCATCGCCAACTAGGTACGATGCGTAGCGACGCGGCATACCCATGACACCCAACCAGTGCTGAATCAAGAACGTGGTGTGAAAGCCGATGAATAGCAGCCAGAAGTGAACCTTGCCAAGTGCTTCGTTCAGCATTCGGCCGGTCATCTTTGGCCACCAGAAATAGAAACCTGCGAACATCGCAAACACCACGGTGCCGAACACTACGTAGTGAAAGTGAGCAACGACAAAGTAGCTGTCTGACAGGTGGAAGTCTAGGGTTGGTGAAGCCAAGATAACACCGGTCAAACCACCGAAGATGAAGGTGGTCAAGAAGCCGATTGCAAAGACCATAGGGGTTTCGAAGGTTACAGAGCCCTTCCACATTGTGCCGATCCAGTTAAAGACCTTCACACCGGTAGGAACCGCAATCAGCATGGTTGTGAACGCGAAGAACGGCAAAAGCACCGAACCGGTCACATACATGTGGTGAGCCCAAACAGTCATCGAAAGAGCCGCAATGGCGATGGTTGCATAAACAAGTGTCTTGTAACCAAAGATTGGCTTGCGGCTGAATACAGGGAAGATTTCTGAAACGATGCCGAAGAACGGCAAAGCCAAGATGTAAACCTCTGGGTGACCGAAGAACCAGAAAAGGTGCTCCCACATCATGGCGCCACCGTTTGCAGGGTCTAGCAGATGTGCACCGAACTTGCGGTCGGCTCCAAGCGCGAATAGACCAGCTGCGAATGGAGGGAAGCACATGATTACCAAAATCGAGGTGACCAAGGTGTTCCAGGTGAAAATCGGCATGCGGAACATGGTCATACCAGGCGCACGCATCGTCAAGATTGTAGTGATGAAGTTAACACCGCCGAGAATGGTGCCGAAACCACTAAGTGCAAGGCCGAAAACCCAGAGGTCGCCGCCTAGACCTGGTGAGTAGGTCTCGCTTGAAAGTGGTGAATAGGCAAACCAACCAAACGATGCAGCACCCTGCGGAGTGAAGAAGCCAGCAACTGCGATGAATGAACCAAAGAAATAGAACCAGTAGGCAATCGCGTTTAGACGAGGGAATGCCACGTCTGGCGCACCAATCTGAACTGGCATCAGCACGTTTGCGAAGCCAGCGAATAGCGGGGTTGCAAACATTAGGAGCATGATTGTGCCGTGCATAGTGAAGAGCTGGTTGTATTGCTCTTTGGTTGCGACTATTTCAAGACCTGGCTGGGTTAGCTGAGCGCGAATAACCAACGCCATAATTCCACCAATAATGAAATAGGTGAATGATGTCATCAGGTATAGGTAACCGATTTTCTTGTGATCGGTTGTGGTCAACCAGTTGATCAAGTGACGGCCCTTAGGCTGGCGCACTTTGCTTGCTGAATATTGAGGCGCGGTAGCGGTAGACATCTGTTGTTATCCGTTCACTTTGCTTGCAGCTGGGTCATTGTTGCCCGAAACGTTTCGGTCAAGAGTTTCGTCGGTCAAAATGTCGCCAATGAATCCCTTCGCGCGAAGTTCAGCAACGTGTGCGTCATATTCTGACTGTTCGACAACCTTGACCTGAAAGAGCATCGCTGAGTGGTATTCGCCACAAAGTTCAGCACACTTGCCTTCATAGGTGCCGAGGCGGGTCGGCGTCATATAAATGTGGTTCACGCTGCCGCCAGGGAATACGTCTTTTTTGTACAGCGAGTCGATGAACCAGAAGCTGTGAATGACATCGCGTGACTTCAGGTCTAGCTGAACGGGCTTGTTAACAACTAGATAAAGCACAGGTTCGCCATCGATGTGCATGCTTGACTCTGCGTTTGCATCGGTGAAGGCACTGTCAGGAAGCTGAACACCGCTGTCATAGACACCTTCTGATTCATAGCCGAAGTCCCAGCTCCACTGCTTGCCAATAATTGCAACCTTGTATTCAGGGTTGGTTTTGGTTTCAATGTCAGCCATGGTCTTGGCAGTGAAAGCAAAGAATCCAACCACGAGAATCAGAGGAACGACTGTGAATAGGGTCTCAATTGGCATGTTGTAGCGAAGCTGAACAGGCAAGCCTTCGTCATTCTTGCGGCGACGGTATGCGATAGCTGCATAACCGAGCAGACCCCAAGAAATCACACCAACAACTAGCAGAACGATCCAAGAGCTAGTCCAAAGACCAACAATGTCATTGGTGTGGTTGGTGACAGGCTCAGTGCCTCCCGCAGTCGGGCCGTTTGGTAAGAAACCGCGAGCCGGGTCACCCGCTTGGGCGCAACCTGAGAGGAACAAAACTAACGAAGCAGCGGCTGGAACAGCGGCCCACTTCAAACTACGTTTTTGTGACACAATCGACCCTTCAATTTCGAATCGTAACCTTAATAGTCTATTCCTCGGCGAGCTAGTTTCGTGGCGAAACAGCCTTAAAGGCTAGAGTTCTTGCCCAGAAAACTCCCTAAAGCAAAGAAAAACCCCCGCACTCTTTTCGAGCGCGAGGGTTGTTCAAAAACTAGTGTTAGCAGAAGCTATCGCCACAGGCGCATGAGCTCTTGGCGTTAGGGTTGTCAATCACAAAACCCTGCTTCTGAATGGTGTCTTCATAGTCAATGGTTGCGCCCGAAAGGTGCAAGCTGCTGGTCGGGTCAACCACAAGCTCAACGCCGTGGAACTCTTTGACGATGTCGCCATCGACAAGCTCTTCATCGAAGAAAAGATCGTACTTGTAACCGGCACAACCGCCAAGCTCAACGCCGATGCGCAGGCGCAAGTCGTCACGACCCTCGGCAGAAATTAGTGAGCTGACCTTTTTAGCGGCAGATTCGGTGAGGGTAAGTGTTGCTGTGGTTGTGGTCTCGGTTTCCATTTGAACTCCTAAAGCTAAATCGTCTGTTAAAACTTTATCTCAGACACAAAAAATAACCAGAGCCAACCTGTGGGTATTCCCGCCAAAGCTAGGGCCGCAAGCTGCCAGGGATGATTGTCTTGGGCTAAGGCGCGCGATCGTCTTTGACTAAAGCGCGCGATTGTCTGTGGCCAAGGCGCGCGATTGCCTTTAGCCGCGTCTGGCGTTAGCCCCTAACAAGAACAGCGCCTCGGCGGTCATTGCCGCCTTCAAAGTTGGCAGGTGCACCGATTCGTTCGGGCTGTGCGCGCGCGAATCGGGATCTTCAACACCTGTCACCATAATCTGAGCGTTTGCAAAAACCTCTTTGAGGTCGGCAATAAAAGGAATCGAACCGCCGATGCCAATGTCAACCGAGTCGGCACCATATGCCTTGCTCAGGGCTAGCGACATAAGAGCGTGTGACCACTCCCCCGTGTCAGCCTCAAAAGGTGAACCCATTTCGATGTCACCATAAGAAATTTCGGCCCCAAACGGCAGATTAGTCTCAAGGTGAGCACGCAGGGCCTCAAGCGCCGAGCTTGGGTCTTGCCTTGGCGCGAGTCGCATTGAAACCTTGGCGCGAGTCACCGGCTGCATCGTGTTTGACGAGACTGCGACCGAAGGTGCATCCAAGCCAATAATTGTCAGTGCTGGTCTGGCCCAGATTCTGTCGAGAATCGAACCGGTGCCAATCAACTCAGTGCCAGGCAATAGCCCCGAGTCTGCGCGAAGCTCAGCCTCTGAATAAGGCAAGTCGCTAGCGTGGCCCTGATGAAGGCCAGCGATTGCAACATGGCCAACCTCATCGTGCAAGCTAGCCAAAAGACGAACCATGGCCAACATGGCGTCGGGCACGACTCCCCCATACATTCCACTGTGAAGCGCGTGGTCGAGCGTGCGAACTTCGAAAACTTGAGAAACCAGACCACGCAGGGTGGTTGTGATTGCCGGCACGGTCGTGCTGAAGTTCGACGAGTCAGCAACTACGATCACGTCGGCGTCGAGTTTTTGCTGGTATTTTTCTAGAAAATTTCTGAAACTCGGGCTGCCCGCCTCTTCTTCGCCCTCGATGAACATGGTGATTCCAAGGTCGAAGTCAGCGCCAGCAACCTCTTTGAGTGCAAGCAGAGCAGTGTGGTGGGCTATGATTCCGGCTTTGTCATCGGCGGCCCCTCGGCCAAAGATTCGGTCGCCAAAGATTGGGTCTGCGACGAGCGTCGGCTCAAATGGTGCGGTGTTCCAAAGTGATTCATCGCCCTGAGGCTGAACATCATGGTGGGCATAAAGCAGCACCTGTGGCGCACCATTGCGTGCAGGGCGGTGAGCCACGACTGCCGGGGCTCCGTCGGCTGGCGCTGGTTCGTGCGCTTCTAGTTCGGTCGATGACGAAGATGCGTCGGCCTCTGCCTCATGGGGGCTCGGCTTTGGCGCGCGCAAAATTTCAACTGTCTCAAACAGCTCGGTTGATTCGAATAACTTCGAAACCGCAACCGCGCTGGCTTCAAGCTTCGTTTCATCAAAGGCGGCCCAAGCAATGCCCGGAATGCGCACCAAACCTTTCAAAGTTTCGAGCTGTTCGCTGAACGCCTCGTCGACGAAGGTTGAAACTGCCTCAACATCTTTGGCAGGCAGGTTAGGCATTTGATTTGCATTCATAGAGGTAATCTTAAACTCTTGACCGTTATCGAGGATGCTATGACTGAAAACGAAAACAAAACTCCTGCCGCAGGCAAGGGTCACGCAACACCAAGTCGCAAAGAGCGCGAACAAGCGAACCTGCGCCCTATCGTTGGCGCACGCACACCTGAGGCTCGACGTGCTGAGCGAGCAAAGGTTGCAGAATCTCGTCGCCAGGCACGCGAAGGCGCCTTGCTTGGTGAAGAGAAATACCTAACCCCTCGCGATAAAGGCCCACAGCGTCGTCTAGCTCGAGACTATGTTGACAGCCGAACCAGTGCCGGCGAATTCTTGATGCCAGCCTTAGTGATCTCAGTTCTGCTGACCTTCATCGAAGATCAAACCATTCAAGCGTCAGTAATGATTGGCCTCTATGCATTTCTGTTCTTGCTAGTGATCAACGGCATCTTGATTGGCCGCGGCGCCAAGAAGCTCGTCGAAGAACGCTTTGGCAAAGACAAGACCGAGTCAGGCCTAGTGCGTTATGCGGGAATGCGAAGTGCACAATCACGTTTCTTGCGCATGCCAAAGCCTCAGGTCAAGCGCGGCACCCAGATTTAGAACCAGTTAAAGAGAGAACGACCTGATGCCGCTGGCTTTCGGGTCGTTTTTTTATTTGCTCTTATTTCAGCGCACGATTGATGCGTCTAGCCCAAAGTGGCCCTTGATAGACGAAACCCGTGTAACCCTGCACCAATGTTGCGCCGGCATCTAGGCGGGCTTGAGCTTGCTCGGCGGTTTCGATGCCGCCAACCGAGATGATGGTTGCCTTGCCCTGCAAAACAGGGCGCAACAGGTGCAGCACAGCTAGTGAGCGGTCGTGCAGAGGCGCACCCGACAGACCGCCAGCACCGGCAGCTTCGACAACCTCGGCCGAAGTGGCTAAACCTTCGCGCGAGATGGTCGTGTTGGTGGCAATCACGCCATCTAAGCCCATTTCAAGCACCAAATTGGCGACCGCGATGATGTCGTCATCGGCAAGATCTGGCGCGATTTTAACGAGGATGGGTTTGCCCAACGACTCCTCTTTGACAGCCTCAAGAATCGGTTTTAGCGCCTCAACCGATTGCAACGAACGCAAGCCAGGGGTGTTCGGCGAAGACACGTTCACCGCCATGTAGTCAGCATATGGGGCCAAAGCCTTGGCACTCGCGCGGTAGTCATCGGCTGCGTTTTCAACCTCAACTGCGCGACTTTTGCCAATGTTTGCACCAATGATCGGCAAACCAAACGGGTTTGTGATGCGAAGGTGTTTGATGCGGGTGGCAATAACCTGAGCACCGTCGTTGTTGAAGCCCATGCGATTTACAAGGGCGCGGTCAGCTGGCAGACGAAATAATCTTGGGCGTGGGTTGCCAGGCTGAGGCAACGCCGTCACAGTGCCGATTTCAACGTGCGAGAAGCCAAGGTCACGCAGTGGTTTGACCCAGCGGGCGTTCTTGTCGAAACCAGCAGCTAGACCGAATGGGCCATTGAACTTGAGACCTAGAGCCTCCACCACACGGGTTTCGGCTGGCTTGACGCGACGAATCTTTGTGACAGCTGTGTAGTAGGCAACGTCTAAACCGAACATCGCCAAGTAGTGGGCGAATTCGGGCTGAATTTTGGTCAAGACGTGCTTGAAAAGTAGGCGATACATCACCGAACAACTTTATCGGTGAAACGTCTAACCTGCGCTCGGGCTTCGACCCGCAGTTAAGCCAAAAGAGGCCCGGCATTTCTGCCGAGCCCCTCGAGGTTTGTGCTTGCTGACTCGCTAGCGAGCCTGCAATAGCGTTGGGTTTAGCTGCAACCGCTGGTTGAGCCACAACCTTCACACACGTGGCATGAGCCCGATGGGCGCATCTTGATTCCACAGTTGAAGCAAAGTGGAGCGTCTGACTCTTTGCCCTGAAGCAACTCAAACAGCTCGGCTGAAGAGTGAACTTCTTTGCGGGTGATCTCAACTGCAACTGGTGCTGCTTCTGCAACCGGTGCAGATGCAACCTGGGCCACAGGGGTTGGAATCTCGACAACCTGAGGCAACTCGCTGATTGCTGCATAGCTGCTGCCTGCGTCGAGTGAAGCTGAACGCTCGGCTGCACTGAAGATGCCTAGCGCTGAGCGGGTTTCGAACGGCAGGTAGTCAAGAGCTAGACGTCTGAAGATGTAGTCCATCAGCGACTTAGCGATGCGAATGTCTTTATCGTCAGTCATACCGGCTGGCTCGAAGTTGACGTTAGTGAACTTCTGAACGAAGGTCTCTAGCGGAACACCGTATTGCAAACCGATTGAAACTGAGATTGAGAAGGCGTCCATCACGCCGGCAAGGGTTGAACCCTGCTTGCCAAGCTTCAAGAAGACCTCACCCAAACCGCCGTCAGGGTATGAGCTGGCGGTCATGTAACCCTCAGCGCCACCAACGGTGAACGAGGTGGTTGATGATGGGCGTGACTTTGGCAGACGCTTGCGCACTGGGTGCGATAGCTCTGAAACAACTACTGGAGTTTCAGCTGCCTTGGTCTCGGTCTTTGCCTTAGCGTCTGACAGTGGCTGGCCAACCTTGCAGTTGTCGCGATAGATAGCAAGTGCCTTTAGGCCAAGCTTCCAACCCTGGAAGTAAACGTCGGCGATCTCTTCTTTGGTTGCAGTCTCTGGCATGTTCACAGTCTTCGAGATTGCACCCGAAAGGAACGGCTGAACTGCTGCCATCATGCGAACGTGACCCATAGGCTCGATTGCTCGAACTCCAACGGCGGTGTCGAAGATTGCATAGTGCTCAAGCTTTAGGCCAGGAGCGTCAACCACGTGACCGTGCTGACCGATGTGAGCAACGATTGCCTCAACGGTCTCGTGTGCATAACCTAGGCGGTCAAGTGCAAACGGAATCGTCTGGTTGACGATCTGCATTGAGCCACCGGTTGAAAGCTTCTTGTATTTGACCAACGAGAAGTCTGGCTCGATGCCTGTGGTGTCACAGTCCATCATGAAGCCAATGGTTCCGGTTGGAGCCAATAGTGAAGCCTGGGCGTTACGCCATCCGTTGTTCGCACCGGTTGCCGTGTTTAGAGCCCACTCGCGGTTTGCAGCGGCGATGATTGGGCCATCGATTGGGCTGGCTGACTGAAGAGTCAAGCTTGCCTGCTCGTGCTTTGACATGACGCGGTCGTGACCAGCCTTGTTGCGTGCATAGCCTTCGTATGGGCCAACCACTGCAGCAAGTTCAGCTGAGCGACGGTAGGCCGCACCGGTCATCAACGATGTGATTGCAGCAGCTAGAGCGAAGCCCTCTTTGCTGTCATAAGGAACACCGATTGCCATTAGCAAAGCACCGAGGTTTGCATAGCCGATGCCCAGCTGACGATAGGCGCGAGTGGTCTCGCCGATCTTGTCGGTTGGAAAGTCTGCGAAGCAAATCGAGATGTCCATGGCTGTGATGATCAGCTCTGAAGCCTTGGTGAACTTCTCAACATCGAACGAACCGTCTGCGTTCAAGAACTTTAGGAGGTTCAAGCTGGCAAGGTTGCAGCTCGAGTTGTCGAGGTGCATGTATTCAGAGCAAGGGTTTGACGCAGTGATGCGACCCGAGTCTGGAGTGGTGTGCCAGTCGTTGATGATGTCGTCATATTGGATGCCAGGGTCAGCACATGCCCAAGCGGCAGTTGCGATTTTGTCCCATAGCTCACGAGCATCGACTTCTTCGATAACTTCGCCGGTGGTGCGGGCGCGAAGACCGAACTTGTGGCCGTGTTCAACAGCGTTCATGAAGTCAGCGTTTACGCGAACCGAGTTGTTGGCGTTCTGGTACTGAACCGAGTTGATGTCCTTGCCACCAAGCTCCATGTCATAGCCAGCGTCGCGCAGAACGCGAATCTTTTCTTCTTCTTTTTCTTTGGTTTCGACGAACTCAACGATGTCTGGGTGGTCAACGTCAAGCACAACCATCTTGGCTGCGCGGCGGGTTGCGCCACCTGACTTGATGGTTCCGGCAGATGCGTCAGCACCGCGCATGAACGAAACTGGGCCAGAAGCTGAACCACCTGAGCCCTTTAGTAGCTCCTTTGATGAGCGAATGCGTGAAAGGTTTAGACCAGCGCCTGAACCGCCCTTGAAGATCATGCCCTCTTCGCGGTACCAGTTCAAAATGCTGTCCATCGAGTCGTCAACCGACAAGATGAAACATGCTGACACCTGCTGTGGGCTTACTGTGCCCACGTTGAACCATACTGGCGAGTTGAAGCTGAAGATCTGGTGCAGGAGCATGTAGGTGAGCTCGTGCTCAAAGATGGTTGCGTCTTCTTCGGTTGCAAAATAACCGTGGTCGCGGCCAGCCTGGGTGTAGGTCAAGACCACGCGGTTGATTAGCTGACGAAGGCTGTATTCACGCTCAGGTGTGCCCTGTGCGCCGCGGAAGTACTTGGTGGTCACGATGGTGCTGGCGTTTACGCTCCAGAAGTCAGGAAACTCTGCGCCGCGCTGCTCGAAGATAACTTCGCCGTTCTTCCAGTTGGTCTGAACGACATCGCGATATTCCCAGTTGACCTGGTCATAAGGGTGTTGACCTTCGGTGGTGTAGATGCGGCCGATGTTCATGCCTCTGCGGCTCTCATTGTTACCGAATCCCTCTGATTCGGTCCAAGCGGTGGTGTCAGTCATCGCTTATCCTTTCGTTTATTTCTTGCTTTTGTTTTTAGTTTTTGAAGTTTGAATGTTGTTGCTTAGTTGGCGGTTTCAAGCGTTTCGGTGCTGGCGCTCTTTTCGAGTCTCAGCAGCTTGATAGCGGCCTCGAAATCGTCGAGGGTCTCCCACCCCTGATAAACGCTGGCGAAGCGCATGAAGGCGACTTCGTCGAGTTTTCGGAGTGGTTCTAGGATCGCTAACCCAATATCGTTGGCTTCGATGGCAGCGGCGCCGTTAGCGCGCACTGTTTCTTCGACCTCTTGGGCTAGCAGTGACAAATCGGCATCATTGACCGGTCTGCCCTGGCAAGCTTTGCGCACGCCAGCGACAATTTTGTCGCGGCTAAACGGCTCAACTACGCCACTTCGCTTGGTGACCACGAGCGTTGAAGTTTCGGTAGTGCTGAAGCGCTTGCCGCACTCTGGGCACTGACGACGACGACGAATTGAGGCGCCATCGTCAGAGGTGCGTGAGTCGGTCACTCGTGAATCTGGGTAACGACAAAACGGGCAATGCATTTGGAGCCTCCTTTCGCTTCTAAACGGTGGTTTACTAACAAAAATCGCCATATTGTTCGAATTCAAGTGAAATTCAGACACTATATGTGGTTTGTTTTTTGTTGGTAGCCCCTATATCTTGTGGTTTGAGGGGCTGAGATGCAAGTTTGCCTAAGCCTCGGCGTGTCGAGGCTCGATGCCTGAAAACACGCCAAAGTTGACTTGGTTCAAAGCGAAAAAGTGCCAAATATTGGCAAAAACTTTTTGAAAAAGTTACAAAGTGGCGGCACTACGAAGCCCTGGCACTAGTGCCTGCCCACGCGGGCCGCGCCACGTGCACTAGAAATTGCAATTGCAGGCGAGCGAGCGCAATTAACTAGCCCTCAAAACGGGCTGTGACGGCCTGGCCGTGAGCAGGTAGCCCTTCGGCCTGAGCGAAGTCGTCAATGAGCTCAGCGAGCGGCTCGAGGCCAGCTTGAGTGTATTCAATGATTTGCTGTGGGCGCAAAAATGTGTGCACGCCCAAACCTGAACCAAACTTTGCTGAACCGCCAGTCGGCAAGACGTGGCTCGAACCCGCCATGTAGTCACCAAGGCTGACTGGCGAATAGTCGCCAACAAAAATTGCGCCGGCATTAGTGATGCGGTCAACCACCGCTGAGTTGTGTGCGGTCTGAATCTCTAGGTGTTCGGTGGCATATTCGTTTGCAAACAAAATTGCTTCATCAAAGCTGGCAACCAAAACCACGGCACTCTGTTGACCACCCAAAGCCGTGATTACGCGGTCGCGGTGGTGAGTGGCATCGACGATGTCGGGCAACTCGTTGATCACGGCGTGAGCTAGCTCAGGTGAGTCGGTGACCAAGACCGAAGCGGCCGCCTCATCGTGCTCAGCTTGAGACACCAAGTCGTAGGCAATCAAACGCGCGTTGGCTGAGGCATCAGCCAACACCAAAATCTCGGTTGTGCCCGCTTCAGAGTCGATGGCGATGCGGCCGCGCAGTGCACGCTTAGCTGCGGTCACATAGATGTTGCCTGGGCCAGTGACCAAACGAACCGGCTCAAGACCTACCTGAGGCAAGCCGTGTGCAAAAGCTGCAATCGCAGCCGGGCCTCCCATTGAATAAACCTCGGTCACGCCAAGAAGCGCCGCGGTTGCCAACACGGTCGGGTGTGGGCGGCCGCCAAAGTCTTTTTGCGCTGGCGAGGCCAAGGCCAACCGGGGCACGCCCGCTGCCTGTGCTGGCACCACATTCATAACAACACTCGACGGATACACCGCCTTGCCACCCGGCACATACAAACCGACTGAGTCAACTGGTGCCCACCGCTGGCTCACAACGGCACCCTCAGCTAGCTGAACCGTCGTGTCAAGTGGGAGGTTGGCCTCAGAGACGGCACGCACGCGTTCGATGGCAGTTTCGATGGCAGCGCGCAGAGTTGGTTCAAGAGCGTTGACGGCGGCAGCAAGTTCTTCTGGCGAAACCAAAAGCGGGCGCGGGTCAACACCATCGCGCGCAACGGTGACATCAACAACTGCGTCGAGACCGCGTGTGGCAACATCGGCGATTAGTGGTTTGACAGACTCAAGTGCTATGTCAACGTCAACGGTGGCGCGCGGAACCAAGTCGTTGACCTGGTGAGCAGCAAAACCCGATTCGCGCAGATCAAGCAAACGCAGCTGTGCACGCTCAGACATCGGGGCCTCCAAAGACTCAAACTATTGCCCCAATTCTACCCAGCGTGCCCGTGGGTGGTTTGCGCTGGGTTAACCTAGTTTCAAGGAGCAACCAATGACTTTTGAACCACAAGCCGACCTAAGTGAAACCCTGCGCGCAGCATTTCGACGCCACGCATCTGGTGTGGCTGTTATCACTACCACCGACGCCGAAGGCGCACCGGTTGGCTTCACCGCAACCAGCATGACGTCACTAGGGTCAAACCCTCCCCTATTAACTTTCAACGTTGCCTGTGGTTCAAGCAGTTGGGCTGCAGTTAGTCAGGCAAAGTATTTTGCGGTACACACCCTCGGTGCTAACAACCTCGAGTTGGCGCGCCGCATGGCCGCTGACCGCAACCTGCGCTTCACCCAAAACGACTGGGGAATGGTTGAGCCTGGCGTGCCAGTGTTCGATGCGGCGACGGCCGTATTGATCGGCAAAACTCGCGAGATTCACAACGTCGAAAACAACGCGATTGTTGTGATTGAGATTATCGACGGCGGCGTTGGCGAAATCGACAAAGCCCTGCTTTATAACCAACGGGGATACTTCACCCCTGGCGAAAAACTCGACTAAATCTCTGCCGCAATCGCTACTTCGTGTGCGACCTCAACCTAAACTAGGTGCCCGCCAGCGCTTTCAGCTTCGGGCGCAACAACGACCACGCCTGCGGTGTCAACAGCAACTTCTGAGGCTCCAGCAAACGCTTTAGCGCCGATAGCCACTTTTAGCTCGCCATAAAGCTCGCTCGAAATGTTCACCTTGCGCGGCAGGCTAAAGCTGCGCTCGCCATTTGCGCCGACCAAAATCAAAATCACTTCAGCTTGGCCTTTGTGAACCATAAAGATTCGGTCAAGCTCTTGCAGAGTTGCTCGAGTTGCGGTTTGTTCTGGCAAGCGAATAGTGAGCGGGCCCGTCGCGCCTTCGTCGCTGCCCTCAATGGTGCGAACATCCATCGCTGAAAGGCTGTTGCCGTCATCACGTTTGCTGATGCGGCCCTTGATCGCCACGACCATGTCGGTGTAAAGATTGCGACCGAACTCGGCATAAGCCTTGCCCATGAGCATGACCTGAATCTCGGCGGCGAAATCTTCGACGACGATCATTCCATAAGGGTTACCTGAGGTGCGGGCTACTTTGTGTTGAACGTTGGTTATGAGGCCGGCGATGGTGACGATGCCGCCATCCGTCGCGTTTTCAACATCGAGCACGTCGGCAATTTGGGTGTCAGAGTTGCGCGAAAGCACACCTTCACGCCCGGCTAGTGGGTGGGCACTCACATAAAGGCCGAGCATTTCGCGCTCGTAGGCAAGCTTTTCGCGCTGCGACCACTCGGGGCGGTTCGGCACCTGCACTTGAAGCGATTCGTCTTCGTCGAGCATGCCGCCAAAGATGTCGATAGCACCCATGGCTTCGTTTTTCTTGAGCGCGCTCTGCTCGTCAACAGCCTGCTCAAAGATTTCGATGAGCGAACGTCTGGTGTGACCGAGGCTGTCGAAGGCACCTGCTTTGATGAGCGCTTCAACGGTCTTCTTATTGCAAACGCCCGAAGGAACCTTCTTGAGAAAGTCGCTGAACGAAGTGAAACGGCCTTTTTCTTCGCGAGCCGCCACAATGCCGGCGACCACTGCCAAACCAACGTTGCGCACTGCCCCGAGGCCGAAACGAATGTCGTCGCCAACCGCGGTGAAGGCCGCATAAGAGTCGTTGACATCGGGAGCCAAAACGCTCACGTTCATGCGTCGGCACTCAGCCAAATAGAGACCGAGCTTGTCTTTAGAGTCACCTACCGAGGTGAGCAAAGCCGCCATATATTCAGCCGGATAATTCGCCTTCAGATAGGCTGTCCAATAAGACAGCACTCCATAGCCCGCGCTGTGGGCCTTGTTGAAGGCGTAGTCAGCGAACGGCTCAAGGGTCTTCCAGAGCATATCGATCGCAGGCTCAGAGAATCCTAGATTCTTGCCACCGGCCAAGAAATCTTCATATTGTTTGTCTAGCTCAGACTTCTTTTTCTTGCCCATTGCGCGGCGCAACAGGTCTGCTTTGCCAAGTGTGAAGCCTGCAACTTTTTGCGCAGCCGCCATCACCTGCTCTTGATAAACCACAAGACCATAGGTTGGGCCAAGAACCTCTGAAAGCACTTCTTCAAGCTCTGGGTGAATCGGGTCGATTTGTTGCAAACCATTTTTGCGCTGGGCATAGTTGGTGTGCGAGTTCATGCCCATCGGGCCTGGGCGATAAAGCGCAATCACAGCTGAGATGTGCTCAAACTCTGAAGGCTTTAGTTGGCGCAGCAAAACTCGCATGCCGCCACCATCGAGCTGAAACACGCCAAGGGTGTCACCGCGCGAAAGTAGTTCATAGGTGTTTTTGTCGGCGTCGAGGTCAAGCTCTTCAAGCACCACGGTTTCGCCACGGTTCTGATAGATGTTCGAAATCGCATCGTCGAGCATGGTTAGGTTTCGAAGACCCAAGAAGTCCATCTTTAGCAGACCGAGCGCCTCACAAGGCGGCTGGTCGAACTGGGTGATGACGGCCTCATCGTTATCGCGGCGCATCACAGGCATGACGTCAAGGAGTGGCAGCGCTGACATGATGACACCTGCGGCGTGAACACCGCTGCCTCGCTTGCCGTGCTCAATGCCTCGGGCAAGTTCGAAAACTTCGGCCGATTCAGGGTCGTTCGTGATTAGGTCGCGAAACTCGGCTGCTTCAACAAAGCGGTCACTCTTTTTAGAGTCGCCGGTAACCTCGTCGATCCACTCTGACTCAACCATTTCGCGCAGGCTAAGCTCGCGCCCCAAAACCATGGGTGGCATCGCCTTGGTCAGTTTCTCGCCGACCGAATATGGTTTGCCCAGCACGCGCGCAGCGTCTTTCAGAGCCTGCTTAGCCTTGATGTTTGTGTAGGTGATGATTTGCGCAACACGGTCATCGCCATATTTGGCTGTCACATATTTGATGACCTCACCACGGCGACGGTCATCGAAGTCAACGTCGATGTCGGGCATTGAGATGCGGTCGGGGTTCAAGAAACGCTCAAAGATTAGACCGTGGTGAACCGGGTCAAGCTCGGTGATGCCAAGCGCATAGGCAACGATTGAACCAGCGGCCGAACCACGGCCAGGGCCAACACGAATGCCCTGCTCGCGAGCCCAAGCGATAAAGTCGGCAACCACCAAGAAGTAACCAGGAAAATTCATGTTCTTGATTACTTCAACCTCATATGCCGCTTGCTCAGCCTGGCGCTGAGGAATGTCGCCGCGATATCGTCGGTTCATGCCGCGCATCACTTCTTCTTCGAACCACGATGCTTCGGTGTGGCCTTCAGGAACCGGAAACTTTGGCATTAGGTCGCGGGTCGGAAACTCAACTTCGCAACGCTCAGCAATCAACAGGGTGTTGTCGCAAGCCTCAGGGTGATCGCGAAATAGGTGGCGCATTTCGGCTGCGGTCTTGAGGTAATAACCGTCGCCGTCGAATTTGAATCGTTTCGGGTCGCTCAGCGTTGAACCCGAACCGATGCAGAGCAAAGCCTCGTGTGCCTTAGCGTCGGCAGGCGAAATGTAGTGGAGGTCGTTTGTTGCCAACAACGGCAGGTCTAGGTCTTTCGACAGCTGCATGAGGCCGTTCCAAGACTTTTGCTCAACAGCCAGGTTGTGGTCCATGATCTCAACAAAGAAGTTATCTTTGCCAAAGATGTCGCGATAGTCAGCAGCTGCCTGAAGGGCGAGGTCATACTGCCCCAGGCGCAAACGGGTTTGAATCTCGCCAGAGGCGCAGCCGGTCGTTGCGATGATGCCTTTGCCATATTTCTGAAGCAATTCGCGGTCCATGCGCGGCTTCATATAGAAACCCTCGAGATAGGCCAGCGAAGAAAGTCTGAAGAGATTGAACATGCCTTCGGTGTTCTCGGCGAACATCGTCATGTGGGTGTATGAACCGCTACCCGAAACGTCATCGTCGCCGCCGTCGCTCCAACGAACGCGAGTGCGGTCGCTGCGGTGCGTGCCAGGGGTTAGATAAGCCTCGATGCCAATGATTGGCTTGATGCCGTTGGCTTTTGCGGTGCTATAGAAGTCATAAGCGCCAAAGTTGTTACCGTGGTCGCTGATGCCAATCGCAGGCATGCCAAACTCAACGGCTTTTTTGATCAGCGGTTTTACGCGCGCCGCACCGTCGAGCATGCTGTATTCGGTGTGCACATGAAGGTGAACAAACGAATCATCTTTAGACACGGCAGCGAAACTTTCTAGCGATTGAGATTTCGCCGATTCGGCGGTTTCTCGAGATGGTTGGCGGTGTTTAAACCTTAACCCCGAAGCACCTCGAGTGCATGCACCAACTCAGGTGTGTATTCACTGTCGAACGTCACAACTTCGCCGCTGGTGGGGTGTGTAAAACTCAGCTCAACCGCGTGCAACCACTGGCGGTCAAGCCCAAGTTTGGCGGCTAACGTCGGGTCGGCGCCATACATGGTGTCGCCGGCGAGTGGGTGCTTGAACGCCGAGAAGTGCACACGAATCTGATGCGTGCGACCGGTTTCGAGATTCACCTCAACTAGAGTTGCCGAGCGAAACGCCTCAAGGGTTTTGTAGTGCGTGACCGATGGTTTGCCATCTTGAAGCACCGCAAACTTAAATTCAGCACGAGGATGCCTCCCAATCGGCGCATCAAACGTGCCTTCGAAGGGGTCAGGGTGGCCCTGAATAATGGCGTGATAAATCTTGTGAACCGCGCGGTCGCGAAAGGCCTGCTTTAGGCGCGAGTAGGCAACTTCGCTTTTTGCCAAAACCATGAGCCCGCTGGTGCCAACATCGAGGCGTTGAACGATTCCCTGACGCTCGGCCGCGCCAGAGGTAGAAATCTGAATGCCCAGTGCGAGCAGTGCGCCAGGAACGGTGGGGCCATCCCAGCCCACAGAAGGGTGAGCAGCTACCCCGGCTGGCTTGTCAACCACCACAATGTCATCGTCTTGATAGATGATCTTGAAACCATCGACGTGGTCGGCGTGAATTTCGAGGCGGTTCTTCACCTGAGGCATCGAAATGTCGAGCATCGCATCGACGATTAGTTTGTCTGATTTGCCGAGCTGCTTGCCGTTTTGGTGAACCAAGCCTTGCAAAAGCATTTCAGCAGCCGCAGCGCGTGAGAGGCCGAGGAGTTTCGCTATGCCAGCATCGGCTCGCTCGCCAGCGATGCCCGGCGGCACTGGCAAATAACGATTTTCTTGATGTTCGGTCACCTGACCAGGCTCACTTGCCAAGACGATCGCCACGCATCACGCGAATCACAGTGATGGCAGCAACAATCACGATCGCACTGTCAGCGATGTTAAAGATTGCAAAGTTGAACGGAATCGAAATGAAGTCGATCACGTGGCCGTTCGGAAACCCCGGTTCGCGAGTGACACGATCGATAAGGTTGCCGAGAATTCCACCGAGCAAAACGCCGGCCATGATTGACCAAGAGCGGGTCTCGATTTTTCGGCTGGCAAAGATCACGGCAAGAGCCGCGATGGCAGAGAATGCGGTGAAAATCCAGGTGACTCCCCCGCCGAGTGAAAATGCGGCTGAGTCGTTTCTCACTAGATACCAGCGCAAAACCGGGCCAAGAACGTCATAGTAGCGACCAGGCTGCAGGTTAGCTAAAACTACGGCTTTAGAAATTTGGTCAACCAGCACGACGAGTGCGGCAAAAATGGTGAGCCAAAGAACTCGGCGCGGCAAAGCTAACTTAGAAGACAAGGTTTTTCAGACTTATTTGCCTATAGACCGAGGTTGTAGCTGCCGGTTGGGTTGTTGAAACCTGTTGAGATAGCTGGAGTGTTGCCAGTGCTAGTGCTTGGGCTGGCAGTGAAACCTGAGTGGTCAAGCTCTTCTAGCTGACCCTGAATGTAGCTCTTTAGCTTGGCGCGATATTCGCGTTCGAAGCTCTTTAGCTCTTGAATCGAGTGCTCAACCAAAGCTTTTTCGCGCTCTAGGTTGCTGAAGTCGGCGCGGTGCTGGGCTTCTGCCTCGCGAACTAGACGGGCTGCTGTTGCGTGACCTTCGGCGATAAGAGCGTCGCGCTTTGAAAGGCCTTCGCGCACGTGCTCGTCGTGAAGCTTGCGAGCCAACTGAAGAAGGTTGTTGGTGTTGTTACCACCGTCAACTGAGTTCGGGTCGGTTGAAGCCTCAGGAAAAGGGCTGAAAGTAGGTGCAGCTGCTGAAAGTTCAGGAACAGCGATTGCCGGAGCAGAACCGCCAAGTTGTGATGCCATGCCAGCGCCTGAACGCTGAAGCTCGGCGATGCGACCCTCTGATGCCAAAAGACGCTGACGTAGGTCTTCGTTCTCTTGATAGACGCGGCGAAGCTCGACAACGATTTCGTCTAGAAAGTCATCAACTTCGTCTTGGTCATAACCTTCGCGAAACTTGGTTGGTTGAAATCGTTTGTTGACAACGTCTTCGGGAGTCAATGGCATTTTGCTCTACTTTCGATTCGCATAACCTAATAGGTCAGTTCGAAATAGTTTAACCCAAAAAACTGGTCGTTATCTAAAGAAAATCAGCACAAGGTTCTGAAGCAGGCCGATGGCAACGAAAATAATGATCGCTCCGAGGTCCAAAGCAACCGGCCCTAACCTCAGTGGTGGAACCAAACGGCGCATCAAACGCAAAAGCCAGTCAGTGAGTGTGTAAACAATTTCGGCTGCAATCAGCACTGCTCCGCGGGGACGCCAAGACGGGTTGTAGGCACGAACCCAGTCGATAATAATTCGGGCAACCAGCACCAGGCTATAGATGCGAAGTGCCCACCAGAGCCCTAAACCAATGAGACCCATTGATTATGGGCGAATGTAAAGTGATTCGACTTCGCTGTTGTCTTCGGCAGCGGTGTCGCCCTCAACCGAAACTCCGGCGTGTGAGAGCAAGAAGACTTTTGAGGTAACGCGGCGCGAGCTGCCGTTTAGTGCAAAAACTAAACCAGACATGAAGTCAACGATGCGACGACCGTCTTCTAGGTCACCAAGGTTCGCAATAACGGTCTTGCCGTCACGATATTCCTCACCGATGCGCTGAGCATCAGCAAAAGATCGCACGTCGATGGTGAAAATCTCGTTCACTTCAGAAACCTGAGGTTTTCTGCTGCGAGCCACCACGGTAGGGCGAACTGCCTGGCGGCTGTTAATAGGAATGGCTTCACGAACTGGCAACTCGTCGTCATAGACTTCGTCCCAGCCCAGCCAATTTTTGGCCATTGAGAAAACTCCCATGTCATGCTCCTACTACTCGGATTAAAAAGCTCCAATATCGCTAGATTAAACCGAATAATCGCGTTTGCCCGTGATTGACGTGCCAATGCGAACGTGTGTCGCACCGTGTCGAATCGCGATTTCATAGTCACCTGACATGCCAGCTGAGATGAATTTGGCATTAGGTGCGAGGCTTTGCAGGCTTTCGCTGGCAGCGCGAATGCGATCGAAGTCAATACCTGGCTCAACATCAAGGCCCGCAACACCCATAACGCCTTCGAGTTGCAGATTCTCACTTTGCAAAACTTGCTCGGCAAAATCCAAAAGGTTTTCGGGCAATATGCCACCGCGCTCAGCCTGACCGGTGAGGTTCAGTTCAATGAATACGGGCAAAGACTTAGATGCACGCACCCATGAGCCAACTGCTTCTGCGGCTTGGCGCTCTTTGTCGAGTTCTTTGACTAGCGCCTGCAACAAGCTTGGTCGATCAAGTGAGTGAATCGAGCTCGCATATCGCAAGACAGATTTGACCTTGTTTGACTGCAACTGCCCGATGAAATGCCAGGCTGCGTCTGCACCAACCCAGCGACCTTCGGCTCTAGCAAGATTAATTTCGTCGGCAACCGCTTCGGCTTTTGGCGCTGCCTCTTGGTCGCGGTTCTCGCCGAAGTTGGTTGCACCGAGCTCAAGAAGCTCAAGAACTAAATCAGCAGGGTGCGTTTTTGAAACCACGATTAGCGTTGTCGAACCGAGCTCAACCCCTGCTGCGCTTTCAGCAGCCGCGATCTTTTCGAGCGCTTGAGAATAGCGCTCGCCTAAACCGTTAGTTGGTGAGAAAGTCAGGGAGGTCAAGGTCGTCGCCATAGTGCTGCTGAATTGGCTTGGCTGCTGGCTTTGGTTCTGCGTTTAGTACGTCAGCTGCTGAAATCGGTTCGGCACTGCCACCTAACACAGGGTCAATGTCGTCGATGTCGAGCGGGCTGCTCGCCAAGGCTTCGGCAGCGATGGTTGAAGCAGCGCCTGCTGAGGCAAATGACGGCACTGCATTGCTAACCACTGGAGCTGAGCCAGACGTGAAACTTTCAAATGCAGCGCTTGGGCTAAATGGAGTGCGGCTCTGCAACGCGCTGCTGCGAGTTGCGCCTTCTTCAAAGCCAGCTGCGATAACAATGACGCGAACTTCGTCGCCAAGGGTGTCGTCGATGGTTGTGCCCCAGATGATGGTTGCGCCATCGGCAACAGCTTCTTTGACCAAGCTAACGGCGTGGTCCATCTCGTGCATACCGATATCTGATGGGCCTTGAATCTGAAGCAAGACGCCGTTTGCGCCGTCAATAGTTGACTCGAGCAGCTGGCTGGTGACAGCCATCTCTGCGGCACGAACTGCGCGGTCTTCACCCTTTGCCGAGCCAATGCCCATAAGTGCTGAGCCAGCGCCCTGAAGCACTGATTTGACGTCGTTGAAGTCGGTGTTCAAAAGTGCCGGGGTAATGATGAGGTCGGTGATGCCCTGAACACCGGCGCGAAGCACCGAGTCAGCGATTTCAAAGGCGTCAACGAATGCAATGGTCTTGTCTTGCATTTCTAGTAGGCGCTGGTTTGGCACGATTATGATCGCGTCAACCTCAGCACGAAGATTTTCGATGCCCTTGTCAGCCTGCTCAGCGCGACGCTTGCCTTCAAAGTTGAAAGGTCGGGTCACAACTGCAACGGTGAGAGCGCCTAGGCGTTTTGCGATTTTGGCAACGATTGGCGCGGCGCCGGTGCCGGTGCCACCACCCTCACCCGCGGTGATGAAAACCATGTCAGCGCCAGTTAGTAGCGCTTCGATTTCATCTTCGTGGTCTTCGGCTGCACGGCGACCAACTTCTGGGTCGGCACCTGCGCCTAGACCGTGTGTGATCTCGCGACCGATGTCGAGCTTCACGTGGGCCTGGCTGATCAGAAGCTGCTGCGCGTCGGTGTTAAGTGCGATGTATTCAACACCGCGCATTCCGGCATCGAGCATGCGGTTAACCGCGTTCACGCCACCGCCACCGACGCCAACAACCTTGATGACTACTTGGCGGTTAAAGCTTTGGCTTGGGGCTGGCACTGTGGCTCCTTAAAATCAACAAATAAGCTTAAACATCAACCTGAACGTTAGTGTTGATCGCTTTTTGGGCATGCGCCATGAAGTTAGAACGACTTTGCCCGAAACCGTCTTAGGCGGGTTGGCGTGTCGCAAAAAAGCAACTCCGGTGCGCCTAAAGTAGCGCCGCAGGTGGGGCCATCCGCGCCATCCGCGCCAACGGCGCCACCCGCGCCTAATGCACTAGTTGCCGTAGCGAACCACCGGTGCGGTTGGCGCTGAGACGTCGATGGTGGCAACACGGCTCTTTGGCACGTGTTTGATGAGTTTGGCCAAAACCTTCGCCTTGAGCGCAGAACGTGACGCGTCGCCCCACAAAATCTGCTGACCAGCTAAACCTTTGAGCTGAATCACCACGTTGTCTTGCGAACGCGCTTCAACAACCGCAACTCGCTTCACAAATGAAACTGGCAAAGCTAAAAGAACCTGAATTGCGTCGCCATAATTTTTGCTCTTGCTCGGCGAACCGCCAACAGACACCACCGGGTAATGATCGCTGGCTTTGGCAACACCAAGCTCAACCCCTGCGACGTCAAACAGATAGTTGATGCCCCCGAGAGTAACGATGCAAACCGGCTGGCGCTCGATGATGCGCAGTTGCAGGGTGTGAGGCGGTAGCGAAACTGTTGAAAAACTCTCAATAAGTTTGAATTTCGAAAGGGCTGAGGTGATTTGGCCACTGTCAACCCGGGTTAGCGGCACCCCGATTTGAGATTTCACAGCGGCTTGAATCTGCGAAGACTTGAGCCGATGAGTGCCAGAAACCTCAATCTTCTCAATAGCTAGCATCGGGGTAAAAAGGGTGGCTAAAACCAAGGCAATCAAAGCTGCGAACGCCGAAACCACGCTCAAGCGAACTGCCATCACCCGACGACGGTTGCGACCAAACCGCTTAGCCTCGCGATTCAATTGGCGAAGCGAATTTCGCTGTGCCTGCTTGCCACTTTGGCGCAGCAAAAGCAAACGCTCGCGCTCGGCCCTAAGTTGTTCGCGGGTGATCTTGGTCGCACCTGCCTTGGGTTTAGCAGCGCGCGAAGGCGGTTTTTTCAAGAGTTACTTCTCTAACGCCTCAAGCAAGGCTGGCACCATGCGATAAACGTCACCACAGCCCATTGTCATGATGAAGTCACCCTCGCTGGCTAGTGAGGCTGCCACGGCAGGTGCGGAATCCCAGTGCTCAACATAGTGAACCTGCGCCTGGTTGGCGAAAGCGTTAGAAACTAGAGCGCCGGTCACGCCAGGCTCTGGGTCTTCACGCGCGGCATAAATGTCGAGCACGACGACCTCGTCGCTTGCGGCCAAGGCGGCAGCAAACTCTTTGGCCATCAAGCGCGTGCGGCTATAAAGGTGCGGCTGAAAAACCGTGATGATCTTGTGCTCGCCGACAACCGCGCGAGCGCCAGC
Organism: Actinomycetota bacterium; assembly: GCA_039804775.1. GTDB lineage: Bacteria > Actinomycetota > Actinomycetes > Actinomycetales > Microbacteriaceae > Rhodoluna. The sequence continues at coordinate 29,392 of JBDLVN010000022.1, forward strand.
AAGCGCAGCCGAAACCTCAGTTGGGTGGTGAGCGAAGTCGTCATAAACCTTGACTCCCCTTCGCTCACCGTGCAGCTCAAAACGACGCTCGGTGCCACCAAAACGGGCGATGGCGGCCAATGCGTCTGCTGGCTCATAGCCCAAGCCAGTGAGCACTGCTAGAGCGCCTGTGGCGTTGATAGCGTTGTGCAGACCAGGAACCTTCAGGGTCGCGTGCAAAGTTTGACCTGCAACGTCAACTGCAAACGACACTTGCGCACCGCTGGCATCAACCGAGTGCAGGCGCAAATCGGCGTCGGTAGCTTCACCGAAGCGAATCACTCGCTTGCCCGGCAAAAGTTTGGTGACTCGAACTGCGCCTGGGTCATCGCTGTTGATGGCGATGAACTCTTTGGCTCCGTTAGCAAACTTGGCAAACTCGGCGTCAAAAGCCTCGATGCTGCCATAGTGGTCGAGGTGGTCGGCATCGACATTTGTGATCAGCGCGATCGCTGTGTCGTAGTGCAAAAACGAACCGTCAGACTCGTCGGCTTCGATTACAAACAAATCGGATTCCCCGCTGCCCGAACTCGCGCCCAGCGAAGCAATCACGCCACCGTTGACAAAGCTTGGGTCATCGCCCAACTCTTGCAACGCTGTCACCACCATGCCGGTGCTGGTGGTTTTGCCGTGTGCACCAGCAACCGCAATCAGTCGCTTTTTGGTGGTTAGGTAGGCCAAAGCCTGCGAGCGGTGAATCACGGGAATGCCGCGTTCTTTGGCAAGCAAATATTCCGGGTTGGTTGGCCATAGAGCCGAGGTGACGACCACGGTGTCGGGGTCGCCGAGGTGTGCAGCATCGTGCCCGATGAAAATCTCTGCGCCAAGTTCACGAAGCGCGGCAACGTTTGAGGTGTCGCGAAGGTCGCTGCCGGTGACCTTGTGGCCCATGCCGATCAAGATGCGTGCGATGCCGCTCATGCCTGAACCGCCGATGCCAATGAAGTGCACTTTGCCTAAGTCGGCGGGCACTGGTTGTGAAAAGTCTGGCTTAATCATGGGTTCCTTCGAAATGCTTATGGCTAGATTACGACAGGGCGGGGCCTGAGTTCGCTGCAACTCGCTTGACGAGTTCGAGCAGTCGCTCGGCGCCGTCGGCCACACCGGTGCGCTTGGCGATGGCTGCCATCGCTTTGAGCTCGCGGGTGTTTGAAACTGTCTGAATCAAGGTTTGCGAGACATACTGGGGCGTGAAGTCAGCGTCGGCGCAAACTACCGAACCGCCTGCGCTCACGAGGTCAACCACGTTGAACTTTTGTTCACCGTTGCCCACCGGGTAGGGCACATAGCAGGCCGGCAGACCCACGGCAGCAAACTCACTAACCGTTGAAGCACCAGCGCGAGCCACGGCAAAATCGGCTGCGGCAATCGCTAAGTGCATTTCGCTGCAGTAGGCCAACCGCACATAATCTTTGGTGGCGGTTGGCTCAAGTGGCGAGCGGTCACCGACGATGTGAAGCACTTGAATGCCCGCCGCCGACAAAAGGTTGCGCGAAGCCTCAATGGTTTCGTTGATGCTGCGTGCGCCGAGTGAACCGCCGGTAACAAGCAGGGTCG
>JBDLVN010000023.1:0-8493 GCA_039804775.1 Actinomycetota bacterium
TCAATGTTTTCGGCCTCAGAGTCTTTTTTGATCCAAGCGGTCATGAATACGATCTCTGGCTTTAGGCCCGCGAGAGCAGTTTTCATAGCTCCTGCATCAAGTAGGTCAGCCTTGATGTGATGCACGCCTGCAGGTAGTCCTTCAGTGCGGCGTGAAAGACCGTGAACCTCCCAGCCAGCCTGCAACAACTTTGTTGCAATCGACTGACCTGAGATTCCGGTGACACCGACAATGAGTGCTCGGCGGTTTGAATTTGTGCTCATAGGTTTGAGTCTCCGTTTCGTGCGAGTGTTCACTTATTATGAACGATACCACCAATGGCATGTCAGCAAAATGAACACTTGCAAAAAATCTGAACGCCGCCTGTCGTAACCCTGAGTCAAGTCAACCAAAACCCTAAACTTCTGTCTAAACCTCAAGGGTTTCCTATTGTTTAGCTAGTATCAATAGGTGAGGCTGTTTATCAAGGCGACCTAAAAAACGTGCATTTTTGAACGAGAAAACATCTGATTTCAGGTTCAAAATGAGAAGTGTCGCTTAATCGTTATCTTAAGTCAGCCTAAACGTTATGAACATTTCATAAAGTAATACTCAACACTTTGTTTCAAATGCACCGCAACGAACCATCACCAAGGAGCACTAATGTCACAGGCAAATTCAGCCACCCTTAGAAAAGCGCCACGCTTTCAAATTTCTAAGGGCTTGCTGACGATTGTTGTTTCAACGATCGTGCTCTTTGCCTTAAGCGCTGGTGTCGCACCTTCGAGTGTGGCTAACGGAACCATTTTGGGAATGTTACCTTTCGCCGCAATCTTGGCAATCGTTGGCCTCGGTCAAATGCTCGTAATTCAGCAGGCCGGCATTGACCTTTCGGTTCCAGGTGCGGTCTCGCTCGCCATCGTTATCGTGAGCCACGAACCAAATGGCGACAACTCAAAGCTTCTGCCAGCAGTGTTCTTGGCGATTGCCTATGCAATCGGCGCCGGTTTGCTCAACGGCTTTTTGATCGGCATTCTGAGCCTCAACCCAATCATCGCAACTTTGGGCACAAACGCATTGTTGTTCGGCGCTGTGCTTGCGATCTCTGACGGTATTCCTCGCACCACAACCGCGCTTTTGAACCAAATCGGCGGCGGGTTGTCATTCGGCATTCCAAACGCAGTCTTCTTTGCGGTCGCGGCCCTGCTTTTAGTCATTCTTATTCTGCGCAAGACCGTTGCCGGCCGCCGCTTCGAATCGATTGGTTCGAGCGCTCCGGTAGCTAAGGTCATTGGCCTTCGCGTTCGAAGCCACCAGGGCCTTGCCTATGTTTGGGCTCAGCTGCTCTATGCGCTTGCGGGCATCGTGCTTGCTGGCGTTACCAACCAGCCAACCGCATTCATGGGCAATTCATACATGTTGCCATCAGTGGCCGTCGTCGTGCTTGGTGGCACTTCACTTTTGGGAGGGCGCGGATTGCCAACTGCAACTGTCTTGGCAGCGCTCTTTCTAACACAACTTGACCAGTTCGTTCTAGCGCTAGGTGTTCCTTTCGCTGTTAGAACTTTGGTTCAAGCTGCAGCGTTGGCAATTGGCGTTGCGATCTACACAGTGGACTGGGCTCGTTTGAGGTCAGCCCTTCGCGAACTCCTGTCGGCAGCAAGTCGCAGGCGGAAACAAGCTTCTTCGCCCTCAGCTTAGAAGTCTCAACTAAATGCCTGACAGTGATGTCAAGCAAATCAGATGGAGGAAACATGATGATTAGTCATCGCAAACTGGCTGCCGCTTTCACCGGCGCAGTCGTAGCAACCGTGCTACTTGCCGGTTGTTCAAATGGTTCAACCGCTACACCTACCGACACAGCTGCTTCAGACCGCCCATCATGGTGTGGCCCGAACGAAACCACCATTGGTCTAACCGATGGTTACGGTGGCAACAGCTGGCGTTTGGTTACCACTGCTGCTGGTAAAGACGAAGTTGCAAAGTGTTCAAGTGTTACTGACCTTCTCTATGCAGACGGCCAGGGCGACACTCAGAAGGCAATTTCAGACATCAACGGCATGGTTGCTAAGGGTGTTGGCGCAATCGTAGTGTTCCCAGACTCAGGTCAGGCAATGTTGCCAGCCCTTCGTGCTGCACACGACGCAGGTGTTGTAACTGTTCCTTACCGCGTGTTCCCTGGCGGCGCTGACGGCACCGACTACGACGTGTTCGTAGGCGCTGACTTCGTGACCGACGGTGTTAACTGGGGCAACTGGATTCAGACCAACTTCCCTGACGGCGCAAACATCTTGTTCCTATCAGGTCCTGCTGGCAACAGCCAGGGTGTTGACGAGCGCAAGGGCTTTGAGTCAGTTCTAACTGACACTGCAAAATACAAGTACCTTGGCGAGCAGCCTTTCGAAGTTACCAACTGGGACCCAGCTAAGACCCAGCAGGTTCTAACTGCAGCTATTGCGAAGTACCCAAAGATCGACGTTATCGTTTCTGACTTTGGCCCTTCACTAGTTGGTGCACTTCCTGAGTTCACCAAGAGCGGCCGTTCGATTCCAGCGTTGGCCACTTCAGACGGAAACGTTCTTGGTTGCTTCTTCAAAGACAACGCAGCTAAAAACCCTGACTTCAAGTTGATGACAGTTGCAACTGGTAACGACAACGTTCGCCTAGCTATTCAGCAGGCTGTTGCTCGTGCAACCGGTGGTACTGTTCCAACCGAAACTCAGTTCAAGGCTCCAATGTTTGAAGACTCTGTCTCAATGACTCCTAGCGATGTTCAGTGCGACAAGAGCATCTCTGGCGACCTTTACCTCTCAGCACAAATGAGCGGTGCAGACCAGCAAGCACTATTGAAGTAATAAAGAATCATCGGAACTGGGCCGGTCTAGCAATAGGCCGGCCCAGAACCAAATCACAAAACTTTTAGAAATACCAGGAGACATAGAGTGGCCACCAACGAATCAAACAGCGTAGTTTTGGAACTTCGTGGAATCTCGAAAAACTATTCGGGAGTGCCAGCTCTGACAGACGTTAGCCTGCAGATCAAATCGGGTGAAGTTCACGCCCTGCTCGGCGAAAACGGTGCCGGCAAATCAACTCTGATGAACATCGCCTCTGGCACCACGCCCCCTTCTGTGGGCGACCTTTTGGTCAGCGGCCAGCGTTACGACGCACTCACACCAGCACTCGCCAGCCAACTAGGCATCGCGATTGTGCACCAGCACCCAGCCGTACTGAAAGATCTTACGGTTCTCGAAAACTTGCAGGTAGCCCTGCCTAACTCAATCTTCAAAGGTGCCAAAGCCGAAGAAGTCGGCGCCAAGCTGCTTGACCGTGTTGGCCTCAAAATCTCGCTGTTGCAGCGTGTTGAAGACCTCACCATTGCTCAGAAGCACCTGCTTGAAATCGCTAAAGCACTTGCAACCAGCCCAAAAATTCTTATCTTGGATGAACCTACCGCAGCTCTAGGTCAAGACTCGGTCGAGCTGCTCTTCAAGTTGGTTGCTAAAGAGATCGCCAATGGCACAGCAGTTATCTACATCACGCACCGCTTGGCCGAGGTTCGCCAACTTGCCGATGTTGTAACCGTTTTGCGCGATGGCAAGAAGATGCAGACTGCCAAGATTGCCGAGATCACCGATGCCGACCTGTTGGCTCAAATCATCGGCCGTGAGCTTTCATCGGCTTTTCCGGCAAAGCACAAGATGGTAGCTGGCTCAACACCGAACCTAGTGGTGACCAATATTTCTGGCGAAGGTTTCACCGATGTCAGCATCGAAGCCTACCCAGGCCAGATCATCGGCATCGCTGGTGTCGTCGGCAATGGCCAGAGCCAGTTGCTTCGTGCGCTTGCTGGTCAGACTGCGAGCACCGGAACAATCTCTATCAACGGCTCAGTTTTGAGTGCCAAAGAACTTCACGGCGCCGCCGCTTTGATGCCGGCAGACCGCCAGCGCGAAGGCGTGATGATGCGCATGTCAGTGCGCGAAAACGCCGCACTCGCAGCTTTGAAGAACTTCAAACTCGGTGGCCTATTGAGCCGCAAAAAAGAGCTTGCTGCCGTGAACGAAACTCTAGGTTCTCTGTCGGTTAAGGCTCCAAGCATTGAAGCCCCAGTGTCTTCGCTTTCTGGCGGAAACCAGCAGAAGGTCGTTATGGCCCGTGCGTTGCTGTCTAACCCGATGATGATTTTGGCCGATGAGCCAACCCAGGGTGTTGACGTCGGCGCGCGTTCAGAACTCTATGAAATCTTGCGCACCGCCTCTGCAAACGGAATTCCGGTTGTGGTTGCCTCATCAGATGCCAAAGAGCTCGAGGGTCTTTGCGACACTGTTTATGTCATGTCTCGTGGCCAAGTTGTTCAGACACTGCACGACGGCGAAAACCGCGAAGAAGCCATGATCAAGGCAGCTGTGACTGCGACCACCAAGATTATTCGCGTTGAGCGCGAGAACCGTCAGCGTGCACTCGAGAACGAAACCATCATTGACAAGGGTCGCCGCTTCTTGAAGGGCGACTATGCGCCAGCAGTAATGCTCGGGCTGGTAATGGTTGTGCTGGCTGCCTACATTCTTGGCAAGAACGCCAAGTATCTCAGCGATTTCAACATCGGTTCGATTCTGATTTTGGTTTGTGCTTTGGGCTTCATCGCCATTGGTCAGACAACGGTGATGATGACGGGCGGCATCGACCTTTCGGTTGGCCCTCTCGCCGGCCTGATGGTGGTTATAGCTTCGTTCTTCATTAATGATGGCTCGCCAGTTCTGTCTGGTTTGCTCGGTCTTGCCACGATGATCGTGGTTGGTGTCGTCGTGGGTGTGGTGAACAGTTCGTTGATTAGGTTTGTGAAGTTCACTGCCATTGCAGCCACGCTAACTACATACATCGCCATCGGTGGTTTTTCATTCATCTTGCGTTCAGCGCCAGAGGGTTATATCAACCAAGACATTTCGAAGCTGGTCAACACCAAGTTTGGCCCGATTCCGGCGATGTTCATCGTATTGATTTTGGCAACTGTTGGCATGGAATATCTGCTTCGCAAGAGTCGCTGGGGCTGGCAGCTTCGTGCCGTTGGTTCTAACGAAGAATCAGCTCGCCGCATCGGTGTTCCGGTGACCGGCACCATCATTGGGGCATACGTCGTTTCATCGCTGTTTGTATTTTTGGGCGCAATCATGCTCATGGTTCAGATCGGTGTTGGCGATGCTTCACAGGGCGTCGGATACACGCTGACAAGCATCACTGCCGTGGTGCTAGGCGGCACCAGTTTGATGGGTGGCCGAGGCACTTATGTTGGCACAATGTTTGGCGCTATTTTGTTGATTCAGGTCATGAACGCAACCGTGTTCTTAGACCTCAACCAAACCTGGCAATATCTGTTGCAGGCAGCGCTGATTTTGGTTGCCGCAGTGGTTTACAGCCTGCTTCGCAGCCGCAAAAACGCACAATAGGGGTTCACTTCTGAACCAAAAATGGGGCCCTCCAATGACGAAGGGTCCCATTTTTTATTGGCTAAAATTAGATGTTATTTGATTTTGCGTTGCCTAGTAAGTTCAGCAATCGAAGACCAGTCGAGGTCTTTCAGGTCGGGGTCAGCCAGCGCCTGTTCAAACAGCTGGTGAAGCACAGGTGCAACCGGCAACTTGAGGTCAAGTTCAGCAGCAGCGCTTTCGACCAGCTTGACGTCTTTGAGGCCGAGTTCAACCGAGAACCCGGGCGGCGTGTAGTTGCGGTTGACGATCATCGGGCCGTATCCGACGTAGGCAGCACCTGTGAAGGCAGTGTGCGTGATGATTTCGATAAAGGTGTTTGGGTCAACGCCGCCAGATTCAACCAAAGCCACCGACTCGCCAATGGCTTGGAGTGCGTGAATCAGGTTGTAGTTAACGCCGAGCTTCACCAAAATCGCTTTGCTGTGGTCTTCGCCAACGTTGAAGAACTTGGCGCAAACCTGCTCGAGCACGACAGTCGCTGTGTTGATCTGGGTGGCGTCACCAGCGACAACAATAAGCAGCTTGCCGTTGCTGATCGCTGCCGGCCGACCAAGAACCGGCGAGGCGATGTAGCCCACACCGTGCTTTTCGTGCATTGCCGCAAGAGCGCGACTGGCTTCGGTGCTTAGCGTTGACATGTTGATGTGAATGGTGTTTTCACTCGCTGATGCAAGGTTCGCATCGTTGAACACTGCAAGTGCCGCAGCGTCGTTGCTCAGCATCGAAATAACAAAAGGTCGGCTCAGTGCTTCTGCGAGGGTCACAAATCTGGCACCCGCCTCTTCAAGCTCAGGGGCAACTTTGGGGGTGCGATTCCAGATGGCCAAATCGAAACCCTTTTCGAGAATTTTGGCAGCCATGGCCGTGCCCATCGAACCTAAGCCGATGAGTGAAACCTGAATTTTCTCGGTCATGTTCAACCCACCAACTCGTTGCGCACAAATTCAAGCTCGCGGCTCACATAGTCAACGATGTCGCCGGTCTTGAGTTCGGCCGGGAGGACATCCCAGGTATATGTTTCGATTTCGAGGTGATCTGAGAGCGGCGTCTCGCGGTGCATCTTGAGGGCTTCTTGCACGCCGAAACGAGTGGTGAGAAATGGCCCGAGTTCTGCAAGAAAAACCGGCACGTGAAAGTGCGTGCGCATTTCGGTTTTCACCGGGTTAGCTTCAAACGCATCGAGAGCCTCGCCAAGGTTGAGGTATTTGGTGATTTTTTCATCTTGCTTTAGCGAGGTTTGGCTCAAATAGATAGTGTCGGTGAACCTGCGAAGTGCCGGCACAATCTCGAGAGTCAGGTCTTTCACCCAAAGTGAAGCCGCCTCTTGAAGTTTGAAGATCGGAATACCCGCGTTGACCAACTTGGTGAGCGAGTCGGTGATGTTCTCAAAACCGACCGACTGGTGGCCAATGTCGAAGACGATTCCAAGGTAACGTCGCGCTGCACCTTCGGCTTCGCTCAGCGGTATTGATGCGATCTCTGCAAGACGACGGATGCCCTCCGGCGAATAAATCCGCTCTTTGAAATAAGCCACTGTTTCGTCGGTGGTTTCGAGGTAGCACGCTGGCTCAGGCTCGATGGCTAGCTTGACACGGCGACCCGTGCGCTCCTCTAGCTCGCGCAGGTGTTTGATGACCTGAAAGACGCCGTCGGTGAAACGTTGAATGTAGGCTTCGCCGTCAACGTTTGGCTTGAATGCTAGGGGCGCTGTTTGAATCGACGGGTTGATGTGAGCCGGAGTGATCTCGGCGAGAATGTCGGCAACCGAGTTTGTGTAGTCAACGCGGGCGTCAGTCGTCCAGTCGGGTTCATAGACTTTCTCCATCACGATCTCGCCTTTGAATGGCCCATAAGGAAAAGCGTTGACCGTGTAAACATAAAGGTCTTCTTTGGCTAAGAAGTCAACGAGTGATTTGCGCTCGGCCGGGCTCTCGCTGAGGGTCTTGGCTGATGCGGCTGAGATGCGCAAAGACACAGCAAATGGTGCGTCGGGTGAGACTCGCTTCTTGACCTGTGGCACGAATTCGCGAAGGCTCGCGTTCATTTCGGCCCAGGTGTCACCGAGGTGAACCAGCGTTGAATAACTTAAGTGGCCGAGGCCGTTTTCGAGCTCCACAGAATCCTCCTTGATTGTGTTAAGTAAAGTTTATGTGCAGTTTTACTTAACACAAAATTTCAAATCGTTATCTAATCTGTGGGCCTAAACTGCCCCACGCCTCAGTGAAGTTGCCCAAAGCTGTAAAGTATTTGTTAAGTTGTTTGTGTTAAATTGAACACATTTTTTTGCTGGCTTAGGAGTCACAGTGAATTTCGATATTGGGGCAGAGCTTCGAAGGGTTAGAGTCGCACGCAAACTCAGTTTGCGCAGCGTCGCAGCTGCGGTGAACGTTTCGGCCAGCCTGCTATCGCAGGTTGAAACTGGCAAAACCCAACCTTCGGTCAGCACCTTGTATTCACTCGTGAACCACCTTGGCATCTCGCTCGATGGGCTCATGAAGGGCCAAGCCCAGTCTGGCGGCGAGGCACTCAGCGCAAGCGAATATGAAGACGGCCACCACGGCATAGTTCAGCGTCGCAGTGAAAACCCGGCTATCGAAATGGAAAACGGCGTGGTTTGGGAACGTCTGGCTGACGGTGGCCGTGACGATGCCGACCCGCTTATGGTCACCTACGAACCTGGCAGTTCAAGTTCGGTCGAAGGCAAAATGATGCGCCACGATGCTTTGGAATATGGCGTGATCATCGAAGGCACGTTGACCTTGCGCATCGAAAACGATTCTCACGTGCTCTCACCTGGCGACTCGTTCAGTTTCGATGCAAACCAGCTGCACATGTATGAAAACAACTCACCTAAGCCAGCGCGTGGAATTTGGTTCGTCATTGCAAACCGCGACAGCAAGGTTCAAGACCTAAGCAACCTTGGCCCAGCCAAGGGTTCATCGGCGCAGTTGCCTGCAAGATCTGCCGTTGACGTTCTAAACGTCATGGGCGACGCCAAGAACCGCAAGCTTCGCGGCAACTAACC